>CANGKZ010000003.1 GCA_947454705.1 Verrucomicrobiota bacterium
CTCGTTTGGTTTTGCTTTCAACCAATTTTACTCAGTTGAAGCAGGGCTCTTCACTCATCGCACAACCAAAATTTCAATGATCAACCACCACCTCATTCTCAGCTCATTGATTTCTCAATTTACCGATACTAGAGACGACGATTTGCCTTGCGTCACCCTTTCACAAGTAACGCTCAGCAACAGCGTTCATTAAGAACGAGATCAATTTACCCGCCGGGAGCGCTTTGACAATACCTTTTTAAGAAAAAGTTACCCGGAATCATCACCAACGTTTCCATCACCCCGGTTTTAGGCCTTTTTCGAGCGATCTCCCTCCATCAGAAATCTTTCGGGAGTGGAACCAAACCCCATTTCACCCGATTGATTTCGGGAAACCGTCTCCTATTCCGGACGAAAAACGAGGGTTGTGTAGTCCCGAATACCCCGACGCTGAATCAGCGCGGTATAACGGGCATGACTGCGGCCCAGAACGGCCTCGATTTGCACCTCGAAGGTGGTGCTGAGCGCCGTGAAACGGCCCTGGGCACCGACCTGCCCCGCCGGGACGGGACCCAGCAGACGTCCGATGTCGGCGTCATTCTTTGCAGGTTCGTCGTCTTCCGTCCCATCGATCCCGTCCGGACCTGCCCGGGTTTGCAGGATGTGATGAGCCAGCGTCGAATCCCCATGGAGGGCGACTTCCAGAACGGCTTCCGGGGCGGTGTTCACGTTCACCCGGCCGTTGGAGATGGCGCAGAAGAGGTCCACGAGGCCCACGACATCGGTGCTGGCTTGGGTTCGCAGGGAGGCGGTCCGGCGGCCTCCAGAGACGGTTCCCCCAAAGAATTGAACCGGAGTGATCCCCTTCACCTTCAGCAGCTCATGAATCTCGTCGATGGGGCCATTCTTGGCACGATAGGGCGGGTCTTGTCCGAGGTAGTAGGCGCTTTCCGCTCCGCCGCCCGGGGTGACAAATTCGTCGGAATCTCGCCAATCCGTGAGTGCGGCAGCGAGGGCTTCGGCGCTTTCGCCAGCGGAACCTGTGCGATTCAGCGCGGTCTCGAGTTGGCGGACATCCACCTGGTTGATGTTGAGCTTTCGTTCCTGATCGATGATCCGAATCGAGACCTTCCCCTCTCCAATGGTTACGTCGGTCAAGGAGACGCCCTCCAGCGGATCCTCAACCAGGTCCTTCGGTCCGGGACCGCCCGCCCAGCGTTGATTGAGTCCGGTGTATCCCTGCGCGCCCGGCATCCGTTGTTCCTGCGCCATGAACCACTTGGCGTGCTCCAGCGCAGACAAGCCGAGCCAGTTGAGTTCGCCGGAGGCATCGGTCTGGAATGCCAGCCGGCTCTCCACTTTCATCGAGAAACTGAAGGCTCCCACGATGACCGCCATGGCCATGACCATGAGCAAAACAATGACCATCGCCACACCCCTGCGGCGGGCCGGATTCCCTGAACGATGAATGGAATCGCGCAGTCTCATCGGAGCGGCTGGGCTGGGGGTGGGGATCCCGGAAGGGGCTGCCCCTGGAGGGCCGAGGCCACCGCGCTCGACGGTATGCGAATCACCCGCGTGACGCGTTGAAGCGGTTGCTTGGCATAGCGCCCTTCCTGACCGATCCCGAGGGTCACGCGGACCACCTGGGGCAGGCGGTTCGTGAACAGCCACTCCGGCACGTACTCGCCGCGTTGAAGGTCCCAGAATTCGAGCTGAAACGCGCTGACTTCGCGGGCCAGCACCACCGGATGCGTTTCGAAATCCCCTTCGCTGGGGGCGAGAAGCGAGTTCTGCCGGAGCACCAGTTCTCCTTCGTTTTCAACCGTGAACGTCACGCGACGAAGCCGTTCACCCTGGAAGAATCCGCTCCCCGGGAAACCATCCGACACGATGGTCGCGAAGCTGATCGCGGAATACTTCCCCGAGGTATCCACGAGGAACGAATAGAGCGGTGCGTTGCCCTGGAAGAGCTGCGCGCCCATGAGTGCCGATTCAATGGATTGCGTGGCGATGCGGGTTCGCTGGGCCCGTGCAGTGAGTTTCAATGCAGCCCCCGTGCTCTGACTGATGATGCGCCAGGTGGAGTACAACGACACCATGACCAGGCTGAACACCGTCATGGCCACCATCACTTCAATCAGCGTAAACGCGCGAATGAGGCGAACCGAAACTCGATCCTTTGGGCGGGAAATCTGGGAGGATCGCGCGTTCATCGGAGCGAGCGTTGAACGGAATCAGGCCGGTAGAGCAGGATGCTCATGCGGGATTCGGTGGCGGTTTTGTCCATCGAGGACCAGACCCAGAAATCCACGCGGAAGAGCCCGTTGGTCTGCACCTGGAGGATCTCGCGTCGCCACGCATAGCCGGGGTGAATGTCGCCGAAGTCGCCCGCCTCGGAGCCTTCCTCCAGGCGGTTGGTGAGGGACAACTCGGCAGCCAGGCTGCTGGCATCGACATGAACGCGATCGAGGGCGCGTGCGGTGCGAATCCCGGTGGAACACATGAGCAGAATGCCCATGAGGGAAATCGCGAGAATGGCGCCGGCCACGACGACTTCAATCAGCGTGAACGCGTGACGCTCACGGCACCGGAAAGCTTGAGAGGCGGAAACCTTCACTGGACGGCCTCCATTTCCACGATGCCGGTCACCAGATCGGAGCGGAATCGAAGGATCTCGCGTCGCTGCCACTGGAGTTCGGCATCCAACTGATCGCTGGTGCCGTTGGGGAAAAAGCGAACGGCGGCGGCTTCCGTAAAGCCCGACACGGCGTTGCGCTGGTTCACGATGAAGGTGCGAAACGCGACGTCTTCTGGGAATTCGGCGTGAAACAACGGCGCCGAGGGAGCCGCTGCCGGGGCGGGGCCGTTGGCCGCATTCGAGGGGCCCGGACCGCCGGGAACGGGGACGACGGAAAGTTCCGTGGTGCGGTCGTTGGCAGAGACCAGCACATCCATGGGAAACCCGGTGAGCACCGCGCGGGCGCGCGCCTGGCGGCAGGCTTCGATGAAATCATTGGCCGCGCGAATCAGGGGCGGCTTGCGGGTCGCACGAAAGGCCGGGATCGCGACCATCATCATCAACGCGGCAATGGAGATCGCCACCATCAGCTCGATGAGCGTGAAGCCGGTCGAAGAGCGTCGAAGGGTGGCGGCCCCGGGAATCATCGCTGGATGCTCTGGGTGATGGCGAACATCGCGGACATCACGCTCATGAGGAGGAATCCGACGATGATGGCGATGCCCACGATCATCATGGGCTCGATCAGGTTGGTCATCGCCCGAAGCGCGAGATTCAGGTCGCGCTCGTAGGTTTCCGCGACATTTTCCAACGCACCGGGAATGTCACCGGTTTCCTCGCCGATTTTGAGGAGGTCGATCATCAGCTGGGGAAACAGCCCGCTGCGGGCGAGCGGCTGGGCCAGCGTCTTTCCGTCGGTCACTCCTTCGCGGGTTTTGGCGACCGCTTCGGCGATGATCACGTTGGGAACGATCTGCTCGGTGATCTTCAGGGCCTGGAGCACGGGTACGCCGTTGCGCAGCAGCGTGCCGAGGGTGCGGGCGAACTGGCCGAAGAGATTGAGTCGGACCACATGACCAAAAATGGGAAGCCGGAGCACCAGTCGATCCAGGCTGCGACGCCCCTCGCGCGAGGCCCGGTAGCGACGGAAAAGCATCACGAACAGCGCTCCAAGAATCGGAAACAACCACCACCACTTGGTGAGGAATCGGCTCGATTGAATGAGCAACAGGGTGGTTGCCGGCAGTTCGAGTCCAGGAATGCTTTCGAACAGGGTCATGAACTTCGGGAGCATGACCGCCATGAAAAAGACCACCAGCGCCACACCCACGGCACAGACCACGAGCGGATAAATCATGGCCGATTTGAACTTCGCCTGCACTTCCGCGAAGCGTTCGAAGTGGGTGGATTGCCGCCGGAGCACTTCCTCCAGCGCGCCGCTTTGTTCACCGGCGCGGACCATGTTGACCACGATGGGCGGGAACACCTCGCCCTGCTTGGCCATCGAATCGGAGAGGGAGCGGCCTTCCGTCACATCCTGCCGGAGCTGACGCGCCACCTCGGAGGGAATGCCCCGGGAAGTAATGGAGGTCATGCTCTGCAAGGCCATCGTCAGGGGCATGCCGGCCTTGAGAAGATTCGCCAACTGCTGGGTGAAGGTGGCGAGCTCCTGGAGCTTGGGCTTGGGACGACGACGACGCAGGAGTCGGGAGAAGGAGGATTTTCCGGAATCGGGAGTCGAATCGGAGCCGGTTCCCGAGGACGAGGAATTCGCCGAACCCGAGCTACCGCGGGATTTGGCGGCGGCAGGAGCGGAGGAACCCTTCATGGGCTCCACCCGCACCGGCATCAGCCCCAGCTTTTGCAGTTGGGCGACCGCTGCGGGGCGGTCGGCACCGTCGATGACATCCTCGACGAGCTCGCCCGAGCGTCGTCGGGCTTTGTAGGAAAACTGGGGCATGACCGTTGAAACATGGATAACCGGCCGGGGGCAAAAGTTCCAGTTTCCCCCGGGATTCCCCGGGAAGATCACAGCTTGGACTTCCCTCCCGCCCGGTTCCGAGGCATTCTTCCACCCGTGAAACAGTTCGTCCTTGTCGCGCTGCTTGCCGTCGTCGCCGCGGGTTGCACCCCGAAGTACATGAACCTCACCTCGCGCCGCGTGCCCCGGGTGAGCGAGAGCGTGTATCCATTCGAGGTCCAGTGGGACACCCCCCGTCGCGTGGCCAGCAACGCCGAGGTGAAGGCGTTCGTGGTCGTCGACACCCAGATTTTCCCGATGACCAAGATCCCCAACACCGCGAACCGTTGGGAAGCCCAGGTCCCCCTCCCCGCCGAGAAGACCTACATCCCGTACCGTTTCAAATTCGAGTACGACTACCTCGGCAACACCGGTCCGGTTCACGCCAGCGACCGTTCACCCGAGTACTACATCATCGTTCCCCGCCAGTAATCATCCTCGGATCCGGCGGCACGCCGCCATTCCGGGTGGGCACGTTTTGGGCCCTGTTTCCTCGTGATTCGCGTCATTTTCAACCCGACGGCCCGAGGGGACAAAGCGCGCGCGTTTCAGGAAACGCTGGGAAGATTGAGTCAGGGGAGCCAGGTCGCGCTGCATCCCACCACCGGCCCGTCCACGGCCGCAGCCATCGCAACCTCCGCCGTCGAGGCCGGATGCTCCATCTTGGTGGCCGCAGGGGGCGACGGCACCGTCAACGAGGTGCTCAACGGGTTGGCATCGGCCAAAGACGGCCTGCAATCCACCGCCCTCGCCATCCTGCCGCTGGGAACGGTCAACGTCTTTGCCAAGGAACTTGGCATCCCGTCCCAACTGGAAGCGGCATGGCAGGTGATCCTGGACGGAGCGGAGCGAACTGTGGATCTGCCGTTCGTCGATCCGATCAACACCGGAATTTCATCGCGTCGGTATTTTGCCCAAATGGCGGGCGCGGGCATGGACTCCGTGGCCATCGGACGCGTCCGTTGGGAGTTGAAGAAAAAGGCCGGGCAGTTCGCGTACCTCTGGGCCTGCGTCGAAACGCTGGGCCAGCAGCAGCCCCGGGTTGAATTTGAAATCAACGGCACCAAGCGGGTGGCTCCGCTGATCGGCGTCGGAAATGGACGATTCTACGGCGGACGCTTCCCGGCATTTCCCAAGGCCCGACTCGATGACGGGTTGCTCGACGTGACGGTCATTCCGCGGGTGAACCCGATCACCATTTTGCGTGTGCTGTTGGCGTTGCAGCGCGATCGACTCGCCGACTGCAGCGCCGCGCTTTGCCTGCAGACTTCCGAGCTCCGCCTTCGAGCCTCCGACGGAACCCCGTGGCACGTGGAAGGCGACGTGGCGGGGGACCTTCCGGTTTCGATTGGGATTCGCCCGCGTGCGCTTCGGGTGGTGGGGCCGGGCGGCCCGAAGTTGAAGGGTTGAAATGTTGAAGCGTTGAAGGGGGATCCGACGCAACCTCGGGGGTTTTCTCATTCGTTCGGAGTCCCGTTTTCAGACGGTTTGGGGAGGCGCGATTGAGGTTTTAGCGGGCTGAAAATTAATCCCTCTTTCACGTTCCACGTCCAACAGCAGAGCCGCGTAAACGCGGTACTCCATACGTGTGAGCAGAACGCCGCCCCCCTTCAACCCTTCAACTTTTTAACCCTTCAACCGCCACCGAATCCCAGCGGTCACCCCGGCGGCCAACTCAGCGGGCGACCGCCCAAGATGTGACAGTGCAGGTGCGGCACGGATTCGCCACCATCGCGGCCGTTGTTGATCACCAGACGGAATCCGGATTCCGACAGACCCACGCTCTTCGCCACTTCGGCGGCCTTGACCAGCAGGTGCCCCAAAAGCGGTGCATCTTCGGGCTTCGCTTCGCCAATGCGGGGAATCGGACGCTTCGGCACCACCAGAATATGCGTGGGGGCCTGGGGATGGATGTCGCGGAAGGCAAACACCTGGTCGTCCTCGTACACAACCTCCGACGGAATCTGCCGGGCAATGAGTTTCTCGAAGAGCGTCATGACCGCTGGGATACCTTCGAACTCGCGGTTTGGACAGCCTGCAATCGCAGCTGAATCAAACTTGGTACGCTCAAACCCCGACGGTCAGCGGATGACCATCGCGGTTTTCTCCGCGCCGGGTTCCTGGCCGAACCAGGCCTGGAGCGACTCGATGATCCACGCCTGCATGCGATCGCAGGCAGGGCACCAGTGCTTGCGTCCGACCAACTGTTTCACGCATCCGCGCAATCCGCGGAATTCGACGGCCCGCGGACGGTCGGCGAGTTGATCCTTCAATGTCTGTCGCAGGCGGGCGAAGAATTCGAGTTCGCCCATTTTTCCCGAGCCCGCAGCGAGGACGCGCAGGTCGGAAACCCGGACCGGGTCCGCAATGCGAACCTCGGTGACTTCGGCCACCACGCCGAGTCCGTTCAGCACCTTGGCCAGCGCCTCGGCAAACTCGGCAACCGTGATGGAGGTGCGTTCCAACTCCTCCTGAAAATAGTGCAGCACCCCCATGGCCGCGTTGTTGAGCAGCTCTTGATCGACTTGGCCGACCGCTCCGCCGACGAACTCAAGCGTCAGATCTTCCGCCGAGAAGGGAATGCTCCCTCCATCGGGTTGTTGAATCATCAGGCAGTCCTCACGCAGTTGGATCATGCTTTTTCCGGGGTTGGGGGTTCCTCAGAGCCATCGGGCAACAACGCCATTTGGCGCTTGTCCGGTGGCGGCAACGTGGCGAGCCGGTGAATTTCTTCCACAAACTCGCCCACTTCCTGAAATTCGCGATAGATGCTGGCGAAACGAACGTACGCCACGGCGTCGAGTCCGCGCAGTTCGCGCATGACGCGCTCGCCGACTTCCTTGGTCGGCACTTCGCGGTCAAACTTGTCGGTGATTTCGTCCACGATCCGCTCCGCCGCATCGGCCAGGGCCTGCTCGGAGACGGGACGCTTTTGGCACGCACGCTTGAGGCTCGCGACCAGCTTTTCCTTGGAGAACAGCTCGCGACGACCGTCGCGCTTCACCACGAAGAGTTCCTCGTGTTCGATCTCCTCGTAGGTGGTGAACCGGTGCGCACAGGCCAAACACTCACGACGACGTCGAATGACCGAACCCTCTTTGGAGGCACGTGAATCGATGACTTTGTCGTCCTGACCGCCGCACTTCGGACACCGCATAGTTTTTGGGCACAACACACAACCGGCTGCGCCTGCAGATCCACTAGCCCACAACATCTGGTAGCGTCAAAAGGATTCGGGGAAAACTTACTCCCGCCCCTGAACTGCCACCTGACAAGCCGTCACAACCGGGTAGAGTGGCCGGGTCATGTCCGCCGCCCCGCTACTCGAACTCCGCTCCGTTTCGAAGAGTTATCCCGGCCCCACCCCGGTCCCCGTGCTGCGGGGGGCCGCGTTGACCGTGGCCCCGGGGGAATCGGTGGCCATCGTCGGCCCGAGCGGATCCGGCAAGAGCACCCTGCTGAACCTGCTGGGAACGCTCGATGCGCCGGATTCGGGCAGCGTGTGGTTCGAAGGACGCGACCTGACCGGGCTGTCCCCCAAGGAACTCGCCACACTGCGGAACCGCCGCATTGGGTTCATTTTCCAGAATCACCACCTGCTGCCGCAATGCACCGTGCTGGAAAACGTCCTCGTACCCACCCTGGCCGCCCAACGCAGCGCTCCGCCGGAATCAGTGACCCGGGCGCGTGAGTTGCTGGACCGCGTCGGACTCGGACATCGCATCGACCACACCCCCGGCCGGCTCAGCGGGGGTGAACGCCAGCGAACCGCGGTGGTCCGCGCGTTGATCAACAATCCCGCGCTGCTGCTGGCCGATGAACCCACCGGGGCGCTGGACCGCGGAAGCGCCGGAGAGATCACCCGCCTTTTGACCGAACTGAACCAGACCGACGGACTTGCGCTCATCGTGGTCACCCACAGCGCCGAGCTCGCAGGCCGGATGGGACGTGCGGTGGAATTGCGCGACGGCCAGCTCTTCCCGCTGATTTCCACGGATTCACGTTCGTGATTTCGCCCTCAGGTTTCCGAACGGCCCCGACTCTCGCCACGCCATGAATCTCCGCCTCCTCGCCCGACGATCGTTTCGGTTTCATTTCCGAAGCCATCTCGGTGTGCTCGCCGGCGCGGCGCTCGCAGCGACCGTGTTGATCGGAGCCCTCGCGGTCGGGGATTCCGTTCAGCAAAGCCTCAAGATCAAAGCCTGGCAGCGCATCGGAGCCATCGCCGCCGCGATTCAGGGCGGCGATCGATTCTTCCGTTCCGAGTTGCTGTTCCGCGAGTACACCACCGCTGCGGTGTTGGACCTTCCGGGCACCATCACGCGACAGGACGGCACCGCGCGGGCCAACCGGGTTCACGTGCTCGGCATTCGACGCGACTTCGGCAAGCTGTGGCAGAAGCCGTACGACAATCAAACGGTCACGGCGCGATCGGTGGAACTGGGGGACACCATCGCATCCCGTTCGCCGCTTACCTTGATCACGGCGGATCGGTTCAACCCCACCAACGGATCCATCCACATCAGTCAGGCCCTCGCGCATCAGCTGAACGCCAAGGTCGGCGACGCCCTCGTGCTGCGGATTCACAAGCCCAGCGCCCTGTCGCGCGATGCGGTCATCACGCCGCGCGATGACCAATCCGTCGCGCTTCGGGTCACCGTCGGTGCAGTGCTTACCGATGCCGCGGGCAATTTCAGCCTCGAAGCGGGGCAGTCCCCACCGATGAACGCGTTCATCGACCTCGATCAACTCGCGGTCGCGGCGGGAATTCCCAAGCGGGCGAACCTGCTGCTTTGGGAAGGCGCACGCTTGGCCAACAGCCAAGTCGTTGCACGCGGTCCAGCGACGAAGCGGAACTGGCACGACTGGTTCTCAGAAACACAAATGAGGCTCCACGTTTCCTCGATCAATTCGGGCGGAACCGGCGACAGCTTCATGATACGGATCCTCAGTTGGATCTCTGATCGAACATTCGAGAATCGCGGCGAAGAGCGTTGGAAATTGGGTTCCGCCGCAAACGATCTCCCCGATGCTGGCCGCAGCCTGCAGAAGGACTGGTCGCTCGAGGACGCCGAACTTTCGGTGCGCAACGTCAACATCGCCCCGCGGCTGAGCGGCGGTGAGGCGGTTCCCAAATCGGTCGAACTCATCACCCGACGTATCTTTTTGGAGGCGCCCGCCGTTCGCGCCGCGTTGACCAACGACGGCGTCAGCAAACTTCCAACACCCACGCCGATCCTGACCTACCTGGTCAATTCGCTCAGCGTCGGCGATGCAATCGTGCCGTACTCAATGGTCACCGCAGCGGGTGCGCCGTACACACCGTCGGATCTGCGCGATGACGAAATCGTGGTGAACGAATGGCTGGCTTCGGACCTCAAGCTCAAGCCTGGCGATTCGTTGGCTGTGGCCTACTACCGGGTCGATGCCGGTACACAACTCGTCGAGCGCACCAACACCTTCCGCGTGCGTTCCATCGTGCCCCTGCGCGGACTGCATGCGGATCGAACGCTGATGCCGGAATTCCCCGGCCTCGCCAAGGCCGAGAGCACGCGCGATTGGGACGCGGGCTTCGATCTCATCCACCCCATTCGCGACAAGGACGAAGCCTACTGGAAGCAATGGCGCGGCACTCCGAAGGCGTTCATCACCCTCGCCGCGGGACAGGCCATGTGGGGAAATCGATTCGGAAATCTGACCGCCATCCGTTGGCCCTTGCCCACCCCTTCGGCAGCAGCGGGAGATCTCGCGGCGGACGTGAGCCGGCACGTGCGTTCAAATCTCGATCCCGCCGAGGTCGGACTCCAATTCCGCGACATCCGCACTCCCGCCCTCGCCGCAGCAGAGACCGGCACCGGCAAGGAGTTCGGCGGGTTGATGATCGGCTTCAGCTTCTTCCTCATCGTGTCGGCCCTGCTGCTCACCGCGATGCTCTTCAGCTTTTCCCTCGATCAACGGGCCGTCGAAATCGGCACCCTGCTCGCCATCGGCTGGCAGCCCAAGCAGGTGCGCCGGGTGCTGTTCCGCGAGGGGTTGATGATTTCCATTCTTGGTACGCTCATCGGAACCCTGGGCGGCATCGGATACGCCCGCGGCGTGCTCTGGGGGCTCGGAACGCTGTGGCGCGATGCGGTGGCAGGTGCCGGACTGGAGTTTCACATCACCGGATCCACCCTCGCGACCGGAGTCCTCAGCAGCATCGCGGTGGCGGCGTTGACGCTCGCGCTCGCGCTCCGACGCCAGACGCAGCGGCCCGCCCGCGAGCTGCTCAACGAAGGCTCCGCCGAACCCGTCTGGACCGATCCCTCCAAACGCTCGGCCTGGCCGCGTCGAATCGCATGGGTCTTCGGCCTCGGAAGCATCGGCATGGCCGGAGCTTCGATCGCCATGCACGATTCCAACCCGGAGACCTTCTTCAGCGCGGGTTCGCTCCTGTTGATCGCGCTCCTTCTCGGCGCCCGGGAATGGCTCGCGCGACCCGCCAGCCCATCGGCCTCCCCTCAGGCAATCACGCTTCGCGCGCTGTCGCTGCGTGGCATGACTCGCCGAAGCCGGCGTTCCCTCGGAACCCTTTCTCTGCTGGGCAGCGCGGCCTTCCTCATCGTCGCCGTGGCCACCAACCGCCTCGATGCACGACGCGACGCCACGCAGCGCAGCTCGGGCACTGGTGGATTCGCACTCTGGGCGGAGAGCTCCCTGCCCATCGTCCAGGACCTCAATGCGCGGAAGGGACAGGAATTCTACGGTCTCGATTCGCAGGCGTTGAAGGACGTGTCGTTCGTCCCGCTGCGCGTACGCGATGGCGACGAGGCGAGCTGCCTGAACCTGAACAAGGCGCAGCGTCCGCGACTGCTCGGGGTCAATCCGGAGCTCCTAGCGCAGCGCGGCGCCTTCACCTTCACCGGGCTCGCACCGGGAATCACGGTGACCAACGGCTGGCTGGCGCTGGGGCCGGCGTACCGGACCAATTCTGATAACATCCCGGTTATCCCCGCCATCGGCGATGCCAACTCGCTTCAATGGGCGCTGCAGAAATCGCTGGGGGAAACCATCGATTACACCGATGAACGCGGTCGCCCATTCCGGGTGCGCCTGGTGGGGGCGGTGGCCAACTCGGTGCTCCAGGGCAGCCTGATCATTTCCGAGGCCGACTTCACCCGCCACTTCGCCAACGAGGCCGGATTCCGGGCCCTGATGATCGATGCCCCGCCTGCGACGGCGGGAGCGCTCGCGGCGCAGCTCAGCCGGTCGATGCAGGACAACGGACTCGAAGTCACCACGATGGCCGCGCGACTCGACCGCTTCAACGCAGTCCAAAACACGTACCTGAACACCTTCCAAATCCTCGGCGGCCTCGGTCTCCTGCTTGGCAGCGTCGGACTCGGCGTGGTGGTGTCGCGCAATGTGTTTGAGCGACGCGGCGAACTCGCGGTGCTGCAGGCGATGGGATTCGAGGCGTCGGTGCTGCGTCGATTCGTGCTCGTCGAGCACGGCGCACTGCTGACCTTCGGATTGGGCATCGGAGCGGTGGCCGCACTGATCACCGTGTTGCCGGCGCTGCTGACCCCGGGTTCGGAATTCCCGTGGGGATCCCTGGCCCTCACGCTCGGCATCGTCGCGGTCAATGGCCTCGCCTGGACCTGGGGCGCTACCCGTCGCTCCCTTCGCAAACCCCTGCTCGATTCGCTCAAAGCCCTCTGATCGAGTTCCACGGCTCTCTCATTCCTAGTTTTTAATTTTTAAATCCTAATTTTTAATTTTCACGGCCCATGCGTTTCACCATTTGCAGCGAGATCTTCAAGGAATGGCCCCTGCCCAAGGCCTTCGCGTATGCGCGCGAGGCGGGCTATGAGGCGATGGAAATAGCGCCGTTCACGCTCGCGCCTCTGGTGACCGCGGTGAATGCGGAGCGTCGACGCGAGATCCGCCGCATGGCCGGAGATGCCGGCATCGCGATTTCCGGAATCCACTGGGTGCTCGCCTACACCGAGGGCATGCACGTGAATCATCCCGATGCCGCCCAGCGCGGAAAGGCGCGCGATTACCTCGCCGCCGCCGTGGACTTCTGCGCCGACCTCGGAGGCACCCACCTCATTTTTGGTTCACCGCAACGGCGCAACATTCAGCCGGGCGATCCATTTGAACTCGCGGCCGACCGCACCCTGGAAACCTTCCGACTTCCCACCCGCGTGGCCGAAGACCGCGGCGTGACGATTTGCATGGAACCGCTCTCGCCGACGGAGACGAACTTCCTCAACACGGCGGCCGACACCATCGCCCTCGCGCGCCGCATGGAATCGCCTGCGTTCAAGATCATGCTCGATGTGAAGGCGATGCTTTCGGAATCCACGCCGTTGCCCAACATCGTGAGGGCGTCCAAGGGCGATTTCGCGTATTTCCACGCCAACGACAAGAACCTGAAGGGCCCTGGATTCGGCGAGGTGGATTTCAAGCCGATCGCCGAAGTGCTGCGCGAAGTGGGCTACGACGGCCACGTGTCGGTCGAAGTGTTCAACTTCGATGAAGGCCCCGAAGTCATCGCCACCAAGAGCCGTGAAACGTTGCGCGCGGCGTTCGGGGAGTGACGTGGGGAGAGGTTGAAGGGTTGAAACGTTGAAGGGTTGAAGGGGGAAGTAGGGTTCCACCCACACGTTTGGAGTACCGCGTTTACGCGGCTCTGATGTTGGACTTCGAACTCAGCGGAGGTTTGAAATCCAATCCCATCGAGGCCTTCACACGCACCTTCCCGAACCGTCTGAAGACGGAACTCCAAACGGATGAGGGAAACTTCGCGTGAGTCGACGGATTCCCCTTCAACTCTTCAACCCTTCAACCTTTTAACTGGCGCCCCTACGCCTTGGCCTTCCTCCAAAAGATCCCCTTCCCCCAGTCATCAAAGATCGCGTAGCTGACCGGGGTGACCAGCAGGGTGAGAAGCAGGCAGAGCATCTGGCCACCGATGATGACCTTGGCCATGGAGGCGCGACCACCAGCGCCCGGACCCTGACCGAGGGCGATGGGAATCATCGAAACCACCAGCAGCATGGTGGTCATGAGAATCGGACGCAGACGCACCTGATTTGCCTTCAGGATGGCCTCCTCGCGTGGCACGCCCGCGGCGCGCAGCGTGTTGGTGTAGTCCACCTGAAGGATGCCGTTTTTCTTCACAATGCCGACCAGCATGAACAGTCCGAAGATGGCGAAGAAATTCAGCTGTTCACCAAGCAGAAGCATCCAACCGAGCGCAAACGGAAGCGCGAGCGGCACCGCCAGCATGATGGCGATGGGATGAACGAAGTGCTCAAACTGCGCCGCCAAAATCATGTACATGAACAGCACCGCAGCGAGGAAGGCGTAGAGGAAGTTCTGCAGCGTTTCCTGGAGCTGCTTGGCGCGTCCCACGAACACCACCGAGTACTCCGGCGGCAGGTTCATCTCGCGCACCTGCTCTTCCACGAATCGCATGCCTTCACCCAGCGCGTAGTTGGGCGCAAGGTTGGACTGAATGGTCACGCGACGCTGACGCTGGAAGCGATCGATCTGATTCGGTCCACGCGCCTCGTCCAATCGGACAAAGTTTGAAAGCTGAACCAGTTCGCCCGCAGCTGCCCCGTTCACCGGCGCGGCTCGAAGCATGATCTGCCCCACGGCTTCGCTCGTGGCCCGGTCGGGATGTTCGGCGCGAATCCATACGTCGTATTGATCATCGGCCTCCTTGAACGTGCCCACGATCTGACCGCCCACCAGCGTGCGCAACGCCGAGGCGATGTCGTCCACGCGCAATCCAAACTGGCTCGCCTTCTCGCGGTCGATGTGGACCTGCACCTCGGGCTTGCGATTCGCGAGCGTGGTGTCCACGTCGGCCAGACCCGGATTGGTCCGCAGCCGGTTGACGATCTGCTCGGAGTATTCGGTGAGCCGCGCCAGATCGGGTCCGACGAGATTGAAGGACAGATCCCCGTTGCGTCCGCCGCCGCCGAGCGCGCCGATGCGCTGCACGGCCGAGCGGACATCGGGATAGCGGGCCAGCACGCGTCGGGCATCGCGCATCACTTCATCCTGCGACCACGTGCGGCTCTTGCCCATCAGCTGACTGGTCCGGCTGCCCAGATCGGGAAGACGACAGTAGATGGTGCCGAGGGTCACGTCGCCCTCACCCTTGCCGATGCGGCCGCTGGTGGGGCCGATCGTGATCATGGTGTCGGACACCGCCGCCACCCCGCCGATCCGGAAGGCCTTCAGCTCGTTTTCAATTTCGGTACAAATCTCCAGCGTCCGCTTCAGCGTGGTGCCCTCGGGGGTCTGGATGGAAATCTCGAACTCGCTGGAGTCATCGAGCGGGAAGAAGGCGAACCGGCTTGCCGGAATGAGCCAGTACAGCGAGGCCACGCAGGCGGCGCAGACCAGCATCACGAGGGCGCGGTGACCAAGGCTCCAGGCGAGAATGTCGCCGTATTTCCGGGCCAACCAGCGCATGAGGGGTCCGCCGTGGGCCTTGCGCTCGCGTGCGACAGGATCGGCCGTGTGCTTGAGAAAGCGCGACGCCAGCATCGGCGTGAGGGTGAAGCTGACGAACAGCGAGACCAGGATGGCGAAGGCCACCGTCCATCCGTAGCTGGAGAAGAAGAGACCGGTGCGGCCCTTCATGAAGGCCAGCGGAACGAAGATGACCACCAGCGACAGCGTTGTGGCCACCACGGCGAGGGCGATTTCCCGCGTGCCCTCAAGCGCCGCCTCAAATGCGGAACAGGCCCGTTCTTCCATCACGCGATGGATGTTTTCCAACACCACGATGGCGTCATCGATGACCACGCCCACCGCGAAGGTGAGACCGAGCATGGTGGAATTGTTGAGCGTGAAGCCCATCCACTTCATCAGCGCGAACGTGGCCACCACGCTGACCGGAATCGCAATGCTCGCGATCACGGTGCCGCGCCAGTCGTGCAGGAAGAGGAACACAGTGATCGCCACGAGCACCATGCCGAGGACGAGGTGAAAGGAGACCTCGTCGAGATTGCGAAGGATGAACCGCGATTGGTCGCGAACGATGTCGTAGTGGAAGTCCTGCGGCAGCGTGGGACGCAATTGCTCCAGGCGCTGCTTGAGCGCGGCGATGAGCTTCACCGAATTGGATCCACTCTGCTTGCGGATCACCAGCGTGACGGTGTTGGCGCCGTCGTACTGCGACACGGTGCGGGGCTCCTCGACGCCGTCGGAGATGGAGGCGATTTGTTCGAGGTAGATTGGTTGTCCGCCGGAATTTGCGACGATGAGGCGGTTGAAGTCCCGCACCTTCTCCATGCGGCCGAGGGTTCGCACCACGAGTTCGCGGGCGCCTTGGTCCATGCGGCCACCGGGGACTTCCACGTTCTGCGCAGCCAGCGCCGCACGCACTTCCTCGATGGTGAGATTGAACTCACGCAGGCGATCCGTATCCACGGCGATCTGCACCGCCCGGGTGCGTCCGCCAATGAGGCTGATGGCGCCGACTTCGGGAACCGTTTCCAGATTTTGCTTCAGCTGCTTGTCGGTGATGTAGGTGATTTCCTTCAGGTCGCGCGGCGCGCTGACCGCGACGGCGAGCACCGGGGTCGCATCGACCTCGAACTTGTCGATGATGGGCGGATCGATTCCGACGGGCAGGCGCGCGAGGATGGAATTCACCTTGTCGCGAACGTCCTGCGCGGCGAGGTCGCGATTCCGGTCGAGCAGAAATCCGGCGGTGACCTGCGACACGCCTTCGCGGCTGGACGAGCTCAACTCATCGAGTCCTTCCACCGTGTTGATGATTTCCTCGATGGGGCGCGTGACCGAGGTCTCCACTTCCTCGGGCGACGCGCCGCGGAAGGTGGTGGTGACGGTGATGATGGGGAGCTCGACGTTGGGAACCTGATCCACGCCGAGATCGCGGAAGGCAGCGATGCCAACGATGAGCAGCAGCAGATTCAGCATCGTCGCGAACACCGGGCGACGAATGCAAAGATCGGCGAGGCCGAGTCCCGGAGCGGGACCTGGGGAAGCGGGGTTCGACGGGTTTGCGCGACCCGAACCTGAAACCGGAGCGCTCATTTCGGGCGGGATTCTGGTTGGGCCCGGGAAGCGGAAGACGCGCGAATCTCAACCTGTCGACCTTCGGCGAGCCGCGATTGACCGCTGGTGGCCACCTTCTGTCCGGGCTTCAACCCTTCGAGCACCACCTGGCGGGTTCCATAAATTCGCCCGAGTTTTACGGTCACCGGTTTGGCGATGTCGTTCTCGATTACGAACACGCGGGAAACTCCGGACAACGCGATGGGGGCTTCGACCGGAATGACGGTCTGGGGCACGTTGCGTTCCAAAATCAGTTCACCCCGGGCAAACGTGTTGGCCTTCAGTTTCCGATCGGCATTGGGCACCAGCGCACCGAAGGCGAAGGCACGGGTGCCAGTGTTGATTTGAGGGGAAATCAGAAACACACGACCGGTGAAGGGCTGTCCCGGGAAGGCATCCACGGTGAACACCACCTCCTGATCGCGAACGACCTGCCCCGCGTAGGCCTCGGGGGCCTGCACGATGTATTTCAGCACGGCGTCGTTCACGATTCGGAACATGGGCTTGCCCGGGGTCATGAAATCGCCGCGGGAGGCAATGCGGTCGGCCACCGCTCCATCGAAGGGAGCCCGGACGTGAGAATGAGCGAGATTCAACGCGGCCACCTGCTGGGCGGCCTCGGAGGAAGCCAGGGCGCCCCGGGCGGAATCGGCGGCGGCGCGCGCGGCATCAATCGCAGAGGGCGATGCGACCCCGCTGCGCTCGAGTTCGAGCTGACGGACCAGTTCGCGCTCGGCGTTGACGGACGCGGCCCGGTTCACCGCCTGCTCCGCCTCGGCTTGTCGGGCCAGGGCGGCGTAGGTTTCGGTGTCGATTTGGGCAATTTCCTGTCCCTCCACCACACGGTCGCCGAACTCCACTGCGGTCTTCTGCACCACGCCCTGCACCTGCGCGGCCACGTTGGCCTCGTCCTTGGCGAAGAGCGTTCCCACCACCGGGAGCGTGCGATCCAGCAGGGCCTTCTCGACCGGCGCCACGGTGATAACCACACGCGCGGGCGTCGCCGGTTTGGCCGGTGCGGCGGAATTCGGGCGTTCGCAGCCGGAAAGCAGCGCAAAACCCATCAAGAGCGGGAGGCAGTGATTACAAAAACTCATCGAGCGGTCTGGAGATCGGACACCGTGATGCGACGGCGGAGCAAATGGAAACTTCAATTCAATCCGCCCCCTTCGATTCGCAACCCCCGGGTTCAATGCCGCAAACGGCTTGCATCCAAGCGGGGTGCGGTCGGTAATCGACGGCGTGCCACGCGACACCAAAGCATCCACGGCTGAATTGCCGCGCCGAACCGGCGATCTCACCGGGTTGGTGACCCTCGGTCTTTCGACGGTTCTCCTGCTCGCCCTGATTTCGTACGACCGGAACGATCTCGCCCAGTTTTCCCAGCCGCCCAACGACCCGCCCCACAACTGGCTCGGGCGCATCGGAGCCTGGGGCGCGGGCGGGCTCACCTTCCTGCTCGGCGCGGGATCCTTCGTGTTGATCGCGCTCGGATTCGGATTCGCCCTCTCGCGCTTTGTCCCCGCGCTCGGATATCTGCGACGCGGATGGCGCGCCCCGACCGCCGCCGTGGGCCTTTTCCTCGCCTGCCTCGGCGTGTTCGATCTGCTCAAGGGCGAAGGCGTGCACCTCGGCACCACCGGCAACACCTCCAGCCCGGGCGGCGTGCTGGGCGAAGTGCTCAATCACTGGACCACCTACTGCCTCAACCGCACCGGAGCCACGATGTTCTACCTCGTGATCTACGCGGTGAGCCTCGTGTTCCTGACCGATTTCCACATCCTCTCCTGGCTCCGGAAGCTCATTCCATCGCGAGTCCCCGGAACCGGCCTGGCCACCGAACCTGACTTCGCCACGCGCGCCGCCCCGGCCTTGTCCAAAAAAGAGGCAGTTGCCGCGGCCAAACGCGCCCGGGCCGACGAACCCGCGAAATCGAGTTCAAACCCTCCCGCCGTCACCGCACGCGAAGCCGCGCGCGCCGCCGCTGCGGAACAAAAGCAGGCGGCCAAGGACGCGCGCGATGCGGAGGAGGAATCCGACGACGAAGAGAAAGATCCCGGCCCAAGCCTCGGGGCGGATCTGCAGCCCGTGCCGGAACCCCGTTTCCAGGACAACAGCCTTTCCGGTTCCCGATCGGAACCTTCCAAGGCCGTCGTGGCCGAAGGCGAAACCATCAAGGCGAGCGAGATCGCGGAAGCCACCCCGACCAACGCCATCCTCGGTCGCGCCTCCGCCCTGCGATCGAAGGAAAAGCCCGAGAAGACTGCTCCTTCCCTTGAAACGGCACAGGCCCTGGCCGCCGATGCTTCTGCTCCGGTGGATGAAGCGGAGGATGGCGCGGCTTCCGATTCGGATCCCTTCGGCGAACCGCCCAATTCCTCCGCCGCCCCGCTCGCACCCGTTCCCGGTGCGAATCCCAATCCGGCGGCCCGCGGACGCATGCAGGTCCGCAAACCCAAGCCGATCACCGTGGCCTCCACGCCGATGATCGGAAACTACCAGCTTCCGTCGCTCGACCTTCTTCACCTGCCTGACCTCACGGTGAAGCCCACCGAGACCAAGGAGGAGTTGATGGCGAATTCGCGGCTGATGGTTCAGACCCTCGCGCAGTTCGGCATCGAGGTTTCGCCCGGCGACATCACCCGCGGCCCCACCATCACGCGCTACGAATTGCATCCGGCTCCCGGCGTGAAGCTGGAAAAGATCGCCGGCCTGACCAACAACATCGCCGCGGCGTTGAAGGCGGAACGCATCAACATCCTCGCCCCGGTGCCCGGAAAGTCCTCGGTCGGCGTCGAGGTGCCCAATGCGGTGAAGACCAAGGTCATCATGCGCGACCTGTTGGAATCGCCGGAGTGGAAGAACCACAAGGGCCGCATCCCGCTCGCGCTGGGCAAGGACGTGTACGGACAGCCGATCATCGCCGACCTCGCGGAAATGCCCCACGTGCTCATCGCAGGCAGCACGGGCTCCGGAAAATCGGTCTGCATCAACACCATCATCGCGTCGCTGTTGTTCAAATTTGGTCCCGACCAGCTCCGCTTCGTGATGATCGACCCCAAGGTGGTCGAGCTCCAGCAGTACAACGCCCTTCCCCACCTCGTGGTGCCCGTGGTCACGGATCCCAAGAAGGTGATCCTCGCCCTGCGCTGGGTGGTGAATGAAATGGAGAAGCGGTATCAGATCTTCGCCAAGGTCGGTGTCCGCAACATCAAGGCATTCAACGAACGCCCGAAGGACAAGCCCCTGCCCCCGAAGGAGCCCGAGCTTCCGCTCATGGCCCGGAAGGAAAAACTCGAGCCCGGCACCGAGGGCTTTGCCGTGGAAGTGGACGAACAGATTGTCGTTCCGCGCGACGAGGACATCGTCATCCCGGACAAGCTGTCCTACATCGTGGTCATCATCGACGAGCTCGCCGACCTCATGCTGGTCGCGCCTGCCGACGTGGAAATGGCCATCGCCCGCATCACCCAGATGGCGCGCGCCGCGGGCATCCATTGCATCGTCGCCACGCAGCGTCCGTCGGTCGACGTCATCACCGGCGTCATCAAGGCCAACATCCCGGCGCGTATTGCATTCCAGGTCGCCGCGAAGGTCGATTCCCGCACCATTTTGGATCAAATGGGTGCCGACAAACTGCTCGGCAAGGGCGACATGCTCTACCTGCCCCCGGGCAGTGCGCGTCTCACGCGTGCGCAGGGCGCGTTGATCACCGACCAGGAAATCCAGCAGGTCGTTGACTTCATCGCCGCGCAGGGAAAGCCGAGCTACGAGGTGGAAATCCACCAGGCATTGCAGAAGGCGCCCAGCTCGGTTGGATCGATGTCGCTCGATCCCGACGATGCCACCAGCAGCGAGGACGAGGAACTGCTGCAGAAGTGCATGGAAATCATCCGCACCGAAAAGAAGGCCAGCGTCTCGCTTCTGCAACGCCGACTGAAACTCGGATACGGCCGCGCCTCACGGTTGATGGACGAACTCGAAGACCGCGGAGTGGTGGGCCCGAGCAAGGGCGCGGAACCCCGCGACATCCTGGTGGACCTCGACGGCGAAGGCTACGACGGCAGCGGCCAGACCATGGTTTAAACCGCGGAGGCGCAGAGGCGCAGAGGCGCAGAGGAACGGAGAATCGACTCTGCCGATGCTGCAAGGCCGTCGCTGGCGCGACGGGATCCTCATTCGTTTGGAGTCCCGTCTTCAGACCGTTCGGGGAGGCGTGTGTGACGGAATCTGGATGCCGATTTTAACCGCATCCAGCATCCGGGATCACCCAATCTCCGCTCCCCATCTGCCAGCTTCCAACTCCCATCTCCTCCACCAATCCCGCATCGCGGAGCTCACGCCGTCGCCGGTCCGAACCCGAGCGCACTCTTGATCCAGCTGACCGCTGCCCGCAATCCGACATCGCGAACGCCGGAAGCGCCACAGGCCTCGGCAAGCACCGTTTCCCCACCCTTGTAGCGCGGGGGGAAATTGATCACGCAGGTGGACGACTCGCCATCCACGCGGAGCAACTCCGGATGGATCAGCCCGCGTCCGATTTCATGCGTGCCAGCCGGCACCGTCACCGAGCGCTCGTTCAACACGAGGAACGGGCGATACTTGAACACCAGGCCCGATCCCTCCTTGCGGCTCAGGCGGCCGTAGGTGCGCACCGCGAGACTGCCCAGACCCGATCCCGTGAAGGCCCAGTTTTCGCGGGCATCCGGAGTGAAACGGCGATGACGGAAGGTCAGCAAATCCCAGGCGAACACGTGTCCGAACACCGCAAGGCGGAAGGCCCATCCGGCCAAAACAATGCAAACGATTGCAATCAATCCGGCCCAGAGCGCCCCCAGATTGGGACTCAGCCAGTGGGAACCCACCACGGTCGCCAGCATGGCAGCGCGGAAGGACTTCAGCGCGGCATCCACGGTGGAGAACGGACTGACGAGAATCAGCACGTGGATGGTGTGCGACACGACCCACACCGACGCGTACACCAGCAGCGCGAGGGGAACCATGAGGATGTTGCCGAGCCAGGAGAAATCCAACGCCGCGAACATCGCCGACGAACCCTCGGGCATCAGGGAAGCGCCATCGGGATGCACCGTCTTGAACACCTCCATCGCCATCGGCACCACGGCGCCGGTCGCCACCAGACCGCTGGCCTTGTTCTCGAACAGCTCGAGGACATCGAGCGGCTTTTTCAGCGAGGTCGGGAGCACGGTGCCCAGGGTGTCCTTGGCCATGCAGATTCCGACGAGCAGCAGCGCGGGAATCCAGAACCACGGCTGCGCGTACCAGGAAAGGTTCGCCTTCTCCTTCTCCGGCGCGTGCATGTAGCGGTAGGCCCCGACGGCACCGACACCGAGAAGGGGGGAGATGGCGATGCCGGTGATCTCCGAGAGTTTCTCCGCAGCCTGGATACCGGGAGTGGGGGCGCTGGAGTTCGCCTTGGCGGGTGCGGCGGCGCCCGCTGCGGCCGAGGCCGGGGTCAGTGCCGGCTCAAAGGCGAGGACCAGCAGCAGGAACAGCGAGGCGAGAAGTCTGAATTGTCGGTTCATCCTCCCGCGACGTTGACGAGCCACGCCACCGCCGGAAAGTGGAAAACCGGCCCGCTTACTCCAAAAATGGTGCATGCGCTGGAAAAGGCGGCGGTTTGCTCACCGGTATGGCGTATCGCGTTTACGCGGCTCTTCTGTTGGACGGGACATTCAGAGGAGGGGTGAAATCAAACCAGAAAGTGCCCGAAAATAGCCCCGGCCTTGAGGCCGGGGATTCTCTCCCAAACCCGGATCGAGTCCCGCAGGGACGGCAGAACGATCCCTCTGCCGTCCCTCCCGGGACTCAAAGACACCTACCTCCTCAGAGCCCAGGCCTGAAGTCCTGGGCTATTTTCAAACGAACTCGGCGAAAATTCGGTGAGGCGCTGTCGCGTCCGGGTCGAACCCCGTTTTCAGATTGAACCGCAAACTCGATCCGACGCCCGGTGAAGTCTCCTTCCATTCGCCCGCAGATGTGGAGGGCGCGGTTCCACCCGCGCCCAAATCAGTCGCGCGCCTCACGCAAAAGGGATCCCCCACTCCGCAACGCATCGTGCCCAACCGAAATCGGAACAAACACCATCGTTACGGTGAAGCACCTCATGAACCGGCAGGCACCTTGCCGCACCGGGACTTCACACGCGATCCGCAGACCAAGATGGGGCGTGGGTGGAACCCCGCCCTCCACCGCGAACCACCCGCATAAAGGTTCGATTCGGCCCCCGGTGCCCGGTGCGCAATTCTTTCTTCCTCTTTCGGAAAGAAAGCTTCAAGCGGGAGGTCTAACTCGTCTTGCCTGTCTGAGAATCCCGAAGGGGATGCGGATCTTACGACTTGGAGGGGGGTTTTGACAGAAAGCTGGAAAACCAGCAAACTGGGTGTGTGAAAACGACGCTGGATTTACCAAATGACCTAGTTCGGGAGGTAAAACTTCGGGCCGTGAACGAAGGTCAGAAGCTGAAGGACGTCGTTTCAGACCTGCTGCGGCGAGGCTTGGGGCAACCGACTCCCACCCATTCCGGGGTTGCGGCCCGTCGAGGGAAAATTGTCCTCCCTTTGTTTCCATCTTCACCCAAGGCACCAGCCCGGCGGATGTCGTTGGATGCCCTCGTGGCCGCCGAACAGGAATCCCTGAACCGCGAAGATCTTGAGCGCCTCCGCCCGCCTGGTTGATACCGGGATTTGGATCAGCCTGGCCTTTGAAAGTCACCCCCAACACCGCACGGCGAGGGAGGTGTTTGAAGGCGCGGATTCAAACCGACCCGTCGCATTCTGCCGTGCCACGCAGAACAGTTTTTTGCGCCTCCTGACGACGCCAACCATTCAGCAATTGTATGGGGCCCCTATCGTGACCAACGCGCAGGCCTGGGCAAAGACCCAGGAATTGCTGGCCCTGCCGCAGGTCATTTGGTTGGCAGAACCGGTGACGCTCGAAGCGGAATGGAAGCGGTGCGGCGCCGTAGCAACTGCCTCGCCCAAGGTTTGGATGGATGCCTACTTGGCTGCGTTCGCGATCGCCGCGGGCTTGGAACTCTTAACGTTCGATCGCGACTTTTCCAAATTCACCGAGCATGGACTGAGGCTCCACTTGTTGGGAGCCAAGGCCGTCGAAACTCGAAAGCGAAAAAGGTAAGTGACGGCGGGGCTGAAGGGGGGAACGCAGACAGCTCGGCCAACAGGACCAACGAAGGGGGCATTGGGCATCCGCCCCAAATCGCTGCTCGCAGAAACAGGGAAAAGCCACCCGTGGGAAGGATTACTCCTGCGGATACACCAGCACCCGGTCGTGGACGATCAGGATGAGGTCGTTCTTGCCGTCGCCGGTAACGTCGGCGACCGCGGCTTCGCGGGGCTCGGCGGATTCGTTGCGGCGGTTCCGGAAGGTCCGCTCCTCAAACACCGGCCAGCGATTCGCAGGCACCAGCTTGTGGGGAGCTTCGAAGGAAACCAGATCGATATAAGAACGGGCCGTTTCCAGGAACACCAGGTCGCGTCGGCCGTCGCGGTTGAGATCGCCGGTGGTGACGTCGTGGAGGAATCCGTCCTTGATCGGCGTTTCATAGCCGTCGAGCTCGGAGAGGTCCCACACTTCACCTTCGAGTCGCTTCCAGGCCACGGAATTCGCACCACTGAAAGCAATGGCGTTCGGCGTGGTGCCGTTGAGTGCCACCGGCGTCAGGCTTTGAAAATCGGTCACCGGAAGCGTGGAGCTCTTGCCCGCTTTCCACACGCCGCTGGAATCGCGGGTGCAGACGGTCAAGGCCTTGCGGTCGGCATCGAGGAGGAAGAGCACCGGTGTCTTCTGCCCGGCCGGGGTCAAAGCGGCGGCTCCCACGATGCGTGAGGTGCTCGAGGCGCCATTGATCTGGTCCCGCACGCTGAAGCTCCAGGTGGGTTTGTCCGCGCCGTCGCTGGTGAGCACCACGGCACGGAGGAAATTCTTCTGGGCCAGCAGCAGCTCGGCCTTGCCGTCGCCGTCAACGTCGGCCACCGACATCCACGGCGCGTCGGCGGTTCCACCCGGAGGCGTGACGTCGGCTTCCACGAAGAGCGCGCCGTCCTTGGGTTCCTTTTGCTGGACGAGGATTTTGATCTTCTCGTACGGCGTCAGAAGCACGAGGTCGGGCAGACCGTCCTGGTTGGCGTCGTGAATGATCATCGCGCTGGGGTTGCCCTTGAAGGTGTCGGACAGTTTTTGAACGGTGGATTTTCCATCCGCAGTCCGCAGCACGATCTCCCGCACGGTCACGGATTCTTCCTTGCCGTCCTTGCCGGTCTTTTTGTCTTCGCGTTCCACCACCACGGCGAGAGAGGGGGCGGCACCGGGCTTGATCGAACCGACGGTGAAGGAGAGCGGGCGTCCGTTGAGTGAAATGGCCTTGGGGAATGGGAGGCGTCCGTTCTTGTCGAGCGATGCGACGCCGACCTGCTTTTCATCGGAGCTGAGCAGGAAGACTTCGGCGGTTCCGTCGCCGTTCCAATCGCGGACCGCGATATCGGTGACTCCTGTAAACGTCGGGAACATGGAGGGCCGGGCGAATCCGCCGTCGGCTTCCTGGTAATACACGGCGAGCTGCCCGCCGTCGGGATCCGCGACCACGAGGTCCACGCGTCCGTCGCCGTTGATGTCGGCCCAGGTGAGTCCGCGACGCGAGCGGTCACTCTTGAGCAACGGCATCACCGCGAACTGTCCGTCCTTCAATCCGCCGCCAAAATCCTCGGCGGCCTGGCGGATCAAATTTGAAATCGCAGCGCGTCCGGACTTGGCGGCGATGGTGACGATCTCGGTCTTGTGATCGCCGTCGAGATCCTCGGCCCAGTAGCTGCGAACCGGCGCGAGCGGCAGATGAATCTCGGGTCCGAACTGGCCGGGGGCGGTTTGCAGACGGAAGCGAAACGGGGTGGCGTTGTCCCAATTCACCAGCAGCAGGTCGTCGCGCTTGTCGCCATCGAGATCGAGCACCTGCACGGCCTTGACCACGCCGGAGTATGGGAAGCGTTCCGGATCGGCGAGCGTACCGTCGGGACGCGACATGAGCATGTAGAGATGCTTCTCGGCGAGCAGGAGCAGGTCGGGCCGGCCGTCGCCGTTGACGTCGCCGCTGGTGAGGGCGTTGAAATCGGAAAGGCCGTCATCGAGCGACCAGCGCTTGGGCGGGGCCCATCCGTTGGTGCCGAGATTGAACTGCACCACGAGTTCCTTCGGGTCGCCGTAGTAGGCGAGGTCGGGTCGGCCGTCGCCGTTGAGATCGGCCACCACGATGGAGGTGATCCGCTTTTCCGAGGACAGGGATTCCACGCGGAACCGGGCATCGGGCGGGAGTTCGTTGATGTCGCGGCGTCCCACCTTGGACGCGGTCACCGGCGCGTTGGTCTTGCCCGAGCGGTTGTAGAGGACGTTGATCTTGGAGCGCCCGTTGTTGACCACGAGGATGTCGTTCAGGCCGTCGCCATCGAGGTCGGCGACGTGCAAAAACCCGATTCCGTAATCGAGGGGGAAAACCTCCGGGCCTGAGAATCCAAAGCGGTTGGTGGAATCCGCCGCGAGACGCCCCGGGAGGGCAATCAGGCCGGACACCAGAACCAGCGCGAACGAACGAAGCATGCCTCCATGTTGTCCGAAGGTCGCCCGAGGGCAAGCGACCATTGGCCGGAAAATGAGGGAAGCGACTCTACGGTCGGGCGGCGATTTGACGCTCCAGCCGGTCGAGTTTCCGCGAGGTGGTCTTGGCGAGAACGCGCCCTCGGGATTCGATGTCGGTCCGGGCAATCGGATCGACGCCCGCCCCGGACCTGCTGGTCAAATAGCCATCGAGCGTTTGAAAACACTCAGCCAGGAGGGGAACGAGATCCGGCGGTGCATGAACCGCGAGCCGTTGAAGCTGCGTGGCCTTGCGGGTGAGTACTTCCCGCTGCGCCGGGTATTCCCAGGAGCGCACGATTTCGGAGAGCGTGACCGTCCGACGCGCGGCGGGGCTGTTGGTCGTTTCGCGGAGCTCGGCGGTTTCCGACATGATCCACCGGAGCTCGGTGATCACGCGATCGCGCGGCCATTGCTGCGAGGGATCACGGCTGAGCATGGAGACCAGCGCCACCGCCCACCATTTTTCCACGTCGAGGAAGGTGTCGAAGCGTCCGCCACTCGATCGGAGGAACGCGGTCTGCCAGTTCAAATGGCTCGGAAGAATGCGGAGGAACTGCTGCGCGTGGCGGCGTCCCTCGTCGTCCTGCACCCACGCGGCAACAAGCAGCGCCACATTCGCGCGGTACAAATCAAACCGCACGGGATCGGTGAACTGGCCCAATCCCGCCTGGGTCAGATCGCCAAAGCCTTCCGGTTCGTTGCCCCCGAGCTCGGCGCGAATGGCGGCGATGGGATCCTTCCGGCGCGCAGACCGATTCAGTAGGGTCTCGGCTTCGGGGACCAGGTCGCGTCCGTACTCATGAATCAGCACGCTGTTCATCCCCTCGGAAAACCAGAGCGGCAGCAGCACGCAGTCGGACCGCGGATTGCCCCGATTGGCGAGGTCGAGGAGGGACACTTCCACCAGCGCCCGGACCAATCGGTACCATTCGATCTCCTCGGGCAGCTCCACCTTGAAGACGAATCCGCCGGAAAACGCGGCAGGAACAATATCGATCTGCCCCTCCACCTGGCGGCGTCGACGGAGGTAAAGATGCACCTTGGCGCCCGGGGAATCCGCGATGCCGAGCTGCGTGTTCACGGCGAGGCGCACGCGCTCACTGATCACGGCCAGGAGATCGGCCCGCAGAACCACATTCGCCCGATCCCCCACCGGCTTGAACTGACTCGGCGATCCCACCCGCGCGGCGGAACTGGCACCGGGCTGTCCGTGCACGATGAACTGACCCGACCGGCTGACAGTGACCGGACCGGCGCCCGTACCAAAATCGACACGCGAACCCACGCGAATCCCGGGCGACTGGCCGACGAGGACCGCGGGCAGGCCGGTGAGCAGCAGGAAGAAGGCGATCCAGGACGGGATCCCACGATGCGCCTGTGGAGCGTTGGAGGGAGGTCGCATCGGATGCAGGAGCCACCCGCGGTCCGAACCGCAGGCGGGGGTTCGATCGCTATCTATTTCTTCTTTTTCGCAGCCGGCTTCGACGAGGCAGCCGGAGCGGCTGCGGGAGCTGGCGCCGGCGCGGGAGCCGGGGTGGCGGGCTTCGATTCCGACTTGGATTCGGTCTTGGGCTTGGACGATTCGGAATCGCTGCGGGCGGCGGACTTGTAGGAATCGTTCCGGTAGTCGGTGATGTAGAAGCCGCTGCCCTTGAAGATGAGACCCGCACCTCCGCCGATCGCGCGGCGAACCTTGCCCTTGCCCCAGCGCTTGGCCGGGCAGATTTCTTTGGTGCAGGTGGTCAGCGCGGCGTCCTTCATCGACTGAACGCACTCAAATTCGTGACCGCATTTTTCGCAACTGTACTCGTAGGTAGGCATGTGTGGCGGTTCGGGAAGTAAGCGGACGCGTGGGAAAGGTCAAGGAGGCGGCTTGGGACGGGCTTAGCGGGGACGAACGTAGCCGTGCTCGCGGAACCACTGGATCGCATCAGCAAGGGCCCGCTCCGGCGGCGTCTGGGGGAGCCCCAATTCGCTGATCGCCTTGGCCGGGATGAACCACATTTTGTACTTCGCCATCTTCACACCGGCGACCGGGGCGCGGGGCGGCTTGCCGGTGAATTTCGAAATCATCTCACTCACATGCGCCGCTCCGAGGGCCACGGAATGGGGCACCTGCCAACGCGGAGCCGGAATGTCGGTGAGCGATGCCATGCGCATCAGCACTTCCTGGAGCGTCCAGTTGCCCTCGGCGTTTCCGAGGATGTAGCGCTCGCCGAGCCGACCCTTTTCCGCGGCGAGGATGTGACCCACGGCCACGTCGCGGACGTGAACGAAATTCAGCCCCGTGTTCAGAAAGGCGGGCATGGCGCGATTCAGGAAATCCACCACCACTTGGCCGGTCGGCGTGGGCTTCACGTCGCGCGGCCCGATTGGCGCGCTCGGATTCACGATCACCACCGGTGCCCCCTGGCGCGCGAGTTCCCGGGCCGCCATCTCGGCCTGCCACTTGGAGAGCTTGTACGGATTGGTCATCTGCGCTTCCGACACCGGGGTCCGTTCATCGGTCGGCACCAGGCGGTCGCCGGTTCCCTCCTTGGGGAGTCCGATGCAACCCACCGTGCTGGTGTACACGATGCGCGAGCAGCCGGCCTTGTATCCGGCGCGAATCACCTTCTGGGTGCCGAGGACATTGACCCGGAACATCGGTTCGTAGTCCGGCATCCACAGCGAGTAGCTCGCCGCGACATGGAAGCACCAATCGCAACCCTCCATCCGGCGTGCGAGGTCGTCGGACTTTTCGGTGATGTCGCCCTCGACCCGTTCAAACGGGGCACCGGCGAGGCCCTTGAGGTTCGCCCCGGGACGCAGGAGGGCTCGAACCGTGTGGCCGCGGGCCACCAGTTCATGCACCAGGTTGGCTCCAATGAAGCCGGACGCTCCCGTGACGAAACACTTCATGCGGAAAATCAAAGCACGAAACGCGGCCCGGGAACACGGTTTTGGTGCCGGTCGCATTCTTGTTTCCGGCATGCAACTGGCTAGCATTTCACCGTGATCCGCCTCTTATGCTGCGTGCTGACCGCCTTGCTGTGTTCAGCCATCGGACAGGCGCAGGATGCCCGTTTCATCCGACTCCGATCTGGAACGGTATCCACCCCGCCTCCCCGGATCGGCGGCCCCGCCCCCGCCAGCGCGGCAATTCCCGCGGGAAACGGCCTTTTTTTGGTTCAAATGGACGATTCCTCGCGCCCGGGCCTGCGCGAAGCCCTCGCGGCCCGAGGGGTTTCCCTGCTGTACTACGTTCCTGACAACGCCTGGGTGGCGCGCTTCCAGCAGGTGAATCTGGCGGCCGTTCGCGCCCTGCCCGGAGTCCGCTGGGTGGGCGTCTACACCCCGGAGATGCGCATCCAGCCCCGGCTCAGGTCCATCTTCGCCACCAACCTGCTCGCCTCGGTTCCCCTCAAGCTCCTCGTTCCCCCCGGAGCCACCGGCCCCGAAATGGCGCAGGTGCTGCGAACCCTCACCGGATCGGTTCAGCACCACACCACCCGCATGGGCACCTACGTGTCCGGAACGGCGGACCTCCGCCGGCTCAACCGGCTCGCGCAGTCCGATGCCGTGGTATGGATCGAACGCGCCCCGGTGATGAAACTCGTGGACGAGGTCAGCACCAAGATCGTCGGAGGCGAAACCGGGCGAGACGGCGACTTTGCCCACGTGCATCAACTTGGGTACGACGGCCGCGGAGTGACCGTGGCGGTTGCCGATTCCGGGCTCGACTCGGGCGATCCGGCCGACATGCACCCGGACGTGGCGGGACGCGTCGATGCCCTGTTTGCCTACGACGGCCTTGCGGACGCGAGCGACGAACACAGCCACGGCACCCACGTGGCGGGAATCGTGGCGGGCAACGCCAGCACCGGCGAAAAGGATGACACGGGAGCCTTCTGGGGACTCGGCGTTGCACCCGGGGCGCACTTGGTGATCGAGCGCATCTTTGACGGATCCGGCGGATTCCGAGCCCCGCCCACCTACGCCAAGCTCATGCAGGATGCCGTTCGCAGCGGTGCCTACATTGGGTCGAACTCCTGGGGTGACGACGTCGCAGGCCAGTACGACCTCAGCGCGGCGGAGTTCGATGGATTCGTTCGCGATGCCGATCCCGACATCCCCGGCGAGCAGGCCTACGTGCTCGAATTCAGCGCGGGCAACGCCGGCCCCGGCGCGCAAACGATCGACAGCCCGGCGGTCGCCAAGAACGTCATCGCCACCGGCGCGACCGACAACAACCGCTTCGAATTCCCCATCTACGGCGACGGACAGGAAGTCATGGCCGATTTCTCCAGCCGCGGACCGTGCGAGGACGGGCGTATCAAACCTGATATCACCGCCCCCGGCACGTGGATCTCCTCCATGCGGTCGGTGTACGCCAACGACGACAACGCCTGGGGACCGATCAGTGAATTCTACATTTACCAGGGCGGCACCTCGCAGGCCGGTCCGCACGCCAGCGGGGCCGCGGCGGTGGCGGTGCAGTGGTACCGCGCCACCCACGGCGGGGCCACGCCATCGCCCGCGCTGGTGAAGGCGATGCTGATCAACTCGGCCGACGACATGGGCACCGCGACCATTCCCGACAACGGCGGACTGTTTGGCGGCGACGAGGGAGCCGACCCTGGAACCATCGTGGTCGGCGACACCGCGCCCGCCCCGAACAACGACGAAGGCTGGGGCCGCATCAATCTGGTCAACCTGATCGACAGCTCCCGCACCTATCAAATGGTCGATCAAGCCTCCGAGCTGGCCACCACCGACACCTTCGAGCAGCGCGTGGTGGTGGGGCCGGATGAGCCGTTGAAGATCACGTTGGTTTACACCGATGTGCCGGCCCTGCCCGCCTCGATTCCGGCGTTGGTGAACGATCTCGATCTTGAAGTGGTCGCGCCCGACGGACGCCTCTACCGGGGCAATGCGTTTGGCGACGGAGAATCCGCTCCCGAAACGCCCGAGGGCGATCGCATCAACAACGTCGAAGCCGTCCACCTCTCCTCCCCGTCCGCGGGAGAGTACGTGGTGCGGGTGCGGGCGCATCGGGTGGTGACCGATGTTCACGGGCGGACCAACTCGGCACCGAAGCAGGATTTCACCCTCGTGGTTTCGGGCCAGTTGCCCAAGCCCGGCGAAGGCGTGATCTCCTGGGATCGCGACGCCTACCGCTCTCCCGCCACCGCGACGGTCCGGCTGGTGGACTCCGATCTCACCGCCGCCACCAGTGTCACCGTCCAGCTCTGGACCTCGTCGCAAGCCAACCGGATCGCGCTGACGCTTACCAAAAATGGTACTTCCGGATCCTTTGCCGGCACGGTGGCCCTCGCTCCGGGCACGGCGGCGAACAGCATAGGGAAACTGACCGCGAACGACGGCGACTCGCTGTGGGTGGAGTACGTCGATGCCCATCCGGCCGCGACGCGCCAAGGCTCGTCGAAGATTGATTCGATTCCGCCGGTGCTTTCCGAGGTCAACGCCCTCCTGCAGTTCGGCCATTCCACCATCGAATGGCTCTCCGGCGAACCCGCCACCTCGCTCATCTATTACGGCAGCACCAACGCGGTGACCAATCGGTTGTCCGACGGCGTGTTCCGCACCCAACACTCGCTCCAACTGCCCAGCCTGGTTCCCGGCACCACGTATTTCTTCTCCGTCGTTGGAAGCGATGTGGCGGGCAACACTTCCACCAATGACAACGGCGGTCGCTACTTCCGCTTCATCGGTCCCAAGCCCGCATCCGCACTGCTCCTCTACTCGCCGGAAAGTTTGTTCAGCGAAAACGGATTCCTGAGCGACACCCCATATCCCGGCATCGAGAACTGGACCGCCACGCTCGATGCCCTCGGTCTGGAATACGACGTGTGGGACACCTCGGTGGTTGGGGCCTCGCCCAAGGCTGCGGATCTCAAAGCCTACGGACTGGTCTTCTGGCGTCCCGAGGAACTCGCCTCCCCTGCCCCGGGACTCACCGATGCCCTTTCCACCTACGTGTCCTCCGGTGGGGCGTTGTTTGTGTCCTCCTTTGATCTGCTCACCCGATTGAAGGATTCCAATTCCACCAACTTCATCGCGCAGACGCTCCACGTGTCCGCCTTCCAGGAAGATCAGGGAGCAAATGTGCTCAATGCCGTGGCGGGCGACCCGGTGGGCGGCGGCATTCAGGTGCCGTTGGATTACTCCCAGTTCCCGAGTGGATTCGCGATCGACCTTCTCGGAATTTCGTGGCCGGACGGACCGGATCACCTGACGGTCGGCACCAACACTGCCGCCAGTTTTCTGCAGGAGAACAGCCGCGTGGTGGGAATCCGTTATCCCAAGACCGGACAGGACAGCGCGGGTCGCGTGGTGTTTCTCTCCGTGCCGCTGGAGGCGATCACGACCGACGGAGCGGCCCCCAACAACCGCGCCAGCGTGCTGGGCAATGCGATCCGATTCCTTAAGCCCAACCTCTCCACCGGAGCCTCGGTCGCGTTCGATCAACCCGCGTACACCCTGCCCTCGTCCGCGGTGCTCGAAATCACCGACAGCCGAAGGGCCACCAATTCCCAGCTCACCGCCATCCTGAGCTCCACCTCGAAGCCCGCGGGCGTTCCCCTCACTTTCTTCGCCACGGCGGAGCCCGGGCTGTTCCGTACCCGCGCCATCCTGGCCTCGAAGACCAGCGGCACCGCATCCCCGACCCTCGTGCTGACCAACGGTGAAACGATTACGCTTGTTTACATCGACAGCGCGAAAACTGAAAACCGGGTCGCGGTGCCGATCGACACCGTCGCCCCGGTGATTTCCGACGTGGCCTCCGATCCCGCCTACAACGAGGCCGTCATCACCTGGACCACCGACAAACCCTCCGATTCGCTGGTCCGTTTCGGCACTTCTCCGGGCGATGATTCCTTCCTCACGCGCAGCGGCTACGTCGCCGAGTCCACCACCGAACACGAGGTGCAGCTCTCGGGCCTGCTGGCCGATCGCACCTATTATTTCAAAGTCGTGAGCCGCGACGACGCCGGCAACATCCAGTCCAGCGACAACGGAGGAAAACTCTTCAGCGTTCGCACTTTGAAACCCATCACACCGCCGTGGAGCGACTCCCTGGAATCCGGCCACTCCGGCTGGGCCGTGTACAACGACACCAGCGGAAGCGGCGCGGTGCTGCCCGGGGATCCCTCGGATGACGGCGGCGGCGATTCCCTCTCGGCGAGCGGATGGGATTTCGGGACGCCGAAAAACGGATTCAGCGTGAAAGCCCACAGCGGCACCAACGTGTGGGCCACGAATTTGAACGGTGATTCCGTGGATTACGCCGTGACCGATCTCATCTCTCCCGCCATCAGCCTCGTCGGCGGCAACAAGGCCACCCTGCGCTTCTGGCAGAACTACGACTTCACATCGTCCTCGGCTGGCGGAACCGATGACAATCCCTTCGGCGACGTGTTGGTCGAAGCCGGACAGGTCGCGCTCTCGTCCGACAATGGCGCGACGTGGAACGATCTCTACGTGGTACAAAACGAACTCTCCGACGGATGGGAGGAAGTGGAATTGGACGTCACGCGCTTCGTCGGGAAGGTGGTGCGTTTCCGGTTCAACTATCAGCTGTTCAGCTTCAACGCCACGGCCCGGCTCGGCTGGTTGCTCGATGACTTCAGCGTCGAACTCAACACCGTCGCGAGCACCTCGATCGTGGTGACCAACAACCTCGCGCAGGCCAGCTTCACGATTCACGGCCCCACCAATCGTGTGGTGACCGGATCGGGCATGAGCTTCCGCACCAACCTGCCCGCCGGGACCTACTCGATCGAGTGGACCGCGGTGCCGTTTTATATCGCCCCATCGCCGCAGACCAATCAGCTCGGCACCAACGTGAACGATCTCGTGTTCACCGGCACGTACACCTTCCCGGATATCAACCGCAATGGCATCAGCGACCTGTGGGAGAAGCAGTACTTCGGCACCGTAAATCCGCTCTACACCGGCCGGGGGGACAGCGATCGCGATGGAGTGTCGGACCTCGAAGAATTCCTCGCGGGAACCAATCCCACCGATGCCGCGAGCGTCTTCCGTCTCCAGAATCCCGAGACGTTGCCGAACGGCACCGTGCGTCTCACTTGGAACACCGTGGCGAACCACGCGTATCAGGTGGAGGTCTCAACCAATCTTGGAACCTGGCAATCGGTGACCGATCTGTTGATTGCCACTGGAACGAGTCAATCCACCACACTGCCCGCCCTCGATCCGCACCTGCCGTACTTCTTCCGCGTCCGCGTGTCCCCATGAACCATCACGGAGTGACGCGAACCGGAACGGCAGTTGAAACCGCAGATGGACGCAGATGGACGCAGATGGACGCAGATTGCGCAGCCGCGTGAACGCGGTACTCCATACCTAATTCACTTCGTCTGCATCTCGTTCGGAGTCCCGTCTTCAGACGGTTCGGGTAGGCGCGCAACCTTGTTCCCCGCGCCCATTTCCAGGTTCGTGATCAACAGCAGAGCCGCGTAAACGCGGTACTCCATACGAAATTCACTGAATCCAGCATCCAGCATCCGCCCCCATCTGCGATCTCCCATCTGCGATCTCCCATCTGCGATCTCCCATCTCCCATCTCCCATCTACGATCTCCTCCGAGTCTCAGATCTGCGGATGATTCGCGAGCCACACGCGAATGGCGGATTCCTGCGGATGCTTCGGGCTGAGTTCGAGCACCTTCAGATATTGCGTCCGGGCTTTTGCGGTCTGCCCGAGATTTCGCGCGTACAAACCAGCCAATGTGAAATGCGCCGCAGCATCTCCAGGCTCCAGCACAATGAGACGCTCCAGCTGCGCCGCGGCATCGGCCGGAAAATTTCCCCGCTGAAGCGCGGAGGCGAACAGGCGCGTCGCATTGGCTGAGGACGGATCGAGCCGCACCGCAATCTCTCCTGCCAACAAGGCGCGGGTCAAATCGCCCGAATCCAGCGCCGCCCAGCCGAGGTTATGCTGGGAGGGAAAATGCGTGGGATCCAATTCGGTCGCGCGCTGATACGCGGCCATCGCGCCTGCGAGATCCTTGCGGTCATACGCGGCAATGCCTTCGTTGAACTGGGCCTGGGCCGCGGCGCGATCGCCAGCCACCAGCGTCTGGGGACTGCGCGAGGTATAACGCTGCACCACCGGAATCGGAGCAGGCACCGCCACGGATTTCACCACGGCCGGGGCGGCATTCGAAGCGGCTGCAGGCTTCACTGCTACGGCGGGAGCGTTGGTCTTGATGACCGGTTTTGATACCGCCGCCTGGGCCGGCACCGGGGTCAACGGAGTGGGCGCTTTGGCGGGCTTCGATGCGTTGGGATCGTCCTTGAACCACTTCACCGGATTGCCCCAGCGGACCGGATTCACCTTCCCCCAGAACCCGGGCTTGCCAGCAGATTCCTTCGAGGCCGCAGCGACCGGCGCGGAGACTGGAGCCGACTCGGCAGGACGGGCCTCGACGAGGGGCGTCTGCACCGGCGTGCCCGCAGGAGCCGCCGCTGAAGGGGCGGGCGCCGTCGTGCGAGGAGCCGCCTCGGCCGCGGGTACCGTTTTTGATACCGCCGCTGCACCGTCGCGGGCTGCCTGAAGTTTCGGGCTATCGTCCACCGGCACGATTTCGGGCTTCACCTCCGCCGGAGGCTTGGACGCGGTGGTAACCGAAGGGGCCGGGGCGGGATTGGTGAGCGGGCGGGAAACCGGGGGATTCGTCACCAGCGGTTGCGCTGCGGCGACGCGACTGGATTGGGCAGCGGAAGCCGGAGCGGATGCAGGGGCAGGAACCACGGCGGCAACCGTGCGCGGCGGCGGGTTCGAGACCGCGGGAGTCTGCACGGTCGGCTGAGGACGCACCGGTGCCGGAGCGGGAGCGGCATTGGTGATGCGAACCGGCTGAGGCACGGCCACCAGCGGCGCATTGGTGACCACCACCGGACGTGGCACTCCGCCCTCAAGTTGACGCACCACAGCGCGAACTTCCTCCGCGTTGGCCGCCTTGGGAGCACTTTCCAAATAAGCCCGGTACGCGGCCAGCGCCCCGGCCTTGTCCCCGAGCTGCTGGCTCACCACGGCGAGATTCAACCGGGCGGGAGCGTAGGTGGGATCGAGTCGAAGCGCGGTCTGCAAGGACTGACGGGCCGCGGGCAGGCGTCGGCGCGAGGATTGAATCACCGCCAGCTGACTCCAGAAATCCGCCCGATTCGGCTCCAGCTTCAACGCGTTGGTCAGGCTGCGTTCCGCGTCCTCGGGCTTGCGCAGCTGCACCTCGCACTGACTCAGCAAATTCCACGCATCAGCCCGGGCTCGATTGGCCTCAACGCCGAGGAACACCCGAAGCGAGCGCTCGGCCTCGATCCAATTTCCCTCCTCGAAATACAGCGTCCCAAGATTGAACTGCGCTTCGAACAGGTTGCGGTCCTGCCGGAGGGCCATGAGGTAGGCCTTGAGTGCATCGGCACGGCGGCCGGTGGCGTGGTAGGCGAGTCCGAGAAAATTCCAGACCCGGGCATCGCCGGGAAGATCGGTCGCCGCCACTTCGAGCAGCGGAATCGCCTCGGCCGGCTTGTGGGCTTCGAGGAGTTGATCGCCACGCTGGAGTGCCTCCTGACCGTGCGGGCGGCAGCCCGTTCCAACGGCAGCCATCACCAGGACCGCCGCAAGTGCAGGGGTCGATCGATGGCTCAGGCGAACGCGTAACATGGCCGCGTGGTAAACGGGCGCTGCCGGGGCGTCAAGAAAGCCCACCCCGGATCGTGAATTCGCAGAACCAAAAACTGGGTGGAGATGGAGACTTCAACCACAGATGGACACGGATGAACACAGATCGAAATGCGCGAAACCGGAGAAATGGTGAGACAATGGTCCACCCCCTCGGCATCTGTGTGAATCTGTGTCCATCTGTGGTTGAAACAGTCGCCTCCCGAAACGTTCCGCCGGAACGAGATTGAATTTGAAGCCACGGACAACCTTTGCGTCCATCTCCCGCCTGCGCCATGTTGGCGCGGTTCGGATGCATTCACGATTTCATCAACGTGTCGGTAGGGATTGGCTGAAACTCGGCGCCGCCGGGTTGGCCACCACGCTCGTCCTCCTGGGCGCCCCGGGGAGCCCCGCTGCCCCGACTCCCGCTCCAGCCTCCGCCCCCGGCGCGATCAACAGCGCCGCGCACGCCCCGAACGCCTCGGTGGTGGCGGTGCAGGACGCCGGTGCTACATCGTCGTTCGTTCCGAGCTCCCCGGTCGTCCGCCAGATGGTTGCCACCGGTCTCACCCGCCTGACCGGCACCACCAGCATCGCCAAAGCCTGGGCCACGCTGTTGAAGCCCGAGGATGTCGTGGGATTCAAGGTAACGGCAGGCCCCGGCCCGGTCAGCGGCACCCGGCCCGCGGTGGTCGAGGCGCTGATCCGGTCGTTGATCGAATCCGGTCACTCCCCTGCACGCATCCTGATTTGGGACAAACGTCAGGTCGATCTGCGGTCGAGCGGATGGTACCGCCTCGCCGCCGAACTCCAGGTGCGATGCGTGGCCAGCGAAGAAGCCGGCTGGGACGGAACCAAGTCGTATGATTCCCCCATTTTGGGACGCCTCGTGGCCGGCGATCTGGAGTTCGGGAAAAAGGAACTCGATGGAGTGGGACGCAAATCCCACATCACGCGCCTGCTCAGCCAGGAGGTGACCAAGATCGTGACCGTCGCGCCGGTACTGAGCCATTCGGTCAGCGGGGTTCATGGTCACCTGACCGGACTCGCCTGGGCCGGGGTGGACAACACGCTTCGCTTTTTCAACGACTCCAACCGGATGGCCGAAGCCGTGCCGGAAATCTGCGCCCTCGATGACCTGATGCCCAAGGTGGCGCTCGCGGTGGGCGATGCGTTGATCTGCCAGTTCCGCGGCGAGGAACGCACTCTCCTGCATTATTCCGAGGCGTTGAACGAACTCCGGTTCAGCCGCGACCCCGTGGCGTTGGATGCCCTGGCCATTGCCGACATCGACCGCGCCCGCGGCCGGGCGAAAATCGAAGGCGAACGCTCCTTCACCACGGATCTCTACACCAACGCCGAACTCATTGAACTTGGCGTGGCGAGCCTGAACCGGATTACGGTCACCCACATTCCGTGACCCCGCGCGGCCTCCCCTGAGACTGGCTCAGTGGGAAGGGTCTGCGTCTTCGCCCGATTCGGGCACCTCGGCTTCAGCCGTCGCAGCCTCCACAACGGGAGCCGCTCCGGCACCCGTCTCCGCCACCGCCGGTTCGAGAAAGCGGATGATGGTGTCGCCGTGCTTGAGCTGACGTCGCTCGCGCCATTTCGGGGTGAGATCGAGGGTATCTCTTTTGGTGTGCCCCAGGATCAAGATCCCCTCCGGTGCCAACAGGGACGGCAATTCGGGGGCATCGAGAAGTTTCTGCGCGAGCGAAGTGGAGCGGCGCGTGCCGTTTTTCTCGCCGTACGGTGGATCCGCGATCACGAGATCGAACGTGCGTCCTGCGGCCTTGAGCGGAGCGAGGGCGTGGAACACGTCCATCACCCGCAGTTCGACGGACATCGTGGGAAGTCCGGTTGCGGCGAGATTGGACCGGTAGAATCGCGCGTGCTTCTCGGACTTCTCGACGCTGTACAGGGAGGTTGCGCCGCGGCTGAGGCACTCGTGTCCGAGGGCCCCGGTTCCGGAGAAGAGGTCGAGAATGCGAGCGCCCTCGACGCGGGTTCCCAGGCTGTTGAACACCGCGAGCTTCACCTTGTCGGGCATGGGCCGGACCCCGAGCCCCTCGGGCACGTGAACCGTCCTGCCAGCCGCCTGTCCGCCAATGATGCGCATGTAACGGAGAGCAATACCGTCAGCCCCGCAGGGACGAAAGGAGGATTCGGTGCGGGTCGCGGTTGTGAAACGTTCGGCAACCCCAATGCAGCTGCGGCGAACTTCATCAACCCGGGTGAATCCGCGTAATCCCAAGCCTGCTTCCATGCTTTCCAAATTCATCCCCTCTCATTGGCTGTATCGAGATGAAACACCTCACGCAACTCGAACGAAACAGGGCGCGCATCAGGGTGCGATGGCATGATCGATTCCATGAACCGCCACCAGCGCTGGCAAACTTCCGTCTGCGCGATGGCCTCCCATTGCACCTCATTCCGGTACTCCACATACCCAAACAATTGACGCGTCTCCGGATGCAGAAAAATCGAGTACTGGTGAACCCCGTGCCGACGCAGCACGGCCTCGAGTTCCTCCCAGATGGGTTGATGCCGACGCGCATACTCGGCTTCGCACCCGGCATGCACGCTCATGACAAACGCTTTGCGGATCATGGGTATCTGCTTAGGGCATCGCCGACTTCGAGGTCACGGATCGCTGCGTCCGCTGGTGCACGGACTCAAATCGCGCACGGATTTCATCCACCGTGCCGAGCGTCAAAACGACCTCGTAGTCGAACTGGCTCCCCGGGGTGATCGGAAAGCGCGTCAGCGGCGCGAAATAGGAACACGATCCGTGATCCTCCCGGCCATCGCCGTATCGATAGCAGGTCAGTCGCGTGGCCTTGGAAACATAGGCGCCCGCACCGAAGCCTCTGGCATCCACGTAGGCCGCCCAGTTTTCCGCCATGGCCCGATATTCATTCGGCCAGCCCGGCTTGGACCGGCTCAGCGTTCCGTGCGTCCAAGGTGCACCGCCGTCATAGACCACCAGCGTGTCGAACTCCGGAGAGAAGAAGAGAGCGGGAATCTCGTGATCGATCGCCGGATGGGTCTGGCTTCCGGTGTAGGTCATGCGGAAACGCACCTTGGCCAGGCGATCCTTCAGCTGGATCCATTCCTCGAAGGTCACGTCCTCCATCTCGGCACCCGAGGCCCAGTGCCGCGCACGGCTTTTGGCGTACAGCGAAGTGCGCGTGGAGCGGAGTTCCAGAACGGTCGCCGGCTTGCCGCGCCAGTCACCCCCCTGCACCGGATTCCAACGCCAGGGCGTCTTGTTCCACATCGATCCATCCTCAGCCCCGTAATAGGACTGCTGAATCAGGCGACCCCGGTCCCAGTGATTGATGACATTCCGCGTCGATCCACTCTCCGACAACCAGGCAATACCGGCGCCCGACGAACGCTTCACGCCAATGCGAACCTGCCCATTGTCGAGAAACAGGAAGTCCGAGAATTCCCCGGTTCCCGGAGTCGCAGTTGCCGTCGCAGCCAGCGCAGGGTGCGAACACAGGCCCGCGAGCATTCCCGCAACGACCCACCACCGCATGACCCACGAGTTCACAAACGAAGAGTAAGAGTCTTTGACCACAGAGGGACACTGATGGAGACCGATCGAATAAATTCAGGAGAGTTGGTGAATTCCATTCCACCGCATTCCGCGAATCTTCATCTGCGTTTATCTGCGTCCATCTGCGGTAGAAACCGCTCCGGGCAACGCTCAGAAATCGAACTGGTCGATGTTGTCCTTGGTGAACTTGAACGGTTCGCCAAGAAGGACGTTGTCGCCCGAGACCTTGAAGCTACCCAGGGCACCCGCAGTAAACTGGGTGGCTCCCGGCTTCAATTCCCCGCGCGCAGTCGCGGCGGCGACATGGATGGTCAAACGCCCCAGGTCCACCACGCGCCAGAGAATCACGGTGTCGGTCACGCCCTCTTTCACGTAGCGCTTGTTCTCATTCGGAAGCCCGAGGCCGATCACCTTCACCTGCCCCGCCTTGCCCGCCTGCTTGACCGCCTCCGCCGCTCCCGGCACCGCGGGCGAGCAGATGTTCATCAGCAACTTCACATTCGGATTCGCATTCAGAATCGCCGTGGCCTCGGCAAAGGCTTTGTCCTTGAGGTCATCGCACGGACGCAGCGCCACCCGCTTCAGGTTCGGATACTTCTCGGCGTTGCGCTTCTCGATCGCCTTCTGCCACTCGATCATGTTTCCCGCCGTGAGGCTGGCCGTGATGATGGCGTACTCGCCGGATCCATTGAGCAACCGCGCCGCTTCGTCGGTGAGCGCATTGCCGATGCCCTCGGGCGTGGCCTGGTTGACGAAGAAGCTTCGCGCATCGGGCAGCGCGTCGGCATCGAAGGTCACCACCTTGATTCCGCGCGACTGGGCCTTGCGCAGCGCGGTGGAAATTCCCTCCCGATTCTCACACGCCGCAGCGATCACATCGACCCCGCGCGTGATCCACGTCTCCACGATCTCATTCTGCTTGGCGGGATCGGGCTCGGTCGGACCGTCGTAAAGCAATTTGATCCCGAGCTCCTTGGCGGCCTGCTCCGCACCCTGACGTGCCGCGATGAAATACGCGTTGCCCTTGCTCTTGGGCAGGAAGGCAATGGTGAGCGCCTTTCCCGCACCCCCGCCAGCCGGGGCTGCCGCATCGCTTCCGGTTTTGGTTTGGGCCGCTCCGGCGGTGTCGGGAGCGGACGGCTTGCAGCCCACGGAAGCGAGGGCGAGGACCAGCAGTGCGGGCAGAAGAGAGAGGAATCGGTTCATGACGATGCCGGATTGGACGGGGAATTGGATGCGGGAAGTGTGGAGGATCCGCGACGCCGCGCCGAGAATTTCTTGAAGACCACCTCGGCCGTCAGCACTACCAGCAGCAGCGCCCCGGTGAGGATTCCCGCGAGCTCACCCGGTTGGTCGGACAATTGAAGTCCATTGCGCAACACGGCGAGAGCGGCGACGCCGAGAAGCGTTCCGATCACCGAGCCGGTTCCGCCAAAGATGCTCGTGCCTCCGAGCACCACCGCGGTGATGGCGAGCAGTTCGTATCCCGTGCCGGCATCGGCTTTCGCCTGTCCCACCCGGGCCACGTACACCAGCGCTGCGAGAGCCGCGGCGAGTCCCGACAGCAAATACACGACGGCCGTGCAGCGCTCGACGGCGATGCCCGCGTGACGCGCGCCCTCGGGCGAATGACCGATCGCCCGAAGCGCCCTGCCGAACACCGTGTTGTGAACCAGCAACGTCATTCCCACCGCCACTCCGAGCCACAACGGCGCCTGGGCCGGAACCACTCCGCCCAAATACCCCTGCCCCCACGCGAGGAAGTCCGGCGGGAATCCGGTGAAATTATCCACCCCCCGCGTGAGCGCCTCGGCGAGCCCGCGGAAGAGCGACAAACTCCCGAGCGTGACGATCAGCGGCGGAAGCCGGAGCCGCGTGATCAACGCAGCGTTGAGGCCACCCGCCGTGAGTCCCACGATCAAGCTGAGTCCGGCCGCTGCAGGCCAGGGCATGCCGCCGTCGCGCCACAGCTTTCCAAAACACACCGCACACAGCCCAAGCAGCGAACCCACGGAAAGATCAATGCCGCCGGTTAGCACCACCGGAGTCATCACCACGGCGAGCAGCCCGATCTCGACCGACAACCGCAGGATCTCCATCGCATTCGTTCCGCTGAAGAATTGGGTCCCGGTCCGCGAAAAGATCGCGATCTCCACCACCAGCACCGCCAGGAGAAACGCCTCCGAACGCAGCCAAGTACGGCGCATGGGCATCGCACTCATCGACGCGCCCTCCTCGATCCATCCGCGGCCACCGCCACAAGAATGATCGCTCCTTGGATCGCCTTCTCCCATTGCGGAGGGAATTTCAGGAACACGAGCGCCGGTGCGATGCACGCCAGCAGCAACACGCCCGCGAGCACGCCCCACAGGGTTCCGCGTCCGCCCGAGACCGCCACGCCGCCGACCACCACCCCGGCCACCACTTGCATTTCCAAGCCTGTACCGGTTTTGGGATCCACATCGGCGAAGCGGATGGCATTCAACACCGCGGCCACGCCCACCAAGGCTCCGAGCGTGACGAACGTTCCCCAGGTCACCCATTCCGGACGAATGCCGGACAAACGCGCCGCTTCGCGATCGGATCCCACCGCATAGACAAAACGTCCCACCGCGCTGCGTCGCAATCCGTACACCAGCAGCGCAAACACGGCTGCGGCGGCCAACAAAATGAAGAGTTGTCCGGAGGATTGACCCAGCCCGAGCCATTGGAACCGGTCGGGCAGGTCCTTCACGAATTCTCCCTCACGCCACCACCGCAGCGTTTCGCGCCAGGTCACAAACGTGGCGAGGGTCACCACGATGCTCGGAAGCCCGAGGCCTGCCACCAGCAAGCCGTTGAACGCCCCGAGCAGCGCGCCCCCCGCGAGCACCGCGAGAATCACCGCAGGCATCGGCCACCCGGCGCGCGCAAGCAAACCTGCCGCCACGGAACACAGGGCAAACTGCGAGCCCACCGAGATGTCGATCTGCCGCGTGAGCACGACCAGCGTCATTCCGCACGCAACCACCAGCACCGGTGCGGCGGCGGTGAGCGTGGTGAGGAGTTGCTGACGCCCGAAAAAAGCCGGCGCCACCACGGCGAGCAGCAGCAGGAGCGCGCCGAGCGAGGCGGTGACGGAAAGTTCGCGTCCGTATCGTTTCATGTCACTGCGCCTCCTCCGATTGTCCGAGCGCCGCCGCCATCACCTGCGCGGCCGTGCTGCCGCCGGGAAGCGTCGAGACCACCGTGCCTCCGCGCATCACCGCAATCCGGTCGCTCATGCCGATCACCTCGGGCAGGTCGCTGGAAATCAGCAGCACCGCCAGACCGGATCCGGCGAGTTCGCGGATGAGTTTGTGAATCTCGCCCTTGGCCCCGACATCCACGCCCTGGGTGGGTTCGTCGAGGATCAGCCACTTCGGTTGCGTCGCGAGCCAGCGGCCGAGTGCGACCTTCTGCTGATTTCCGCCCGACAACGATCCGGCCAGAGCCTGCGGTCCCGCGCACTTCACGCCGAGGCGTTGAATCAGATCGGTGGCCATTCCACGCTCGGTCGAAGCCCGGAGCCATCCGCCGGTGAAGAGACGACGCAGCACAGCCAGCGACAGGTTGTCGGCCACCGGCATTTCGAGGATCACGCCGTGACGACGCCGGTCCTCGGGCACATACGCAATGCCGTGCCGCATCGCATCGCGCGGCGAACGAATCGTCACCGCGGTGCCGCCGATTTGGATCTCGCCGGAATCCGCCGGCGTGAGCCCAAACAAAACCCGCGCCAATTCGGTTCGGCCCGCGCCCACCAGACCCGACATCCCGAGGATCTCCCCTTCCCGGATTTCGAGCGACACGTTGCGCACCCCAGATTCGGTACAGCCCACCTGATTCAACTTCACCGCCACCGCGCCGGGCGGACGGAGCGGGGCCGGATAGAGCTGGGCGATCTCGCGTCCCACCATGCACTGGATCAATTCTGATTCGGTGAGCTGAAGGCGTCCCTCGGAATCCCGAACCGGACGGGTGTCGATCGATTCCCCGTCGCGCAACACCGTCACCCGGTCGGCGAGCGCGAAGATTTCCTCCAACCGGTGGGAGATGTAGATGATCCCGACGCCCTGGCCGCGGAGGTCGCGAACCAGCTCGAACAACCGCTCCACCTCGCGGCGGGTGAGCGACGCCGTGGGCTCGTCCATGATGAGCACGCGCGCCCCAGCCCCCAACGCGCAGGCAATCTCCACCAGCTGCTGCTCGGGCATGGAGAGCGACCGCACCTCCGCCTCCGGAGAAATCCGGGCTCCCACCCGCTGCAACAAGGCTTCGGCCCAGCCTCGACGCGCGGTGGGATCAATGCGCCGCCATGGGGTGGAGGGCTCCAGCCGGATGCCGAGATTCTCCGCCACGGTGAGATCCGGGAACAACGCCGGCTGCTGATAAATGCACGCAATGCCCAACCGGTGGGCGGTTCCCGGATCGAGGCGCTCCAACCGCGAACCGAACACTTCCAACTCGCCGCCATCCGGACCGTGCGCGCCGGCGATCACCTTGATGAGGGTCGATTTTCCCGCGCCATTCTCGCCGAGAAGTGCGTGCACCTCGCCCGCCCGAAGGTCAAACGACACCCCCTTCAACGCGCGCACCGCGCCGAAGGATTTGGTCACCCCGGCGAGCCGCAGCAGGGGTGTTCCAAGGTTGGAACGTTCGATGTGGGGATCAGCATTCATCCGCAACCCTCCGCATCACCGGCTGGAAAGAATCCGGCGCTCGTACTGGCGCATCGATTCAATCCACGCCGAACCCACCGGCACATCGTGGCGTCGGCAGAACTCATCCCACACTTCTCCCCACGGCAAAGAACGCGACTCCTCCTGCAGGGCGAGACGGGCGGTCCGGTCGCCGGCGATCTCCGCATGACGAATCGCGGGAGGCTCCAGCAACGCGACGAGCAGCGCCTTCTGCAGATTGCGCGCACCGATCACCCAGGCGCCGATGCGATTGATGCTGGCATCGAAATAATCCAGTCCAAGGTGGACGCGTCCGGTGGCCCGGGTGGCGATCACCTCGCGTGCGATGGCCAGCAATTCGTCGTTCAACGTCACCACGTGATCGCTGTCCCAGCGCACGCCGCGACTCACGTGCAGCAGCAACTCCGGGAGCCAGAGCAGCGTGCTGGAGATTTTGTCGGCAATGGATTCGGTGGGGTGAAAATGCCCGGCATCGAGGCACAACAGGGTCAGGCGCGTGATGGCATACCCGAGGCAAAACTCGTGCGACGCCACCGTGCAGCTCTCGGCCCCGATGCCGAACAACTTCGGCTCAATCGCATCGCGCAGGTGCTCTGCCGGATGACGCTCCTCGAACACGGCGTCGAGCGATTCCTTCAACCGTTCACGCGGCGCAAGACGGTCGGCCGGCGTGTCCTTGAATCCATCGGGAATCCACACGTTGTTGACGCACGGGGTTCCGAGCGCCGCGCCCATGGCCGCGGCGACGCGACGCGAACGGCGGCAGTGTTCGATCCAGAAGGCACGCACCGCAGGATCCGGATGCGAGAGGGTGAAGCCATCGTCGGCGAGCGGATGCGCAAAGCAGGTGGGATTGAAATCGAGTCCTAGCCCACGGGTCCGGGCCCAATCGATCCAGCCTTCGAAGTGCGAGGGTTCGATCTGATCCCGGTCCACCGGACGGCGACCGAATTCGCCGTACATGGCGTGCAGATTCACCCGGTGCCGTCCGGGAATCAGCGCCAGCGCCTGGTCGAGATCGTCGCGAAGTTCCGAGGGAGTGCGGGCGCGACCGGGGTGATTCCCCGTGACGGCCAGACCGCCACCAAGCTCGGCGGTGCCGCGTTCGAACCCGGTGACGTCATCACCCTGCCAGCAGTGCAGCGACAACCGAAGTGCACCGAGCCGCTGCATCGCCTCCTCGGCATCGACACCCATCGCGGCGTATCGATCCCGCGCGGCATCAAATCCGGTGCGGGAGCGTGAAGCCGTTCTGGAGCGAACGGGACGACGCGTCGTCGATTTCGATGAGGTGGAACGGGGCACGCCGGAATTCCGGACCGGACGTGCGCCAGCGGCAATCCCAAACCTTGCCGGGGCTCAAAAAACTTTGCCGCTGCCCCGGTGAACTCACTCCGAACGCAGGATGTGGCAGTTGTAGCCGTCCGGATTTTTGATGAGGTACTTCTGGTGGTAATCCTCGGCGGAGTAGAAGCGAGAGGCCGTGGTGATCTCGGTGGTGATGGGACGCGAGAATTTCTTCGCCGCGGTGAGCTTCGACTTCACCGCCTGAGCGGTCGCGCGCTGCGCTTCACTGGTCACGAAGATCGCCGACCGATACTGGGTGCCGACGTCGTTGTGCTGGCGGTTCAGCGTGGTGGGATCGTGCATGCGGAAGAAATATCCAAGCAACGCCTCGTAGCTGAGCTTTGCCGGATCAAACACCACTTCGATCGCCTCGGCGTGGCCGGTCTCGCCCGTGCAGACAGCATGGTAGGTGGGATTCGCCGTGGTGCCTCCGGTGTAGCCAACGGTGGTCTTCTGAACGCCCGGGATCTTGCGCAGGATTTCCTCCATGCCCCAAAAACATCCGCCGGCGAGAATGGCCGTTTCGGTTCCCGCAGCGGACGCGGAGGCGGAAGCGGAACCGGAGGTGGCTCCCGCTTTCGCAAACAGGGCGGCATATTTCCCGTAGCCCGACTTTTCCAAATCCGCGACCGGCACAAACCGCATCGACGCGGAATTCATGCAGTAGCGCTGTCCGCCCTTGTCGGCGGGACCGTCGTCAAACACGTGCCCGAGGTGGGAATCGGCGAGTTTGGAGCGAACCTCGGTCCGCTTCATAAACAGGGTTCGATCCGACTTGAGCACCAACTCGGTGCCGGCAATGGGCGCAGTGAAGCTGGGCCAACCCGTGCCGGATTCGAATTTATCGAGCGAGCTGAACAACGGCTCCCCGGACACGACATCCACGTAAATGCCTGGCGCGTGGTTGTCCCAGTACTCATTGCGGAAGGGCGGCTCGGTGCCTCCTTTTTGGGTCACGGCGAACTGCTCCGCGGTGAGCTTGGCGCGGAGGGTTGCGGCATCGGGTTTCTTGAAATCGTTCATGGGTGCGGTGGGGGAATCGGCAACCTTGCGCTCCCCTGAACTCGGCGCGGCGCGGAGCAGGAAGGTCACGGCAGCCGCGACCGCCACGGCGGCGACCAGGGAGAGAGGGAGAGCGAGGGTGCTGAGTTTCATGGGACTTGATTGGAGTTCGGACTGCAGGTGTGTCGGTCCCGGACACCGGACCTTACACCTTGCAGTGCGATGCGCCACCCGGATGGTCGAAGGCATCCGACTCATCTTCCTCCGTGCGCGGATCGAGGCATTTGAAATCCTTCTCCACGGCGACCTTCAACCCCCAGGCCGTATCAAAATAGATCCCCTCCTCCGTCCCGGTGGCCCAGGAGGTCACTTGCGATGCGGGAAGCTCCACCGCCACGCATCCGGCCTCGTACGTCGCCACTCCGCCGGAAATTGCCGCAGAACTGCAGACTCGGTAGCGGAATGTCGATCCGTCGCCGGGGGCAAAGGCAACCAATTCCTCGATGGTCTGCCCTTCGGCGAGGCGCTGAACCTCGGACCGGGTGAGACGCAGTCGGACGGAATTCTGGCGGAGACGAAGCTTCATCCTAAAAATGGCGGATTAAACCACAGATGGACACAGATTCACACAGATGCAGAGGGAGATGGGTGGTTCGACGCGGCTCGGTCGGTCTCACCTTCTGGGTAATCCATGAATCCTTCCGTTCCGCGAAGTTCCATCTGTGTTCATCCGTGTCCATCTGTGGTTGAACTCTGCTTCAGCTTCCGTTCTGGGGTCGATGCGACGATGCGGAAAAAGCGGCGTCCGGAGCTCACGAGATCAACCCGGGCAGCAGTTCGCCGCTTACGTCGGTGAGGCGGTAGTCGCGCCCCTCGAAGCGGTAGGTGAGCTTGAGGTGATCGATGCCCAGCTGGTGCAGCAGGGTGGCGTGGAAATCGTGAACGCTCACCGGATTCTCCACGATGTTGTAGCCGAACTCATCGGTGCGGCCATAGACCAACCCCGGCTTGAATCCACCGCCGGCCGCCCACAGCGAGTAGCAGCGGGGATGGTGGTCGCGACCAAAATTGGTCTTCGAGATGTCGCCCTGCGAATAGGCGGTGCGGCCGAACTCACCGCCCCAGACCACCAGGGTCTCGTCGAGCATGCCGCGCTGCTTGAGGTCGCGAACGAGTGCGCCGCTGGCCTGGTCGGTGTTCTTGGTCTGGGCCTTGATGCCATCGGGCAGGCCGCCGTGGTGGTCCCAGTCGCGATGGCACAACTGGATGAACCGCACCCCGCGCTCTGCGAGCCGGCGGGCGAGCAGGCAGTTGTTGGCAAACGACGCCTTGCCCGGGACCGCGCCGTAGGAATCGAGCACCGCCTTGGGTTCCTTCGAAATGTCCATGAGCTCCGGCACGCTGGTCTGCATGCGGAAGGCCAGTTCGTAATTCTCGATGTGGGTGGCGATGGCCGGATCCCCGAGCTGACCGAGCTGGCGACGGTTCAGATCCTGCATCGCGTCGAGCAAACTGCGCCGGGAGTCGGAGCTGAGTCCGGGCGGATTCGACACGTACAGCACCGGGTCGCCCTGGCTGCGCATTTGCACGCCCTGGAAATTTCCGGGAAGGAATCCGTTGCCCCAGTACCGCGCCTGCAGCGACTGCCCGCCCGCCCCGCTCACCAGCACCACGTACGACGGCAGGTTCGCATTCTCACTGCCCAGCCCGTAGGCCAGCCATGAGCCCATGGTGGGCCGGCCGGGCTGCTGGTTGCCGGTACCAAAAAAGGTCACCGCAGGGTCGTGGTTGATCGGGTCGGTGTGGACCGATCGGATGAGCGTGATGTCGTCCACCACGCTGCCGATGTGCGGCAGCATCTCGCTCAGCTCGGTCTTGTTCTTCCCGTAGGCCTTGAACGGATAGGCCGATCCCACGCAGCGGAGGACGGCCTGTCCTGCCGTCATGCCTGTGATGCGCTGTCCCTTGCGAACGCTCGGGGGAAGCTCCTCGCCGGTCATCTTGGTGAGCAGCGGCTTCGGGTCGAAGAGATCGAGGTGCGACGGCGCGCCCGATTGGAAGAGGTAGATCACCCGCTTGGCCTTGGCCGGGTGGTGCAGGACCTTGAGCGCTCCGGGAACCGAGGCAGGTCCGGCAGCAGAAGTCGCAGCAGCGGCCTGACCGCGGAAGATCGACGGATCAAGCAGCGACGCCAGGGCGACGCCGCCGAGACCGGTGGTGCCGCGCAAAAAGGCGCGCCGGGTGAGCGTCTGTTCGAGGGTGTTTTGGAACAACATGGGACTCGGAATTCAGGGCCTCGTGGATGAGCTCAGTGAGTGAGCGCCTCGTTCAGATTGAGAAGCACATTGGCGACCGCGGTGTAGGCGGCCAGTTCGACCGGATCGAGCCCGGGCGAGGGTTTGGATTCACCGACTGCGATCAAGGACTTCGCAGCAGCAGCATCGGCTCGGTAAACGTCGAGCTGCCGATCCAGCGTCCGGCCCAGCACGCTCAATTCCTCGGCGCGCGGCGCACGACCGAGCACGTGACGAAAGGCGCGGGTGAGGCGGCGCTCGCGATCCTTCGGTTCCTCGCGCATCACGCGATCCGCCAGCGCGCGCGCGGCCTCGACGAACACCGGATCGTTCATCAGTACGAGCGATTGCAGCGGGGTCTGCGTACGTTGACGCAGGAAGGTGCAGACCTCGCGGTTCGGCGCATCAAACGTGGCAAACGACGGATAGTGGGCCGAGCGACGCCAGAAGACGTACATGCCACGCCGGTAGAGGAGATCGCCGTGGTCCTGCTCGTAGTGGGAATCGGTGCCATCCCAGATGCCCGCGGGCTGATAGGGCTTCACGCTCGGACCGCCGATCTTCGGATTCAACAGGCCCGACACAGCGAGGGCGTTGTCGCGCACGAACTCGGCGTCCAGACGGAGACGCGGGCCGCGGGACAGCAGGCGGTTGTAGGGATCCTTCTCCAGCTTGAGCGGCGTCACGGCGGCGGATTGACGGTACGCGGAGGAAGTCACGATCAGGCGGACCAGCTCGCGGACATCCCAGGCGCGGACGGCGTGCGGACCGTGTTTCGGAGTGCTCAGGCCCGAGCCCTTGACGCCGTCGCGGAACCGGACCGAGAGCCAGTCGAGCAATTCCGGATGACTCGGCCATTCGCCCTGCGATCCGAAATCGTTCGCCGTCTTCACCAGTCCATTGCCGAAGAACATGCCCCACCAGCGGTTCACCGCCACGCGCGCGGTGAGCGGATGATTGGTGGCCACCAGCCATCGGGCGAGCGTGAGCCGGTTGGCCGGGCCCTCGGGCAGCGGCGGAAGGAAGGCCGGCGTGCCGGCGGTCACCTTCTCACCCTTGGTTCGGAAGTCGCCGCGGATGAGTTGGAAGGTGTCGCGCGGGGGATCCATCTCCTCCATCACCAGGGAGGTCGGGATCTTCGAGTAAAACTCATCCTTCGTCCGACGCGCCTTCGCCAGGGCGGCCTCGGCGCGGAGGTAATCGACCGCGTACCGTTCCCGATACACGCGCGACAGATCCCCGCGTTCCTCGTCGGAGCGATGCCCGCGGGAGCGCGACACAATCGAAAGCCAGCCATCAAATTCGAGGCGGGTGACCGTTTCCGCGGTGATCGGTTTTTCGACGACGCGGAGGTTGTCCACCGCTCCCACGAATCCGCCGCCCACTGACAAGGTGCCGGAAAGCGCCACCGCGGTTGAAAGTTTCTCCACTTCCTTGTCGAACCCGCGGGCCTTGCCGCCGATCCAGAGCTTCAATCCATCGGCCTTCGAGGATCCATCCCAGGTCCAGGTCACGTGCACCCACTGATTCTCGGGCAACGCATCCTTGGCGCGAACGCGCAGCTGATCGGCTTCATTCGTTCCGCCGAGACGGAACCGGGGCCGGCCATCGGAGAAACTCCACTCCAACCCGCGGGCGGAATTGGTGGAATCGGGAATCGAGATCAACGTGCCGTTCCCGCGGCGCTTTACCCAGGCGGCGAGGGTGAGGCCGGCGGATTTTTCAGCGGACGGTTTCAAGGACCAGTCCACACGCGTCGCCGCATCGAGCTTGAGCGCGCGACCGGGACGGCCCGCTTCATACGACGGAGCGGTGGATCCTTTGGAAGTGCCAGAAAGCGTCTCCGCGCCGCGTCGAGCCTCCAGGTTGTCCTCGAATTCGAGCGCCCAAGTTTGCGACGGCAGGGTCAGCGCCGCGGGCGGACGCTCCTGGGTTTCGCGTTCCCATTTTTCCTGGGTTTCACCGAGTTCGTTGGTGCGGTCCTGGAGGGTCTTCTCCCCGTCCTTCACGGCGAAATCGGCTTCGACGAACTTCAGAGCCTGCTCGGTGGTGGGAACCGGGAGACGCGGAGGCGGGTTGTCGGAGCGGATGCGGTCGAGCCCCTTTTCCGGCACGTTGTGGAAGAAGGCGTACAACCGGTAGAACTCCTTCGTGCTCATCGGATCGTACTTGTGATCGTGGCACTCGGTGCATCCCACCGTCATGCCCAACCAAACGGTTCCAAGCGTGTTCACGCGATCCACGACGTACTTGTTCAGGTACTCGTCAGGATCGGCGCCGCCCTCGTCGTTGGTCATGTTGTTGCGCACGAATCCGGTGGCGATGCGCTGGGACTGGGTGGGATTCGGAAGCAGGTCCCCGGCAAGCTGCTCCACGGTGAAGGCATCGTAGGGCTTGTTGTCGTTGAAGGCCTGGATGACCCAATCGCGCCACAACCACATGAACCGGACGCCGTCGAAGTGGTATCCGCTGGTGTCGGCGTAGCGGGCCAGATCGAGCCAATTCGCCCCCATGCGTTCGCCGTATTGCGGGAGTTTTAGGAGACGATCGACGAGCTGCTCATAGGCCGCAGGCGAGCGGTCATTGAGGAACTGGTCCACCTCTTCGATCGTGGGCGGGAGTCCGGTGAGATCGAACTTCACGCGACGGATCAGGGTGGCGCGGTCGGCCTCGGGTGCGGGCTCGAGTCCGGCCCGTTCCAATCGGTCGGCGACGAAGGCATCGATCGGATTCCGAACCCACTTGGAATTCTTCGGCTTGGGGACCGTTGCCGTTTCCGGCGGAAGGAAGGACCAGTGCTGCTTCCACTTCGCGCCCGCCTGAACCCACGACTTGAGCAGGGCAATTTCACGCTCGCTGAGTTTCTTGCCCGACTTGGGCGGCGGCATGAGCTCGTCCTGGTCGTGCGTGACCAGCCGGGTCAGCAGCGTGCTGTGTTCGACATCGCCCGGGATCAGTGCGCGGTTGCCGGACTTCAACGGCTTGAAGGCCTCGGATTCCAGATCGAGCCGGAGGCCGGACTTGCGGCGTCCCTCATCGGGTCCGTGGCAGGAGAAGCAGTTCTCGGAAAGGATGGGTCGGATGTCGCGGTTGAAATCAATCGCGACGGGGGCCTTTGCCGATGCCGCCGACGAGGCCGGGGCGGCGGTCACCGACCGTCCCAAAATTGAGACAGCGATCAGCAGCAGACCGAGAAGTCGTGGCCGACGAATTGAGGCAATCGAATCCATTCGCAAAAAGGGTCGATCCGGATCGCCCGCCCGGCTGGATCTGCGACGCGGTCCCGAATTCTCGGGAGTACGCACTCGTGCCAAACGGGCGGTCGGGATCAGATTTTTCCCACTGTCACCCGTCTTGCTGGAGACCGCAAGGACCGGGCTCCAGAAGGCGGTGCTGAAAGACGTCGGAGGGACTCACTGCCCAATGCGAAGACGGAGGAACCGGCTGGTGGCGGCATCGGGAGGAACCTCCAGCGACATCCGCGTGGCCGTAGCGGTGGCGGCGGGACTCACGGGAGTCCAGGCACCGGCACCAAGCTGCGGCACGGCCTCCACCGAGTAGAGGGTTCCCACGATGCTGTTCCATTCCAGATGCACTGCACCGGACGGGGTGAGGCTCCATTCCAGCCGAGGCGCGGGTTCGTTGCAGGAATTGCCGCCACGCGGGGAAGCCAGCGGAAGAAGCACGATGTTCGCACTGCCATCCGGGCATCGTCCTTCACTCACATCGGTCGCCTGCGCGCCGAAGGTGACCGCATCCACCGGGGATCCATCGGGCGCAAAGAGCCCGATCTCCTCCCCTTTCGCGGCGAGCTGGAAATTCACGTGGAGGTCCGGCTGTCCGGGCTGATTGAGCTGCGGCTGATTGTCTGCCCAAACCAGCAGGTGGCCGCCTGGAGGAATTACGTAACCGGCCGGAATCTGGAACTGGTCGCGTCGCGCCAGCGTGTCGGTGAGGTAGTACCCGGCGAGGTTCACCGGCGCGTCGCCGGCGTTGTAGAGCTCGAACCAATCGCTGTACTTCGGCGTCCCCGTGGTGGTGTCGGCAAGCGCGGTAGTGTTGTCCGCCATCCACTCATTGATAAAGACCCTCGGCGGCGCGCCAACTACCCCGGAATATCGCATCGTAACCGTCGCCCCCAGACCGGGAATTGCGGCTCCCGTGGAATCGAGGCCGGTGAATGCCAGCGTGTTCGTCGATGCCACCAACGGAACATTGGCGCTCCAGTTGGTGACCGAGGTCCAGGTGACGGGAAGTTCCACCCCGTTTACCTGAAGCGTGCGCAACCGAATCGGAGCCGTACCAGAAATGGTAACCGGGCTGACGGCGGAGCTGGCCGGGGTCGTTTTGCTCACCGCGAACGGTGCGTCCACCCGGTCAAGCTGGGCCTGGAGGGCGATGCGACGGTCGCGGAACCACGTCTTCACGGACTCCGGCGAGGTGAGGTTTTGTCCGTCGCAGAGCCGGATTCCGTTCGCCACGTATGAGGCGTATTTCGCATCCATGACCGGATCACAGTTGGTCCCGATCAACGGTCCCTCCACCGCCCGCTGGATGGCCCGGAAGTAGGCGCGTCGGAACGGAGGATGATTGTACATGCGGGCCACGACCGGGTCGTTGCTAACAAACAGAGGACCGGTTTTCGCGGTGTACGTGGCGTTGAAAGCCGGGGCGGCGAGCATCAGCCAGTCGAGGTCGAAGAGGTAGATCTGCCACTTCCCCTGCTTCGGCTTGTAGGCGTACATGTTTTTGCCGATGTCGTGTCCCCAGCTGTCGAAATTGTTGATGATGTGTTCGACCGCGAACACGCCCATCCATTCCTCGATGTCCACGAGCGATTCGGTGAGCCGGGTGTAGGGTTCGGTGGCGGTCGTGTTCACGGCATCCACCAGGTTGAAGAGATTCTGATAGTCGTTCGGATCACTGCCGGCGCGTTTGTTCCAATTCCACCGGTACCGGGCAGTCTTCTTCACCCCGCCGGTGGTGTTGAACACCTGGAGCGTCGGCATGGGATCGGCGACCAATCCACCGCCGTCGTTGAACTCGAATCCACGGTCCACCTTGAAGAAATCCCCGCCGGAGTCATTGGGCACCCAGGCCTTGAGGAACTCGGAGGCGGGCTGATTGACTGCCTCAAAAATGGTTCCCCGTTGCTCGTCCGTGACGCCGTTCAGGTGAAGGCGAATCGGATACCGGTTGCAGGTGGGCAGTCCCATCTTTCCCGCCATCCAGTAGGCCATCTGTTCCTGCAGCGCGGTGGATTCGTTGCCGTGACCGCCGGGCCAGTCCAGGACCAGATCCGCACTGCCGAGGAACGGGTCGTCGTCCGGAAAAGTGATGCTGTAACCGCACCGGCCGCAGTTCGGACCGCAATAGCCCGGGGCGATGTACGGACTCCCGGCGTAGAGAGCGGCGGTGTTGTAGATGGCGCGCTGGTTTCCCAGCACAAAGGTGCAGTCGAGCGGTGTGTTGTTGAGTTTGCTGCGGGCGCTCCAGGCGTTGAAGGCGGCCTGGGTAATCCAAATTCGATACGTCGGCACATTGCCTGCCGGCTGGGTTTCGCCAAACCGGATGAGGGCTTCGCCCGTGGAATCAAAGGACGGAAACCGTGAGGCCACGGTGGACAAAGCATTTTCCCGCGCCTCGACCGTGAACGCCACAAGGGTCCCGGAGGCCTGGCCCGGAAGCGTGGCGGTGAACAAGCCATCACCGGCCACCTCGTCCCCGCCGGTGCCGTCATCGGTCATGGGAATGCTCCGGATCGATGGGGAAGGATCGATGCGGTAATTCAGTCGCACGGCGGGAGCATCCGAAACCGCCCGAACGCGGGCCATGATTCGGACCGCTTGGGAATCGGCCGGCAAAACCGGGGAATGCGTGACATCCCGAATGCCGGGAAGTGGAGCAGACGACGCCCGGCTGTTCGGTTTGCCTGGAGTTCCCGCGACTTCCGGCAGCGCAAGCACCCCGGCAGCTTCCATCCAATTTCCGCGAATTCGCATCAACAACGATGGCGCTCCGCGCAACCACCGCGCGCGGGCGGTGATCGTGATTCGGGTTCCAGATCGCACCGAGGACGTGAGGCGGCATCGCACGCGGTTCACCTGATTGTCACCACGTTCCACGGCGCGAAGGTGAAGCGACTGATTGCTCTGATAGCCTTCGTTCGTCTCCAGCGAGGTGCGATCCATGGTGCCCTCGGCGGTCCAGCCCGCGATTCCCGATTCGAAGGTTCCGTTGGCCACCAGGTTCGCGTTGGTGTCGTCCCGCACTTCGATGTTGTCGATCAACGCCTCGCCCGCTCCCTGCAACAGCAACTGCAGCGAGTCTCCAGTGCTGCTTCCGTTGTCCACGGTTCCGGTGGCGGTGATCAGAGTCCAGGGGGCCTTGGCGGTTTCATCGCTGTCGGCCCAGCTCGATGCGAACTCGGGATCCGCGTCGGGATGAATCAATTCCAAACTGCTGCCCCCGCCGCCGGACCAACGTCCCCATCGGCCGCCGCTGGCATAGGTGACCTCGGACACGACGACCGGAAGGGTGTTGGTGACGGGTGGCGTTCCCAGAGCGGAGACCTGAACGAAGGGCTCGGGACGCGCCAGGGCGACGCGTTCCCCTCGGTGCGAAAGCGTACCGGAAAAATTCCCCGCCACCGCGGCGGCACTGAGCCCGGGCTGCTTTTCCAGAAGCCGCGCGGCGTTTCGCGAGACCACAAAATAGCCATGCGGAGGAATCACCGAATTCGTGGGAAACGTGAATTGGATCCCATCGACGAACTGCCAGCCGGCCAGATCCACCGCCGCGTCGGAGCGGTTGTACAATTCCACGAACTGATCGTCGTCCAACCCGGAGATTGGATCGTACAGCAGCTCGTGAATCACGACGTCGCTGAGGCGCCGCACGGCATTCGAAGCGCCGGGGGTTGCCGATGCCAGACGCCGCCACAGCGGAGAACCATCCGGCGCGCGGCCGGTGGCCACTCCATCGGATTGGGCTTGGTACCGAACTGCATCAAGCACCCGCGTTTGTGCCGCGTTGCGGAGCCAGAGGGTTCCTCCCGTGGCGTTGAGCGCGAAGCCCAGTTGCGCCTGGTTGAGCGCCAGATGTCCGCGCGGAGGGAGGACGGTTCCTGCGGGCAGCAGGTATCCGTCGGTCTCCGGATGGTCACTCACCCCGCATCCGGAGAGATCCAGCAGCGCGTTCGAAGGATTGTAGAGCTCGATGAAATCGCCAGCGCCGGATTCCGAATGCGCGACGAATTCATTGATCACGAGCGCGCGGAGCGGCTCGCTGCCGAAAGAATCCATCGCGCCCGGAGAGCCCCCCACCCGGTCGCTGGCCGACCAGGCCCGGGGATCGTTTTCACCGAAGGACGGCCGCGACAGCACCAGCGAATGCCCACCGCCATCGGGAGAAACCGGCCACGGCGGAAGGCTGTCGTAGTTCACCTCCAGGAACACCGCGCCCACCGGATTCTTGAGCTGAACTTTTCCCGAGGAGTTCGGGAGTGAACCGGTGAAGGGTCCAACGACGTTGTCGATTCCGTACACCCGTTTCAAATCCGACGGATTGCGGGCCACCACGAGAAACGCCCCACCCGGCAACGTTGTGCCCGCAGGAAACGTGAAGTGAATGTCCCCATCGAGACGGAACCCGCCGAGATCCTCCGGCGTGCCCATCGTGTTGAACAGCTCCACAAATTCGAGCCGGTTGGTTTGTCCCAATCCTGGTACCACCCCCGGAACCTGAGCATGGGCCCCGGGATGATACTGGATTTCGGAGATCACGAGCCCGGTCTTGCGGTTGCTTTGGCCAAGCGCCTCGGACGTGGGAACTGAATTCTCCGCCGTGGCGGAAACCACGTCGGAGAATTCCCGGAACGAAGCGACCGCAGTGAGCGTCGGATGATGGGACGCCACTGCGAAACCGAGGGAGACCTGCGACCCAAATGAAGTGGAGGCGGAGCCGAGTAGTGTCCACGCCTGTCCATCGCGGGAGGCGAACGCCGTGAACACCGAGCCGACGCGCTTCAATCGCAGCCAGGTGTCGGGATAGTTCACCGGGTACGATCCGGATTGAACCACGGCGGTTCCGTTCGCGGCCCGGGACTTGAACAGCACGCCGCTCACCGAAGGCGTGGCCATCACGGAGACAAACCGCCCCGAAGGATCGGATGAATCGCGCACCATCAGGCCGGCTTCCGACCACGCATCGGGGCCCGACAGGTGCGCGACCTGCACGCGAACGTCGAAGTTGCCCGAGCGCAGCTGCGAGCTGAATTGCAATTGATCACTGCTGCCGGTGAGTCCGATTCCTCCGCCCGTGACATTGTATCCTCCCGCCACTGGAACAATGGACCCGCCGGTCGCGGGCGACCCAATGTCGAGGGGCCCGTACAGCATGGCCTGAAACGAAGCTTGGGTGTTCGGGGCCATGGCGACGGTGCCAGTGCAGGCATCGACGAGATTGCGCAGCGTGAGCGTGTAGCGGGTTCCCTCGGTTTGAGGTTGCGTGGTCAGCAGGACCTGAAGTCCGTCGGGCGACACCACTGCCGACACCACGGGCAGCGGCTGTCCTCCGGCGACGATTTGATAATTGCCCGGCTGCGTTCCGGTGCCCGCCGAAATGGGTTTTGAAAACACGAGCCGGAGCCCGGTCAATCCGCCGACGCTCTGCACCTGGACCAATTCTGGTGCCACCGGGTCCACCACGACTCGCAGCACCGCTCCGGAACTCGTGACCGAATGCGGGACTCCTGCGTCCACGTTCCGCACCGTGGCGGTGAAGGCGGCTCCATCATCCGCAGGTGCCACCGACGACAGAACGAGGGTCGAATTCGTGGCGCCGGGAATCGCTTCGCCATTGCGTGCCCACTGGATCCGATGCGGCGGGGTGCCGTCGTAACCAATCTTGAACGTCGCGGTGGAACAGGCCTGAACCGTGACGCTGGCGGGCTGATTCGTCAGCACCACCGGACCGGGATGGAAGAGCGGGAACGCCGCCGGAGCGACCGTGATGCCGGGCAATCCCGCGGCTTTGATCAGGATGTAATCCACATCGAACTCGGAAGTTCCACTCGAACTGCCGGCGGTAATTCCGGCGAGACCCGTCCTGGCCGAGCGGCTCGGGATGTAGTCCCACGTCTGCCAGGCGGCAGGCTCCGCCGTGTTCCCATCTGCCGCCCAAATCTTCGCAAACACATCCTTCGCCCCGCCTTCGGAAACGGCGTCCGGTTCCTGTCGGAGTCGAATCCAATACCAGGTGTTGAGCTGCCACGAAAACGGATTGCCGGGACCCCACGCGCGTCCGTCATCGAGAAAGGAAATGTGCCGGCCAGTGAGGCCTTCCAGCGCGCCATCGCGAAAGTGATAATTGATGCCCGCGCCGCTGGTGGGATCGACCGCCACGCCAACGCCTCCGCGCGCCGGATCCCCACTCCCGAAGCGGAGCACGCGGATCCGCGCCAGCACCTCCTGCGTGGTGGCATCGTACTTCGCCCCATTGAAGAGCAGGTGATTCGGATCCCCGCCCGCAGTGACCACGTGCAGCACTCCGTCCGATACCGAATAGATGTCGGTCGCGCCGACCGGCTTCCAAACTGCACCAAGGCCGGTCCCGGTGAAGTCGTCCTGGAATCCGTTGACCGAAGTCCCGACCTCCGCCGGCACGAGCGATTGCGCCCGCGCGGGGAGCGCGAGCATCAGGACCAGGCAAAGCGGGATCAAAAAAGATCCACGCCGAAAACGAAGCAGACACGGCATCATAAAGGATTCCTGAGGACCGGGACGATGCGCGCTACCACGCAAGTTCAGGACCAAACGGGGAGTTCGGGAGACAACCTGTGGAAGAAACGCGGGCCGCGCAATGCGGAGAATCCGGAGCTCCTGCGCCAAGCCATGTTCCAAATTTGGGCACGAAAAACCCCTCCGGAACGAGTCCCGGAGGGGTTGCTTGGAATCGGGAATCAGCCCGTGGAGTGAATCAGATCACTCACCCGGGGCGGGCAGCTTGCCGCCGGCGCCGGAGCTTCCGGGAGGCGCATCGGGATGGGCGGCCAGGTAGGCGTCCACATCCTTGGTCACCACGATCGTGCCCCACATGAGGGTGAAGTGACCCGGGAAGGTGCAGACGAATTCCTGGGTTCCTTCCGTCGCCGGAGCGGTGAGCTTGAGGGTTTCCTTCTGCCCGGCTTCGAGCAGCTGGGTCGCGGCGAGCACGTTGGCGTTGCCGCGCGGGACGTACGGACGGCCACGGCCATCGCGTTCATCGGGCTTCATGGTCGCCGTGGCGTTGCCGATCGCCTCGCGGGAACCGGGCTTCACGATGACGAGGTTGTGGGGCATGAAGTCGCCGTTTTCGACGATGATTTCATACGACTTGCCGGCTTCCACCACGAGACGCGGGGTGTCGAAGCGGAGCTGCTCGCGCACGGTGCGAACCACGAACACCGGAACGCGGAACGCCTTCAATTCGGCGCGCAGCGCGGAGGCATCGGACGCATCCAGGGTGCCGGCGAGGTCGCTGGCGAACTGGACGGTCTCGACATAATCCTGAGCGGTGCGACCGGAGGCCGGCACCTGCTTGGCCCAGGCGACGAGCGCCTTGGCGGCGACTCCGGCCTCGGACTTCGGCCAATCGGCGCGAGGCACGGTGCGGAGACCCTGGGCGGCGGTGGCCACTTCCTGGCCATTCGCGATCAGGGCAGTGAGCGCGGAGAACACTCCCTTGGCATCGCCCGGGAAGCTCACCAGGGCGCGAATCGCAGCGCGGCGCTGGGCTCCGTCGCCGGAGGCCTGCTGGAGGAGGGGACGCACCATCGAGGCGGCCTTCGCGCGGAAGTCCGGATCGAGGAGCGACGGGATGCCGTTCATCAGGTCGGTGAGACCCGACGAGGTCTTCGCGGCTGAGGCCCAGGCGGCATCGAAGCCGTCGTCAGCCACTGCAAGGGCAGCCCAAGCGGCGGAGCGGATCTCGGGGGAGGATCCCTTGGTGGCGAGCGCTTCCACACGGGCGCGTTCGGCCTTGAGTTCCTTGCCATCCTGCCACGGGAGCAGGCGGGCGACCGGAGCGGTGCCACCGTTTTCCAGAGCGCTGATCACCACCGCGGCGCGCTTCTGTTTGCGGGCCTTGGCGAGCGCGTCGAGGGCCTGGGTGCGGTCGGCATCGGCGGTCTCGGCGCGGGTCAACACGGCTTCGAGCACCGTCGGAGTCTTCTGCAACTTCTGCAGATCCGCAGCGGAGAGGCTGGACATGAGGCGGCGGAAGCCGGCCGGGTTGTTGGCAGCCACCGGTTCGCCGGCGGCCACGGCCTTGCGCCAGATCGGGTCGAGCTGACGGAGCGTTTCCTTGAGGGTGTACTCGAGGTAGTAGTCGGTCGGCTGGGTCAGGATGGCGAGGGCCACGTCCACAGCCTTGGTGCTGGAGAAGAAGCTCGCGGCGCGAACGGCTTCGAGGCGGACGCGGGGATGCGCATCGGCGGCGAGCTGCTCGAACAGACCGAGCGCGTCGGGAACGCGATCGCGCCAGTAGCAGAGCACGCGGGCAGCGGCGGCGCGGGCGCGGTGGTCGGACGACTTCAGCATGCGCTGGAGGAGTTCGACATTCACCACGTTGTGCCACTGGTGGACCCAGAGGGCTTCCATCATGTGGTGCTCGTACTCGGGATCATTCTTGTCGAGCGCGGCGGCCCACTTGGTCACGGCCTTGGTGACCTTGGCGCTGTCGAAGCGGCCGAGCTCCACCTTGGCGAGTTCGCGGGTACCATTCTCGGGCGACTTGAGCAGCTCGAGGAGGGCCTCGATGGGCTGGCCGGAGATCTTCGCGGGCTTGAGCAGCGGGCGGCCGGGATAGGTGATGCGGTAGATGCGGCCGTGGGTCTTGTCGCGGTTCGGATCGCGCAAGTGATGCTGCATGTGGCCGATCAAGGGCTTGTGCCAGTCGGTGAAATACAGCGCTCCGTCAGGTCCGACGCTGATGGCCGAGGGACGGAAGTTCGGATCGGTGGAGGAGATCAGGTTCTCGAGAGTCTCACCTTTGATACCGGATCCGTCCTCGCTGACCTTCACGCGGAAGGCGCCCTGGAAGCTGATCACGTTCAGGTTGATGAAGTTGTTCTGGAACTCCTCGGGGAAGTGGCGGCTGCTGAGGATTCCGGTGCCCGGGCAGGGACGCGACGGGCGGTTCCAGAATTCCTTCATCCCGGAGTGGGACGCGGGGTAATCGATGTGACCCGAGAAGGCGGCACCGAAGTAATTCGCGTTGCCGGTGGCGTCGGTGACGATGTCGTTGCCCCAGCGGTCAAACACGCGGCCGTGGGGATTCGCGAATCCGTACGGGGCGTAGCGGGTGAAGTCGCCGGTGCGGGGTTCGAAGCGGTAGATGGAACCGTCGTTGTTGCGGACCGGTCCGCGGGAGGTTTCCACCTGGGTGCGATGGAACACGCCGTCGCTGAGGTAAATGGAACCACCGGGGTCGAGGCAGATGGCGTTGGCGGTGTGGTGGGAATCCGCGGAATCCATGCCCATCAACACGCGTTCCTTCCAATCGGCCTTGCCGTCGCCGTCGGTGTCGCGGACGAACCAGAGGTCCGGCGCCTGCATGATGAGCACGCCGTCCTTGTAGAATTGGAAGCCGGTGGGGCAGTTCAGGTCATCGATGAAGTGGGTGACCTTGTCAGCGCGGCCGTCGCCGTCGGTGTCTTCAAAGATCAGCAGGCTGTCGCCGACCTTGGAGTCCGGGGTGCGTTCCGGGTAGTTGGGCCAGGCAGCCACCCAGAGGCGGCCCTTGGTGTCCCAGGCCATCTGCACCGGATTGGCGAGTTCGGGGAACTGCTCTTCGCTGGCGAACAGATTCACCTTCATGCCGGAGTGCACGGTCATCTTGGAGATGGCCGCCTCGCCGCTGAGGAAGGTGTAGCTGCCGTCCTCCTTGGTGCCGCGCTTGTTGGTGGGAACCTGGGTGACGGGAGGGAGATTCGAGTCGTCGATTTCCGAATCCTTGCCCTTGGCCAGGGACCAGACGTGACGATCGCGGTTCGCAGTGAGCACGTCGCGCTGGCTCATTTCCTCCTGCATGACCTTGTAGTTGGACACGTAGGGAGCGGGCGCATTCCGATCGCTGATGAATCCGCCCTTGTCGGGCTGGTAGGCGAGGGCCGAGCGGCCGCCGTACACGTTGTAGCCGTCCACGGTGCGATACCGGGCGTGCCACTGGGCGTTCTTTTCATTGATCGCCGCACGGAGCTTCTCGCGATTGCCGCGGGGCGCCTTCTCACGGAAGAGGCCTTCGAAGAGCACGGGAGCGAGGGCCTTGTCGCCGTCGTCGCTGAGGTAGAGGCCGTTGATGGTCAACGAGCGGCTGCGCGCCGCGGCGTCGCTGAAGAGCTTCAGCGAGGGATGGAACACGTCCACGAACTGAACCCCGTTGGACTGCGCCACTTCGGCCATGGCCGCGGTGTAGAGTTCGAGGTTCTTGTTGTTCGCGGTCGGGTCGGGGTAGTTCTTGTCCTGATGACGCTCGTTTGCGATCGGCGAGATGAGCACCACTTTTGGGGCACCCTTGCCGGAGAAGTCGGTCGACTGAAGGTGCTTCAGCTCCTTGTCGAGGTCGGCGCGGAACTTGGCCAGGCCGTCCGGTCCCTTGACGGATTCATTGAAGCCGAAGAAGGCGAGCACCACGTTGGCGCTGGTCTTCTTCAACCAGTCGTCCGGGGAACCGAAGTTCTCGGAGCGGTGGCGGAAGGCGACCTCGTCGCCGGCGACGGCGAGATTCCGGAAGACCAGCTTGTGGTCGGGGAATCGGGTCTGGACCAGGGTTTCAAACCAGCCGGTGTGTTGCATGCGGTCGGCAAGCGCGTTGCCGATGAGGACCACATGATCTTCGGGTTTGAGCTCAAGCTTGGCCGGGGCCTGCGCTCGCGCGAGGACCACTCCGACCAGGAGCATTGCGAATAGGGACTTAAACAAGTGCATGGCGATTGGGTCGAGCTTACGGAAGCCGTCGCTGGTTCGGGAAGCGCGGATTCCGGGGTTTTTGCCCCCAGCCCAGACGACGGCCGTTTCCCCGCATTCACTTGGTTTTCACCAACACGGGGCTTGAGCCCGCTTCACCCGGCGTCGCACCCTCGGCCATCCTACCTATGTTCCCCCAACGAATTCTCCCCTGGGTGGCCCTCGCGGCCCTGGCCGGATGCGCGGTGCAAACCCAATCGCCCCGCACTCCCACCGCCGGCACGGCTCCGGCCGCAGAGACCTCGTGGCCGGGCCCCCGCACCGGCGGCGGCATGCTCCTGCCGAACCAATGGACCCTGGATCCGGTGGGCAAACAAATCGGAGTCGGAGATTTTCCGGTCAACATCGCCATCCACCCCGCAGGCCGTTTCGTCGTGGTGCTCCACTGCGGCAACGGACCGCACGAACTCCAGGTGGTGGACCTCCGCGGATCCAAGGTCGTTTCCAAAATTGGGATCGAGGAATCCTTCTACGGCCTCACCTTCTCGAGCGACGGACGCCGGCTTTACCTCAGCGGGGCCGGACGCGAAGTCGTCCAATCCTTCGCCTTCGACAACGGTTACCTCGGAAGCCCGCAGGAATTCCCGCTCCGCAAACCCGACGAGCGCGGCGTCCCTGCCGGCATCGCGCTCAGCGGCGATGAACACCACCTCTTTGTCGCCAACCTGCTCGGCAACTCCGTGCAGGACCTCACCCTCGCCGAATCCGCATCCGTCCCCGGCCTCTCCCTCGCACCGGTGGAACTCCAGCTCGCCCCGCGGGAATCCGTCCCCCTCGCCTCTCCGAACGATCCGTTCCGCAGCGACGACGAGGAAGCCATCACCAAGCGTCAGCGCGCCCTGCTCGACCTCGGCAATCGTGAGGCGCCGTTTCCCTATGCCTGCGTGGTGGACAGCGCCCGACGCCGTCTCTACGTCAGCCTCTGGGGACAATCCGCCGTGGAGGTGATCGACACCGACACCCACCAATCCATCGGCCACTGGGCCACCCAGGAGCATCCCAACGAAATGTGCCTGAACCGCTCCGGCAAATTCCTCTTCGTGGCCAATGCCAACCGGAACACCGTCTCAGTCCTCGACACCTCCAGCGGCCGCGCCGTCGAAACCCTGACTGCCGAACTCGGCCCCGCCGGGCTTCCCGGGTCCACCCCCAACAGCGTGGCGCTCAGCCCCGATGAATCGCTGCTGTTCGTGGCCAATGCCAACATCAACGCCGTGGCGGTGTTCGATGTCCGCCAGCCCGGACGCAGCCATTCGCTCGGATTCATCCCCGTGGGTTGGTATCCGACCTCTGTTCGCGTCACGCCCGATGGCAAGCACCTGCTCGTCGCCAACGGCAAGGGCGCCGGCTCCCGCTCCAATCGCAACGGTCCGCAGCCCGGACGCGACGTCCCCGCCCCGCTCAGCGAATACATCGGGTCGCTCTTCCGCGGAACGCTCGAAGTGATCGACCTCCCGGACCGCGAAACCCTGGAGAAGCGCCTGGCCGACTACACCGCCCGCACCTACCGCTGCCGCCCGCCCGCGCCCCCAGCGACGCTGCCCGCCGGACACCCCATTCCGCTGCAGGCCGGAGGCAAATCCCCCATTCGCTACTGCCTCTACATCATCAAGGAAAACCGCACCTACGATCAGATCCTGGGCGACCTCAAGGAAGGCAACGGCGACCCGACCCTCTGCCTCTTTCCCGAGCACGTGACGCCGAATCATCACCAACTCGCGCGCGAATTCGTCCTGCTCGACAACTTCTACGCCGAGAGCGAGGTCAGCGCCGATGGACACGAATGGTCGATGGGCGCCTACGCCACCGACTTCGTGGAAAAAATGTGGCCCCTAAGCTACGGGCACAACCAGAACCGCAAATACACCTACCCCTCCGAAGGACGCTTCAAGATCGCCGAGCCCGCGGGCGGATACCTGTGGGACCGCGCCCGCAAGGCTGGCGTCAGCTACCGCAGCTACGGCGAATTCGTGAACAACGGCAAGACCACCAACGATCCCGCCACCACGCTCGTCTCCGCGCTCAAGGGCCACTTTGACCCCGCGTTCCGCAGCTTCGACATGGATTATCCCGACCAGTCGCGGGCCGATCGTTTCCTCTCCGAGCTCAAGCGCTTCGAACGCGAGGGCGACATGCCCCGGCTGCAGATCCTCCGCCTGCCCAACGACCACACCTCCGGCACCAGCGCGGGCAAGCTCACCCCATCGGCCTTCGTCGCCGACAACGACCTCGCCCTCGGACGCGTCATCGAAGGCATCAGCCACTCCAAGTTCTGGAACGAGACCGCCGTGTTTGTGGTGGAAGACGACGCACAAAACGGAGCCGACCACGTCGATGCCCACCGCACCATCGCCTACGTGATCAGCCCGCACGTGAAGCGCGGGGCGGTGGATTCCACTCTCTACTCCACCAGCTCGATGCTTCGCACCATGGAGCTCATCCTCGGCCTCCAGCCCATGAGCCAGTTCGACGCCGCGGCCATGCCCATGTTTGCGAGCTTTGGCACCACGCCCAACGCCAAGCCCTACGTGGCGCGTCCGGCGCGCATCAGCCTCACCGAGACCAACAAGCCCAATGCCTGGGGACAAAAACTCTCCGCCAAGATGGATTTCAAAAAAGAGGATGCGGCCGACGATCTGCTCCTGAACGAAATCGTCTGGCGCAGCGTCCGCGGCGCCAACTCCCCCGCCCCGGCCCCGGTCCACGCCGCCTTCGTCCGCCGCGCCGCCAAGGACGACGACGACGATTGATCCCCGCTGCCGGCATCCGACCGGCTCAGCGTTCCAAGGTTAAGCCAGGCTCGTTCGCGAGCCCCCTTCATCCGGAAACCAATCGCGGATCAAACCCAAACGGCTCCGACCGGCCTACGCGAATCCGGGAAATCTCCGGATGCCGTGGATTCAACAGGTAATTCCGCTCGCCGGGGACAATCACGCTCGGCACCGACAGCACGAGCGATTGAGCCCGCGCCACCCACGCATCCCCGACCTGTTGCGACGCGCGCATGGGAGGGTGCGCGCGCCATCCCGCGGGCAGGTCCGACTCCGCGAGCACGTCCATCCACTCCGGCTCAAACTCAAACGGGATCAGCACATACCTCAGCGGCATGGGCGGATTCAGATGCACGAGGGTTTCCAGGGCCGCGAGCGACACGCTCTCGCTCGCGTACACCACGCGCACGCCGTGGGAATTCCAGCGTCCGCCCACCCGGGCCGCGCCCTCCCCGCTGAAGGCGGAGGCCGCATGCCGTTCCCGAACCAAACGCCAGGCGCGCATGGGAAACCTCAGGAATAAACCCCGAATTCGATGCGCCCGAGGAGGTCCTCCACCTCGCGCGCCCCGACCTCGGTCCCGGCGTACTCCAGCGGCACCTCCCCGCCGAGCCCTTGCTGCGGCGCGCTCAGCCACAAACGCGCGTTGGACAGGGACTCAAACACCTCCGCCGCCCGATGGAGCAGGCGTGCGAAACGAACCACCCGATCCGACTCCAGGGAATCCAACCGGCCCGATTCCTTGCGCCGATGCAACGTGGCCCGCGAGATGCCGAGCAACACCGCGAGCCGATCCATGGGAACGTCCAGCCCCTCCCGCAGCGATTCCAATTCGCGCAGCGGCAGCCCGGCCTTGAGTTTGGGAATGAGCTGCGCCGCGCCCGAGGTACCTACGTGGTCCCAACCACCCCACCCCAACCGCACCGCCGGGGCATCCCTGAGCTGGCCACTCGCGCCCTCCGGATTCTCCAACGGCACCCACCCTTCCAGCGGATCCCGCTCCCCAATCGTCTTCTTTCCTTTCCGCTTCATACGGATCATTTCATTGTCCCATTTGGAACACCTGTCAACTCCCTTTTCCAACATCAATCCGACCTCGGAAAAGCGACCTCCGAACGCGCCGGCAGAGCTGGATTTTCGGATAGGAAGGAAGGGAATCGGGGATGCAAATTGACCGAACAGGATTATCCCAACCAGCAGGTGCGAAACCGCATTAATGCCAGCCAGGGAAAACAATGAAGACGAAAGCCCGTCATGGTTGGGTCCAGAAACGGGACAGCCCCAGGGCGCTTTTCGCACTGGGGCTGTTGGTTGCGGGGATAGGATTTGAACCTATGACCTTCAGGTTATGAGCCTGACGAGCTACCGGGCTGCTCCACCCCGCGATCCGACCGAGCAGCTACGCTAGGGGCTGGCGCCGATGGTAGCAAGGGAGTTCTCAGGAAATCGTAAATCTCTCGCGCCGAAGCTCCTCCCCATCCCCGCTCCCCTCCCGAATTTCCTCCGCCGAAACCATGACCCCAGTGGCCTTCTCGGCTAGTCTCCCCGCCATGAATCAACGGGTGCAACCCGCATCAACCTCGGCTTCCGGCTCGGCCGTTGTATCTCATTTGGTACGCTGCATTCCCGCTGCGCTGGCTATCGCGGCGGTGGGGCTTTTGTGCGGATGCGACACGTTTCGCGGGCCGGGAATTGACTACACGGCACCGCGGGTCACCGGTCGCGTGGTGGACGATTCCACCGGGGCTCCCGTGAAGTACGCACGGGTCGGACGGCAGGTGTGGAAGTGGCGCGGCAGTACCGGCGAGTTTCTCAAGGGCGGCGAGGAACTGATGCTCTCGCAGGATTTCCAACGCACCGGCCGCGATGGATCGTTTCAACTCCCGGCCACGCAGGTCGCGCTGCTCTTCGGATGGGGCGAGGTGCCGCTCAATCTGCGTCTCACGGTTCAACACGGAGCCTTCGTGCCGTGGCAGACCAACTATCCCATCGCCGCCTTGTCCACCAACTCGGAGCACCTCGAACTCAACGCCGGGGACATCCGGGTGAAGCCCCGGTCTCGCTGAGCCTCCGCAAACGACAAACAACAAATGACAAACCCCCGGTCTGGATTCCAGACCGGGGGTTTTGCTTGAAGGTCTAAACTTCCAGGAGCTGTTTAGGCTCCGGGGGTGAGCGTGGTTTCACCCGGGACTCCCGGGTCCCGCTGCACAAACGCGAGGCGGTCCTTCTCGGCGGTGACTTCCACCGGGCTGCCATCGGTGAGCGAGCCCTTGAGGATTTCCTCGGCGATCGGGTCCTCGAGGTACTTCTCCACCGAGCGGCGCATCGGACGTGCGCCGTACTGCGGATCGAATCCCTTCTCGATGAGGAAGTCGCGGGCCTTGGCATCGAGAACGATCTGCACGTTCTTCCGCGCAATGCGCTCGGAGACCTTCTTGATTTCGAGATCGAGGATCACTTCGAGCTCCGGCTTGCCGAGCATGCGGAACACCACGATGTCGTCGAGACGGTTCAGGAATTCCGGACGGAAGAACTTCTTCGCCTCGTCCAGCGTCTTCGAACGCATGGCGTCGTAGTCGTTGGAATCGCTCTGCTTCGCAAAGCCCATGGTGGTGTTCTTGCGCAGGACGTCCGACCCGACGTTGGACGTGAGCAGGATGATCGTGTTGCGGAAGTCCACCGCGCGGCCGAGCGAGTCGGTGAGTTTGCCCTCTTCCAAGATCTGGAGGAGCATGTTCATCACGTCGGGATGTGCCTTCTCGATTTCGTCGAAGAGCACCACGGAATAGGGCTGACGGCGCACCTTCTCGGTGAGCTGACCGCCTTCTTCGTAGCCGACATAACCCGGAGGGGAACCGATCAGACGGCTGACCGTGAACTTCTCCATGTACTCGCTCATGTCGAGCTGGATGAGGTTCTGGTTGGAGCCGAACATCTGTTCCGCGAGCGTGCGGGCGAGGAGGGTCTTGCCCACGCCGGTCGGTCCGAGGAGCGCGAAGCAGCCGATCGGACGCTTCGGATCCTTCAGGTCAGCCCGGGCGCGGCGCAGGGACTTCGCGAGGGCGATCACGGCGTCCTTCTGGCCGATGACCACCTTCGAGAGCTCCGCCTCCACGTTGAGAAGCTTCTGCATCTCGGTCTGGCCCATCCGCTGGAGCGGAATGCCGGTCCACTTGGAAACCACCTGCAGAATGTCGTCGTCGGTCACGCGGACGCGACGTTCATCCTTGCTGGTCTTCCAGTCGGCGAGGGTCTTCTCGAGGCGTTCCTTCGAGGCCTTTTCCTTGTCGCGCAGACGCGCAGCGCCTTCGAAGTCCTGGTCCTTGATCGCCTGCTCCTTCTGCTGCTTGAGCGTCTCGATCTCGGCCTCGATGTCCTTCACGTCGGGCGGACGCTGCATCGCGGCGATGCGGGCGCGGGATCCGGCTTCGTCCATCACGTCGATGGCCTTGTCCGGCAGGTAGCGCGCGGTGATGTAGCGATCGCTGAGGGTCACGCAGGTGCGAATGGCCTCTGCGGTGAACTCCGCCTTGTGGTGTTCCTCGTACTTCGGCTTGAGGCCGTTGAGGATCGTGATGGCGTCCTCCACGCTGGGGGGCTCGACCTTCACGGTCTGGAAGCGGCGCTCGAGGGCGGAGTCCTTCTCGATGTACTTGCGATACTCGTTGAGCGTGGTGGCGCCCACGATCTGCAATTCACCGCGGCTGAGCGCGGGCTTGAAGATGTTGGATGCATCCATCGTTCCCTCGGCCGAACCCGCACCCACGATGGTGTGGAGCTCGTCGATGAAGAGGATGACGTTCTTGGCCTTCTTGATCTCGTCCATCACCGCCTTGATCCGCTCCTCAAACTGGCCGCGGTACTTGGTGCCGGCGACCATGAGGGCGAGGTCGAGGGTGACGACGCGCTTCGATGCGAGGAGCTCGGGAACGTTACCGCGCGCGATTTCCTGGGCGAGGCCTTCCACGATGGCGGTCTTGCCCACGCCCGCTTCGCCGAGCAGCACCGGATTGTTTTTGGTCCGGCGGCAGAGGATCTGGATGACGCGCTCGATTTCCTGCGCGCGGCCGATCACGGGGTCCATCTCGCCCTTCTTGGCGAGCTCGGTGAGGTCGCGTCCGAAGGCCTTCAGCGCGGGCGTCTTGGTGTCCTTCTTTCCGGCCTCGGATTTGGAGCCCGACTTCACGCCCTCGGAGGCGGCGGCGGCTTCGGCAGGAGGCTCTTCGCCTTCGTTCTGCTGGAATCCGGGATCCAGCTCCTTGAGGATTTCCTGACGGCACTGCTCGATGTCGATGTCGAGATTCTTGAGCACCTTTGCAGCGACGCCATCGCCCTCGCGGAGCAGTCCGAGCAGGATGTGTTCGGTGCCGACGTAGGTGTGGTTGAGGGCCTTGGCTTCCTTCGCGGCGAGGGAGAGCACCTTCTTCACGCGCGGGGTGTACGGGATGTTCCCGCTGACCTTGCCTTCGCCTCCGCCGCGGACCTCTTTCTCCACCTCCTGGCGGACGTTCTCAAGGTCGAGTCCCATGCGTTGGAGCACATTCACCGCAACGCCCTGGCCGAGCTTGATGAGCCCGAGGAGCAGATGCTCCGTGCCAACGAAGTTGTGGTTGAAACGATCCGCCTCTTTCCGCGCCAGCGCGAGCACCTGCTGCGCGCGGGGCGTGAAGTTGTTCATGTTGTCTTCGCTCATGGCATCCTGGGCTTAGGGGTGGCCGCGTTCGTCGTTGACTGCGGGAGTCGCAGATCAGTCGTAACGCAATGTGTGGGTCGCGTCTCGCAACGTCAAAAGTTCTTCCAAACCGCGTTCCATCGGACTGGGAAACGCGGGAATTCTCACGGGTCAGGCCGGACGTTCGGTCAGGCCCGCGGGATCCGGCGGGGGCAGGAGTTTCATCCGCTCGCGCAGCAGGTCGGCCCGCAACGCATCGCGTCCCTCGGCATCGAGCTTCTGGTTCCGTCCCGCCTGCAAATGCGCCGGCTGCGAAATCAGGAACAACTCGTCCACCACCGCCTTGGGGGTCGGACCAAACAGCCCCAGGTCCACCCCGAGACGGAGGTGGCTGAGGAGGTTCATCGTCTCCTTCGACGTGATGGTGTGGGAATGCGACAGCACGCCGTAGGCACGGCCAATGTGGTTCAGCAGCACCTTCGGCTTCTTCTCCAACTGGAAGAGACGGGCGTTTTCCTCGTGCTCGATGATTTGCAGCAGCACCTTGTTGATGCGCTCCACGATCTCGGCTTCGGATTCCCCGAGCGTCATCTGGTTGGACACCTGGAAGATGTTCCCCAGCGCCTCGGTGCCTTCGCCGTACAACCCGCGGACCGCGAGGCCGAGCTTGTTGACGGCCTGGATGATCTGGTTGATCTGCTCGGCGAGCACGAGGCCCGGGAGGTGCAGCATGGCGCTGACCCGGATGCCGGTACCAAGATTGGTCGGGCAGGCGGTCAGGTAGCCGTAATGGGAATCGAAGGCGAACTCGACCTTCTCCTGGAGCGAGGTGTCCACGGCATCGATCGCCAGCCAGGCCTGCTTGAGTTGCAGACCCGGACGCAGCGCCTGCATGCGCAGGTGATCCTCTTCATTCACCATCACGCAGACGGTCTCCTCCTTGTTCAGGACGAGTCCGCTGCCGGCGTTCTTCTGCGCGTGCTCGCGGCTGACCAGGTGGCGCTCCACCAGCAGCTGTTTGTCCTGGGCTGACAGCTTGTCCATGCCCTCGGAGAACGGATCCTGCCCCATCTGCGGAAGCGCCGACACGGCCTCCATCAACAGGTCGAAGGTCTTCACCCGGTCGGCCTTCTTCGCGTGTCCCGGAAATGGAACACCGGTCAGGTTGCGGGCCAGGCGGACGCGGGAGGAAAAGACGATCTTGTCGTTGGGCCCGCCGCGGCGGCAGGCGTCGGACGGGTTGCTCAGGAATTCGAGAACGTTCATGCGGTGGGGCGGATCAGATCAAAGCATGCTCAGGTTCAAGTTCAGATTCAGGTTCAGGCCAGCATTCAGGCGGTCTGGGATTCCTTGCGGGCCGACTTGATGGCATCCCGGAGTGCCGCGGCCTGTTCGAAATCCTCGCGCTCGATGGCGCTTTTGAGCTCGGTCTCGAGCTTCTCGATGCGGTTGCGGCTCGTGCTGACCCGCTTCTGCCCGGCAGGAACCTTGCCCTTGTGCTGCGTGCCCTTGTGCATGCCTTTGAGCAGGGATTCGAGTCCCTCGGCAAACACGTGGTAGCACTCGGAGCATCCGAGCCGGCCGGTCTTCTTGAAGTCGGCCTGGGTGAAACCACAGGCAGGACACGCCGTCTCGGTGCCGGCGGCGGTGGTGGCCTCCTCCATCTTTTGCGAGGCCCCCAGGCCCAGAAGAAGGTCCGCCAGGGAGAAACCGGTGGGATCATTGACCCCCTTCTCCTTGGCGCAGGCTTCACAGAGATCCACCTTTTTCACCTGGTTCTCAACGATCTGAGTCAGGTGAACGGTGGCCTCCGCCTTTTTACACACGTGGCATTGCATAGCTGATCGCGTTCAAATTCGGGTCGGAGGGGTGGCAAGTCAAGGGACGCGACAGACTCTCCGCATTCTCGCCTCCCGCAGGAACGACACTTCCTTATCGGAATCTCCGCCTCAAATTTGAGGTCGAGCCACATTCGGCTTGTGATTCAGAAGACGGCGGGCGTAATCGGCCGCATGTTCCGCCGCGGCGGTTTTCACCGCTTTTTTCCCCTCATCGCGCTCCTCGGCGTGATGACCGGGTGCGAGACGGGCGCTCCTTCGGGGCGGCCGGCTTCCCAGCGCTCCAGCGCTCAGCTGGAGACACTTCCGATTCCCCAGGCCCCCACCCTCCAGGCCGCCCGCGACCCCGTGGAGCCCGCTCCACCGGCCCAGCCCACCCCTCCGATCCAGACCGCTCCGGCGGTGGTGGAATCCCCCGCCGCCGCCTCGCCCGGCTCCGCAAACGCCTCGGGCGAATCACGCGGGCCGTACTGGGTGGATTGGCAGCAGTGGCGGGAGGCCCACGGGAATCGAAAAATCGAGGTCATCCCCGGCAGCAAACGCGTGCTTTGGGAGGGAACGCCGGTCTATCTGGGATTCGAACCGCGGCTCATCGACCACCGGGTCGAGGTGCTCCGACGCGACATCGAGAAAACCTTCACCCCGCTCCTCGAATCCGGACGGGTCGTGCCCGCACTGCGACGGATCGTCATCGACCCCGGCCACGGGGGGACCAATTCTGGTACACGCATCATCACCGGCTCGCAGTTTGAGAAGCAATTCACCCTGGATTGGGCGCTGCGGCTTGCGGCCCTGCTGCAGGCGCGGGGATGGGACGTGTCGCTCACCCGTACCAACGACGCCAGCCTCGACCTGCCGGGCCGGATTGAATCGGCCGATCGCGCCGGGGCCGCGCTCTTCGTGAGCCTGCATTTCAACGGGGCGTTTCCCAACACCGAGGTGCGGGGACTGGAGACCTACTGCCTGACGCCAAAGGGGCTGCCTTCCACGGTCACGCGTGATTTTGCCGATGACGCCTCGCAGGAATGGCCGAACAACGCGTTCGACAATCCGAACCTGCGGCTCGCGCTGCGGATTCATCGCTCGTTGATCCAGAAGACCGGCGCGGTGGATCGCGGCGTACGACGCGCTCGGTTCATGGGCGTGCTGCGGGGACAAAAGCGGCCCGCGATCCTGATTGAGGGTGGATTCCTCTCCAATCCCGCAGAGGCCTCGCAAATCGCCACCGCCGCGTACCGTCAGCGACTCGCGGAAGCCGTGGCCTCCGCGCTCGACGAACCAGAGCACGCCGACCGACGCTAAGCCGCGAACCCGTTTTGAGCCTTTTTCCCGCGCCTCCGACGCGGCAGTGTCCCGCCCATGCACAAACCCGTCCTCGTCACCGGAGGTGCCGGCTTCATCGGCTCGCACCTCGTGGAACGGTTGCTTTCGGAGGGGAACACGGTGTGGGTGGTCGATGATTTTTCCACCGGGAGTCGCGACAACCTCGCCGCCGTGGCCGGGCATCCGAATTTGAAGGTGGTGGAATCCACCGTGTCCGGATTCGCGGATCTGGCGAACTGGATTTCGCAATGCGGAATGGTGTTTCACCTCGCGGCCGCCGTGGGTGTGGAACTCGTCGTCCGCTCCCCGATCCGCACCATCGAGACCAATCTCAAAGAAACCGAAGCCGTGCTCGCCGCTGCGGCTCCGTCCGGAGTTCCCGTGCTGCTGGCGTCCACCTCGGAAGTGTACGGCAAGAGCTCCAAGTCCACCTTTTCCGAGGAGGACGATCTCCTCATCGGCCCACCCACGCTCGGCCGATGGAGCTACGCCTGCTCCAAGTTGATGGATGAATTCCTGGCCCTCGCCTACATGCGTGAACGAGGACTTCCGGTCACCATCGTGCGATTCTTCAACACCGTCGGACCGCGCCAAACCGGCCGCTACGGCATGGTGTTGCCCCGGTTCATCCAGGCCGCCAAGACCGGCAAGCCGCTGCGCGTGTATGGCGATGGCGGACAAACCCGCTGCTTCTGCCATGTGGCCGATGTGATTGAATCGCTCGTTCGACTCCAGAACTGCCCCGCTGCCCGCGGCGAAGTGATCAACATCGGGAATGATCAACCGATCAGCATTCTCGAACTCGCCCGCGAGGTGATCCGCAAAACCGGATCCAATTCCCCGATCGAAACCGTCCCCTACGACCAGGCCTATGAAGCCGGATTCGAGGACATGCGGAATCGACGCCCCGCAGTTGCGAAGCTCGAACGCTTGATCGGTTTCCGTCCGCGCCGTCCGCTCGAGAACATCATCGACGAAATGCTGCGCGCCTGACCTGAACTCCGATGTTCGCACCACGCCCCCGCCCGAAACACGTCCTCGGTGTCGTGCTCTGCGGAATCCTCGCGTGGACCGGATGCTCCCCTCGGCGCGAATGGACCGGAAAGGCGAATCAACCGCTGGCGGTCGAGGTGCACTCCGTCGATGCAGAAAATGCCCCACAGCTGGGAAGACGGTTGCTCGCGGAGTATCAAACGGAGTCGAAGGAATCCGCATCGCGCATCGCGCAAATCGATGCCGACGACACCGCACTGCGCCGCTTCGCTTCGGAGCTCGACGTCCTCTTCAATCCGGCCCCGTACGTTCCGCGCCGTTCCGCGTGGACGGCTGAAATCACCGAACGCCGACATCAACTTCAGTCCGCCCGGTCCGCCGCGTTGAACCAAGAGCCCGCGCTGGTCCACCGCCTGTTCGAGTCCATCACCAACGCGGTGGTACGATCCGACGCCACGGGCGCCTTCCGCTGGACCGCGGCCCCGGGCGACTGGATCGCGGTCCGGCCGGATCCACAATCCACGCCCGGATCGCACTGGCCCGTGTGGTTGTTCCCGCTCGATGACTCGATGAAATCCGGCGTCGTGCTGGACTCATCGCGCGCACTCGCCAACGCGACGCAACTGGTTGCTCAGCTTGCACGGCTGTCGAAGGAATCAGCCCCCAGCGAATCGAATGCCGCGGCTTCAGTCGGTACCAGCCCGGCCTTGATGGCTTGGATGACGGAGACGCGCGCCAACGCCGCGGCCGAAGTCTCCAATTCGGTACAACGGATCGCATCGATCCGCTCCGCCATCACCGCCCCGCACGCTGTCGGCGATTCGATTTCCATCCCGCTCGAGGGCGGCCGCACCACCAATGCAGTGACGCTGACCGTTCGTTGGATTCCTGCGGGTCGGTTCACCATGGGAAGCCCGCCCGATGAAAAAGACCGCGATCGCGACGAAACCCTGCACACCGTTCTGTTGAATCGCGGATTCTATCTGGCTGAAACCGAATGCACCCAGGCGCAGTGGCTCAAGCTGAGCGCCACCAACCGCAGCGGAACACGGGGCGACTCCCTGCCGGTGACCCAGGTGACGTGGACCGATGCCCACGCGTACTGCCAGCAACTGACCGCCTGGCACCGTCAACTGGGTCTGCTGCCCGCGGGATGGAAGTGGGACCTCCCCACCGAGGCGCAGTGGGAATACGCCTGCCGGGCGGGCACCACCGGCCTGTTCGCCGGCGAGTTTGATGAAATCGCCTGGCACGCCGGGAACTCCAAGGGCCGCCTCCAGCCGGTGAAAACCCGTCGTGCCAACGCCTGGGGCCTGCACGATCTCCACGGCAACGTCGCCGAGTGGTGTCAGGATTGGTACGCCGATTATCCGGTCGGTCTTTCGGTGGATCCTGTCGGACCCGAAACGGGCAAGGTCCGGATTTATCGCGGCGGCAACCTGATCTACGGCGCGCGACGAAGCCGCTCGGCGGTTCGCGGAGCCTTCAGCCCGGGACTGCGCGGCGACTATCTCGGATTCCGCGTCGCCCTGGTGCAGGAACCCTAAATCGATCGCAATCCGGTCGCGTCGTAAAACTGGACCGCAGTTTGAGCTGCGATTTTCAGCGCATCGGGACATGCTTCCCCCCAGCACGGCCTTGTCATGGATTCCATCCCTTCTCCGCTTCGGCGCCGCACCGGATTCGCCCGGGGAATCACCGCCGCCCTCGGCCTCCTCGCTCTCGTTGCAGGCCTGCCCGCGTCGGCCGCCATCACGCTGCTCGACGACGGGTATCACGTGCATCCCGGCGACGAGATCCAGGAAGCGATGCAGGCCGCTGCGACGAACCGGGTACAAAAGACGGTGCACGTTCACGCCGGCGAATACCGCTCGCGCGTGCGCCGGCAGGCCCTGGTGTGGTTCAACCGCAGCCACGACGGCATCCATCTGGTGGCGGAAGGCGCGGTCACACTAAGCGCTGCGAATCCGGAACTCGCTCTGCCCTCGGAACCGGGGTTCCCGGCGGTGGTGAATCACGTCGTGTATTTCGGCGACGGCGTGTCATCGAACACCGTCCTGCAGGGCTTTCATCTCACAGGGGCCAACGCCTTCCTCACCCGCGCGCAGACGCGTGAGATGGAGCCTTCGACGGCGATTCTGAAGAACTTCTTTTTCTACTCCGATGGCGGCGGGGTCAAAGTGTTCGGCCGGTCCTATCCCGTACTGCGCGACCTCACCTTGATCGACAATTTCACGCGCCCCTGCGGCGCGGGAATCTCGATCCAGCATCAGGGCTACAAGGAAGGCGTGGTGCGGATTGAAAACTGCGTCTTCCGCAACAACCGCGCGCAGGGCACGGGCGGGGCCCTCGATCTCCTGGTCGGCAGCGCTGCGGAAGTGATCAATTGCCTGTTCGTCGAGAACACCTCCAACACCGGCGAGGACCTCGTCGCAAAAAACTCCGGCGAGCGTCCGTTCGTGAACAACGGCGTGGTCACCCTGTTCTGGAATTCCAAGGCGCTGTTTCAGAACTGCACCTTTGTGAAGAATCGAAACGGCGTGGACGACATGGGGAACGAGAGCACCTATCTCCAATGCCTGTTCGGCGGGAACACCGAAGACACCGGACTCAAGGGCTATCCTCGATACGAGCTCGCCATCAACGCAGGCGGCACGGTGAAGGGATGCGTCTTCGCCGGACGCGTGCTCGATGCGCAGGGAAAAGTCTCCGCCGAACAGAATCGGTTGTCGGTGCCGGTGCCCCAGTTCGATGCGTCGTATGTTCCGCAGGGGACTGAGTTTCGCGACGTGGGCTACCGCCCCAAGGCTTCGGCGAAGACGCGTTAAGCTTCGTTCAGCGCGGTTCCGTCACCACCAACAATCCGTTCACCGGAATCCCCTCGGTGATCGTCTGACGCGTCCCCGAGGGCCATTGAACCTCGACGCGTTCTGCACGCGTCACGTCGTTCAATCCGAAGTAAAGCGGCATGGCGCTCTGCGACAGGTAGCCGGATTTTCCGTCGTTGAATCGCGCGTAACTCTTCCCACCCGCCACCACCCGAACACGCGCTCCAAGTGCATCCCGGTTCGACTTGGTGCCCACCAGTTTCACCTGCAGGCAGTGCACCGGATGACGCTGCGCGAGATTGCTGATCAACACCTGCGGACGGTCGTTCCATTCGTTGGTGATGACATCCAGGTCGCCATCGCCATCCACATCGAAGGCCACCGACGACCGTGAACTCAGCGTCCCGATCACATCGATCAAACCGGTCTTGCCGCGCGCGATGGGATGTCGCCGGTCCTCGCCCGACGCATCCAACGTGAAGAACACCTTCTCGGTCCGCTTGCCGGCGCGGGGTTCAACCCCGAGGACAAACTCGCTGTCCACAAACCGGCGGCCCTGCTCGTTCAGCAGCACGGAATTGATCGCGTACCGAAGTGGGTACCCCATGCCGGCCGTCACGATCACATCCTCGTAGCCATCGGCATTTAGATCCGCCACCGAGACACCCCAAGGCCAGTACGATTCCAATCCGAGCGACGAGGAACTCTCCACAAACTTCCCCTGACCCGTGTTTTTGAAAAACGCGTTTCCGAGGATGTTGTTGGTCGAAGCCTGAACCTGAACGGCGCTCCATTCGGCCGAGCACCACGGATCGCTCTTCTGCTTTTCAAACCCTGGAGTGAAATCGCGCTCACCCGCCTGGATCTGCCGCGAAGTCATGTCGGAATGCATGTCCGTGACCAGCAGGTCCATCTCTCCATCGAGATTGAAATCGAAGAACTTCACGCCCATCGCACCCCACGGGGTCTTCGGAAAATACCGATCCGAACGATCCGCGAAGCCCTTCCCGGCCTGGTTCTCATACAACCGGTCCCGACCCGACATGCTCAACACGTACAAATCGGGAAACCCGTCGCCGTTCACATCGCACACCGTCGCATCGCCGCTCCATCCCACATGCTCCAGTCCCATCGACTTCGAGACGTCCTCGAATTTTCCGCCGCCCTTGTTTTGGTACAGCACACTCTTCTCGCTGCGGTCGGGGAACATCCACCCGAGAAAGGCGTCGGACCGGCCGAGGTAGGACCCATCCTTCCCCTTCTCCGCGCGGGTGTAGGTGCCGACGTTGCACACGAAGAGGTCGAGGAGTCCGTCGTTGTTGAAATCGAACCACACGGCGCCCGAGCTGTGCCGGGGCTGCTTCACCGCCAGGCCGGACTCGGCGGTCACGTCGCGGAACACGCCGTTGCCTTCATTGTGAAACAGCACGTTTCCCATGCGCACGGTGGTGACGAACAAATCGGGATGGCCGTCGTTGTCGTAGTCGGCAAAGGAAGCGGTCACGCAAACCCGATCGGCCACGGCGACACCGGCCTTCGACGTGATGTCCTCGAAGCGGCCCGCGCCGAGATTGCGCCAGAGCTGATTGCCTCCGCGTTGATCGACGAAATACACGTCGAGCAAGCCGTCCCCGTCCACATCGGCCACGGCGAGTCCAGTGCCGTGATCGTAGTGAACCGCCTTGTAGTTCTTGGAGGCGTCCTCCACCGGATGCATCTGAAACCGGATGCCGCTGGCCTCGACGCGATCCTCAAACGTGAAGTCGTGAAAGACCGACCAACTGCGCGCGGCCTCGCGCTGACGCGCCTCCGCCGCTGCCAGAAGCGGGAGCACGTTGGAATTGGTTCCGAGCGGATTGAAGGTCTGTCGCGCGACGGGCTCGGCTGCCTGCAGAAACGCAGTCAACAGGGGAAGCACCAGGAGCGGCAATCTGCCGACCCGGGTTTGATGCTTCGCTGCAGGTCGGAGAATTTTCATGGAGTTGTTGGGTTACCGAACCGGCGCCAGGACCACCCGGAATCCCACGAAATGAATTCCAGTTTGGGGTCCCATCATAAATCGACTCGAGGCGCCGCCGTAGGGCAGGTCCTGGTTCCATCCGCCGCCCTTGAACACCTTGTACTTGTTCGTGGCGGGGCCCGTGGGATCAGTCAGCGGCGCCGCGGGATAGGGCTCGAACCAATCCTGACACCATTCCCAGACGTTGCCGTGCATGTCGTACAAGCCCCAGGCGTTCGGCTCCTTTTGTCCCACGGGATGCGTGGTCGCTCCGCTGTTCTCGGCGGTCCAGGCAAAGCGGTCGCCGAGCGCCACGTCATTTCCAAAACTGAAACGGTTGGTCGATCCAGCGCGGCACGCGTATTCCCACTCGGCCTCGGTCGGGAGGCGATATTCGTAGGTGTCGGGCAACGTTCCGTTGGCCCGTTCGCGCGCGTTGAGTCGCTTGCAGTAGGCGGTCGCATCGAGGAACGACACCTTTTCCACCGGTCGATTCGGATCCCCGGTGAAGTGGCTGGTGTTGGTTCCCATCACCGATGCGAACTCGGCCTGGGTGACCTCGTATTTCCCGATCCAGAAATCATGGGAGATGGTGACCGGGAACTTCAGTCGCTGAAACGTTCCCCCGCGGATCACCACCATGTTGGTCAGCGGAACGAGCTTCGGTGCAGACGCCGCAGCCTTCGCGGAATCCTGTCCCTCGCGACTGCATCCCGCGATCAGCCCCGCCCACGCGGCAAACAGGAGCAGCGAAACGAGAAAACCTGGGGCGAAGGGGACTGGGGCAGTACGTTTCATTCCTGATACTGGAGAACCACTGAGCGTTGTTCCGGTTGCACGGGGACCGTCTGTTCGCGTCCGCCCGGCCAGCGGATCCACACCGCCGACGGCGCGCCGCGAAGTCCGAGGATCTGGGTTGCCGAGTCCTGCGACCAATGGCCCGAACCTGCCTGTAGAGTCCGCGCCGGCCCGGGATTCCCGCCAGCATAAAGAATACGAATCTGGGATCCGACGCCGTCGGGATTCGACTTCGCGCCTTTCAACATCACGCGCATTCCCGGCGTGGCGTGCCGATTCGCGAACAGCCGCGTCGCACCGCCGTTCTGGGTCACTGCGAGATCCACCCGCCCGTCGTGATCGAAGTCCCCAAGCGCCGCACCACGCTGCTCGCCAAGAACCCGGATGCCACTGATCGAGGCATCGATGGCCGCAAAGGTGCCATCGCCGCGTCCCTTCAGCCACAGCCCCTGTCCGGCGTCCTCACGGGTGATGTCGGTCGCCGTTCCAAAAAAGTTCTGCGCGCAGAACAGATCGTCGATCCCATCGCCATCCACGTCCGCCACATTGACGGAAAACACCGGCGCCCACTGCGCCTCGCGCGGAAGTGGAACCGGCTTGAACGATCCGCCCTCGTTGAGAAACACCATGGATGAAAACTCCGACGCCTCCACGTACGCGGCGGAGTCGTAGGCCGACTTGAGAATGTCGCGCGCCGATGCCGCGGAGAATGCCGCGTGCGTGGGAAACTCGGTGGCCAGCCCGGGAAATCCGCGTTCCAACCACAGACGATCGTGAACCGGATACCAATTGGTACCAGCGCCCCAGCATTCCAGGATTTGAACCCCGGCCCCCGACCACTCCCCGTGGAAGAGCCGGAGCGGATGCGGCCGATACAGCGCATAGACTGAGTTGTGTCCCCAGTTGCCGCAGGCCAGATCCATGCGGCCGTCCCCGTTGAAATCCCCGGCCACGATTCCCGTCCACCAGCCCTTCAATCCGTCGAGTTTCCAGTCCTTGGTGGCTTCCTCAAAGCGGTTTCCCCGATTGATGAAAATGCGGACCGGTCCCCACTCCGTGGTCAGAGCGAGATCCGGTTTTCCATCCTGGTTGAGGTCCACAAAAGTCGCCCCGGCAACCAAGCCCAGTTTGCTGAACGCCGCACTCCATTCCGGACTCTGCACCAGTTTGCCTCCCTGGTTCAGCCAGACACTGGACGAGACCGCCTCGGGATAATGGCCCGGTTGATTGCGTCCCGCCACAAACACATCGAGATCGCCATCGCCGTCCACATCGGCAACTGAGATTGCCCCAAGGGTTGCGGAATCGGTGGGTATCAATTCTGGTGCACTGAAATTGGTGGATCCCGCGCGGTACACGGCCAGGCCGGGGGTCACATCGGGCACCGACTGCGGATTGGACATCGCGGCCAGCAGCGCGCGGCCGCCCATTCCATCGGACCATCCCACCACGGCGGATTGTTCCCCGCGCGCCGGCGCGATTCCGGGAACACCGTTGAAGCCTCGTCCCTGTTGGTTTCGGAACACCGCCGGGGCGGTTCCAATTCCGGAACCAATCACCAAATCGTCCCATCCATCGCCGTCCCAATCGAACCAGGCGATTCCCGGTCCCTGATGTCCCAGCCGTCGCGGCAGGGTGATCTGACGCGACCAGTCATCGAATCCGTCCTCTGCGTGCGTGTGAGGAATCTGCGCGCTGAGATCCTCGAACCAGGGCGACGGAGTTTTCGTCGTTGGGGTCTCAACCGCGACGGGATTCGCAGTCGCTGGTTCCTCGATTTCGTACTGGTGGTTCGCCCGCACTCCGGGAACCACGCTTCGTGCCCCGCTGCGCCAGCGAACCTCCAGCGACAGGGGTTCGGACGCCGCAGCATTCGCGGCGAACACGCGCACGGTTTCGCCGCCGGAGAGATACCTTCCGCCGGAAATCATCTCCTGGCTTTGCACCACTGCCCCGCCCTTCAAAGTGATGCGCGCTCCAATGCCTGCGGTGTTGGGAGCACGTCCCTTGAGGCGAACTTCCACACGTCCGGCCGAAGCTTCGTTTCGATACAGCGAGGGACCTTCGTTGAGATTGTTCACCACCAGGTCCAGATCGCCATCGTTGTCCAGATCCGCGAGCGCCATGCCGAAGGAAATGCCGGCGTGATCAAACCCCCAGTCCGACGATTTCGGTTCAAACGATCCATCGCCCCGATTTCGGAAGGCCACGTTCTGACTCCGCCAGTGCGGATGGAACTGCATGGACCGCTTGAGCTGCGCATCGGTCCACCGCTTGGTGCGATCCTTGATCTGGTTGTGACTGTCCTGGTTCATCACATCGAATTCGAACCCATTGGTCATGAGCAGATCCTCGTAGCCGTCCAAATCCACATCGAGCGCCGCCACGGTCCAGGTCCAATCCGTCGCGGCCACTCCAGCCCACAGCGCCGCCTCCACGTAACTGCCGTCGGCGCGCCCGAAGAACAGGGTGTTCCGATTGAACTGGGGGCGTTCAAACACCCGCTCCACTTCTGCGAGTGCCGGACGATCGCGCATCAACTGCCGCAACCGCCGCGAGGGATCCCGCGCGAGCATGTCCACCACCATCAAATCGTCGTGCCCATCGCGATCGAAATCCGCGATGTCCACGCCCATCGACGATCGGCTCGTGTGCCGAATCTTGTTCGACGCGAGCGCGCGAAAGGTTCCCTTGCCGTTGTTGATCCAAATTCGATCCGGGGAAGTGTTGTCGTTGCAGATGTAGAGATCCGGAATTCCGTCGCCGTTGAGATCACGGAACATCACCGCGAGCCCCCAATCACGAAACGGAGGAATCGGTTTTCCGTCCTCGTCCTGATACGTCCCTGGCTCGTTTTCGATCGGGGTAAAATGTCCCTGGCCATCGTTGCGATAGAACCCGTGAACCTCGGGAAGCTCTCGGATTTTCCCATCGGGGAGGGCCTGGAAACGCCCCTTCCAGCGCGGGGCCCGCGTGGATTCGCCGTTGATCTTCGCCACCTCCCAGGTGTCGCCGTTGCGGGCGAGTCCGAACCGGGTGGTCGGATCCGCGAGGTACATGGCATCGGTGAAGTGGGTGCAATACAGGTCCAGGTCCCCGTCGCCATCGATGTCGGCCAACGCCATCGAGGTCGAAGAGGCAGTTCGGGAGAGGCCCGAGTTTTCCTTCTCGGTGAAACGCCCCTTGCCGTCGTTCAGGAACAGGCGGGTTCCAGTTCCGATGCCGTTGATCAACAGGTCGAGGTCCCCATCGCCATCGACATCGGCAAAGCAAACGCCGGTTGAAATCTGCCCCGCGCAAACCGCGGCACCCGCGTCCAGCTCCTGGAAGCGCCAACCGCCAAGGTTTCGGTACAACCGATTTCCCCCGTTCAAACTCGCGAAGAACAAATCCTGAAATCCGTCGCCATCGACGTCACCGATCGCAACACCCGCACCATTGTGAGCCACTGCGTTGGTGAGATAGGAATCACCGAGCAAAAGGTTGGTGAAGGTGATTCCTGCGGAGATCGCCGGGATCTCGGAGAACCCGACCTTGGAGGATGCCGGTACCGAAAGCGGTTGGGATCGGAATCCACTCCCCTGGGTCCATCCGGTGGAGACCGGCTGCGCCGCGAGAGGCGCGATACCGAAAAGGACCGAGAGAAGAATCCAGCCGAGGGCAATCCGATGCACGCGTCGGACCCAACCACGAAGGCTGGGCAGGGTCAATTCGGGCCGATTTCTGGGGACTGAAACGAACACTTCGAAATTTGGGAAAAGGAGGATGCTCGCAGCCATCTCGAATCCATCTGCCTACGAAAAAGGGGCCGGTCCGAAGACCGACCCCTCTTGAAGTTCAACGCATCGATTGGATCGATGCGGGAAACAGGATCACTGGTAGGTGATCACCAACTTGCCACCGACGATCTTGGTGCTGGTGATGTTCACCACCGGGGTGATGGTCAGGTAACCCTGAGCGCCACTGGCCGGGAGGTCTGCGGTGATCGTTTTGGTCGAGGTGTTGACGACGATTCCGGTGAGCGCCACGCCGGACAGCGGGGCAGGCACTGCGCCAACCACGGCGAGCGCACCCTTGTCGGGAGCGGTACCCACGCGGTAGGCCTTGAGGCCGCCGTTGGCGAGGTCGTTAACGAGGACCTTGTCGCCCGCGGCATTCACGCTGAACAACTCGACGAACGCATTGCCCGTGGTGCCCTGAACGAGGACGCGGATCGGATAGATACCGGCGTCTTGAACGAAGAACCGCAGCAGCGAGGAGGTGCCTTCGCCGAGGAGCGAAGCGTCGGTGATCTTGTTGATGTAGCCGGCCTGGGCGCGGAAGCGCTCACCCGCACTGACACCGAGCGTCACAACACCCGCCGGCAATTCCACGAACGAGATGACCTCGCCCGCGATACCGTCGTCGGTGCCTGCAACTCCGGGGATACCAGGCATCTGGTCGTCAGGACCAAAGAAGCCGTTGTTGTCTCCAGCCTGCTGGCCGAAGTTCACAACACCCGAGATCTGGTACTTGAAGGACGAACCCACCTTGACGCCGGCTCCGAGGGAAACGCCGGGGTCATTCTGGTTCGCGAGGTTCTGCATGAGACCGCCGCCAGCGCTCACGAGCGTTCCAGCCAGGGCCGACTCGGCATCATCCAACGAGGTGGATGCGATTTCGTCGTTCTGGAAGATGCGCCAGGTGGCACCGGTCTTGGTCTTGTCCACGCCGCTCGCCTGCTGGCCCGCCGTGAGGGTGGCCACCGCAGCAGCGATGAAGTTGCCGGAGTCGGTCACCGTGTTGCCCAGGGTGTCCTTCACGGTGATGGCGTAGCTGTGATTGCCAGCGGTGAACGGAATCGCCTGGGTGTAGGTGAAGTCCGTGGCATCGCCGACCTTCGGCTTGGAGGTCAGGGTGACCGCCTTGCCGTCGAGGGTGAGCTTGACGCTCGAGACGTTCACGAGCGAGGAGCCCTTGTCGTTCACGCGGAACGAGAAGGAAACAATGCTCGGGTTGATCGCCGAGAGGAACAGGCGGTCATCACCGGTGGCGGCGGTTCCGAGGGAGATCAGAGCAGTCTCCGTGGGGGACTTGCCGAACACGATGGCGTGGGCGCCGAGGCCGCCCCAACCACGTTGTCCAGGAGTGGCCTGGTCGCCGTCGTTGATGGCCATGCCGAGACCGAACTTGGTACCGAGGGTCAGCGGAGCGGTGAGTCCGAGAGAGGCGGCCGGGAGCTTGATCTCGTAAGTCGTCTTCTTGGTCGCGGCGTCGCGGGTAATCTTCGCTTCGGTGCCGCCGGGGCCGGCTTCGTGCATGACAATCACGTCACCGATGGAACCTTCCACGCCACCGAGGGCGTAGTTGTACAAGGCGACCTGCTGCTGACGGTCGGCGGAAGCGATCATCAACTGGATCGAATCACCGTTCCAGGCGCTGTTCGCCGCGTTTTCATGATAGTCGTCGGTGACCACGAAGCCGAAGTACACGTTGTCGGCATCGTACACGACCTGAACCGCAGAGGTCTGGTCATCGGGTCCGGTCCAGGTACCGCCGGCATACTCTTCGAAGAGCACGTACTTGCCGGTTCCGGTGGCGCCGGAGCCCTTGGGTACGGAGAACTTGGGATCCGACAGAACGGGAACGCCGCCCCATTCGCTGAGGGAACCGTCGAGAACGATCGGCTTGGCCGTCGCGCTGGCGGTGTAGTTTTCCTTGCCGGGTTCGATGTCGTTGCGCTTCACCGAGCTCAGGGTGAAGAGCGCGGTTTCAGCCGGGGTCTTTCCGAACACGATGGCGTGAGCACCGAGGCCGCCCCAACCGCGTTGTCCAGGAGTGGCCTGGTCACCGTCGTTGATGGCCATGCCGAGACCGAACTGAACGCCGCCTTCGAGCTTGTCGAGGCCGAGGGAAGCCATCGGGAGCTTGATCTCGTAGGTGGTCTTCTTGGTGGTGGCGTTGCGGGTGATCTTCGCTTCGGTGCCACCAGGGCCCGCTTCGTGCATCACGATCACGTCACCAGTGGCGCCTTCGATACCGCCGAGGGCGTAGTTGTACAGAGCGACCTGCTGGGTGCGGTCCGCGCTGGCGATCATCAACTGGATCGAGTCGCCGTTCCACGCGCTGTTGGCCGCGTTTTCGTGATAGTCGTCGGTGACGACAAAGCCGAAGTAAACGTTCTCAGCATCATAGATGACCTGCACCGCGGAGGTCTGGTCATCCGGACCAGTCCAGGTTCCGCCGGCATACTCTTCGAAGAGCACATAGGTGCCGTTGGGGCCCGATCCCTTGGGGATGGAGAACTTGGGATCGGCGAGAACGGGAACGCCGGACCATTCACCGAGGTCACCGTCCAAAGTCACGGGACGGGGAGCGGGAACGACCGTGTAGAATTCCTTGCCGGGTTCGATGTCGTTCTTCTTCTGAAGCGTGATGAGCGCCGTTTCACCGGGGGTCTTTCCGAAGACGATCGCGTGAGCACCCAGGCCACCCCAACCGCGCTGACCAGGGGTCGCTTCGTCACCGTCGTTGATGGCCATACCGAGGCCGAACTGAACTCCACCTTCGAGCTTGGCAAGACCGAGGGAGGCCTTCGGGAGCTTGATTTCGTAGGTGGTCTTCTTGGTCGTGCCATTGCGGGTGATCTTGGCTTCGGTGCCACCAGGGCCCGCCTCGTGCATCACGATGACGTCGCCGGTCGCACCTTCGATGCCGCCGAGCGCGTAGTTGTAGAGGGCGACCTGCTGGGAACGATCGCCGTTGGCAATCATCAGCTGGATCGAATCGCCGTTCCACGCGCTGTTGGCCGCGTTTTCATGATAGTCGTCGGTGACGACGAATCCGAAATAGACGTTCTCGGCATCATAGACGATTTGAACCGCCGAGGTTTGATCGTCCGGTCCCGTCCAGGTTCCGCCGGCGTACTCTTCGAAGAGCACGTACTTGCCATTGGCACCGGATCCTTTGGGAATAGCGAACTTGGGGTCCGCCAGAACCGGAACGCCGGCCCATTCACCAAGATCACCGTCGAGAACAATGGGTTTGGGGGCAAACACCACTGAGTAAGTTTCCTTCCCGGGCTCAATATCATTGGCCAGAGCTCGAAGACCGAGCAGGGAGAGGACGAGGAAGACCGCAAATCCGAAACGCGATGGGAGTTTCATCATTGTTGTCAACGGTGATGTGGTGAATTTCCGTGACAAGAAAAAATCCTAACCCCGCTTGTTAGGCAGGCCTAGGGGACGGTTAGAACGGGAGACCCACTGCTCCATTTAACCACTGCCCATCAACACTTTATGAACCACACCGGCATCATTTACTCTCTCCTTAAAAAAAGTTGCGCAGTTTTTTTAAAGAGAGGCCCATAAAACAAAAAAGGCAGCCCGAAGGCTGCCTTTGAGGGAAAAATCAGACTAAGAATTACTTCTTCTTGGGGAAGAGGAACTCCTGGTCGCCGCCGAGGGAGGTGCCGGCGTCGCGGATCTGGTCGCGGAGGCGGCCAGAGGTGGTCTGCTGGACGGAGCCGTCACCGAGGAGGGTGTTGCCGGCGTTCTGGTGAACCTTGCCGTCATATCCAACCACCGACTTCGCATCGGTCGACTGGGCCTGGGTGAGCTTGATGTAACCAGCAGTGCCAGTCGCGCCGTCGATCAACGGGGTGGAGTTGGTCACGTTGCGGTCGCCGCCGAGGATGGTCTGCGGATTCTCTTCCGAAGCGGAAAGGCCGAGGAAGTAGCTGATCGACTTGTTGCCGCTGTAGGCGTTGGTGCGGACAACAGCAGTCCAGTTCGGAGCCACGGTGGTGTCAGCATCCGAAGGGCAGGCCACGATTTTGGGCGTGGAGAGCTCGTTGGAGATGGCAGCCAAGTGGACCCAGACGGATCCGAGAGCCTGGCTGGCGTTCGCCGAGGCGCCGACGCCGCCGTTCACAGCACCACCAGCAGTGGTGTTGTATTCAGAGGTACCGCCCTGGTTGGTGGAGAGCATCCAAGGGAACTGACCGCCGTTGTCGGTCGAGAAGATACGGAAGCCGAGGCCGACGTTCTTCAGGTTGTTCACGCAGGAGATGCGGTTCGCCTTGGCCTTGGCCTTCGCGAGCGCAGGCAGGAGCATACCAGCCAAGATCGCGATGATGGCGATAACAACGAGGAGTTCGATCAGCGTGAAGGCGCTGAAACGCTGTGTACGGAGACGATTCATAGGTTTTTGAGTGAGTGAACGGAGTTGTGTGGGCAGACTATCTAGTGACCCCACTTCGACAGTCAACGCCTTTCTCCTTTGCCATAGCACTGTCAGTGCCATGTTTCCCGACCGTCACCTCAGCCGTCGTTTTTGAACATTTTCGGCGGAATTCGCGGGTTTTTATTCGGATCCCGGAAACACACCCCTCCGTTGGCACCCATTATCGGGATGGCTTCCGGACTCGGTTTCCATCGCATCGTTGGCGTTTCGTGAGATTTCATCGCCCGTTTTTCGCGCGCTGCCCCCTGGAGAACTGACATCCGAAAATCCGGTTTGGTTTCCGTCTACGTTCCCGTTTGTAAACCTAAATAGGGGATGCGCGCTTTGGCCGTACCGCGTCGTTGGGTCGGACTGCGGCGATTCGCAAGGAGTGCTCAAAAAAAACCACAGGAGCAAGAGGGGCGGGATCAGTGAACAACCTTATTTCATGATGTTAACAGTTCATTATGAGATGTTTATGCGAATGGAATCTTTCCCCCTTTTTCCACGTGGCATCCCCGCTGCTCTAGGGATGTGCGTTCAATTTGAGCTGCTGCGGGATCAGATCGAATGCGCCCGACAGGATCGCTCCTGCGGAGAAATCAACCTGAGAAACCGGCCATGAAGAAAATCGAGGCAATCATCAAACCGTTCAAGCTGGAGGAAGTGAAGGACGCCTTGGGAGACATTGGCATCGAGGGCATGACTGTCAGCGAGGTCAAAGGCTTCGGGCGCCAGAAGGGGCACACGGAAATCTACCGCGGAAGCGAGTACACCGTGGATTTCCTCCCCAAGATCAAGATCGAGCTGGTGGTGACCGACGCGAAAGCGCCGGAAGCCGTGGCGGCGATCGTCAAGGCGGCAAAGACCGGCAAGATCGGCGACGGGAAGATCTTTGTTTCCGGCGTCGAAGAGGCGATCCGGATCCGCACCGAGGAAAAGGGCGAAAGCGCGGTCTGAATCGAGAACCCGATCTTCGGACAACGCCGCCCGGCCCTCCTCCATGACTCTCATTTCCCAACGCCTGTCCCTCCTGGCTGTCGCTTTGGGAATCACATTTTCTGCGCTGGGGTACGAGACCAGCACAGGACGTTACACACACCACGAACACAAAACACGGATGAAGAAAATCGAAGCCATCATCAAACCCTTCAAACTCGAAGAAGTGAAGGACGCGCTCCATGACGTGGGCGCGGAAGGCATGACCGTTTCCGAAGTGAAGGGATTCGGCCGCCAGAAAGGTCACACGGAAATCTACCGCGGAAGCGAGTACACCGTGGACTTCCTTCCCAAGATCAAGATCGAACTCGTCCTGGCCGATTCCAAGGTCCAGGAAGCGGTTGGCGCCATCATCAAGGCGGCGAAGACCGGCAAGATCGGCGACGGAAAGATCTTCATTTCCAACGTCGAAGAGGCGGTGCGGATCCGCACCGAGGAAAAGGGAGAAAACGCGGTCTGAACCGTGACTCCGTAACTTCAAACCATCTCTGAAAACTCAATCCATGAAAAAGCTCCTATCCCTGTTTGCTTTCCTAGCAATTGCGGTGTCGGCACTCACCCTGGTTCGCGCCGAAGATCCTCCCAAGAAGGCGGACCCCAATCTGGAACAACGCATCGCGGACCTTGAGTCCTACGTGAATAACGCCGCCCGCGGAGCGGATGCGGCCGATGCGAAGATCACCAGCAAGATTTCCGGAGCCGGCCCCGGCCACAATGGCTTCCAGATGGTCTGCGCCGCGCTCGTGCTCTTCATGACCCTGCCCGGTCTGTTCCTCTTCTACGGCGGTCTCGTCCGAAAGAAGAACATCCTGTCAGTGGTCGCCCAGTGCTTCGGCATCGCCGGCCTGGTGACCATTCTCTGGTGGGCGTTCGGATACAGCTTCGTCTTCGGTGACGGCTCCGGACCCTGGTGGGGCAGCTTCACCAAGTTCGGCTTCCTCAACGGCGTCGATTCCAACCCGAACACCAACTACAGCTACTGGGTTTCGCACAACGTGTTCTCCATGTACCAGCTGATGTTCGCGATCATCACCCCGGCGCTGATCCTCGGCGCCATCGCGGAACGCATGAAGTTCTCCGCTGTGCTGCTCTTCGTCGGTCTTTGGATGGTGGTGGTTTACTTCCCCCTCGCCCACGCGGTCTGGGGCATCGACGGCGCCATGAACGGCGTCTGGAACGCCAAGGCCTCGATCAAGGCGATCGACTTCGCCGGCGGCACCGTGGTTCACATGAGCTCCGGGTGGTCGGCGCTGATTCTCTGCCTCATCCTCGGACCTCGTCTTGGCTTCGGTAAGCAGAACATGGCTCCCCACAGCATGACGATGTGCGCCATCGGTACCGGTATGCTCTGGGTCGGCTGGTACGGTTTCAATGCCGGATCCGCTGTGGCTGCTGACGGCATCGCCGCCAACGCCTTCACCACCACGACCATCGCCGCCGCTGTGGCGTCCTTCGTCTGGGCCATGCTCGAGTACATCATCCGCGGCAAGCCGAGCATCCTCGGATTCTGCTCCGGTGCGGTCGCCGGCCTGGTCGTGATCACTCCTGCCTGCGGATTCGTGAACACCACGGGTTCGGTCATCATCGGCGTGCTCGCCGGTCTGGTTCCCTTCCTCGCCTGCGCCTACCTCAAGCCCATGCTGAAGTATGACGACGCGCTCGACACCTTCGGCGTCCACGCCGTCGGCGGCACCCTCGGCGCTCTCCTGACTGGCTTCCTCGCCACCAAGGACGTGAACGCCAACCTCGCCACGAACCTCGACAAGATCGTGGGCAGCACCCTCTGGATCGAACAGCTCAAGGCCATGGCGGTCACGATCGTCCTCTCGGTCGTCGCCACCGTGGTGATCGCGTACATCGTCAAGGCGGTCGTCGGCCTCCGCCCGACCGAAGAAGACGAAACCCAGGGTCTCGACCTCGCCGACCACGGCGAAGAGGGATACCACGGCTGATCTCACACCGGTTTCAGCCCGCATCAATAATCGCGGCCAGCGAGCCGTCCTTGATGCGGGCCACCGGGGTTGGATTTCAAACCGATCCGATTCGATTCTTTTCCGTTCGTTTTCTCACAACACTCAACTTAACCGCCGGTTTCCGATGCCAACCCAGGTTGGCCAGGGAACCGGCGGTTTCGCTTTTGGTACACCCTTCGCGTTCGAATCTGCATCGCGTCCATGCACCAGTGGGCCGAGGTTCGGATGGAAACCGGTTTCGGGTTGCGGATTCGGAACCGGTACCTGCAACGTTTCGGGACTATGGAATCCCAGCGGGCAATCTCGTTCATGCTCCCCTCCCCTGCGCGAAGCCGGTGGATCGCGCTCGTCCTCGCTCCTTTCCTCGTCGCCCTCACCGCGGCGCCCGCGCGGGCGCAATCCCCCGCTCTCCAACCCGCGGACGGATCGGAAATCCCGGGGCGATTCCAACAGGACCGGTTCGCCATCGGCTTCTGGGTCGCCCCGCAAACCAGCGAGCGATTGGACGAACGCTACGCCGAGATTGCCAACGCGGGCTTCACCTTCGTCATCGGCCTTTGTGGCGGTCCGAATCCAGAACCGGCCGAGCTCCAGCTGAAGCGATGCGAGAAGTACGGACTGAAAGCGCTCATTCACATCGGGGCCAACGGCATTGCGTCGGCCCCCGACGGCCCTGCGGTGTGGGGTTATTCCGTGACCGATGAGCCGAGCCAAAAGCAGTTCCCCGACCTGCGGTCCACGGTCGATGCCATCCGCAAGGCCCGCCCGGGAAAACTCGCCTACATCAACCTGTTTCCCAACTACGCAACGAAGGAACAATTGGGGTCACCCAATTATGATACGCACGTGGCGACCTTCGTTCGCGAGGTCCGGCCCGATGTGTTGAGCATGGATCATTATCCGCAGTTCCGACGCGACCGGGACGGGCGCGACGCGTACTGCGAGAATCTGGCCGTAATGCGCCGGGAGTCGCTCCGGGCCGGGATTCCGTTCTGGAATTTCTTCAACACCATGCCCTACGGCCCGCATACCGATCCCACGGAGGCGCAGCTGCGATGGCAGATCTACAGCTCCCTCGCCTACGGGGCGAAGGGTGTGATGTATTTCTGTTACTGGACACCGCGGGGCGATGAATTCCCCAAGGGCGGGGCGATCCTCACCGCGGACGGCCGGCGCACCCGGCACTACGACGAGGCCCAGAGAATCAATGCCCGGCTGAAACATCTCGGCACGGCGCTGCTTCATGCGAAGAGCCTGGATGTCGTGCGCATCAAACCGCAGGGAAACGGGCCGACCGCGCTGCAGAACAGCTTCGTGGAGAGCCTCAACGATGGGGACTATCTGATCGGATCGTTCCAACTTCCGGACGGACGCCGCGCGGTGTTGATCCAGAATTACGAATTCGCCTACAGCGCGTGGCCCACGGTGGCGTTCAAAGCCCCGGGGTCCGGAGTGTTGGAAGTCAGCCCGAAGACTGGGGCCTTGGAACCGGTGCAGGATGACAGTCCCGACATGCCGGGACTTCAGCTCTCCCTCGACGCCGGAGAGGCGCGTCTTTTTGTCCTGCCGTAAGCCGAGTGCGGCGGTTGAGGGGTTGAACCTAGAAACGGCAGTTGAAGGGTTGAAAAGTTGAAACGTTGAAGGGGAAAACGAGCAGCAACCCCCGACGCGTAGAGAAGAGTTATGATGCGATTCGACGGGAATCAGGAGATCATAGCCCCGGCCTTTAGGCCTGGGGATTGGGCCTAAACACGGCCAAAGTCCCGGAGGGACGAGAGAAAATAGTGATCGAAACTCTGCCGTCCCTCCTCCGGGACTCAACGCCCCACTCTTCTCAAAACCCAGGCCTCAAGGCCTGGGCTATTCTCGGTTCCGAACAGCAATGGGTCTGTCGCGTGCTCGCGCCCCGACGTGAACTCCCGCCCCTTCAACCCTGCAACTTTTTAACCCTTCAACTGCCGTTTCTAGGTTCAACCCTTCAACGTCCGCCCCAAAGAGCGCGACCTCCGACCTCAAACCTCCACCACCAGCGCCGTCGTGTTGTCGCGCCCATCTTCCTCGACGGAGGTTTGTACCAGGGTTCTTGCGCGGTTGAACTCAGTGCGTTTTCCGGTGGGTTTAGCCGCGATCAATTCCTCCATGCGGGCATCGGACAACCCCTGGTACATGCCATCGGTGCACAGAAGAAACCGGTCCCCGGGCCCGCAGCGGATGCGGCCCACCTGCGGATTCACAAACTGGTTCCCGCCGCCCAGGGCCTTTTGCAGGACGTGTCGACGCGGATGCGTCCGGGCTTCCCACGCACTGATTTGCCCGGTGCGGAGCAGCCACGCCACGTAGGTATCATCTTCGGTACACTGAACGAGCGACGTCGTTCCGGCGGGCCGGTGATAGATGCGTGAATCCCCCACGTGGGCGAACCACATCCAGCCGGGGGAGAACCAGGCGAGGCTGAGGGTGGTCTCCATGCCGCGGCACTCTTCATAACTCCCACCCACGTAGGCCAGGGCCCGGTGGATTTCGGAAAACAGGGCGTTGAAGACGCTGGTGAGTCCGGCATCGGTTGCGAGTTCGGGGCATTGATACCGCCGCGGGAGCAGCGTGGTGATTTTTTCCACCGCGATCCGGCTGGCGAATTCGCCCGCCTTGGCCCCGCCCATTCCGTCGCAGACGGCAAATACGAGATCCGTGGTGGTCACCCCGGATTCACCGGTTTTGCCGAGCCGTTCCACCTCCTGCGCGTTGAATCGAATCCCGAGGAAGGAATCCTCGTTCAGGGGACGCACCTTGCCGCGATCGGTCCAACCCGACCACTGGATGCTTTGCGGAGCTTTGGAAACGGTTCGTTTCACGGTTTGTTGGGGGAGGATTCAAACCCGGGAAGCAGCGTGGCGAGTTCGAAATCGATGAGACAGAACCGGCCGTCGCGCATGCGGTAGGTGACATTGCGCATGTGGGGGTCGTCGTGACGCACCCCGAACGGCTCCAACTCAGCGAACAGCGCCTTGGTGCGCTCTTCATCGAGGTGATCCACGCGACTGCCGCAGTTGGAGGTCACGATCCTGAGCCGCTCCGGATCCTGTTCCAGCAGACGCGGAACGAAGGGGCAGGCCACACGTTCGAGGTGCTGGAGGATTCTGACCTCGTTGGCGAACCGGGTCGCCGCATCCGAGCCGTGGAAGACCTTTTCCACCCGGCCGTCGAAGCTGAGGCGAACGGTTGATCTCAGGGTGTCTTTTATCTGGAGCATACTGCGCCCAATCGCATGGGTTCCGAATGCTGCAGCCTCCTTTGTTTAGGAGGCCATCAGTTCCAAGAATCAGTTTCTAAACGCTGGCCCGGATCCGAACTCGCGGCGAGGTGAAATGCATCCAAGATTGCCACTCCTCCCCTGTCGTCTTTCGACCACATCGCTCAATCAGGGCCAGTTCAGAATCATCAAAAAAGGGGGTTTTCTGATCGGATGAATGAAGCCCGCTCATGAATGGGCTCAAAACCCAGCCTTTTCTTGATTCTTGGAGCTCACTCGGCAAAGTCGCCGCCATTCGGCATCCATTCTGCTTTTGTAGGTCTCTCGGGATCCGAAAATAGAACAGCAACAACACTCACTCATTCATGGCCAAATACAAACTCGAATACATCTGGCTCGACGGCTACGAACCCACCGCGAACCTTCGCAGCAAGACCCAGATCAAGGAATTTGCCAAATTTCCCAAGCTCGAAGAGCTCCCGCTCTGGGGATTTGACGGCAGCTCGACCCGCCAGGCCGAAGGCCGCAGCTCTGACTGCGTGCTGAAGCCCGTGGCGGTCTATCCCGATCCGGACCGCAAGAACGGCGTGCTCGTTCTCTGCGAAGTCATGAATCCGGATGGCACCCCGCACGTGAGCAACGCTCGCGCGACCATTCTGGACGACTCCGGAGCCTGGTTCGGCTTCGAGCAGGAATATTTCCTCTACAAGGACGGCGCTCCCCTCGGCTTCCCGGTCGGCGGCGGTTATCCTTATCCGCAGGGTGAGTACTACACCGGCGTTGGCTTCAAGAACGTCGGCGACATCGCCCGCGAGATCGTCGAGAGCCACATCGACCTCTGCCTCGATGCCGGCATCAACCTCGAAGGCATCAACGCCGAGGTCGCCAAGGGCCAGTGGGAATTCCAGATCTTCGGCAAGGGCTCCCGCAGCGCTGCCGACCAGATGTGGGTCGCCCGGTACCTGTTGCTCCGCCTGACTGAAAAGTACGGCGTCGATGTCAACTGGCACTGCAAGCCCCTCGGCAAGGATGTCGATTGGAACGGCTCCGGCATGCACTCCAACTTCTCGACCACCTTCATGCGCGAAGTCGGCGGCAAGGAGTACTTCGAGGCGCTCATGGCGGCCTTCGACAAGTACAAGAACGAGCACATCGCTGTGTACGGCCCGGACAACCACCTGCGTTTGACCGGTCTCCACGAGACCCAGTCGATCGACAAGTTCAACTACGGCGTCGCGAACCGCGGAGCCTCCATCCGCGTTCCCCACAGCTTCGTCAACAACGGCTACAAGGGTTACCTCGAAGACCGTCGTCCGAACTCCCAGGGCGATCCGTACAAGATCGCGAGCCGCATCCTTCAGACCATCGCCACGGTGCCCCTGCCCGCGGCGCCCAAGAAGGCCAAGAAGTAAGGAGAATCCGGTCCCCGGATCATCTTTCAACAAAACGGCGCAGGCTCAGGCTTGCGCCGTTTTTTGTTTTTCCCGGGTGGCGATTTTTCGCGCTATGCGGTTCCACGGACTCTGCCTCGCGGTGGTATTCTCTCGCATCTTCGAATTTCGGCCGCGGGGTTCCCTACACGTTTGGAGTCCCGCGTTTACGCGGCTTTGCTTTTGGACGCGGGACCATCGAACGGTTGGAAATCAACCGGCTGCATCCCTCGAGACGCGCCTCCCCGAACCGTCTGAAGACGGGACTCCAAGCGAATGAGAAAACCCTCGCGGCAGCGTCGAATTCCCCTTCAACGCTTCAACGCTTCAACTTTTCAACCCTTCAACTGCCGCACTTAGGTTCACCCCGCCCACCGGGCGCCTCTCAAACCGAGTAGTCGAGATACACCGTCTTGCTGCGGGTGTAGAAGTCGAGTGCGGCCACACCCTGTTCGCGGAACGAATCCGTGCTCGAACTCTTCATGCCGCCAAACGGGGCCTGCAGCGCGAGACCGGTGGAAATCTGGTTCACCTTCACCACGCCGGCTTCGATGCGCTCGGAGTAGAGCATCGCCTTCTTGAAGTCGCGGGTGACGATCGATGCCGACAGTCCGACATCGACGCTGTTCGCCACCGCGAGCGCTTCGTCGAAGGAATCCACCGCCAGCACGGCCACCACGGGGCCGAACACTTCCTCGCGCGCAATGCGCATGGACGGCGTCACGCCGGTCAAAACGGCGGGCTGCATGAACCAGCCGTTCGCCAGATCGCCTTCGGTCAGCGGTGCGCCACCCCAGGCCACTTCCGCGCCTTCGGCCTTGGCGATCTGGATCCATTCCAGGTTTCCCTTGAGCTCGGCTTCACTGACGGCAGGTCCCATTTGGACTCCGGCAGCGAGGCCCGGACCGACCTTCCAGCCCTTGGCCAGCGCAACGAGCTTCTCGGTGAACGCGGCGACCACCGGGCGTTCGACAATCACGCGACTGGTGGCGGTGCAGGCTTGTCCGGTGAGACCGAACCCAGCGCGCGCCACGAGGCTCGCGGCAAGGTCCAAGTCAGCATCGGCGAGCACGATGGTCGGGTTCTTGCCGCCCATTTCCATCTGCGCCCGCACCATGCGCGGAGCGAGGCTTTGATAGATGGATTTTCCGACGGCGGTGGATCCGGTGAAGCTGACTCCCTGGACTTCGCGTCGTGAAGCCAACTCCGCAGCGAACGGGCGACCGTCCCCGGTAACCACATTCAGCACACCCGCCGGCAATCCGGCTTCAGCCAGGATCGCAGCCAACTCGAGCGCGAGCGCGGGCGCCTGCGAGGCGGGTTTGAGGACCACGGTGTTGCCGCAGACCAGCGCCGGGGCGAGTTTCCACGCCGGGATGGCGATGGGGAAATTCCACGGGGTGATCAACCCCACCACACCGAGCGGTTCGCGTCGGGTGTAAAGCATGTTGCCCGGCAGATCGTGGGGAATGGTTTGTCCGCCGAGCTGAAAGCCGAGTCCGCCGTAATAGCGAAGAATGTCGGCGGCGCGCTGCACTTCCCCGGTGGCTTCGGCGAGGGTCTTGCCTTCCTCGCGGGTGAGCAGTTCGGCGAGGGCGCCCTTGCGCGATTCAATCAACTGCGAGGCCTTGGCCAGGATGCGGCCGCGGGCGACGGAAGTTTGCGCGGCCCATTTCGGAAACGCAGCGGCGGCGGCATCGACAGCGGCCTTCGCCTCGGGAGCTCCACCCTGGGCGTAATCGCCCACGATCTCATGGTGGTTCGCCGGATTGATCGTTTGGAACCGCAGCCCGGAGGCGGCGGGAATGGATTGGCCGTTGATGTGGAGCTCGTAGCGGTTCATGCGGAAAGGATAGTCGGGGAGCGGGCGGGAGAAACCTCAAAACTGCACCCACGTCCGCTGCTTCCAGTTCACAACCAAGGCGCATCCTTCAACGAGGGCTTGCGGCTTCGCAGGGAGCGATGAGAGTTGGAGCATCGGCATGACACTTCTCGCCCTCTCCCAGGCCCAGGCTCCGAACCCATGGATGGTTCTGCCGTTCGTGGCCCTGCTTGCGATCATCGCCCTCGCCCCGTTGTTGTTTGCCGATTGGTGGACCCGCTTCTACCCGGCCGTGGCCCTGAGCCTCGGCGCGGTGGTGATTGCCTACTACGCGGTCGGACTCCAGGCCTTCGATCAACTCGCCCACACCGGACACGAGTACGTGAGCTTCATCTGCCTGATTGGATCGCTCTACATCGTGAGCGGAGGAATCCACATCCAGGTGCGCGGAGAAACCACCCCGGGGTTTAACACCGCGTTCCTGTTCGCCGGCGCGCTGCTGGCCAACATTCTCGGCACCACCGGGGCCTCCATGCTGCTCATCCGCCCCTGGATCCGGATGAACAAATACCGCCTCACTGGACACCACATCGTGTTCTTCATCTTCATCGTCTCCAACGTGGGAGGATGCCTCACTCCGATCGGCGATCCGCCGCTGTTCCTCGGCTATCTCAAGGGAATCCCCTTCTGGTGGGTGGCCGAGCATTGCTGGCCGATCTGGGCCGTGGGCTTGGGAATCCTGCTGGCGATGTTCCTGGTCGTGGACACCCTCAACTTCCGTAAGGCCCCGCGCGCGGTGCGGGCCGAACACGTGGATGAGCCTGATTGGTTCCGGTTTGAAGGGCTCGGAAACCTCTTCTTTCTGGCGATGATCCTCGGGGCAATCCTCTTCGCCGAACGCCCCGCGTTTCTGCGCGAGGGCATCATGCTGGCCGCGGCGGCGGGATCCTATTTCACCACCCGACGCGACATCCACCAGGCCAACCACTTCAATTTCCACCCCGTCCAGGAGGTGGCGATCCTGTTCGTCGGCATCTTCGCCACCATGATGCCCGCGCTCGATTGGCTGTCGCAAAAGGCCGGCGCTCTCGGTCACCCGTCCCCCGCCTTTTTCTACTGGGGCTGCGGCATTCTCAGCAGCGTGCTCGACAACGCCCCCACCTACCTCGGGTTCCTCAGTGCCATTTTTGGGGCCTACGTGGATGCCGACACCGTCCAGCAGGTCCAGCACCTGGTGCAGACCGGCGGCGCGGACCTGTCCACCTTTGTTCACGGGGAACACTCGGAGCAGATCCGGAACACTTTCGCCGCACTGCAGAAATTCCACGGCGACGCAGTGGCGCGACGTCAGGTCGATGTGGAAGCCATTGAAATGGCCTTCCTGCTCGGCAATGCGGCGTTCAACCACTTCATTGTCGCCATCTCGGTCGGTGCCGTGTTCTTCGGGGCCAACACCTACATTGGCAACGGGCCGAACTTCATGGTGAAGGCGATCGCCGATCATCAGGGCGCAAAGACACCTTCGTTCCTCGGCTACATCTTCCGCTACTCGCTGCCCATCATGCTCCCCATGCTGGTGGTGGTGTGGCTGATCTTCTTCCGCTGACCCGCACGCCTGCCCGCACTCCCGGGTCCAACCGAAAAACGCGGCAATCCCGGTTTGCCAATTCTACGCAGACGTACCACTTTCCGTCTGTTCCGGGACTGAATGATCGGTTCCCGGGCGTTGGATTCCTGAATTTATGTCCGATTCCGCCTCTGTTCCGCATCTCCCGGCGCTTCGTTTGGGGCGCAGCTACGAATCCCTTGAGAAGATCGAAGTTCGCGATCACCGGACCGGCGAGCTCAAGGCCGTGGTCTCGACCGTCAATGGCGGCATCGTCAAACGCGACCTCGCCAAGATCTCCACGGCGCGTGCGGCGCTGAAGAAGTTCACGGTGGCGGAACTCATCGCCCTGTCGGCCAAGGCGGGCGACCTCTTCCTGAACGGCACGCTGCCGCTCGGCGACCGCGGGCACACGCAGTCCCCGGATGAATACGTGGCCACGCTCAGCCGCACCTCCGGTCTGCCCCACGTGATGGTGCGCCGCAACATGGCCAAGCTGCACTACGCGATGACCCACCTGTCCGAGGTGTTGAATGGACTCTCGCGCGGATTGGATCTGTCGATCCTCGATCGCGGCTTCGGCGAGCAGTTCGGCACCAAGCTCAGCTTCTTCCCCACCGCGTCCGCTCTCGGGTTGGTGATGCCGAGCAATTCGCCCGCGGTGAATTCCCTTTGGATTCCGGCCATTGCGCTGAAGACCCCGGTGGTCATCAAGCCGGGCAAGGAAGAGCCGTGGACTCCGTACCGCCTGATCCAGGCCTTCATCACGGCGGGAGTTCCTGCCGAGGCGTTTGGGTTCTACGCCACCGACCACGACGGTGCGGCGACCATTCTCAACACCTGCGGACGCGCCCTCATCTTCGGTGACAAATCCACCACCCAGCAGTACGCCAACAATCCGGCCATCCAGATCCACGGCCCGGGCTGGAGCAAGTTCGTTCTGGGCGAAGACTGCGTGGACCAGTGGAAGGATTACATCGATGTGATGGTCAGCGCGATCAGCGACAACGGCGGACGCTCCTGCATCAATGCCTCGGCCATCGTTGTGCCGCGGCACGGAGCGGAGATCGCCGATGCCCTCGCGCAGCGGCTCGGCCCCATTCAGCCCACCTCGCCCGAGGACGAAGCCGCGCGTCTCTCCGGATTCGCCAATCCCAAGATGGCCGACTTCATCGACGGCCAGATTGAAGAAGGATTGAAAACCGCCGGTGCAGTGGACGTGACCGCGAAGTATCGCAACGGCCCGCGCAAGGCGATCCACGACGGCGGCACCTACATGCGTCCGACCATCGTGCAGTGCGACTCCTTCGCGCATCCGCTGGCCAACCGCGAGTTCCTCTGCCCCTACGCCAGCGTGGTCACCTGCGCGCAGTCCGACGTGCTGAAGCAGATCGGCTACACCTTGGCCTGCACCGCCATCACCAAGGATCCGGCATTCATCGGGGAACTGGAAGCCTACGCCCACATTGAGCGCCTCAACATTGGTCCGGTGAGCACCATGAAGATCTCGTGGGACCAGCCGCACGAGGGCAACATGTTCGAATTCCTCTGGCAGCGCCGGTCGATCGAACGCGCCTGGTAATTCCGAAAAGCGCCCCCAATAAACGAAAACGGCGGACCACCCGGTCCGCCGTTTTTGTTTAGGTACCAACTTTGAGACGCGGTCTGCGGCTCAAGTTCCGAGCTTCTTCTTGGCTTCGTCGGGCACCGAGACGGTGGTGGAGCCGACATTCTTGATTTCGTAGGTGGTGGTGCGGGTGATGTCGCGTTCCTCACCCTGCATGGAAACGGTGGCCGACACCTTGACCTGCACCTTGGCGAGCTTGCCTTCCTTGAGCCAGACCTTGAGGGATCCCTTGGCATTCTTGGGCTCGGGAGCCTGACCGCCAGGGCGGCCGTTGCGACCGGCAACTTCCTTGGCGCCTTCCTCGGTGAGGTCGCCGGAGATCACGCCGTTGGCTTCCTTCAGCTCCTTGGTCTTGTCCGCAATCTTGGCCAGATCATCCGCCGGGAGACGCGTGCGGAGCAACATGCCGCCACGGCCGCGTCCACCGCCGCCACCGCCACCGCCCTGGGCTGCCGCGCGAACTTCCTCGGCGGTTTGCCAGCCATTCTCGCCTTTCAGAACGCCCTTTTCGCCCTTCAAGACGGCGGTGGTGGTGTTGCCGTCGCGCTCCGATTCCACGAGGGCGAACCCGCCTTTTTCCACCTTGCCGGTGATGGTGGGAGGCGTGAATTGGGCCCCTTCAATCTCCGTGGTGGACACCCAAGTGTAATTGGCGGCCTCGGAAAGCGCTTTCGCTGCGGCTTTTACATCGTCCTTGGAATCCGCAAACACAGCGGTCCAGGCGAGCGTCGCGAGCACGGTGGTGGTGAGAAATCGTTTCATGGGATGGGAATGAATGGGGATGAGTGAACGGAATGCAGGTGCGTGTGGTTGAACAAACAGCCAGTAACGGGGAACGGGGGGTTAGACTCCGAACGCGGTTGCGGGGTTACACGCGGGATTTGAGGGAGGGAGGGGGAAATTAAGAATGCTCAATTCAAAATGAAAAATGGGACCTTCGGCCCGAATCCGTTGGGCTTTGAGCCTTGGGCGTTGGATTCCATTTCGCTGAGCTCAAAAAAAGAACCCGCCTTGCCCGCGAGCCGAATGTTTCCTCCCCTTCAACGCTTCAACTTTTCAACCCTTCAACCTGCGCTCCTGCACCTCACCCCACCCGGAAACTGATCCGCTGCACGGTGGTTTTGCCGGCGGCGAGTTGGAGGCGTTCCAGGATTTCGTGACGGCGGTAGCGGACGATCTCGGAGAGCCAGGTGTTGCTGTCCACCGAGACAAAAAGCGTGCCCCGGGCCAGTCCGGTGGGCTTGGCGTGGGCGGCGATCTGCGGATCAATCACGCGTCCCCACACCGATTGGATCTGCGATTCCGCCAGCTTCTGATCCAGCCGCATTCCTGAGAGCACCTGGGGGAGAATGTCGCCCACCGTCTTGCTGGCCCGGCGCGCTGCGATTTCGGCGGCCACCTGACCGGCTCCCCGCCAGGCCGTCAGGACCCGGGCGCGCGCTTGATTCGCGATCCGGGCTTTGGCGGCGGGTGATTTCGGAAGCATGATGGCACCTGAGGCTGGAGCTGGGGCCCGGCGCGGTCAAGTGAACCCATCCCCTGCTGTATTAACCCAAAATCCCACGGAAGTTTTTGGTTTCGCCCCCGGGGATCGTTTGCCATTGTGAATCCATCATGCGTTGGTTCCGTCGTGCTCTCGCGTTCGCCGCTGTCACACTGTGGGTTGGAGTCGCCCTCGGGGCTGAGTTCCGTCTGGTGACGGGCGACGTGTACAAAGGCGAGCTTTCCGCCGCCGACAAGGATGGCCTCGTGGTCCGCCTCGAAAGCGGCGACTACTCGCCCCGAATCGACTGGGCCAAGCTCTCCGACGAAACCCTCCGCGAGCTCGCCGAGAACCCCAAAGCGCGGCGCTTTGCGGAACCGTTCGTCGAAGCCCCGGCCGAAACGATCGCCATCCAGCAGGCCAAGGAAATCAAGGTCAAGCAGCCCACCCGCCTGGAGCTGCCCGAAGTCAAAAAGGGCCTGATTCCCGCCCTGACCACCCCGAATGGACTGATCCTCCTCGGACTCCTTTTCGTTGCAAACCTCTACGCGGGCTATGAAGTGGCTCGTTTCAAGTGGCGGCCGGCCGCCTTGGTTTGCGGTCTTTCCGCCGTGTTCCCGGTGTTCGGCCCGCTGATTTTCCTCGTGCTCCCCCGCAACGTTCCCGAAGAACAGGAGAACGCCACGGAAGCCGCCCTGCAGCAGACCCACCTGTCCGTCGGCTCGCAGGCGCCCGCCGGAGGTGCTCCGGCAGGTGGTGCAGCGGCCGCGCTCGGTTTGTCCAAAGGCCATGCCGGCCAAGGAGCCGCCGATGGATTGCCCCGCCTCTTCAAGCGGGGAGAGACCACCTTCAATCGCCGCTTCTTCGAGACTCAGTTCCAGAACTTCTTCCGCGTGGTGGCTTCCGAAGCCGATCGCGATCTCGTCATTGATGTTTCCGCCGGCAAGAAGAGCGTGGTCGCCACGCGCATCAGCCGCATCTCGGCAACGGACATTCATTTCAAGACCGCCAACAGCCAGGAAATCGGCGTTCCGTTTGCCGAAATGTCCGAGGTCAAGCTTCGCCACAAGGACGCCGCCTAAGCCACGGCAGTCCGCAACCCATTTCCGAGCCGCACTGTCCGCTCCCGCCGATGAAATATCGCGCCATCCTTCTTTTCGGAGCCCCCGGTGCCGGCAAGGGCACGCAGGGCAAGATCTTGGGGCAAATCCCCAACTTCGTTCATTTCTCCTGCGGCGACGCCTTCCGCAATCTGCGCGTGGACTCCAAACTGGGTCGCGTGTTTGTGGAGTTCGCCTCCAAGGGATCGCTCGTGCCGGATGAACCCACGATCGAACTCTGGACCACTTCCATCTCGGCGATGAAGGTGACCGGTCGATTCAATCCCGAGGCCGACACCCTGCTCCTCGACGGCATTCCCCGGAATCCGAACCAGGCGCGGATCATGAAGGAAATGGTCGATGTTGTGGCCGTCTTCAACCTCTTCTGCCCGCAGATCGACAAGCTCATCGTCCGCCTCCAGCGCCGCGCGCTGAAGGAGAACCGGCTCGACGACGCCAACGTGGAGACCATCCGGACCCGCCTCGAGACCTACAAGCGCGAGACCCGCGCCGTGCTCGAGTGCTACCCGGAAAGCATCATCCACCAGATCGATTCCACGCAGGAACCCATGCGGGTGCTGCTGGACATCCTGCAGATCATTTCCCGGATTCCGAAGCCCGCCATCAGCGATGGCAACACGACCTTCGCCGGCCCCGCGGCCTGATTTCCGCATCCTTTAACGCACCGGCACCAGGTCGGCGATCGAGGACCTGAACCCAATTCGAGGCGACACCGTTCCATGAGCTCTCCCATTCGCCTCGCTTTCATGGGCACCCCCGAACTGGCCCGGGTGGTGTTGGCGCGGCTTGCCGACAGTCCGAAGTTTGAGGTCTGTGCCGTGGTCGCCCAGCCCGATCGCCCCGCCGGACGCTCGCTCGAACTGAAACCCCCTGCGGTAAAAGTCGAAGCGCTCGCCCGCGGACTCCCGCTCTTCCAACCGGAGAAGGCGCGTCAACCGGACTTCATCGAACTGGTTCGCTCGTGGGCGCCCACGGTCATCGTGGTGGCGGCCTACGGACAGCTCCTCCCGCAGGCCCTGCTCGATGTTCCATCGCACGGCTGTGTAAACCTTCACACTTCACTCCTCCCCCGGTGGCGCGGTGCGGCGCCGATTCAGTGGGCCATTGCCTCGGGCGATGCCGAGACCGGCGTGACGCTGATGCGCATGGATGCCGGACTCGACACCGGTCCCATGATCTCCGTGGCCCGCACGCCGATCGGATCGGACGACAACTCGGCGATTCTCCACGACCGCCTCGCGGTGCTGGGCGCAGACCTGCTTGTGGATTCCCTTCCCGATTACGTTGCCGGCAAACTGACGCCCCGCGCGCAACCGATCGAAGGCGTGACGATCGCCCGCAAAATCTCGCGCGAAGACGGTCGGATCGACTGGAAGCTCCCGGCCGTCGAACTGTGGAACCGCCTCCGCGGCTTCACCCCGTGGCCCGGTCTCCACTCCTTCGTGCCCGCCGATCCGAAACCAAAATTGGTCAAGATCCTCCGCGCGGTGCCGTCGGAACAAACGGGCGAACCAGGATTGGTACTCCCCTCCGCCGCGGGCTCACTCGTGGTGGGATGCGGGGCCGGATCGTTGAACATTTCCGAACTGCAGTTGGAAGGCGGGCGTCCCCAAAGCGCCGCGCAGTTCCTGATGGGACATCGGCCCGCGAGGTTTGAGTAGAGCGTGGGCGAGTGGTGGAAGAAGGGCAGTTGAAGGGTTGAAAAGTTGAAGCGTTGAAGGGGAATCCGACGCTACCACGAGGTTTTTATCATTCGTTTGGAGTCCCGTCTTCAGACGGTTCGGGGAGGCGGGTTTGAGGCAACCCCGGGGTGAAATCTACTCCTACATTCGATTCGCAGCCCAACAGCAGAGCCGCGTAAACGCGGTACTCCATACGAGTGAGCAAACATCTCCCCCCCTTCAACGCTTCAACTTTTCAACCCTTCAACTGCCGTTTTTAGGTTCAACCCTTTAACTTCAGCGCCCCCCATCCCACAGGTGCAAATGCGCGAACTTCCACTAGGGTGCGGGACATGAAGCGCATCGGATCCTGCCTTGCTGCGGTGGCCCTGTTCGGGGGCGTCCATGCCGCGGCACAGACCGATCCGGATCCCGGGGCCCCGGGTTTCGATTCCCTGCTGCAGTCCGGCACCGCGTTGCTCCAGCAGGAACTCAATCGACGCGGACTCGAGCTCGCCATCCCCATCGATGTGGAGCAGACGCGCGATTGGTTGAAGGCGCTCCAGGGGCGGTTCGAGGACGAGTACGTTCTCGATCTTTCAAAACTCCGCCCCGCAGCGGAGGCAGCGCTTCCCTGGCTGGAGTCCACCGAGGAGCTTAAACCGTATGCCGACTGGCTTCGGTCGCGGATGGACTATTTCCGCGCCGCGGAGGAATTGGATCGGATGATTCCGAAGGTCCCAGAGCCGCAAACTCCGCCGGCCAAAACACCCAAAAAGGGGACGTCACCCGAGCCGGAACCTCCGATCGTGGTCCGCGCCAAACCCACTCCGGAGCAGCAACGACGCGTGTGGACGCGGGTGCTGGCCCTGGAGCCGTGGCCCGAGGAGGCGGGAAAATATGTCACGCGGTTGAAGCCCGTGTTCGCATCCGAGAAAGTTCCGAGTGAGCTGGTGTGGATCGCCGAGGTGGAGTCGTCGTTTCGTCCCGAGGCCACGAGTCCCGCAGGCGCTGCGGGGTTGTTTCAATTGATGCCGAAGACCGCGAAGCAGGAAGGGCTCAGCCTGTGGCCCTGGGACCAGCGCCGCGATCCGGAAAAAAGCGCGCACGCCTCGGCCCGGTATCTCCGGTCGCTGCACCAGGAGTTCAAGGACTGGTCTCTGGTCCTCGCCGCCTACAATGCAGGCGACGGCAAGGTGCGCACGCTGCTCAAACGGCACGGCACGCGGAGCTACGACCGCATCGCCGCGCATCTGCCAGCGGAGACCCAGCTCTACGTACCAAAAGTGGAAGCCGTCATCCGCCGCCGCGAGGGCAAGGCCCTGGCGGAGCTCGTGGTTCCGCGCTGAATCCGCGACCGAAGTCGCGGCTCAGTCATCATCGTCTTCGGCGCGCGTGATGGCCCATTCCGGATACGGATCCTGGGTGCCGCGCATGGCACGCCACAGGATGCGGTTCAACACGTCCTCAGGAGCCTTGTCCACTTCGCGGAAGTTCAGGCCCGCGGACACTTCGGCATCGTGCCGGAGGATCGGATCCCGCATGGCCTGCGGGGAGGGATTCAACTGGTCGAGCGGGATGTTGGTGGGAACCGACTTGAAGGGGCGCAGGTCCGCCGTGTCCTGGAACACGTCAAACATCGGCGTCGCACTGGCATCGAATTGATTCATCGGAGGCAGCCCGAGGATCTGCTCCATCGTGCGGATCAGGCTCGTGGTGTTGTACTGCGTGCTCACCACGGTTCCTCGTTTGGTATAAGGGCTGATGCAGTACGCCGTGGTGCGGTATCCGCTCACGTGGTCCCATCCGCCCTGGGGATCGTCCTCGATGCCGAAGATGACCGTCTCGGGCCAGAAGCGGCTGTGGCTGATCGCTTCGACAATGCGTCCGAAGGCGAGGTCGTTGTCCGCCACGTGGGAGGCCGGGGTCGGCATCCCACGGCTCGTGCCACTGGTGTGATCGTTGGGCAGGCAGATGAAAATCATCTCCGGCCAGATCCCGGTTTTCTCTGCTTCCTGAAGTTCGCGGAGGATGAAGTCCGCGCGGTATTGATCCGGCACCGACATGTCCCAGCCCACGTAATCGGTCGGCAGATACGGCTTCAACGAGGCGACCATTGGATAGCTCTGGAACACGACCGAATTGGTTTCGCCCTTCCAGGTGAGGTAGCAGTCCATGTACTTGGGCTCGCCCTTGCGTTTCGGATCGCGCCAGTGGACGGACGGAGCGGCGAACTCACCGTAGTCGCGAAGCGTCTTGCGATGCTTGATCACATTGTCCCAAAGGAAACCGCCCGGGGAGTAGGCGAGCGCATCGTTTTCATCCGGTCCCATGCCGTCGGGATAACTCCGCGGAAATCCGGCGAAGGATTTTTCCATGTAGTCGGTGGAGAACGCGGTGGTGCTCCACTGGTGTCCATCGGCACTCAGAATTCCGGCGCAGTAGGTGTTGTCCAGCAGCGCAAACTCCTGAACCAACTTGTGCTGATTCGGGGTGATCTTCTCGCCGAAGATGCAGAGCTTGGGATCGCCGTTGCCCGACTTGATGTCGCCGAACACCTGGTCGTAGGTCCGGTTCTCCTTGATGATGTACACCACGTGCTTGAACACGCTGGGTTCACCAATGCGCTCGGGCACGGGCCGGGGCGGCATGCCGAGGCGCGCGGGAAGGCGGCTGGCGGCAATGGCCTCACGACGGAGATTCCGCGACACGACCTCGGAATAAACCGGCAGCTCCTTTTTCTTCGGCACCGGAATGAGCGAGACCGAGCCGCTGTACTGATGCGAGTTAAAGCCGGTCTTGCCGGCAGCATCGGATTTGGGCTGCAGCGCATGCCCCTTGATGTTGGCAACGATCAGCGTGTCGCGCTTGGCATCGAGGACGATCGCGCCGGGGAACCATCCGGTGGGAATCAGCCCCTGCACCTTCGATTCGCGATCGGCGGGATCGAATCCAATCACGGCCACGGCGTTCTGGGTTCCGTTGGCGACGTAGAGCACGCGTCCGCGACGATCAAAGGTGAGCGCGTTGGGCGATGCGCCAAAAAGATCGGCGGGCGTGACCTTGGTCCAGATGGTTTCGACCACGCGATCCGACTTGGTGTCGATCACGCTCAGGGTGTCGGCCGCCGCATTCGCGCAGACCACGTAGCGTCCGTTGGGCGATGCGGCGAGCGCGCTGGCGTGAAGGCCGGTGAGGATTTCAGTCGGTGCCTTGGTGCCGGTCAGCGGAATCACGCTGACGCTTCCCTCGCTGGCGATATGGCGCACCGGATCGACGCGCACTTCGGTTCCGCGACCCGCAGGCCCGACGAGATCCCCGGCCACGGGGCGGCGTCCGCCCCAATTGGAGACGTACGCTTTTCCGCCGACCAGCAACACGTCGTACGGAGCGACTCCGACGGGAATGGTTCGCAGCACTTTTCCGCTGGAGGCGTCGAGTTCGAGCAGCGTGTTCGACAGATTTCCGCAAACAAACAGGCGTGAACCATCGGGAGTGATGGCGAGGCCGGCCGGGATCTCATCCTTGCGGCGCGGCGCGTTGGCCTGCGGCAGTGGGATGGAATGCGAGGGCGCCACGGTTCCGTCGGCGGCGACGCTGAAGACCTTGATCGAGCCGTTGACGTTGCTCAGGAAAATGCGCCGGCCATCGGGGGAAAAAATCAAACCGGTGTAGCTGACCTGGCCGTCCTTGTCGGGTTTGAGGATGTTGGCCGAGGGCGCGAGCGGCTGCGGCTCATTCTGCTCGGCGTTCGGAAGGGCCACGCGTTGACGAACCGCTCCGGTCACCGGGTCGATCACCACGAGCTCGCTGGTCTTGCCGCTCACCGCGATGAAGCGTCCGTCCGGCGAGAGCGCCAGCGCCTGCGGACGCAGGCCCGGGAGTTCCACCTGGCGACCGGCCGGAGTGACGATCTGGTTCACCGGCAGGACGGTCCGGTTGGTGCCGTGATGCCCGACCGTTTCGGTGTTGGATTGAGCGCAAATCGGAGCGCATTCAGCACACGCCATCAGCACCAGCGCTGCGGAGGCGAATCGAAGGGAGGACAACGGGCGTGGGATCATACAAGTCTACATCAGCCTCCCCGTTCCGAGGTCGCCGGAGCAAGGGGGAAGTCCGTGCGTACCAGAAATGAAACACCGAGCGGGGTCCCACATTTGGGCTATTTCTTGCGCGTTTCAGGTTTTTTGATGCCGTCGTCACCGGGGCGGTTCAAACTTGTGACGTGAAGCGCGTTTGTATTTTTTGCGGCTCCAGCCCCGGTTCGGATCCCGCCTATGCCGCGGCGGCGCGGGAGCTGGCATCGGCACTCGCCCGCGCGGGAATCGATCTCGTGTACGGCGGGGCCCGATGCGGCCTGATGGGAATCGTCGCCGATGCGGCGCTGGAATCCGGCGGACGCGTCATCGGGGTGCTTCCCCGCGCGCTGAAGGAGAAGGAGCTCGCCCACGAGCGTCTCACCGAACTCCACCTCGTGGACACCATGCACGAACGCAAGGCACTGATGGCCGATCTGTCGGATGCCTTTGTCGCGCTGCCCGGCGGATTCGGAACCCTGGATGAATTCTGTGAGATTCTGACCTGGGCCCAGCTGGGAATTCACTCCAAGCCCTGCGGTTTACTGAACACCAGCGGGTTTTATTCGGGATTCCTCACCCAGGTGCAGAACGCCATTGCGGGTGGATTGACCCGACCGCAGCACGCCGCGCTGATTCGCGTGGCGGAAACACCTGCGCAACTGATCGAGCGATTGCGCGAGCCCGTGGCGGAGGTTCTCCCGAAATGGATGGAAGATCCCGGACGCTAGGAGTCAGCGCCCCAGATTTCCCAGCTCAGGCAGCGAGGCGGCGCTTGCGAACCTCGGTGCGGAGGTACACCTCGGGAGTGATCCCATAGGCGCGCTTGAAGTGGCGGGCGAGATGTCCCTGATCGGAAAAGCCAACCTGTCGGGCGACATCCACCACGCGACCGCCGTTCACCTGCAGGAGCAACCGGGCCCGTTCCACGCGGCATCGCAGGACGTACTGATGCGGCGAGGTGCCGGTTGATTCCTTGAACATCCGCGCGAAGTGATAGGCGCTCAGGCCCGCCGTTTCAGCGAGCACGTTGAGGCTGAGATCCTCGGCGAGGTGCACATCGATATGACGCAGCACCGCACGAAGCCGTTCCTGGGAGAGTCCGCCCTCGGGAAGGTCGAGCTCCACGGGCTCCTGCGCGTAGTGATGCACGAGGTGCACCGCCAAGGCCGTGGCGAGTGATTCGCCGTAGAGGCGGCCCACGCGGCCCTTCTCCACTTCCTGACGCAGCGCGAGGGCGACACCCGCGAGAAATCCGTCCTGCCCCCCGACGATGCATTTCAATTGAACCGGACGCCCGTTGGGAAACGCGTTGGCGGCGGCGGCGACAAAGGCAGGCGTGAGGGAAACCGTCACGTACCGGCATGAGCTAGAAACCCGGGCCGAATGAATGCAACCCGCGGGGATCAGGCTCACGGTGCCCTGCTGAAGCATAAGTTTTCGCCCCACTCCGCCACTCGACCACTCCAACTCCACATCAGAATTGAGGCAAAGCGCCACGAGGTGATTGACCGGACAGACGTCATTGACCTCGACCGAGGGCACGGTGTGTTCCTCGACCAGAACGCCATCCCAGTTGAGCGTGGCGCTCGACAAAGTGGGCGCAGTGGCCGCGGCAGGAGACATGCGTCCGGATTTCAAATCGAACAACAATTCTCGATCCACCTGTGGGTTGGGCTCGCGCACCATCTTCGAGTCCAGACCCACTGACCTCGTTTGGGTTACAGGGAAGTTGTTAATCATGGGGCGAAATGGTGAGAGAAATTAAATGAGTCCGACTCGCGTCATCGTTCTTGCGGAACCACGGCAATTGCAGAGGTTTTGAGAACGTTTCCGTTCGTAAACGTTTAGCAGTTTCCATGCGCAGAAGCTGCGTATCAGGAAAGGACCTAGAAACGTCACACGCTTCCCGAGCCCGAACTTCACCTTTGCATTAGGCGGCGGGCTTGGGAGGATCGTGAGCACCGCAGTTTCAACCGCTCAAAAAGACCGTTCCCCCTCATGCAACGCTCACGAGTTTCCCAATTGGCCGCCGCCCTGGTGGCGGTGTTCACCCCGGCCCTGCTCAGCGCTCACGATGTCGGCGGCGCGCATGCCGAGACCACGACCGCAACGCCGCTTCCGTTCGGCGTGGAAAAATCCGGCCCCGTTCGCACTCCGGCGGCGACCAAGCTCGCCCCTGGCACCGGAATCAGCGGAACCGGGTTCTGGCGCTTCGTCGCCGCCAAGGAACTCACCCCGGTGCCTCCCGAGGCTCTCCCCAAGCTGAAAGGCGCCCACGGAACCATCATTGTGGATGGTGAACGCGACATTGCCTACTGGGGCTTGGAAAACGTGGGCTGGGTCGCCTTCAGCGAACATCTGACCAAGTCGTGGGTGGTGAAGGGCGATCCCGCGTTTGCGAAGGGCAATTTGCACGGCGCCGATATCTTGCCGCGCGCCGGCAAGCTTCCGCTGGTGGTTGCCGCCGACAATGCCGAGGGCGAAGTCTATCTGACCGACACTTCGTTCCAGCATGCCGAGACGCTCCGCATGCCGAATCTGCCGCCCTATGCCGACAACAAGGGCTATGCGCCCACCGACGCAGCCTTCGTCAGCAAGGACGAGGTCTGGGTGACCGACGGCTACGGCAAGGCCTACTTCATGTCGGCTACCACGCACCCGTTCGAGTTCACCGGCAAGTTCTACGGGGGCAAGAAACTGTCCAACACGCCGCACGGGATCACGTTTGATCCGAAGGATGGTTCCCTGGTCATTTCCGCCCGCCCCGAGGCGCAGGTGAAACGCTGGGACCGCAAACACGAGCACATCCATGAAATCGGCGGACTCCCTCCCGGCAGCACGGTTTGCGACGTGGACATCTGGGGCGACTACGCGCTCGCGCCCTGCCTCGACGGTGAAAAGGGCACCCCGGGACCGATCTACATCATCAACATGAAGAAGCGCGCCATCGTGGCCACGATCCGTCCCAAGATGGACCTCGGCTACAGCGATGCGCAGCACATCCATGACGCCGCGTGGTACGTCACCGGCAAGGGCCGCAACAAGGAGGTGTACATCCTGTTCACCAACTGGAATCCGGGCGGCGTGGGTGCGTTGAAGCTGGTGAATCCCGCGGAGTAATTCGCATTGCGGATCCGGCAGTCCGCTCCATCAAAACCCCCGGCGCGTGAATGGAATTCCACGCGGCCGGGGGTTTGTTTTTCCTAGAAAGAGAATCAGCGCGAACGCGGTGACTCAGCCTCGCGGTTCGCCTGCAGTCTCAACTTTGATACACCACCGGGGTTTCGGCGAAGGCGAGAGCACGCGCGATGAACCCATCGGGGTCTTCTTCCAAAAAGGCATTCAGGCCGTGTAGTTCGTTCCCAAGCCCAGCTCCTTCATCGCGGCGCGGAACTGCGTCGCAAATCGGTCGCTGCGGATGTGAAATTCCTCGCTCAGATCCACCGGCAGCTCCTCAGGTCGCTGGCTCTCCACGATGGGTTTGTCCTCGGCGAGGATCGAATTTTCCCAATCGAGCAGCTGACGCGCGGGAACGTGGTGATCGAAATTGCGCGCGATGAAGAAAAAGATGCGGGTCCTGCATCGCGAAACCGGAGTCGGCGCGTCGAAGATGCAGTGTCGCCGGCCCCCGCCGTAATCGATGGTCAACCGGCACGACAGCGGAAGGTGCAGATCATAGACCATCCAGCGTTGGATCGTCGGGGCGGAGCCGAGCAACGACGACTCGGGGGTTTGCCGCGAGATACGGGTAATCCACATGGAAGCCGGTCGCCGTGCGCACCACGTCATACGGAGCCACCTCCGGAAGATCGCGGTTGCCGAAGGTGCCGGTGTGAATCCAGGAGAAATGCCCGACATCGATGAAGTTCTCCAACTGCCGGCCCGCCGTGACGTCCCACTCGGGCGGCGGATCGTGGAGCATCCGAAAGGTCGGGTCCTCAAGCTCGGGCCAGTCGGGAACCGTGGAGGAATTGGAAGGATCGGGCGCGAGGCAGGTCCAGATCAGTCCGCCGCGCTCGATCACGGCGTAGGTCTCCAGACAAAGCTTTTTCGGCACCGGCAGGTCCGGCTGCGCCGGCACGCGGGTGCACTGGCCATCAGCGCCGTAGCGAAACCCATGGTAAGCGCAGACCAGTTCATCGCCCTCCTGCCAACCCAGACGGAGCGGCACGCCGCGGTGAATGCAGAGATCGCGGGCCACCACCACCTGTCGGCCGGTCGTGCGATAAACAATGAGCGGCTGGTCGAGCAAGGTTCGCGCGAGCGGTTTGGAGACCACCTCGTCGCTGTATGCAATGGGATACCAATGCCGCGCCAGCGCGCGCCATTCGGCTTCGGAATAGGTGCAGTGATGCGGGAGCGGCACCGTTCGCGACATTTCGGGAACCGCACTCATGAGGCGAAGGCTTCGGCGGCGGCCAGTCCGGCCAGTTCATCGAGATGCGCGCGTCGGACGTGCTCCGGCAGCAGCGCGACCCGGAAGCCGTTCGCAGCCACGCGCACCAGCTCGGCCCGGTTGAACCCGAGGTCCTGATGCAGGGCGTAGTATTCCTCGCTCAGGGAATTGCCGAAGAAAAACGGATCGTCGGAGTTGATGGTGACCGTCACGCCGGCATCGAAGAGTCGGCGGATCGGATGCGCCTTCATTCCGGTGATACCCCGCACAGCCAGCTTCACGTTGCTGATCGGGCAGACATCGAGAGCGATTCCATCTCGGAGCAACCGGGCCACCGTGGCGGGGTTCTCGGCGGAACGGACGCCGTGCTCAATGCGCGTGACCTTGAGGCGATCGAGGACCAGATCCACGAAGTCGGCCCCCATGAATTCGCCCGCGTGAGCCTTGGTGAATTTTCCGCCGGCGCGCGCACGCGCCCACACGTCGTCGGTCCACGATTCCAGGGGCAGATCCTCCCAGCCGTGCAGGTCAATGCCGTCGAGCTCGGGCCAGCGCAGGCACTCCTCAATCAGGTCACGACCGGCATCGCGGTAGTCGTTGTGACACATGCCGGCGAAGATGCGGAGCTCCATCCCGCGGGGCGCTGCGGCGCGGATCGCGCGGATCACTTCGGGTCCGCTGTCCTTCATGAACAACAGCGCAGGAAGATGAAAACTGGTCTCCACATACCGGCATCCCTGCGCGGCGCAGCGGCCGAGAACGATCTTCGCCGCCTCATGGTAGCGATCGGCCGAACTGAAAAAGGCCGCGCAGTACTCCACGTACAGCTCCATGAACTGGTTGAAACTGCTGAAACGATAATCGTCGGCCCAGAACGGCGGCGGAGCCGCGTACTTCACGGGATTGAGCTTCTGCAGAAGCTCAAAGGGACACGCCCCCTCGATGTGAAGATGGGTCTCCGTTTTGGGGAGATGTTGGACGAATTCGGCGAGTTTGGGATCGACGCGATAGGCCACGCGCCGATGGGACCACCGCAACTCCCGATGGGAAAAGGAAAAGTTCGCCGGACAATACAGGAACCAATTTTGGTACGTTTAAGCAGTGATCCACCGCGGATGGATCACATCATTAGAAGAAACCAAAACAACAATCCGCGCCTGGGTGCGCATCGAATATAAGGCGGTCGGAAATAGCCCAGTCCTTCAGGCCTTGGGATTGGGCACGACAACACCCCGAGTCCCGGGGGGACGACAGAAGGGTGCCTCTGCCGTCCCTCCGGGACTCCCCGATACCATCCCAACAAAAACCCAGGCCTGAAGGCCTGGGCTAGTGTCGAACGAACGTCGAATTGACTCGGTGCGATGCACCTCAGCTCAGCTAAGCTCAGTTCAGTTCAGGACGAAGCTGGCGTCGGATTCGAGCTTCACTGATTCGGGGATCTGCTTCGGATCAATCCGAACGATCACCCGGTGCGTGCCCGCGCTGAGCTCGGTGGTTTGACGGCCCGTGCCTCCGAGTTTGCGGCCATCCACCCACACTTCCCCCGCCGAGGCGTTGAGGTTGAGCGTCACCGGCCCGGCCTTGGCCACGGTGAGTTCCGTGGCGGCGTAGAGGCCGATCGTGCCCACCCATTGGGAGCGACGGGTGACCTCCTGAATGAGCGACTGACTGAGCTTGCCACTCACCAGCGAATACACGGGCGACCACATGCGGTCGGTGAGCGGCTTCTCCCACATCGAGTTGGCCAAGCCGTTCTGCTGATCGGTGTGGGTCAGGACATAGAGACGCCAGCGACGCGCCACGCCACCTTGACTGGCATCGTATTCGCCGGGCTTGCCGAGACGGGAGAGGAAGGCGAAGAGATCCAACTGCTCCTGCTCGTTCAGCGGATCCATCAATCCCGACGGCATGAGCGAAAGGGTGCCGAGCTCGCGTTTGGCCACGTCGTTCTTGGCGATCGACTGCTCCGCGCCGTTGGCCACGCGCAGCACGATTTCCTGCGCGGTTTCGCGGGCCAGAGTTCCGGAGTAATCGCTGCCATCGCGGGTGCTCACCACCACGGTGCCGTAGCCTTCCTTGATCTTGGCGTTGGGCAGCAGCACGGACTCAACCAGGTAATCCGCCGGTGCGCTGGCCCCGATGCTGGTCATGTCGGGCCCCACGCGGCCGCCGGCTCCACCGATGGCGTGGCAGCTCGTGCAGGCGAGATCTGCGCGACGATAGATGCGTTCGCCGCGGACCGGATCGCCCTGCGATGCCGCCTTCGCAGCAAGCTCGCGAACCAACTGTCCGGTGAAGGCCTGCGTGTCTGCGGCCAGACCGGAGGACTTGGCGAGCGCGACGACGAGCTCCACCTCGTTGCGTCCGCCCTCGCGCGCCACGCGCATGCCAGCGCGGGCGGCCGACTGGGGAACGCCCGATGCAGGCAACGCTTCAGCGATCGCCTTGGCCGCGCCCTTCACGGAGAGCACCTGACGCCAGAAGTCGGTAGCCACGGCTTCGTCCTCAATCCCGCGAGCCACGGACACCACGGCAGGAACGGCGCGACCGAGATCCAGTCCGGCCAGCGCTGCGGCGGCGGAACGACGCACTGCGGGCGATTGTTCCGGACCGGAGAGTTTCGAAAGCGCTGCGATGGCTTGAGCTCCTCCGATCGAACGCACCGCACCGAGCGCCGCAGAACGCGCGGCGTCACTGGTTCCAGTGGCACCGGCCAGGTCCACGATCCGGGCAAACGCCGGACCGCCACTCTTCCACACGCCGGCCAGTTTCAACGCTTCCACTCGCACGGAGTCCGAGGCGGAATCCAACACCTTCGCGATTCCTTCCTGTCCCCCGGCGGGACGGATATTGCGCAACCGCGCGGCATCGGACAGGGACTTCAACGCCCGCACGGTGGCGGCATCGTCGAATCCGCCGGCCAGCACTTGATCAAACAGGGACTTCAACTCGCGCGGAGTTCCGGCGGATCCGATAAGTTCGATCCAGGGGCCGCGTCCGTCGCGACCCAGCGGATGATCGGCCAGGAGACGTCCCAACACGCGGCTCGCCTGCTCGGGCTTGATGGCTTTGAGGCCGAACTCGAGCTGCTTCTCGCGTCCCTCGGTTTTCCACGCGCCGGATTGCAGCGCAGCGATCCAGGGCTCGGAAAGATCGTTGATGGTCAACCACAGCGCGTAATCGAGGGTCGGATCCATCGGCTCGTTCAGGGCATCGAGCGCGAGTGCTGCGGCCTCCGGCGACTTGAGCTTGGCCAGCGCGCGCAGGGCTTCGAGTCGCACCCGCGGGACCGGGTCGTGAACGAGTTTGCCCAGCACGGCGAGGCGACTGGAATCGGCGGCGGTGCCCGCAGCGCTGAGTTGAATCTGGCCAGCCAGTCCGAGAGCGGCCAAACCGGCGAACCAGGGGAATCGGGAGGATTTCATCGGATGTCGGAAAACGGGATGAGATGAATCAAGGCGGAGTTCGGGGCGGGTTCAGCGGCTCAATTGACGCGCTGCAGCGGTGCGAAGGTTGCCATTCGGGGAGGCCACCAGGTCTGCAACCAGGCCGGCGTCGGGTTTCTCAAACGCCTCGTAAATCCACATCGCTTCGAGTTTCGCGCGCGGATCCTTTTGCGCTGCGAGCCAGCCGCGGACCTGGGGAAGCACCTTGTCGGCACCGCGCTGACGCAGCACCGCGCGGGATTGTTCCTGTTCCCAGCCGTTGGCCGAGAGCGTGCGATTCAACAATTCCGAAACCGAGAGGCGGGTGAGGTCCTGCCGCGCGGCGACCGGGCCCTTCTTCGCCGCCACACGCCAAATGCGGCCGTGTTCCTTGTCGCGGCGCGGATCGCGGAAATCGACTTCGCCGTGCTGGATGATCGGGTTCGACCAGTCGGCGATGTACAGCGCGCCATCGGGTCCGAAACGCAGGTCGATGGGACGGAAGGTCACGTTGGTCGAGCGCAGCAGGTCGGGCATCTCGCGGGTCTGGAAGGTGGATCCAACCTCGCTCATGCCGAAATGCACCACGCGGTGCGCCCGGAAATCGCAGGTGATCGCGCTGCCCTGCCACTCGGCCGGGAAATTCGCGCTGTGCACCAACTCGAGGCTGGCGAACTTCGGATAGCTGCCCGGGCTGATGCTGTCGGCCTCGCGGCGCATGTCCGAGTAGGTGAAGTAGGTGGCACCTTCCATCGCGTGGTACACGCCCTTGCCGCCCGCGCCGTCGGTGAAGAAGGAATTGCCGAACTGGTCCCAGTGGTGACCCCAGGGGTTGCATCCACCCTTGGTGAAGATGCTCATCGAGCCTGTATCAGGATTGAAACGCCAGATGCCCGCGCTGTTGAGGCGGCGGACGCCAAACGGGGTCTCGATGTGGGTGTGGGTGTAGATCGACTGGTTGAGGTACATGTGACCGTCGTAGCCCCAGCGCAGCGTGTGCAGGTTGTGGTGGGTGTCCTCAGTACCAAAACTGGAAAGCACGATGGTCTTCCGATCGGCTCGGCCGCGTCCCGTGGTGTCGGCAAAGTGCAGCAACTGGCTGCTCGCGGCCACGTACACGCCCCCGCGGTTGTCGGGCAGCACGCCGGTGGGAATCAGCAATCCGCCGGCAAAGACGGTGTGTTTGTCCGCCCGGCCGGATCCGGTGGAGTCCTCCAGAATCACAATGGAATCCGTCGCAGGCTGTCCGGGTTTGATCTGCGGATACACTTCGGAGGAGGCGACCCAGAGGCGGCCCTGGGCGTCCCAGTTCATCTGAATGGGTTTGTGAAGCAGCGGATTCTCGGCCCAGAGCGACACTTCAAAGCCGTCGGCCACTTCAAAGGTGGGCACCGGCTGCGGCGCGCGGGGCGCGGGGGCACTCGGGATCGGATTGCGGTTCAGGATGCGGCCCACTCCCTTGGCGGCGAACGTCTCGGCGCCAAATTCGCGGGTCACGCGCTCCACTGCGGCGGCATCCTGATGGGCCACATTGCGAAGCCCGGCGACCACTCCATCCCACTCCTCGACCAGCGGATCGAAGCGCGGAATCTCAACCGCGTTCTGTCCCTGCTCGTGTTTGCGGAAACCGAAAATGTAGGTCCAGTTTTCCGGACGCCAGCGATGGAAGAAGTACTCGTTCTTCTTCACCACGGCCGCGAGGAGCATCTCCTGCGCGGTGGTGGAACCGGAAACCGCGGCCAATCCAAGGCGGCTCGCGAGGACTTCGGCCGCGCGCTGATACCCGGTGGGTCCGAGCACCACCCCGTACTCACTCACGCCCGGAGTGCCGTAGAGCCCCCTCGGCGTGCGGCTCAGAGGAAGAAGCGAAACAAAGGTCGCGTGCTTTTCCGTGGCGAGCTGTTCGAGGGCAGTGGAGAAAGCATTGATCTGAACATTGTGCGCCGCGACATCGGCGGATCCTGGCGAGGCCACCTGGGGAATCGGGGAAAGAAGAACGAACCGCACCGGTTGGCCGCTGACTTCATCGATGGCCGCCATGAGTTGCTTCATGCCGCCGATGAACTGCGTCTTGATCGACTGCTGCTCTTCGGGCGACTTCGCCTCGGCGGCCTCCAGCGCGGCGGTCATGCCGTAGGAGAGAAAGGCCACGGTCGGCTTCACCAACGCGAGCTGTTCCTTCACGCGCTTCAACCAGTCGGCCTCGGACTTGTTCCAATCGAAGCTCGCCCGGGCGCGCCCCATGGGGGAATCCCCGGCCCAGCCGAGATTGCGGTAGGTCACCTTGCGATCCGGAAAGGCGGCGGTGAGACGAGCCTCGATGAACCCGTAGTCGCCTTCGCGCTCGATGAAGGTGTCACCGATGAACAGCACGCGATCCCCGTCGCGGAGTTCAAAACGGTCGGCCGCGCGCGCAGCAGCGAGCGAAAGTCCGAGAGAGGCGAGGGCAATCAGGAATCGTAGGACGCGACACATGGCTGGAAAGAGACGAAACAATCGGGTGAAGGACGTTCCGAATCCTCCCGACATTCGGTCCACCATGCAAGCCGTCGCCTTTTTCCCTTTTTCGTGACGCCGCCCATGGAACTTCGCACCCTTTCCGGCATGTCCACCCCGGAGGAGCGAGCCCGCATGAACTGTCAGTTGATTCGCGTCGACGGCCTCACCAATGCGGAGTTCCTTCAAAAGTACGCCGGTGCGGGCCGCATTGGTCTGACCGCCGGGAACACCTGGGTGGACCGACTGATCGCCCGCGCTGAGCGTCATTTGGATCCCGACCGCAACTGGGGCAGCTGGACCCATGCGCTGATGTTCCAGGGCCTCCGGGCCGATGGACACCACTGGGTCGTGGAGTCGGACCTCGACCTGCACCGTCGCCACATCCGCCTCGGCGTGCAGGAAAACCGGGTGACCAAATATCACGACGAAGCCTCGTACTCGACCCTGGCCATCCTCGACTTCGGGCTCAGTCCGGAACAATGCGCATCGGTGATCTCCGTGGCCCTGGACCTGGTGGCCAACCGCGCGCGGTATTCCCTCCGCGAGCTGGTGGGCACCGCCATCGGGATGCGCGGCTACTCGGCGCGGGATTCGCGCAACCGTCTTGCACGGGAGCATTCGTTCTATTGCTCCGCCCTCGTGCGACACGTCTTTCGCGAAGCCGGGGTGGATCTGTTTCCCGGGCTCGACGTCAAACACACCACGCCCGAGGAACTGTCTCGCTGTCCATTGCCGCACACGATGTGGCTGCTGCAACGGCAGGTACCTACGCCGCTGTTGAAAACCGTGACCCGGGCGCTGAAGGCCCGCGTGGTGGCACGACGCGCCCGCCGCAGCAAATCCTCCGACGCGGAATAACGCGCGACGGATCAATATCGGTTCAACCGAGCACGCCGGGAATCACCCGGGCCCCGCCGGCGATTCCGGTGAGACGCTCCTGGCGTCCGCTGACGTTGAAGAACAGCGATTCGTGCTCGAGTCCCAGTGCGGCAAGAATCGTGGCGTGCAGATCCTTCATCTGTACCGGGGATTCCGTGGCCAGGAGTCCGAGCGCGTCGGTGGCGCCGATGCGTTGACCCGGTCGCACGCCTCCCCCGGCCATCCAGAGGGTGAAGCCCGCGGCATTGTGCTGACGCCCGTGATCGCCCTGCATCATGGGCGTCCGACCAAACTCGCTCGCCCACACCACCAGCGTTTCATCGAGCAATCCGCGCTGGCGCAGGTCGGCCAGCAACCCGGCCACCGCCGTGTCGGTCCACCGGGCGCGGGGAACATGATTGTCGCGCAATCCCGCGTGGGCATCCCACCCATCCTTGTCCGGCATGTCGTACAACTGCACGAACCGCACCCCGCGCTCCACGAGCCGGCGCGCGAGCAGGCACTTGCGGCCGAAGCTGCGCGATCGGGCATCGCCATGCTCCAGTCCGTACAGGTTCCGGACCGACGCAGGTTCGGACTCGAGATGCCCCACTTCCAGTGCCGCCGATTGCATCCGGTAGGCGAGTTCGTAGCTCGCGATGCGGGCATCCAATTCGGTGAACCCAGGTCGCGCGTCGCGATGGGCGAGGTTCAACTCACGAATCAAGTCCAACGAGTCGCGTTGACCCGCTGCGAACTCGCCCGGAGGGAGAAGATCGAGCACCGGCGTGCCGGCATCGCGCAGACGCGTGGGCTGAAAGGCTGCGGGCAGATACCCATTGGAATAATTCGCCGCACCGCCCAGCGGACCGGCATCGAAGAGCATCACGTATCCGGGCAGATCCCGGTTCGCCGAGCCCAATCCATACGTCACCCACGATCCAAGACTCGCCTTGCCGGGGCGGATGTCGCCCGTGTGCATCTGATAGCTCGCGGGGGCGTGGTTGTTGGAGTCCGCCTGCATGGAATGGATGAAGCACAATTCATCCACGGAGCGCGCCGTCTCCGGCATGAGGTCGCTCACCCACATGCCGCTCTGGCCATGACGCGACCAACCAAACGGACTGGCCATGAGCTCATCCTTGCAGCCGTGAAACACGTTGGCGAAGCGCGTCGCCTCGACCGCCTTGCGGATCGAATCGGGTACCGGCTTGCCGTGAAGGCGCTGCAACTCCGGTTTGTAGTCGAAGGTATCGATCTGCGACGGCCCGCCGACCATGAACAGGAAGATCACCGACTTCGCCCGCGGTTTAAGGGTCGGTGTACGCGGGGCGAAGGGGTTCAACGGATCGCGACTGGGATCGCGAGCGGCCGCAGCCTGAGATTCCCACGTGGAGAGGGCGCCGAGGGCCATGGCCCCAAAGCCGGTACCCATCCGCTCCAAAAAGCGGCGTCGCGTGCAATTGCAGGGTACGGCGAACACACGGACACGCTACGCCACATCCCGGCAGGGATGCCAGCCTGTAGCCGGTGGTCGAGCGCTGCGACACCACCGGCTTGCTTCAGACGCCGGTGAGTTCCCGGGCAGTCCGTATGCCGGCCACCAGTTTTCGTCGGGACTTGGCCAGCGCGCGGAAATCGCACTCCACCTGCAACCCATGCCAGAACCCTTCGGTCTGTCCGAAGAACGCCCCAAAGCGGATCGACATCGCCGGGGTAATCGCCCGCTTTCCCAGAACAATCTCGTTGATCGCACGCGGCGACACCCCGATCGAACGGGCCATCGCATTTTGGGAAATGCCCATGGGCATCAGATATTCCTGAAGCAGGATCTCGCCGGGTGTGAGCGGTAAAGCCATGGGTATAACGTATGACGTCATAGGGAGTTCTTCAATGGTAATCCAGGATTGCCACCTCGGAAGGACCTTCGGGGTTCCATCGAAATACAATGCGCCACTGGTCATTGATCCGGATGGAATGATAGCCGGATCGATTCCCGCGCAGTGACTCCAGTCGGTTTCCAGGGGGGACCGCCAGATCCGACAACTGGCCGGCCTGATTCATCTGAACCAGCTTGCGAAGCGCGACTCGCGCAATCGCCGAGAAACGCCGATTCGCTTCCAGGGCAAAGAGCTCTTCCGTATCGCGATCTGCAAAGGATTGAATCATTCGCCGCTGACTCCTGAGCGTTCAAATTCCGTGAACGGAATGCACTTCAAGCGCCTTGTAGGGGCACCAAGAAGCAGCATCTGAGGTTTACCCAGGTTCACAGGAATCGCACAGAACCGGTTTTGATACACCTCCCCTGTCCTGCCCCCGATTGGAACTCGCACAACCGCCGGGTGGTTCCGCCAAATCCTTCCCCTTTCCCAGCCGGGGCGGACACGCGCATACTCCCCAGCGTGACCTCCGGCCTGCGCCTCATGCTCGCCAGCCTTCTGTTGTTCGCAACGGAGGCCGTTCGCGCTGTCGATGCGCCGTCCCCGGACCGCATCGGCCCGGCCTGGAGTGATCCGCGAAATCCCATCGTCCGAATTTTCCACGGCGAACGACTGGACCTGTGGTCCCTGCGAGCCCCAAAAACGGTACAGATTCCCGCCCCACCCGCCGGGGCGAACACGGATGAAGCGATCACGCCAATCGACCGCTTCATCGCGGACCGTCTTGCGTCCCACCGGCTCATCTTGTCCCCCACTGCGGACCGGCGAACGCTCATTCGCCGACTCACCTTCGACCTCACCGGGTTGCCTCCCACCCCCGAGGAAATCGACAGGTTCGTGTGCGATCCCGCGCCCGATGCGTACGCGCGACTCGTGGAGCGCCTCCTGCAATCGCCCCGCTATGGCGAACACCAGGCGCGGTTGTGGCTCGATGTCATTCGCTACAGCGACAGCAACGGCTTCGACTGGGATGAGTTTCGCCCGAAGGCGTGGCGCTTTCGTGACTACGTGGTGCGCGCTTTCAATTCGGACAAACCCTTCGACCGATTCATCCTCGAGCAACTGGCCGGCGATGAACTGGTCTCCGGCGCCCCCAGGGATTCGGCCGAGCAGGACGCGTGGATCGCCACCGGGTTCCTCCGGCTTGGTCCCCACGACAATGCCGCGCCGCTGTTCAACGAGCAGGAGCGGAGCCGCGCAGAGTTGATGGCGGATTTGGTGGAGACCACCGGCGGCGCATTTCTCGGCCTCACGCTGTCGTGCTCGCGCTGCCACGATCACAAATACGATCCGCTTTCCCAGGCCGACCACTTCCGCATGCGCGCCTTTTTTGAACCGGTGCGGTTTGCCGACGATCTCGCACTCGACCTCGCGCCCGATCAGGACTCCATCCGTGCCCGTCAGCAGCGTCACGACGAGACCCTCCACGGCCTCGAGCAACAGCGCGATGCCCTGATGAAAGGCGTCCGACAACGGCTTCGCGCGGACCTCAAATCGAAGCTCAGTGAAGAAGAACAACGGCAACTCGCTGTATCGCTTCCGGCGAACGCCGCGGCCGATGCGGTGAAGGCACAGAAGGAACTTCAGAAGCGTGTGGAACCTCCGGATGCTGCGGTTCGAAAGGCACTCGCTCCGGAGGACCTCGTGCGGGTGAAGGAACTCGATGGCGCGATCGCCGCGAACCAACGCGAACGCCCCGCCTTCACCACCGGCCTGCTGATGACCGATGCCGACGGCGCTCCGCCGGTCACGCGAATCCTGCATCAGGGGCGCCATCAGGATCCGCGCGATGCGGTGGAACCCGGTTTTCCCTCAGCCCTCGATCCCAATCCCGCGTCCATTGAAACTCCGCGGAATCCCAAAACCCGGGGCCGCCGCCTCACCCTCGCGCGCTGGATCGCATCGGAGAAAAATCCGCTGACCGCGCGCGTGTTCGTGAATCGAATCTGGCAGCAGCATTTCGGCACCGGACTGGTGGCCACGCCCAACGACTTCGGATTTGCCGGAACGCCTCCGTCGCATCCCGAGCTGCTCGATTGGCTGGCGCAGGAATTCATCCGCACCGGTTGGTCGGTGAAGCAATTGCACCGCCTGTCGGTCCTGAGCTCGACGTATCGTCAGCAATCCTTCGGCACCGCGGGGAACTCCGTGGATCCCGACAACACCCTGCTCTGGCGACAGAATCCCCACCGCCTCGCCGCCGAGCCGCTGCGCGACGCCCTGCTGGCGACCAGCGGTCAACTCTTGCTCCGCGCCGGCGGCCCGCCCGCCTGGCCCGAACTGCCGCCGGAAGTGCTGCAGGCCAATCCCGCCTTCCTGGACGACAACGAGACCAAGACCAAGGGATGGTACCCCTCCCCGGCGGCCGACCAGCCGGTTCGCAGCGTGTACCTGGTTCAAAAACGGACCGTGCGCGTTCCCTTCATGGAGACCTTTGATCTTCCAGAAAACTCGACCTCGTGCGCGCGACGCACCACCTCAACGGTCGCCCCGCAGGCGCTATCCCTGCTGAACAGTCCGCTGGCGATCGAGGCCGCGCAGGCCTTCGCCACCCGGGTGGAACGCGAGGCCGGACTGGACACCGAGGCCCGAATTCGACACGCCTTTCGCCTCGCCCTGCTGCGGGAACCCGGCGCACAGGAACTCTCCCGCTGCAGTCCGCTGCTGAAGCAACACGGGCTTCCCGCGTTGTGTCGGGCGCTGCTCAATTTGAACGAGTTCGTCTACGTCGATTGACCTGCGAAACCCCGCGCTTCGGGGGCGAATTCGCGCGGCCGTTCCATCTGTTGCCGAAGCCGCGGCGTTTCCGGTAGGCTGACGGGACGCAAATGAGTGATCTGTCCAAGGCCTACGAGCCGCAGTCGGTTGAGTCCAAGTGGTATGAGTTCTGGCTGAAGCATGACTGCTTCAAGGCCGAGCCCGCCCGCGTGTCGCCCACGCGTCCGGCCTACTCGATCGTCATCCCGCCCCCGAACGTCACCGGCGTCCTCACGCTCGGCCACGTGCTCAACAACACCATCCAGGACATCCTCGCCCGCAAGGCGCGCATGGATGGCAAGGAAGTGCTGTGGCTCCCCGGCACCGACCACGCCGGCATCGCCACGCAGAACGTGGTGGAAAAGACCCTCAAGAAGGCCGGCGAGATCAAGCATCGCGACGACCTCGGACGCGAGGCCCTCGTGGCCCGGATCTGGGAATGGAAGGAGAAGTACGGCGGCATCATTCTCCAGCAGCTCCGCGCCCTCGGCGCCTCGTGCGATTGGAGCCGCACCCGCTTCACCATGGACGCCGAGTACTCCCAGTGCGTTCAGCAGGTGTTCGTGGACCTCTATCACAAGGGCCTCATCTACCGCGGCAAGCGCATGGTGAACTGGTGCCCCGCCTCCCTCACCGCGTTGTCCGACGAGGAAGTGGTGATGAAGGAGCAGAAGGGCTTCATGTACCATTTCCGGGTGGAGGTGGCCGAACTGCCCGGCACCTTCCTCACCATCGCGACCACGCGTCCGGAAACCATTCCGGCCGACACCGCGGTGGCCGTGAACCCGAAGGACCCTCGCTACCAGCACCTGATCGGCAAGCACGTGTATCGCGCGCTCCCGCTCGACGTGCCGAAGGAGCAGCGGCGCATTCCGATCATTGCCGACGAGCACGTGGATTTCGAATTCGGCACCGGCGTGCTGAAGGTCACGCCCGCGCACGACAAGGCGGATTATGAAATCGGCCTCCGGCACAAGCTCCCGGTGATCGACATCCTCACGCCCGACGGAAAGATGACCGCCGAGGCGGGCGCCGACCTCGCCGGGCTCGACCGTTTCGTCGCCCGCAAGAAGTCGATGGAGCTGCTGGAATCCGCCGGGGCCCTCGACAAGGCCGAACCCTACGCCAACAAGGTCGGGTTCAGCGAACGGGCCGACGTGCCCATCGAACCCCGCCTGAGCGAGCAGTGGTTCCTCAAGTACCCGAGCATCGAAGCCGCCCGCAACTGCGTGGCCCAGGCCGAAGGTTCCGCCACCGAGAAACCGGCGACCAAGGGATCCACGCCCTCCGCGGGCGAAATGCGATTCCACCCCGACCGCTGGGCCAAGGTGTACGACCACTGGCTCGGAGGGATCCAGGATTGGTGCATCAGCCGCCAGCTCTGGTGGGGACACCGCATCCCGGTGTGGTACCGCAACGGCGAAGTGTACTGCGGCAACAACGCCCCGTCGGGCGAGGGTTGGACGCAGGATCCCGACGTGCTCGACACCTGGTTCAGCTCCTGGCTGTGGCCTTTCGCCACGATGGGCTGGACGAATGACGTGGCCGTCGATGCCACGAATCCGACGCTCGCGGCGTTCTATCCCACCACCGATCTCGTCACCGGACCCGACATCATCTTCTTCTGGGTCGCCCGCATGATCATGGCGGGATACGAGTACATGGGCGACCTGCCGTTCCGGAACGTCTATTTCACCGGCATCATCCGCGACAAGCAGGGACGCAAGATGTCGAAGTCGCTCGGCAACTCGCCCGATCCGCTCGACCTCATCGCCAAGTACGGGGCCGACGCCCTGCGCTTCGGCGTGATGCGCGCCGCCCCGCTGGGGCAGGACGTGCTGTTCGACGAGCAGTCGGTCGAGCTCGGACGCAACTTCTGCAACAAGCTCTGGAACGCCTGCCGATTCCGCCAGATGGTCGGCGGCGAAGGCAGCGCCGTCGAAGCCGAGATCCAGCCCGACCTGCTCACCGCGGACGACCGCTGGATCCTCATGCGCCTCGACCGCGCGATCCTCGAAGTCACCCAGGCCCTGGGCGACTACAAGTTCAGCGACGCCACCTCCACGCTCTACCGCTTCTTCTGGAGCGAGTACTGCGATTGGTACGTGGAAGCCTCCAAGGCCGCGTTCTACGGCACCGACGAGAAGCTCAAGGCCAACAAGCTGGCCGTGATCGACTACGTCCTCGCCACCCTCCTGCGCATCTTCCATCCGTTCCTGCCCTTCATCACCGAAGAGCTCTGGCACGGCATGGGATATTCGCAGGACATGCCCGAGGAACAGGGCGGACGCACCATCATGTTTGCCCGCTGGCCGAAGCCGTTCAGCGCGCAGGAGAAGGAATACTTCGGTCTCGATGAAACCGCCGAGGCGGTGGCGCAGGCCAAGTACGACCTCGTCAGCATCGGCCGCAACCTGCGTCGCGAGCTGAAGCTGGATCCGGCGAAGAAGCTGAAGTTCGTGCTCAAGCCGTCGGGCGAAATGTCCCCGGCCGACTTCGAAGTGCTCACGCTCCTGTTGAACGCCGAAACCGTGGACCGGGTGGACGCCGCGTGGACTCCCGACAAGGGCACTCCGAGCGCCGGCAATTCACTCGGCGAACTCTACCTCCCCACCGCAGGCCTCGTGGACACGGCGGCGGAGCGGACGCGCCTCACCAAGGAACTGGAGAAAATCCGGAGCGAAATCGAGAAGGTCGAGGTCAAGCTCGCCAATCCCGCGTTCACTTCCAAGGTACCCGCCAAGGTGCTCGAAGAACACCAGCAGCGATTGCTCGATTGGAAGTCCAAGGAGAAGCAGACGCTCTCCTCGTTGGAAAACCTTCCGGCCTGAGCTCGCCTCGATCTCGATTTCGAGCCCGATTTCGAGCCCGAGCCTGAGCCACACGCAACCCGCAGGCGTCAGCCCCTGCGTTCCCTCACGGAACCAGGGGCAGCACCCGCGCCCGCCAGAAGCGTAACCCGACCGCCGATGGGCTCGGGCCGGCAGCGGCAGGAATCGTGACCCGCGAAGGCGATGCTGCATCGGCCGTCACCGTTGCGACTCCGGTCCAGTCGACGGACCCCAGATCTTTACGTTCCTCGATCGCATAGCTGCGGCCGGGAATCGTTGAAACGGTCAACTCAGCCGACGTGTCCGATCCCACCGAGAGCAGCGTCAAGACCGGCAGCGGAGCCAGCGTTACCTTGATTTCCTGCGTGAGCGCCGTCGCAGCCCCCGCAGTCACTTCCACCCGGTAGCGTCCCGCATCCGAGGCCTTCAGGCTTGCCAGCGTCAGCACCCCGGAGGTCGCCTCCGGAATCGGTGCACCATCTTTGGTCCACTTGAAGGTCGCCGGGAGCGTCGTGGAAACCACCGCCCGCAGGTTCACCGTCTCGCCCTCGTACGCCGTTCCGCCCAACGGGAACACCGTGAGCGAGGCATCGATCGTTGGCGTGACCACCGCCACGTTCACCGGCGTGGTGGAAACGGTTCCGGCCAGGTTCGTCACCCGCAGCACATACAGGCCGGCATCCGAGGATTGCGCCGAGGCAATCGTGAGTGTCGATCCCGTGCCCAGCGGTGCCGGCAGGGCGACGTTGTCCTTCAACCACTGGAAGGCCAGCCCGGTTCCCGTCACCAAGGCTTCAAGAGTGAACGACGATCCAAGCGTCACGCTCACTCCCTTCGGTTCCGACGCAATCACGGGCAGCGACACCACCGTCACGGCTGCGCCCTCGCTGGTGGCAGTTCCGGCGAGATTGGAAACCCGCAGCGAATAAACACCTGCGTCGGATGCCTTCACCGCCGCGAACTCCAGCGCGACGGAGGTCCCCAGCGGCGCGGGAAGAGGCGTACCATCTTTGATCCATTGATAACTCAGCCCGCTTCCCGAGACCGAAGCCGTCAGCGACAGCGCAGTTCCCTCGGCCACCGTCCGGCCCTGGGGACCGGTTACGATCGAAGGGATCGACAGCACGGTCACCGTGGCGCCTTCGCTGGTGACGGAACCGGCGAGGTTGGAAATGGACACGGTATACACTCCCGAGTCCGCAGGAGTGGCGGAGGAAATCGAAAGCGTGGAAGCAGTGCCGGCCGGCGCGGGGATGGCGACCGTGTCCTTGCGCCATTGGAAACTGAGGCCGGTGCCCGTGGCCTCCGCGGACAACACCAGCGGGGATCCGGCACCGAGGGTCTGGCTCTTGGGACCACTGACCAACACCGGAGCGGACACCACCACCACCGTTGCACCGCCGCTGGAGGCGGTTCCGGCAGAGTTCGAAACCACGACCGAATACACCCCGGCATCGGAGGGTTTCACGGCACCGATCACCAGCGATGACGCCGTACCGACAGGCCCCGGAATGGCCTTCTCGTTGAAAAACCATTGATAGGAAAGCCCCACGCCAACGGCCGACACATTGAGCGTGAGAGGAGCCCCTTCGGCGAGCGTCTGGGATTGCGGAGGCGTCGAGACGATCGGCGGCGAGATCACAGAAACACTCACCGGACCACCGACCGCCACCCCGGCCGCGTTGGAAACCCGGACGGTGTAGTTTCCGGCATCGACCAGAAACGCCGCCGGCACAAAGTAGGTCGGCGAAACGGCGGAAGCCCCCTGCAGTGCGGTATCCTCCTTGAACCACTGATAGCTGAGCCCGGTCCCGGTGGCCTGAACGGTCAACGTCAGCGGACTGCCGGAGGCGACGCTCTGGGACACAGGGGGCGCAACAATCACGGGTGCCGTGATCACGGACAAGGTGGCCGGATCACTCTCAGCGGAGCCCGAGGTATTCGACACCAGCACGGTGTAGTTTCCTGCATCGGCCGGTTGCACGGCGGACAGCGTCAGCGTCGCTCCGGTTCCTGCGGGTGCCGGGATCGGATTCCCATCCTTCTTCCACTGATACGAAAGGCTGGAACCGACCACCGTGGCGCTGAAGGTGACCGGCTGTCCGACGACGATGGACTGCGATTGCGGCGGAGAGGAAATGGTAGGCGGATCCAGTGTCACCGCGGCAACCACGGTGAACGGGAGCACGGCAACGAAACTGTTTCCGAAGGCCCCTGCAAACTCCCAACCGATCACGAGCACATTGTAGGTCCCGGGCTTGGTTGGGATTCCTGTGATGACTCCCTGGGCGCTGCCGCTGAGGCCCGGCGGCATTTGATTGAAGGTGAAGGCGCGGGGCGCTCCGAAGGCGCTAAACATCTGAACCCGCACGCCGGCAAGCACGACGCCATTGGTTCCACGGGCCTGGGTCACCGAGGCTCCTCCCTGCTGCACGGTCATCCCGCTGGCGCCCGACACCCCGTGAAAGGCGCCGGCAACGGCGGCAGTTCCCGCGATCCACCGGAGAATGGTGACCAGCGGCGAGCCGACGACGACGGATTCAGCAACCGCAATTCGCATCAGGGGCGCGAGCTGCAGAACAAGGGAAAGAAACAGGGCGGGCAAACGGATCTGATTCATAGTTCGCACCAGGGGTCCTCGGTTTGGGTTGAGGCGGGGCCGTTGGGAGCAGGCAATCCACACGACTGAATGGCGCAGCCCCCATCGATTCCGGGAACTGCCGAACCCCGCCGTGTGATCCAACCCAAACAGCTTTAGGGAGCACCCCCAACTGCGCTAGAAGCAACTCACGCGACTTGGTAACAGAGTTGTTACCTTTCCAGAATTGATTCACCTGGAGGGACGCAGGGCGACCCGGAGAAACGACCGCGCCCCCGGCGTGCCGCGCAGCGCGGTGTCCACGATCCGGTCGGATCCGTCCCCGACAGCCCAAGCCGCCGACTCCGCCCAGGTGCGGAGGTCCTGGGAGAGCTCGACCCGATACGACAACCCTTTGCGGGTCGGGAACCGGAGGCGAAGCACGCCTGTTTCCGAAGTCCCAACCCGCGTGGCGACCACCGCGGGATTCAATTCCGGAACCACCATTCGGGCGCGGTAGATCACATCGAACGGAATGCCCTGAATCACATTCGTCGAAACCTGGGTGAACGCGCCGTTCCGACCGTCGGGGCTCAATCCATCCCATTGGGACGGAACACCGGCGGGCAATTCCACCCCGGGCAGGGCCTCGGCGAGAGGAATCACCGTTCCGTCCAAAAGACTGAGCACCGCCCCCTGGGAGGTCATTCCTGCGGCCACCGTTCCATCCAAGGAAAGAAACTGGAGCGTGACTCCCGCGGGCGCGGGAATCGTGTTGGCGATTCCCCAGCGGTCGGACCAGAGCCGGCTCTTGTCCGCCAGCACCGTCGCATCGCCAGAGATCAGGGTCGGCTCGAACCCCGCCGGAACGGCGAGGGGTTCCACCGTCGAGGTGGTTTCGGAGAAGATCACGCGACGCCATTTCGCAGAGGTACCAAATCCGGTACTCACCACTGCTAGCTCCCCGTTCGGCGAGGCCCCAAGCCATCCGTCCACCGTGACGTTGGCTTCGATCCGGCTGAAATCGGCCAGACTGATCCGCACCAGCTTTTGTCCCTCGCCGAGAAACTTGGGAACGTAGCCAAACACGAAACGACCATCCGCACTGATTCCCAGCGCCCGCATCTCCGGCAGCCTCCATCGAGGTTCCGGATTTCCCAGCATCGGCGTGGACTGCTGCCCGGAGAGCGGGTCGTAGATTCCCGCGCCGTTCCGGTTCCAAAGCACCAGGGACCCATCGATCGTGCTCCCCGCCCAAGAGAAGTAGGCGGGCGGGATGAATACCGACCGGTCTCCCACCACATAGGATTCCCCACCGGACTTCGCCCCATAGTTAAACTCGGGTATCTGCTGACCGGTCTCCCGCCAGGTCCGGAGCGTGTAGGCAGTGAAGGATTGAAACGGACCGCCCGAATAGCTCGAGTGCGACAGCAACGCCGTCGCCCCGTCGCCGGAAAGCGCCTGCACCGAAAACGTGTCGAAGGAGGATTGGACGAGGTCTCGGGACGGCGAGGAGCTGATGATCTGAAGCGACGCGCCGGGGGCGGACCGGGGGACCGATAGCGGGATCCCGACGGACGGCGGCACAAGGGTCGTATCCAATCGGGAGACGAACTCGGGAAACCCCACCTTGGTCGAATCATTCGTCCCGGTGACGGAACTGACGTAGTAAACCGGCGCGACCCCACGGGTCCGGGCCTCTTCAAAACGGTTTACCCGTCCCGCTTCGGAATCCCAGAATCTCAACTGCAACACCGCCGGCGATCCCGGGGGAATTCCCGGAAGCGTTACCAAAATTGGAACCTTCACTCGGGGCGCGACGTCCGCGGTCGAGGCCACGGGGCCGTAGGCTTGAAGATCAGTGGAGGCAGCCCCCTTGGGCCCGGCATAGACCTGAAACGAAAGCGGACGCGTGGACCTGTCCTGCAGATTCGTTTCATAGATGAAGTACCCCGGCGCCCCTGGATTCTGGGAAGAAACACGGAGCTCGATCACTCCCTGTGCCATCGCGGTCCACGCGCTGAGTCCCATAGAAGCGAGAAGAAAACCCCCAAGGCCGTTCATCGTTCGAAGCCTTTCATGCCGCAGTCCAATGTCGCAAGCTCGCGGGCTGCCAGTCAGGACGCACCAAGCTTCACGAAAACATCCAGGCACGAACTTCCCCAAACGACGACAAAACGAGTGGAACGAGTGACCTAACCTCCGAGACCAGCAACAGATCAGCATCTCCTTGCTTACGTCACCTTGCGTGAAAAGTTACAGGCCCCCGACTGCTTCGCACCCATGCGCTTAGGGCCAGTCCTCGGAATCATCAAGATTCCCTGCGGCGGGCAGGTGCGCTGCGGTTGCGGGATCAATGGATTGAATCACCCGCCGGAGCAGACGCCGGTCGGGGTTCGGGCCGGAATCGCGACCGGGACAGCGCGAATGAAGAAGCATCAACACCGGCAGGGCATTGCTGGCTCGGGATCCCTGCAGCCCGAGGAGAAGCGCCGCCATCATCGGATCCAGTTCAACTCCAGCACGCACGCCGAGCACATCTGGACTCGGGATCGCGGCCACCCGTTCCATCAGTCGCACCAGCGGAGCGACCACCGCGGGTTGGTTGGGCTCAATGCGCCCGATGGCTCCGAGAACATGGTATCCCGCCTGCCCCCGTTCGACGCATCGAAGCAGCGCCGGCAGCGCTTCCGAATTTTCTCCCATCCCCAGCGCGAGCGCGGCGGTGTCGCGCGCCGGGGCGTTGGTCGAATCCAGCGCGTGGACCACAACCGAGACACCCGCCGTTCCGAGACGGGTCAGCGCGAGCGCCAGCGGCAGCTCGGCCCCGTCGCCTGCCATCAGCGGCGCGAGCGCGGGGACGGCGTTCGATGCCCGGGGGCCGAGGATTTGAAATCCCTCACAGGCCGCCACCTGCCAGCGTCCCGCCCGACCGGTCCAGGGGGAATCGTCAAAGCGGACGCCCCATCGCCGGATCAAATCTGGAACATGCGGAAGCAGACGCGACACCGTGTGATCCAGCTCGGTGGGGCGCCGGTGCATCCACTTCACCAGCCACGGAATCGCTTCCGGCCCGAGTGAGGGTTGATCTTGGCGAGCGAGCGACGGGCGTGCGGCCGTGGCTTGTGATGCTTCGGGTGCGGTCGGAACGGGCTTGGACTGCGCGACCAGTTTCTCCCAAAGCTCATCGTGGATGTGCCCGTAGAGATCGTTGGGAATCCAGACGAAGTCCGGATCCTCGGAATGGAGCCACTGCGAAAGACTCCGACCTGCGTAGCGAGGTTCGGGCTCGGAACGTTCGAGCAGGAGTCCGACAAGCACTCCGATCAGAACCACCAACACCGCCACGCCCCATCGTCCGATCCCCCGCCGACGACGCGCCATTCCGGGCGGCGACGTCGGATCGGAGGGGTCGGAAAACGAGTTCAACGCGCCGATGCGGTCTTCTTCTCGCCGCCGAGATCCCAGGTCACGTTGTACCAACCGAGGAACATTTCATCCCAGGACTGCTCGCCCCAGTGAACCGTCTTGTCCGGATTCGGGTTCGCCGGATTGCGCGCCGAATTGTCGAACCCTCCCGCGAGACGCACCCAGGTCCCGGCGGGAATCTGGATCGGCTTCTCGAAGGCGTAGGAAAGCTGCCAGTTGAAATCGTAGCGCGGCACCGAGCAGACCGTCTCGCGTTTGCCGTCGGGGAACAGCAGCTCAAATTTGATCCACCGTCCGCGCAGGTGCATGTGCGGCGTCACGCTGTGAAGCACGGCCGGCTTCTTGAAGCAGTACATGCCGTCCACTTGGGAGTCAGGGTCCCCGGGCTTGATCTCGAATTGGTAGTTCACCACCGGCACCGACTCGAAGCGCTTCTGCACCGGCTCGCGGGTGAGGTACAGGCCGATCTCGGTGTCGTCGGTCTGCTCCGAACCGTTGGTGGTGTAGTGGAGTTCAAGGTCGAACACGGCCTTGGCGGGAATGCGCTTGCCGCTGCCGCTGGGGAACCAGGTCTGGGTCGCTCCCGGCGCCCATCCGGCGAACAGCTCGCGTTCGCCCAGATGATCCTTCTGCCCGCCGTTTTTGATGCGGGCAATCACGTGGTGAACCACCTTGCGATTCCCCGGCTTCACCCACACCGCACCCACCCAGGCTTCCTCGGCGTTGCCGGCTTCCACATCCACATGGCGGTAATCCAGCACGCCCGTCGCAGGGATCTTCTGCGTGGCGGGAAGACGGAGAACAATGTCGGGCTTGCCCAACGGCCATTCCGCGGGAGGAGCGGGCGGCGGCGTGGTTTCCAGCGGATCCTCCCCGTCACCGCGCGGCGAACCCTGGCGGATCCACCGGAGCAAGGTCTGCGTCTCCGCCACGGTGAGACTCGGGTTGTCCTTGAAACGACCGAAGTGCGGGTCGGCATCCCACGGCGGCATACGACGCGCCAGCAACACTTCTTCGATCATCGCCGACATGCCCTTCACCTTCTTGTGGCTGACCATCGCCCCATCGCCGATATTGCCCGGGCTGTGGCACGACACGCATTTGCGCTGCAACAGCGGCGCGATTTCCTTCGCATAGGAAACCGGGGTGGATTCCGCCGCGTCGCCACCTTCGAAGGTGTACAGGCATCCGCGCGTGGCGGTCTTTGTCACCAACACCGGCTTCCCTTCCAGATATTGGGCGAGGGCGGTCTCCAAATAACGTTCGGTGGGCTGCGGCTTTGAAGCGCCTTCGACCAATTGATCGTCGATCGCCCCGCGGTAGAACACCGACCAGTCGCGCGTGCCGATCGCCACCACTTCCGCGGTCCGGCGCACTCCCAGCTTGCGGGTCAGCCCCTGAACCTCGTCCTTCACCAGGGGCAGATGCCACACGCCCAGCTCCATCAATTGGTGCTGGATGGCCCGCGCATCGTCTGCCGGACTCGCATTCACCAGCAGGAACTCCACGCCCTTCCGGCTGAGGCGTTCGCTGAGATCCCGGATCTTGGAAACGTTCTGTCGGACGATCGGGCAATCATTCGCCACGAAGAAAAGCACCAGCGCCTTCCCCTGCGTGCGGCGCAACTCATGCATGCGCCCCTGAAGATCCAGCAGCGCGAAATTGGGGACCTCCTGCCCGGGTTGACCTGGGGTGGGCTCCGCAGCCGTGGCTGCCATCGCGATGGCGGCGGAAATTCCCAGCACCCAGCCCATCCGGCCCAGGGTCCGGCCCACAGCGTTGTTCCAAATTTGATCCATGTGAAGAAGGTCGATTCAGACGCCCGGGGCGTCCCGATGTTCAATTCCGGGCGATCCTGCCCCGGTCCTGTTCAAATCCGCAAACAACATTGAGCCGCGGGAACATCCGGTCCACGCTCCGGCCGTCTCCTCCCCGGAGACTCCTTTGCCACATGGCCGCCGCTTCCGACTTCGAACCGCCCGACATCTGTCCCGTTTGCGACACCCCCGTCCCCGAACGCGCCCGGGCGTGTCCGCACTGCGGCGCGGATGAATCGACCGGATGGAGCGACTCCGCCAAGTGCCAGCGGCTAGGAATCCCGGACGATGAACCGTTCGACGCCGAGGAATTTGCCGAGGAGGAATTCGGGGAACCGCGGAGCCGCCGTCTGCCCTGGATCTGGATCGTCACCGGCATCGTGGTGCTCGCGGCGTTTCTCATTCCGGCGTTCCGGCATTTCTTCCCATGAGCCGGCTCCGGAATCGCGAGCTGCTGCTCTCGCTCAAGGCCTCGACCATTGAGGCGTGTTTCAGCGTGCCGATGCTGAACCTCACCATGCCGAGCTTTCCCTTCGTGATCGCCTTTGCGGTCGCGGCGCTCGGATGGGGACCCGGGGCGGTGGGCCTGATGGCCGCCCTGCCCCACTTGTGCAACCTGGTCCAGCCCGCGTTGTCGGTCTGGTTGCGCGGACGTTTCTCGCTGCGGCAAATCATCCAGGTCACCTTCATCCTCAACGCGCTGCCGTGGGCGTTCGTGTCGGCACTGCCGATGGCATCCACCACCACGCGCAACATCAGCTTCGCCGTCATCCTCACCGTCGGCACGCTGGCCAATTGCGTTTGCGCCGTGGCCTGGTCTTCCGCCATCGCGGAACTCGTGCCTTCGCGGATTGCAGGAACCTTTTTTGGTCGGCGAAACCTGATCTTCGGATTCTGGACCCTGCTCGTGGTCATCACCGCCAGCCAGCTCGCACAGCGGTACGGAAGCACGCTGTCGGTGTACGGATGGATCTTCGTCGCCGGATCCGCGGCACGCATGATCGGGTTCTTCTTCTTTACCCGGATGAAGTTTCCCAAATCGGTCCTGCACCGCGCCCCCACTCCGCCAAATTGGGGCGAGCTCGCCGCGCCGTTTCGCGATCCCAACTACCTCATTCTCGCCCTGTTCATCGGCCTGTGGGGCTTCTTCCTCAACATGGGGCAGCCGTTCTATCCGGTGTTCCTGCTCAAGATCCTGCACCGCCCGGTGGGCGATGTCGGATGGCTCACCGCGCTTGCCGGCGTCGGCGCGTTGCTGACACTGCGCGGATGGGGACGCCTGAGCGACCGCTTCGGAGTGAAGCCGGTGCTGTACGTCTGCTCGCTGTTCTGGGCGTTGATCTCGCTCGCCTCATGGAGCGCGGCCGGGACCCGCTGGCATCTGCACATCGCGCTCTGCTACCTGCTGGTGGGTGGAGCCACCGCAGGATTCCAGCTCTGCCAGTTCAACCTCATGTTGAAACTCGCCCCCGCCAACAAGGCCCCGCACGTGGCGGTCTTTGTGGCGCTCACGAGTTTTCTCACCGCCCTCGGACCGCTGGCGGGCGGGCTCATGCTGCGCTTCCTACCCGAGGATTTGGGCACCGTGATGGGACAGGGCTTGCACCACTTCCATCTCGTGTTTGCCGTGTCGATGATCGGATGCCTGCTCAGCATCCACGTGCTCGACCGGGTGAAGGAAGAATCAGCGCACGGACCCGAGGCCGTGTGGCGCACCATGCGCGGAATGCGGACCTTCAACCCCCTGCTCAGTGTCACCACCGCCGCGCAAATGCTGGTCACCCCACGCGCACTCGTGGGCATCACGCGCGACTCGGTGCGCTCCCTCAAACGTCACGCCAAGCGCATCGGCGACGTAGGAGAGGAAATCGTCGAAGGCGGACGCGATGTCATCCGTTCCCGGCTTCCCGGAGATCGGGACTGAGGGGTAGACACGGATTTCTCGGATGGAACGGATTCAATCTGATCGAAGCCAGACGCTGGTGCATCACCACACGCAGGTGGTCACTGATTTTGCCGGCAATTGGAGCGACGCGTTTTTCGATTTCCAAAACATTGCGGCCTGCTTCGCGGCGTCGGTCGTGTTGACCACGATCAGGACCACCGATCCATCCGGATTCTGGAAGCACACATTCGACAGGTCCCGATCGCTTCCCGAACTGCCGACTCGAACCGCGCCGCGTTTCACGGCTCGCATGAAGTGGCCGTAATTGTGGTACTCGAACAGCGGCTCCACGCGGCCGGTGTCGGAGTGGAGCTTGAGAATCGCCTTGGTGGCGGGGAATGGACCGTTGTTCGGACGCCCCTGCTCGTCGAGCATCACCACCCACGCGTTGTAGGTGGTGGACCAATTTCGGAACCGCTGCACCAGGTCGTATCCGCCCCAGATGCTGAACACCGAGCCCTCGGTGAAGCGGATCGGCTTGCCGGGGAACTCCGAATGGAAACGCGACATCCCCTCCGCCTCGCCAACGTAATGATGGAACGCCACTCCATCCACATACGCCGCCGCCTCGGGGTTGTTGAGGATCGTGCGGGGATGATTTAACCCGGCGGATTCTTCCGTGGGGTCCACGTTGTAGTTGTGATCGTAGCACCAGATCCGCGTCTTCAACCCGGCCTGCTTCAACGCGGGTCCCAGATGATCGCGGATGAAATCGCGCTCCTGCTCACCGGTCCAGTGACACGAGGGGTAATGCCATTTCGGATCCTTCGACCGCAGACGATCCACGCCGGGTTCGTTCTGAACCGTCACCGCATAGATTGGAATGCCCTCGTCGGCATACGCGCGGATGAAGCGAACGAAGTACTGGGCATAGGCCGGATACCACTCGCGCTTCAATTCACCGCCTACCATCAGCCCGGAGGTTTTCATCCAGCCCGGCGGACTCCACGGCGAGGCGAAGAACAGCAGCGAGGGATTCTTCTTCAGCGCGAGCTTCACCACCGGCAGCAGCGTGGCGCGATCCTTCGCAATCGAAAATCGTTCCAACCTGGGATCGGTTTCCCCCGGCGGAAGGTCGTCGTAGGAATACCAGGGCTCGCCTGCAAAATCGGAAGTGCCGATGCACAGCCGCATGAGGTTCATGCCGAGCCCTCGCTTCGGATCCACCAGCGATTCCACGGCGCGTTCCCGGTCCGCCGCGTTGAGACGAAAGAGATTCGAACACGTGGTGTGTTCCAGCGAGGCGCCCATGCCGAGCATGGTTTGGAGTCGGTTGGCTGGATCAATTTCGATCCACCGGACTCCGTCGCGCGGGGCCGCCGAACTCCACGACAACGCAGGCTGCGGAGCCGAGGCCAGTCGCAGATCCTCCGTGGTCACCCACGACCGAATCTCACCGGCGGTCGCCGCAAGCGCACCGGCGAGCAACAGCGCCGTACGAAACAATCTCCATGAGGCAGGGCAGGACATAAATCAGGGCGGCTCAGCGGCGGATCTCGTAATAAAGGGTCCTGGGTTTCAGTTCGATGCGCCGGGCAGATCCCACCTTCTCCAGGGGCATTCCGTTCTCATCCAGCGCCGTCACCGTGAGTTCCCCGGCGTCCGCGCGCTTGAACACCACCGAACCCTGGATCTCACGCACGCGCCACGGATCGGTCCCGATGGACTCGATGCGCTGCATTCCGGGCCCGGAGGAAGAAGTGGCCCATCCGGTCGGTTTTTCCTCGGTCATCACCTGAAGGAGCATCCTTCCGGACTCCGACAACGGGCGGCCGTCGAGCGACACCACCACGAGTTCCATGAGATCCAACGGCGAGGACACCTGAAGATCCGGCAGATCCACCATGGGGCGCGACTTCAAGTTCCCGAGAACTCCCTGCGCGGCCGCGGCCCGCACTTCGAGCACCCCCGCATCGTAATCCAATTGAAGTTCCCCGCGGCTGCTCACCACGCGCTTGCGGGCGCGATCGATCAGCGGGCTTAGCGGCTTCACATCGGTCCGACTCTTCGTGGCGCCGAGTTGAACGCGCGTGCGACCGGCGAAATGAATCAAGGGATCAATCTGAGCCCCCGCCTCGAGAGCGCCCTCGCCGGAGGGAACATCCTTTAGCCGGAGTTCATCAAACGCCGCATCCAGCGGCAGCGGCGTGCCACGCAGCGCCAGCAAATCGGCCGCGGAATGCTGCACCTCGGCCAGCACCTCGCCGACGTTGACCAACCCTTTTCGGTACATCAGCGCGGCCGCGGGAAACTGCCCAAACTGCGTCGGCGACATCAGGGTCCAGGGCTGCATGAAGTACCCGGGCTTCACCGACCACCCCGCGCCATCGAGCGCGAAATGCACCACCGCATCGGTGTCCTGCAGCGCTCCATACGCGGCATAAAAAAGCGGAGCCTCGCCACGATACCGGTTCGGACGATTCCACGTGGTCTCCGAAATCATCGAGGGAAGGCCGTTGTACTCCACATCGGCCACCGGATGAACAAACGACCGGGGTGCACCAGGTTTGGTACCTTCAAATCGGAGCGCACTGCGGTCCGAGTACTGTTGTCCGTTGCGGATCGACCACTCGGAAGCCTCGCCCGTGTGAGCCCCGGCGAAGTAGCCGTGACGGTCGATAAAATCCCCCGCCGTGTAGCTCCACTTTTCCAGCGGACCCAAAATCTGGTTTTCGGCCGTGGTCCAGTTGGAGGCGCAAATCACTCCGCGGAATCCGAGCGATCGCAGGAACGCGACCGTGTCCCGGTAGAATCGAAACTGCGTCTCCACGAGGAACGCCGCCGTGTCGCGATCCCGCGCCGAACGATCGTGCGCGAGGTTCCACAGCGGACGAAATCCGACGCGCCCGGCCGACGGATTGTCCGACGGAAGCGGCGCGCCGCCCCAGGCGGCGAGGGCTTTCTCGATCGAGCCATGACGCGCCTTCAGCCAGGTGCCGAATTGCGTCTCGATCAGAGCCCACTGCTCCGGGGGTAGGTTCTGTTGGCTGAAGGTCCAGAAGAAGAGCGAGTCCTCATTCTGCACTTCGAGCCCGAACACGGCGGGATCATTAACCAATTTGGATCCATCCGGCCCCGGCGTGAGCAGCAGCGCCTTCCACCAGTTTCGGTACTGGGCTTGGAACTCCGGATTGAACATCAGCGCGGCAAACGCGTGTTTCTTCCCGTCGTAACCAGGGAGCCAGGAAGTTCCCGCCGGCGGATCGAGCCAGAGCGGGAAGTAGATGGAGAGGTGGGTGTAGATGCCGTGGGGCTTCAACGCCGCCACCACGTTTCGCAGCCGCTCCAACTTCGCGGGATCCGCCTCACCCTTGCGGTCGAACACCGCCCCGTGAGCCCGGACCAGATTCACCCCGTACTTCGCGAGACGCCGTCCGAGCATCGAGAGCTCGTTCGTGGTTCGTGCGCTTTCGGGCGGACCGTTCACGGCCCAGAATCGAATCGGCTGTCCGTCGCGCGACCGGACAAAATGGCCTTCACGCGCCGTGATATTTCCATGCTCGCCGGCGAAGCGTTCATTGAGCGAACGCAGGTCGATGACGCTCCGGGAATCCATCGGATCGGCCGCCGGAGCGAACGCGAACCATCCCGCGTCGTCCGGCTTCGCCGTCCCCTGCCCGAGCGCGACGAGCGGGAGCAACGCCGCAAGTGCCGCCCCGAATCCCGCCGCGCGTCGTCGCTTCATGACACCAACCCGGATCAGGGCTTGAGCTTCACCGCACGCTTGAGCGCCGCGCTGCGCACGGCGGCGTCCACGATTTCCTGGCCGATGCGGCTGATCGGGAGGCTCACCGGTCCCTCGAGCGGGATCTCGCGCTGGAGGCAGTGCAGGAGGTACTGGACCGGATTCTGATTCGGCGCCTTGGTCGCGGGAGCGGCCACCTGGTGGGGCTTGGGCTTGCGACGGGTCTGGACCGTGACGTAGTCGTCGTAGTCGTAGCTGCTCACCGTGCCGTCGGTGCCGAGAATCACGAACCCGCACTTCGGCTGCGGTTGGATGATCCAGGGATCGGTGAAGGTGCCCCAGCGTGTTTCAAATTTGGAAAGGCCGTGGGCGTAGCGCGCCACCACGATGCTGTGCTCATCCACTTCCAGCCCCGCCGGTTCGTCCACGATGGCGGTCACCTCGATGGGGCGGCGTCCGCCCTGGTACCAGGTGCCGAGCGTGGTGCCGTAGCCGAGGTAATCGAGCAGCGATCCACCGCCGTGGGCCTTCTTGTAGAACCAGGAATGGGGCTTCTCCTTGGCCACCTGAGCGGGAGTCTTCTCGTCCTTGTCCGCGCCGTGGAATAGCGGACCGCGATTGCCGCCGATGTGCCAGACATTGAGCACCTCGCCGATCGCGCCGGAGGAAACGATCTCATACGACTTGCGGTGCGAGGCGACCCACTGCAGCGGCCAGTTGATCATCAGGCGCTGATCGCCCTTCACCGCGGCGGTCATGGCATCGGCCTCCTTGAGCGAGGCGGCGAACGGCTTTTCCACCATGATGTGCGGGCCGTACGGGGCCACCTTCTTCACCCACTCGCCGTGCTTCGACGCCGCGGGACAGAGGATCACCACGTCGGGACGCGTCTTTTCGAGGCACTCGCGGTAGTCGGTGAAGGCGCGGTCGCGGGAGACGAGCCCCTTGCGGACGGCTTCCTCCATGCGCTCGGGCTTTTCGTCGCTGATGCCCACGATCTCCGCGTTCGGATGCTCGTGGGTGTACCGCAACAGGTCACCCATGTGAAAATGGTCAAAATTGATGCCGGCGATTTTCCAGGTGCGCTTGCTCTGTTTCATGGTGGTCGGTAGGGGCTCTAGAGTGGCGCGGAAGCCCTCCTGCGCGAAAGCAAAATGCCGGGACTGCCGCCGAATCAGCGCGGCCCCGCGTAATTCGCCAGAAGTTCCACGAGGGAATCGATCTCGCGTCGCGACGAGGCGGATCCCTCGGCGACGTACTGATTCACCAGGATGCTGAACGCGAGCGGTTCGCCCGAGGCCGAGGTCACGTAGCCGGAAAGCGCGTTGACGTGGCGAAGCGATCCGGTCTTGGCCCGGACATTTCCCTTGGTGGGCAACGCGGTGAAGCGCGTCTTCAGGGAACCATCCACTCCGCCGATCGGCAGCGACTCCATCCACTCCTTCGCCGCCCGGTGTCGCGCCATGAATTTCAACAGATTGACCACCGCGTGCGGCGTGACCGCGTTCTTCCGCGACAGGCCCGATCCCTCCTCGAAAAAGTACTCGGTCCGATGCAACCCGACGGCCGCGAGAAACGAATCCATTGCACGGAGGCCCGCAGCCTCGGTGGTGGACGCGGGAACGGAACGCTGCCGCGCTCCGACCTGAAGCAGGGCCAGCTGCGCGTGGAGGTTGTCCGACGGCTTCATCAACTCGCGGATCCGGAGCGACAGCGGAGCCGATGGAATCGCCGCCAACTCCTGCAATCCAGGCGGAGGAGAGGAGGACTTCGGATCAGAGCCGTAGCCACCGATCACGCGAATGCGTCCGCTGACCTGAACCCCCGCTGCTGCCAATCCCTCACGCACCGCCCGCGCGAAATACGCCGCGGCATCCACCACCGGCACCTCCGCGGATTCCGATCCGCCTTCGAAGGCGACCAAACCTGATACAGTCATGACGGCCACACCCGGCGGCATTTCCCAGGTGAGTTGGGATTCCTGGTTGGTCGTGCCGGTGATCACCCGATGCGTCACGGTGAGCAGCGGTGGATCTCCCGCAGCCGAAGCCGACGACACCCACGGTGGATCCAGTCGCAAGGTCGCAGGCTGTCCCGGAGCGGGTCCGGGAGCGAAGGTGATGCGAACGCAATTATTGTTGAAGGTCAGCGGCGAAACGGGCGGCGCATCGGAAACGGAAAGGTCATCCCAATTCCAACCGTTGCCATACGCGGGGCCGCGAAATCGGGTCACGTCGGCCACCAGGTCGCCCTTCACCTGTTTGATTCCTGCGGCCTGGATGGCAGCCACCACCGGCTCGATGCCACGCTTCCATCCGCCCCCGCGCGCCCGTCCGGAAATCAGTGAATCCCCCTCGCCGCGGATCCAGAGATCACCGGCCAGGGTTCCATCGGCGGCAGGTTTCTCCATCGACAGCACCCGGGTGTTGAGACGATCGGCGGGCCCGAGTTGATCGAGGGCCAGCGCGCCGGTGAAGAGCTTGGTATTGGATGCCGGGACGAACAACCGGTCGGCATTGGTGGCGAACAACGTCTTGCCCGACTCCAACGAAATCACCTCCACGCCCCAACTCGCCCCGGGGGCATGGGTGGCTGCCAGCCGGGCCGCGAGCCCTGCCTGTAGCGCGGCGATTGAGACGATCGGCGCCTCTGCGGCGATCCCCTGTCCGAGAAGTACCAGGAATGGAAATATCAATCCGAGGGGTTGGGGAATTCGCATCTTAGGAACAAAAGACTTTTGCCATTCGGTCCGGATCGCAATACAGGAATCGCCCGTGCATCCGTTGGATTACCCAGACCGCCATTTCGTCCGAGCCGCAGAAGGATGGCTGGAACTGGGGGATTCCGCCGAGGCCGCGCGCGAACTGAAGCTGGTTTCGCGTGCTGCGGAGGGACATCCCGACGTGCTGGAACTCCGCTGGAGGTTGCACGCCCTGCACGGGCAGTGGGATGATGCGCTCGAAGTCGCGGAGAAGGTCACCGCCATGGTGCCCGACCGCGCCTCGGGATGGATCCACCAGTCCTATTGCCTCCACGAATTAAAGCGCACCGGCGAGGCGTGGGAGCTTCTGCTCCAGAAGGTGGGAAAATTCCCGAAGGAATCCATCATCCCGTACAACCTCGCCTGTTACGCGTGTCAGATGGGTGACCTGGCCGCAGCCAAGGAATGGCTGCGCAAGGCGGCCAAACTGCGGACTCGCGAGGAGATCCGCGCCATGGCGGCGAATGATCCCGACCTGAGCCCGATTCGCGAATTTATCGAATCGCTCTAAATCAAGAGCAAGCGTCCCTGCAGCTCAGGGACGGCTGGTGATCTTTTCCCAATCCACATCGCGGCTTTCCGCGTAGGTGGCGAAGGCGCGCTCGTGAAGGATGAGCACCGCACGGGCGACGCTGGAATCATCGGCGCGGCCCATCACGCCCATCGCGTCGGGAATCAGGTCCATCTTGCGATGCGCATAGGTCAGTGCGAACACCGCAGCACTCAGAGCGTGGTAGGGCAGTTCCTTGTAGGCACCCTCGGCCACGTCCTCGACCACATCGGCCAGAAATTCGAGCTGATCGATGAGGTGCGGAAATTGGGGCGCGTGGATCTGGGCAAACTCAACCTTCCACATCGGGAGGCTGCGCAGCACTTTTTCCACCAAGGCCGGCGTCACCTGGGCCGCACCATGAGTCACGAAGTTGGCGATTTCTGACATGGCCGCCACCATAGCGAGTCGACCGTGCCGCCACAACCCGCAACGCGTTTGTTTTCCGGCACCCACCCTCCATCCCAGACTTCGCACGTTGGAAACGAGACCGCTGACACCGTCCATTCCCGCGATAGAATGCTCTCCATGAAGTGTCCGCCCCCCGGAATCGGAGCGCTCCGATTCCGGTACCAACTCCGATGCATGCCTCGGTGTCAGTTCTGGTTCGGATCTCCGCTTCTTCTCGCGTTTCTCTTCGCCCACATTGCGCTGTCAACAACGTGCCTCGGACAACGGGCGGGGCAGCGTCCGAATGTCGTGTTCATTTTGACCGACGACCAGGGCTACGGGGATCTCTCCCTGCACGGACATCCGGTTCTCAAGACACCGAATCTCGATCGACTCGGTCGCGAGGGCGTGCGCTTCACGGATTTTCACGTCAGCCCCACGTGCTCCCCCACACGCGCGGCGCTGCTCACCGGCCGACACGAATTCCGCAACGGAGTCACCCACACCATTCTCGAACGCGAACGACTATCCCTCTCCGCCATTACGCTCGCCGAAGTGCTTCAATCGGCCGGATACATCACCGGCATCTTCGGGAAGTGGCATCTCGGCGACGAACCCGCGTACCAGCCCGATCGACGCGGCTTTCACGAGGTCTTCATCCACGGCGGCGGCGGCATCGGACAAACCTACCCCGGCTCCTGCGGTGACGCGCCGGGCAATCGCTATTTCGATCCCTCCATCCTCCACAACGGCACCTTCGAACGCACCCGCGGCTATTGCACCGACGTCTTCTTCCAAGCCGCCACCCGCTGGATCGGACAGGTCCGAGGCACGCGCCCCTTCTTTGCCTACATCGCCTGCAACGCCCCGCACGCTCCACTCCAGGTCCGCCCCGAGGACGAAGCCCGCTACACCGGCCACTACACCAACGCACTCGCGGCAAAATACCTCGGCATGGTCGCCAACATCGATGACAACGTCGGCCGCCTCCTCGATCAACTCGCCTTGTGGAATCTCGACCGCGAGACCCTGATCGTGTTCATGACCGACAATGGCTCCGACGGCGGCCTGCTCGCCAACTACAACGCCGGCATGCGCGGCGGTAAAGGTACCGCCTACCTCGGAGGCACCCGCGCCGTGAGTTTCTGGCGCTGGCCCGCCCGCCTGCAGCCCGGCGTTTGCCGTGCGCTATCCGCACACGTGGATGTTCTCCCCACCTTTCTCGAATTGACCGGCACCCGCCCCACTGCGCGTCTTGAGCGCCAGATCGAAGGACGATCCCTGGTCCCCTGGCTCAAACACCCCGACCAACCCGCCCCCGACCGAACCCTCTTCACCCATCTCGGACGCTGGCCCAAGGGAGCGGATCCGGAAACCGCCCGCTACCGGACCTGTTCGGTCCGGACTTCCCAGTGGCACCTCGTTTCCGCCAAGGGAGCCCAATCTCCCCGATGGGAATTGTTCGACATCCTCCAGGACCCCGGCGAGACCCGGGACGTCCAACTCGAGCACCCGGAGGTCCTCGCCGATCTCGCCCTCCGCTACGACCGCTGGAGGAATCGGTGACGCCCTTTGGAGTCAACGAATCGGCAACCGGCCCCCGGATCAATCCCTTCAAGACCCACTACTGGAAGCAATTCGGAGGCGGCCCCTCCCCGGCGGATCTGCGCGACATGGACCTCCTCCAAAACCCCGCCACCCGCCCCCCTTCCGTTCCCACTCGATCGCCGTGAACCCACGGTGAATCGACCGTGAACAACATTGCATAAAAAGACCTCGTACCTCCGAGGGATTCGGCCACGCTGTGGGCTTCAAAAATGGCCCGAAAAACAGGGATTTTGCCTCGTTATCACCCAGTTGTGACTTTTCACAAAAAACCGCTTGAAACCACAACCTGTGGGGGTAGCTTGGAAGCCCACCCCTACAGGATGGGTGCCAAACGAGGTTAAAACAGCCTCTTTTGGGCCGTTTTTTACCATTTTTACCGGTTTGGCAGCGTATTTCGTGAAGGTGTCTTCTGGAATCCGCGGTCATCCAACATCGTCGCTTTTTATACAACCCAAGTCAGCCAGACCCCCAGCCAAGCAACCAGCCATGATTGACGCCCAAGATTCTGTCGTCACCTCGGCGGGAAAATCCGCCCGTCGCGGATCCAAAACCCCCGCCTCATCCGGAGCCAAAGCCCGGAATTCGTCGACCTCCAAAGGTCGTTCCACCGGTGCCGCCAGAAAACCATCTGCGTCCTTGAAGCTCTCCCGCGTCTTCAGCGATGCGAAGGTGAAGCCCTTCGACCAGATCGAATGGGAACGCCGCACGGCTGAGATCACCGATGACGCCGGCAAGGTCGTCTTCAAGCAGGAAGGCGTCGAAGTGCCCAAGACTTGGTCCGTCCTGGCCACCAAGGTGGTTTGCTCCAAGTATTTCTACGGCGACCCGCAGAAGGCCGGTGAGCGCGAATACTCCGTCAAGCAGCTCATCCACCGCGTCACCCGCACGATCGCGGACTGGGGCATCAAGGATGGCTACTTCTCCAAGGCCGACGGCGAAGTGTTCTACGACGAGCTGACCTGGCTCTGCGCCAATCAGTACGGCGCCTTCAACTCGCCCGTCTGGTTCAATGTCGGTCTCTACCACCAGTACGGCGTGGGCAAGCACAGCGACCGCGGCAACTGGTTCTGGGATCCGACCACCAAGCAAGCCGGTCGTGCGCCGACGCAGTACGAATACCCCCAGGGCAGCGCCTGCTTCATCCAGTCCGTCCAGGACAACATGGAGAGCATCATGGAGCTCGCCTACTCCGAAGCCATGCTCTTCAAGTACGGCTCCGGCACCGGCACCGACCTCACCCCGATCCGTTCCAGCAAGGAGAAGCTCTCCGGCGGCGGACGCCCCTCGGGCCCGATGAGCTTCCTCAAGGTCTATGACCAGGTCGCCAACGTGGTGAAGTCCGGCGGCAAGACCCGTCGCGCCGCGAAGATGAACACCATTCGCGACTGGCACGGTGACATCGAGGAATTCATCACCGCCAAGGCCAAGGAAGAACGCAAGGCGTGGGCGCTCATCGAGCAGGGCTACGATGGCTCGTTCAACGGCGAGGCCTACGGCTCGGTGATGTACCAGAACGAGAACCTCTCCGTTCGCGTGAGCGATGAGTTCATGCAGGCCGCGATTGACGGCCGTGAATGGTGGACCCGCACCACCACCACTGGAAAGCCGCTGCAGAAGAAGGACGCCAGCGCGCTGCTCGACAAGATCGCCGAAGGCACCTGGGTCTGCGGAGATCCCGGCCTCCAGTACGACGGCGCCATCCAGAAGTGGCACACCTGCAAGGGAACCGAGCCGATCCACAGCACCAACCCGTGCTCGGAATACGTCTTCCTCAACAACACGGCGTGCAACCTCGCCTCCTTGAACCTGATGAAGTTCAAGAAGGACGACGGCACCTTCGATGTCGAACGCTTCAAGGCTGCGGTGCGGATCTACATCACCGCCCAGGAAATCCTCGTGGACAACGCGAGCTATCCGACCCAGCAGATCGCCGAGAACTCCCACATCTTCCGCACCCTCGGCCTCGGCTACGCAAACCTCGGATCGCTCATCATGAGCTACGGCCTGGCCTACGATTCCAACGAAGGCCGCGCCCTCGCCGGTGCCATCACCGCGATCATGACCGGACACGCCTACGCGCAGTCCGCCGAGATCTCCCGCATCACCGGACCCTTCGCCGGCTACCGCGATTCCCGCTGCTCCGGCGTCTCCACTCCGGTGGCCAAGGACAACGTCGCATCCACCCTCGGCGTCATTGAGCAGCACCGCGCTGCCGTCGAATCCATCCAACCCAGCCAGGACTTCGCCTACCTCAAGGATGAGGCCCGCCGCGTCTGGGACACCGCCCTCGCCAAGGGCAAGACCTCGGGCTACCGCAACGCCCAGGTCACCGTGCTCGCCCCCACCGGTACCATCGCCTTCCTCATGGATTGCGACACCACCGGCGTCGAGCCCGACATCGCCCTGGTGAAGTACAAACTCCTCGCCGGCGGTGGCATGCTAAAGATCGTCAACCGCACCGTGCCCGAAGCGCTCCGCCGCCTCGGCTACTCGGCCAGCGAGATCACCGCGATCGAGAAGCACATCGAGACCCACGACACCATCGAGGACGTCATCGGTGAAAACGGCGCCGTGATCGCCAGCGGCCTCAAGGCCGACCACCTCGCCGTGTTTGACTGCGCGTTCAAGCCCCACAAGGGCCGCCGCAGCATCCACTACAAGGCCCACCTCAGCATGATGGGCGCCGCGCAGCCGTTCATCTCCGGCGCGATTTCGAAGACGGTCAACATGCCCAACGAGGCCACCGCCGCCGAGATCCGCAACGCGTACATCGACGCGTGGAAGATGGGCCTCAAGTGCGTGGCCATCTACCGCGACGGCTCCAAGCGCTCGCAGCCGCTCAACACCAAGAAGACCAGCGAAGGCGGCGAAAAGGCCAGCGCCGAGACCGCCTCCAGCGATCAGGTCCGCACCCTGGAAGCCACCATCGCCGGACTCCAGACCGAGATCCGCCAGCTCAAGGAACAGGCCAGCCAGCCGCTGCGCCGCCGCCTGCCCGACACCCGCCACGCGGTGAACCACAAGTTCGAGATCGCCGGACACGAGGGCTACCTCACCGTCGGCCTCTTCGACGACGGCCAGCCGGGCGAACTCTTCGTCACCATGGCCAAGGAAGGCAGCACCATCGGCGGTCTGATGGACAGCATCGGCGCCCTCACCTCCATGTCGCTCCAGTACGGCGTGCCCCTCGACGCCCTGGTCAAGAAGTTCGCCCACCAGCGCTTCGAGCCGAGCGGCTTCACCCGCAATCCCGACATACGCAATGCGGCGTCGATCATCGACTACGTGTTCCGCTGGATGGCCTGCCAGTTCATCCCCGGTTATCGCCAGGGCTCCACGCCCAACGGCGGGCAAACCGAGTTGCCCATGCCCGGTCTCACCGAGGCGCTGAAGAAGAGCGTCAACCGCCCCGTGCCTGAGTTGCCGGTCGTGGAAGAACCCGCCGCCACCATCCTCGTGAAGGCCACCGCCGCCACCGGATCGGTGCTCACCAGCACCTTCCAAAATCAGGGCGATGCCCCGAGCTGCCCGCGCTGCGGTCACATCGCGGTCCGCAACGGCGCCTGCTACAAATGTCTCAACTGCGGCGAGAGCCTCGGGTGCTCCTGAGGATCACGTCTTGGATTGAAACCAACGCGAAAGCCGGGCCGAAAGGTCCGGCTTTTTCGTTTTAGTGGGCACGTCACGCCCACCTCCTCTGAACCGGGCAAGTGATGGCTCTTGCCAGCCTGTGCACAGGGGAGTCAAGTGGGCATGGTTCGTCCGTTCCAACCCATGAACGCCCCACTCCCCCGGATCACTTACGCCACCTCACGCCCGGCCCGCCGCGGCTTCACCCTGATCGAGCTTCTGGTGGTGATCGCGATCATCGCGATTCTCGCCGGCATGCTTCTTCCCGCCCTCGGGAAGGCCAAAACCAAGGCCGAAGGCATCAAGTGCCTCGCAAATCATCGACAGCTCCTCATCGGCTGGGCGATGTACATCCACGACAATCGGGATCAGCTGCCCTACGCCTACGCGGATGAAACCAACCCCGCCACGTCCGACGGCGCCTGGGTTCAAGGCATCCTCCAGTGGGAGCAAAAACTCGGAAATGCCACCAGCCCGAAGGACAACTGGGATCTCACCTACCTCCAGCAAAGCCCGCTCTACACCTACACCGGTCAATCCAAGGACATCTGGAAATGCCCCGGCGATAAAACGATGGCCATCGACAAGGACAAGAAGCGCGTGCCGCGCATCCGGTCCATGTCCATGAGCATCTGGACCGGTGGCAACAAGGGAACCGACGGCGGATGGGGCCCGAAGTGGAACGTCTTCACCCGGCTCACCAGCTTCACTGATCCGGGTCCGACCATGACCTACGTGCTCCTCGACGAACGTGAGGACAGCATCAACGACGGATTCTTCGTGGTGTCGATGGAGGGATATCCCGATTCATCCAAGACCACCATGGTGGATTGGCCCGCGGCCTATCACAACAAGGCGGGCGGCTTCTCCTTTGCGGATGGCCACGCTGAAACGCACAAGTGGGTCGATCCCCGCACTTCTCCTCCGCTCGGGAAAATCAGCGCCACTTCGCAGCCCCGCAATCCCGACATTCTGTGGATGCAGGAGCATTCCACCCGCGCCAAATAATCAGCGACCCGCACGCGATGGAGGCAACGGGGACAACCGATCCTGAAATCGAGTTGTCCCCAAGCCTCCGGTAACGCATCTTGCCGCCGTCATGAGCAAGTTCACCGGCCCGGTTTACGTCGTCCGCGACAACATCGATACCGACCAGATCATTTCCGCGAAGTACCTGAACCTCGTTCCCACCATCAAGGAGGAGTACGAGAAGCTCGGAAGCTTCGCCATGGAAGGTCTGCCGGATCAGGAATATCCGATCCGGTTCGTGAAGGCCGGTGCCACGGACACCGAGTTCCCGATTATCATTGCCGGCCGCAACTACGGCTGCGGCAGCTCGCGCGAACACGCTCCAATCGCTCTCGGAGCCGCAGAATGCCAGGCCGTGGTTGCTGAAAGCTTCGCCCGCATCTTCTTCCGCAACTGCGTCGCCACCGGCGAAGTCTATCCGGTCGAATGCGTCGAACGCCTGTGCGAGATCTTCAAGACCGGGGACGTCGCCACCGTGGACATCGATGCCAACACCATCACGCATCATGGCACCGGCGTCACTCACGCCCTCAAGCCCCTCGGTGAAGTCCGCCCCGTGGTGGACGCCGGCGGCATCTTCCAATACGCCCGCAAGGCCGGGATGATTCCGCAGGCTAGCTGATCGGATCAGCAGCACTCAGCGTTGCTGAACGATGGCGGCGGGCGACGAGGCGCGATTCCAGAAAGTAACCTGCAATCGCGCAAGCAGCTGAACATGGGCGCGAAACTTGCAGTCTGTTCCGCCCAGATGCGCCACCGCTTCCGCCCCGCTCTGCCCTTTCTGACCGTTCTGCTGTTGTGCCTCCTGGGCAGCGGTTGCCGTCGCACCGACGCCCGGCCCACCACGCCGGCTCCCGTGGTCGAGACGCAGGAAATGCGGCTCGATCGTGAAGCGGACGCCTTCTTTGCCGGACCGATCCGAACCTTCGAGGTCAGCTTCGCGACGAACGCGCTGGAGTCGCTGCGCGTCGATCCACGAAAGGCCGTCCCGGCCACAGTGCGCGTGGGAACCAACGTCTTCGATTCCGTTTCCGTCCACGTCAAAGGCTCGGCCGGCAGCACCCGGAGCATCGATGACAACCCGGCGTTGACGCTCAATTTCGGGCGGTTCAAGAGCGGCCAACATGCCTTCGGCCTGCACAAGCTCCACCTGAATAACTCGGTTCAGGATCCCTCGAGGATGAACGAGCTGGTGGCCAGCACCCTGTATCGCCGGGCCGGAATCCCCACCGCCCGCGCCACCCAGGCACTGGTCAAGTTGAACGGACGCGACCTCGGCGTGTACGTGGTGAAGGAGGGCTACGACAAGGCGTTTGTCCGACGCAACTTTCCTGAGGATCCCAAGGGCGATGGCAATCTCTACGACGGCGGATTCGTGCGCGACATCGACCAGGATCTCACGCGCGAAGTCGGCAAGGGCACCAACGATTTCGCAGACCTCAAGAAGCTCCGCGCCGCCGCCAACGAACCTCCGGCCACCCGCGCCGCCGCTTTGGAAGCCATCCTCGACACCGACCACTTCCTGTCCTACTGCGCGTTTCAGTCGATCAATGACGACTGGGACGGCTACCCGCGGAACCGGAACAACTATCGCCTCTACCGCGACCCGGTGAAAAACCGCTTCCGATTCATCCCCCATGGCATGGATCAACTCTACGCCAACCCCAGCCAAGCCCTCGAACCCGGCTGGAATGGGATTGTCTCTCAGAGGTTTTTTGAACTCCCAGGAACCCGCGACCGATTGCTCGACCGCATCACTCAGATCTCCAACCGCTACTTCACTCCGGATGCGCTGACCAACATCCTCGATACCGCCACGCTCCGGTTGAACACCGTGTTGACCAACCGATCCGAGCCCGAGCGACAGGAGATCCTCGCCCACATTCGGGGACTCCGAGGCCGGCTTCTGGAGCGGACAATTCAAATTCCGCTGCAGATGGAAATGCGTCCACGTCCGGTGAAGTTCGATGCGAATGGGGAAATGGTCGTGGGCGGCTGGCTCCCCCGGCCCGACACCGGCAACGGCGTGGCTGAAATCATCAACCTCCCGAACGGCCCGCGCGCGTTCCACCTCGTTGCCCGATCCCCAGCCACCGTAGCCGGCTTCCGCGCTCCGATGCGATTGCCGGCCGGAAGCTACGTGCTCTCAGGCCGATTCAAAACCGCCGGCCTCCAGCCATTTTCCGACCCTCGCGGCACCGGTGCCGGAATCCGAATCGGCGGTGGTGGACGAACCAATGTCCTCTCCGGAGACACCGACTGGACCGTCGTGCAATTCCCGATCGAACTGCCGGAAGCCCGCGATCTGGAGTGGGTTGCAGAAATCCGGGCCGACGCGGGCGAAGCCTGGATCGAAATGAACTCGCTCCGCCTGAAACGTAAATAACGTTATCGTAGTTCCATTTTCGTCGCATTTATCGCATTTAATCGATTTTTGGGTCGCTTTCTCATTTTGGATGAAACCCAGATTCCTGATGGATGTCTGCATCGGAACACTGGCCAAGGCTCTATCTCACTGATAGACTTCGCGCTCGTTCATCCAGAACAGATATCCCTTCATGGCGACAAAGGTATTAAAGCGAAAGGCATTGGTATCGGATCCTGTGGAGCCGGCGGTCACGCCCCCTCCCCGGAGCCCTGAGACCTCCTTTCTCACCAAGCCGAAGCTCTCCCCGAAGTCCCGGAAGCGGGACATGCCGGAGGGGCTTTGGACCAAGTGTCGCAAGTGCGCCGAACTCATCTTCGACAAGGAGCTCGACGACAACCTCAAGGTCTGCCCGAAGTGCGGATACCATTTCCCAATTGGGGCCCGCGAACGCATTCACTCTCTGGTCGAGACCTGCTCGTTCGAGGAAATGGACGCGCAGATGGAAGCGGTGGACGTCCTCAAGTTCACCGGCGCTGCCAGCTACGAAGCCAAGCTCGCCGCCAACCGGAAGAAATCCCCGCTGCTTCGTGACGCGGTGGTCACCGGAATCGGCCGGATCGGAGCGCACCGTGTGGCCCTCGGGGTCATGGACTTTTCCTTCCTCGGCGGCTCGATGGGAGCGGTGGTTGGAGAAAAACTCACCCGCCTCATCGAAGCGGCGACCGATCGCGGGATTCCGGTGGTGATCATTTCCGCCAGCGGTGGCGCCCGCATGTACGAGGGCATGTTCAGCCTCATGCAGATGGCCAAGACCTGCGGCGCACTCGCGTATCATGCGCGTCAACGGCTGCCCTACATTTCCATTCTGACCGATCCCACCTACGCCGGCGTGATTGCCAGCTTTGCCACGGTGGGGGATCTCATCCTGGCCGAACCTGAGGCGGAAATCGGATTTGCCGGTGCCCGTGTCATCAAGGACACCACCCAGGCGGAATTGCCCGAAGGGTTCCAGACCAGCGAATTCCTCCAGAAGCAGGGCTTGATCGACGCCATCGTGACGCGCAATCAGATGCGGGAGAAACTGATCTCCTTCCTCGACCACCTGTCGGCCGGACGCACCTCGGTCTGAGCGCTCCGAGCCGTCGGATCAACGCGCGCCGGTGGACGGACGGCTGTCCAGCCACCGAAGCTGCACCGAACAGCGGCCCCCGTATTCATTGACTTGCGGAACCACCGCAACGTCAAACACGCCGCTCGGAATCGGTGCTTCGCCCGCGTTCCACCACACGGCATCCACGCGACGCACGCCATCCGTAAGGGGCAGCTTCAAGTGCTGCTGGGTCTTCCCCATGCGCAGCGGGCGACCGGCGAGTTGAACCCCGGCGATGGCAAACTGCGGCGGCGGATTGTCGGTGCCGAACGGCTCCAAACGCTGCAGGCATTCGACCGCAGACAACGTCAGCTCCTCGAGCGTCACCCACGCATCCACCCGGACTGTCGGAATCAGAATCTCCGGCGTGATTCGTTCGCGGGCCACCTCGTTGATCCGGCTTCGGAACGCTTCGAATTGATCCGGGCTCAGCGTCACGCCGGCGGCCATGGCGTGACCGCCGTGACGAACCAGGAACTCGGAACATGCCCGGAGCGCCTCCGCCAAATCGAATCCGGGCAGGCTTCGCCCCGAACCGCGCCAGTGCTCCTGGGAAGGATCCCCGCCCAGAATTAACGTGGGTCGGTTGAATTCCCGCAACACGCGCGAGGCCACGATTCCCACCACGCCGAGATGCCAATTCGCATTGCCTTCCACGATCACCCAGTCGCGCGCGGGATCGAACCGGGCCCGCACCTGCGCTACGGCCGTCTCCGACATTTCCCGCTCCAAGGTTTGTCGTTCGCGATTGGTGGCATCGAGCGCGGCGGCCAGCGGACGCGCGGTCTCCAAATCGCGCGCCATCAGAAGGTCCAGCGAAGCCTCCGCCGTTTCCAATCGACCCGACGCGTTGAGGCGCGGCCCAAGTTGAAACCCGACTTCCGACACCCCCACGTCGCCCTCGATCCCGGCCACTTCCTTCAACGCGACCAGACCGGGCCGTTTGGTTTCCGTGAGACGCTGCAGCCCCGCCGTCACCAGAATACGATTCTCCCCGACCAGCGGGACCAGATCCGCCACGGTGCCGAGCGCCACGAGATCGAGAAACTCCCGCAAATCGAGCGTATCAAATCCGGTCAACCCGAGCTCGCGTCCGCGCTTCATCACGGCGTGCAGGACCTTGAACGCGACGCCGGCGGAACAGAGCTCCCGAAACGACGGGGTGCCCGTTTCTCCGAGCTGCGGATTCACCAGCGAGAACGCGGCCGGAAGCGGCGTGCTCACCTGATGATGATCGAGCACCAGCACGTCCACGCCGCGACCGTTCAACCAAGCGATCGGATCCACGGCGGTCGATCCACAATCCACCGCCACCAGCAACGACACCGGATACCGGCCCAGGCAGGTTTCCACTCCCTGCTGACTCAAGCCGTACCCTTCCTCCATCCGGCGCGGCAGGTAGTGATGGACGATCCAACCCAACTGCTCCAATCCCTGCTTGAGAATGGTGGTGGCCGTCACTCCATCCACGTCGTAATCCCCGAACAGCACCAGCGGCTGATTGGACTCGCGCTGTTGAAACAACCGGTCCACCGCGGAAGCGATATTCGGCAGCAGGAAGGGATCCGACAAACGGCGCAGGCGCGGATCCAAAAAGACCGCTGCGGATTCCGGATTTCCCTGTCCCCGGTGAATCAGGCACTGCGCAATCCAGACCGGCAGGTCGAACTGTTCCGCCAGCGCCTCCGCCTGCGGGGAAGGATCCGACGGCGTCAGCCAGCGGCGGCTCAAGGCTTCTCCTCCGGGGTCGACTCCACCGATCCGCCTTTTCCAAACAACAAAGAAGCCACGACTGAGATCACGAGAATGGCGAGCACGATCCCAAGGGAGTAGTGCATCAACGAATCCCCCAGCCACGGCTTCAACCAGGGCTCGGCAAGCATCTTGGCGCCGATGAACACCAGCACGAGCGACAGCCCGTATTTGAGCAGACTGAAATAGCCCATCGCGCTCGCGAGAACGAAATACAGGGAGCGAAGCCCGAGAATGGCGAACACGTTGGAGGTGAAAACCAAAAAGGCGTCCTGGGTCACGCCGAAGATCGCCGGGATCGAATCCAGGGCGAACACCACATCGGTCGTCTCCACCATCACCAACACCAACGCCAGCGGCGTGAGCAGGCGACGTCCATTCATCCGCGTGGTGAAGGCTTCACCGTCGTAGCCATTCGACATGGGGAAAAACCGGCGGACCATTTTCACGAACGGGTTCCGCTCCGGTTCGACGGAAGCATCCGACTCCGCCGCCATCAGCATGCGACAGCCGGTGTACACCAGGAACGCCCCCATCACGTAGAGCGCTGCGTGGAACTTTTCGATCAGCAGCGCGCCCCCGGCAATCATGATGCCGCGCATGGCGAGAGCTCCGAGGATGCCCCAAAAAAGGACCCGGTGCTGCCACGCGGCCGGCACCGCAAAAAAGCGGAAGATGCAGGCCATGACGAACACGTTGTCCATCGACAGCGACAACTCCACCAGATAGCCGGTCAGAAACGTGGCCCCACTCGCGGCACGCCAGCCGGGGATCACGCGGGGAGCCACCACAAAGGCGAACAGCATGGCGCACGCGGCCCACACGGCGGTCCAGCCCAAGGCTTCCTTGAATCCGACCGACCGCCCGTGCCGGTGAAACAAGCCAAGATCCAGCGCCAGTGCGAAGAGCACAAACGCGGTGAACCCCGCCCAATGAATCACAGTAATGTCAGCCATCTGCGCGCGGAACGATACGCTGGAACCCCATTCATTCCAGACCCGGTTTGGTCAAAAAATGAAGCCGTCGGGGCCAGTCCCACGAATCCCACGCCTGCCGGATTCATGTCCCGCTGATGCCGTCCTCGGAATCCGCGGCACGGCCTCCCCGTTCGAGCGCGGATTCATGCAGCAGAATCAATTCGCTGGCGATCAGCGGATCCACGCTCCACTTGCGGGCCAGCAGCACGATTCGGTCCGTGTTGTGGGATTCGGGCGACACCTCCCCGAACGGCACCGGCTCCGATTCCACATCCTCGCCGTACTCGCGGCATCGAAGCCCCAGCAACCGCTCCTCCAGCGAGACCCGGCCTTCGTTCCAAAGGGTGCTTCCGGCCCACGCGTAGGCGCGCGTCACGTGACCCTGATCGATCCGAACCCAGGCATGGGAATGCAGCACGCGGTCGGCTGAGAAGAACTGAATCGTCCCCAACGCATCGCCGAGTTCGCGCAGCCGGTGGAACGCGCGATCCACATCCTGAAACACGTCGGGAAGATCGCCACCCACGAGGAGACTCCAGCCATCGACCGAGGGCGACACAAACACGGTCCGCTCGCGGCAGCGGGACAAGGCATCGGCCCAACCCGAGTACACCGCGACTTTTCCGCGAAACGCCGCTCGAATGCGCTCCGGCGAGGCGCCGTGCACGGCCATCCACCGGGCCGGCAAAGGAAACGGAAACGGACGACGGAGTCCGCGGGTAAACAGCTCGGGCGAAGCGGTGGTGACTCCAAGCGCGCTGCGGCGACGGCGCTCCCGTCGATACAACATCATGAAGAAAATCAGGATGCCGATGACGGTGGACAGAGAGGCCAGGAGCGTGACCACCAACAGTTCCATTCCCACTCCGGTAATCCGGAAGTTCGATCCATGCAACCGGTTTCCCAAAAACGGGGAGCGGTCGGAGAATGCTGCAATGCGATTACGGCAGTCGCGAACCGCGGGCCGCTTCGAAGAGGCGATACCACGTTTCGCGATCCACGGACAAATCCGCCGCCTTGGCGAGCTCGCGAATCCGCGCGGGACGCGTGGTGCCGATGACCGGCATCACGCCCGGAAGCGCAAGCAACCAGGCGATCGCCAGAGCCGAGCGCGAAACCCCGTATCCTGCGGCGAGCGAATCCAGCAGCGCCCGCAATTGCGCACGCGTCGCCGCCTCCGCGCTTCCCGCCGGCGCCGGCTCTCCATCGCCCAGACGCCCCTTGTCGAGCGGGCTCCAGGCCATGGGGGTCATGCCAGAGGCCAGGCATTGGTCCAGCGTTCCATCTCCCAACGCCGAATGCTGGTGCAGGCTGATTTCCACCTGATGCACCGCGAGCGGAAGCGGGAGTGCCTTTTGCAAGGCCTCGACCTGCGAGGGGCGGAAATTGCTCACGCCGAACTCGCGCACTTTGCCGGCATCGCGCAATTGCACGAACGCGCCCGCCACCTCCGCGGGATTCATCAACACATCGGGCCGATGCAACATGAGGATATCGAGATGATCGATCCCCATGCGCTTCAGGGAACCTTCCACCGACGACACAATGTACTCCGCGCTGAAGTCATATCGATACGGGGACGTCGGACTGGGATCTCCCGGCTTCCGAATCCCGCACTTGCTGGCCACGCAAAGCTGGGAGCGGAGTCCCGGAGAATCGGCGAGCGCGCGACCGAAAATCCGTTCCGAATCGCCGCCGCCGTAAATATCCGCCAGATCAAACAAGGTGAACCCGGCATCCACCGCTTCCCGAACCGCACGAACTCCGGTGACCGCGACGTCGGGAGGAGGCACTTCGCCCTCCGATCCCCCGAGGCGCCAGCATCCATAAGCGAGACGCGAGCCCATCAGGGAAGTCGAACCGATGCGGATCTGTTTCATTCGGAATTCAGAGTGCGGAATGCAAAACCCAGGACTTAGAACCCGAGATCGGTCACAGCGCCTTCGCTCGCGGTGCTCACCGTCGCCGCGTACTTAGCGAGGATGCCGCGGGTGTAGTTCGGACGCGGCTGCTTCCACTTGCGCAGGCGGGCGTCGAGCTCCTTGGCCGGGATCGCCAGGGTGATGGCACGCTTCTCGGCGTCGATCTCGATCGGGTCGCCGTTCTTGACCACGGCGATCGGACCGCCGTCAAACGCTTCCGGCGTCACGTGGCCGATCACGAATCCGTGGGAACCGCCGCTGAACCGTCCGTCGGTGATCAACGCCACGTCCTTGCCCAGCCCCTTGCCCATGATGGCGCTGGTCGGGGAGAGCATTTCGCGCATGCCGGGTCCGCCCTTGGGGCCTTCACCGCGGATGATGATCACGTGGCCCTTCTTCACCTTGCCGTTGAGAATGCCTTGGAGCGCCTTCTCCTCGTTTTCGAACACGATGGCGCGTCCGGAGAACTTCAATCCCTCCTTGCCGGAGATTTTTCCAACCGCGCCGCCCGGGCAGAGGTTGCCGCGGAACACGACGAGATGGCTCGAGGGCTTGATCGGATTGTCGAAGCTGCGCACCACATCCTGGCCGGCAGGATACTTGGGAGCGTTGCGGAGATTCTCGCGCAGGGTCTTGCCGGTGACGGTCATGGCGTCGCCGTGGAGCAGGCCCTCGTCGAGGAGCATCTTCATCAGCGGAACCGTTCCGCCGATTTCCACCAGACGCGCCATCACGTACTTGCCCGACGGCTTGAGGTCCGCCAGCACGGGCACGCGTTTGCCCACGCGGGTCCAGTCGTCGATGGTGAGCTTCACCCCGGCAGAATGGGCCATGGCGATGAGGTGCATGACGGCATTGGTGGATCCGCCGAGCGCGATCACCAGGGTCATGGCATTCTCAAACGCCTCGCGGGTCATGATGTCGCGGGGACGGATGCCGCGCTTGATCAAATTCAGCACCGCCGCACCGGCCTGCTCGCAATCCAGCGTCTTGTCCTTGGACACCGCCGCCTGCGCGGAGGAGTTGGGCAAGCTCATGCCCAAGGCTTCGATCGCGCTGGCCATGGTGTTGGCGGTGTACATGCCACCGCAGGATCCGGCACCAGGGATCGCCACCTCGGCGATGGCTTCGACCTGCTCGGCCGAACAGGAGCCGGCGGCGTTCTTGCCCACGGCTTCGAAAATGTTCACCAGATCCACGTCCCGGCCCTCGTGTTCTCCGGGGAGAATGGTGCCGCCGTACACGAAGATCGAAGGGCGATTCAACCGGCCCATGGCCATGATGCAGCCCGGCATGTTCTTGTCGCATCCGCCCACGGCCACAAACCCGTCAAAGCCCTGGCAGCCGACCACGGTTTCGATCGAGTCGGCGATCACCTCGCGGGACACCAGCGAATACTTCATGCCCTCGGTGCCCATCGAGATGCCGTCGGAAATGGTGATGGTGTTGAACACCACCGCCTTGCCACCGGCTTCGTTGATCCCCTGGGCGACGCTCACCGCGAGCTGGTCGATGTGCATGTTGCACGGCGTGACCATGCTCCAGGTGGAGGCGACGCCGACCTGGGATTTCTTGAAGTCCTCCTTCTTGAACCCGGTGGCGTAAAGCATTCCGCGGCTCGGAGCGCGCTCGATGCCGTCCACGACAATGGAAGAAAAAGCGCGCTCGAGGGAGGCCGGATTGGCTTTCCCCTTCTTGGCGGTGGTGGTCTTCGACGAGGATTTCTTGGAAGTGGCGATCTTGCTCATGGCTGGCCCCGTCAGTGTGCCGAAGCCGGGCGACCCGCAAAGGCGAAAGTTTTGCGGAACAGGGCCGTGCATCGCGCCGTCCTCCCCTCGAAATCAGGTTCCCAAACCGCCGCGCCTCAATCCTCAACCCCAACGAACGTTGCGCGGGCGCAGGAAAACCAAGTAGGATGTCACCGGGCCAGCGCAAGGGCGACCCACTCCGGCTCGATAGGGTATTCCCCTATTTTGGTACAGGTTGAGCCTTTGACGCATTCGTTGCTATTCACCGACGTCCGTCCTAGGATATTCAGAGTCAGAGATCGCTGGAACCCATCGTTTAGCAAATTGCCCATGAAATCGAATTTTGAGACCCGAAGCCGTGCGACCTACCGTCCCGGCATCCTGGCACTGGCTGTCGGGGCATTTGCGCTTCCGGTGTCGGTGTCGGCTGCCCTGACTGTTTACGAACCCTTTAACTACGCTGCAGGTTCGTTGACCGGGCAGAATGGTGGATTCGGCTTCGCCTCCGGTTGGACCGCCACGACCGGCACTTCAACGGTTGCAACGCCGAGCCTGACCTATTCGACGGTTCCCTCTATTGGAAATCGGGCGACCACGGCAGCCGCCACTGCAACCACCCAGACTCGCGCCCTCACCTCCGCGCTCGGGACTGGAACCTACTACATCAGCTTTCTCCTCCGCCCCGACAACACGGCCGCGGGCAACAATGCCGAATTTGCGCTCATCGGCAGCACGGCGAACCTCTTCATTGGAAAGCCGACCTCGGGAAACAACTACGTTCTCGACACCCTGGCCACGGCGGGCGGCACCCAGAACGCCAGCAGCGTTTCCTACTCCAGTGGCGCCACCGTTTTGATGGTTCTCAAGGCCACGCTCGGTGCAGGTGGTGACACCTTCCAGCTCTACATCAATCCGAGCGTTTCCGCCGAACCGGGTTCCAGCGACGCCACCAAGTCGGGATACGACATCGGCAACGTCACTTCGCTGCAGTTCACCGGCAACCTCGGATTCAGCATCGACGAGCTCAAGATTGGCTCCTCGTATGCCGACGCGGTGCCAGAGCCCAGCACCTACGCCGCTGGCTTGGCCGTCGCCACTCTTGTGGGGATGACTTGGATGCGCCGCAAGGCCGCCAAGAAGGCTTGATTCGCTCAGCTCCTTCAAACAGGGCGCCGGACCTCCGGCGCCCTTTTTGTTTTTGAAGAGGTGTTTTAGAGCTCGGTCGTCCCCAAGCATTACCGAGCGGGAAGTGCACCCGATGGTGCAATCACCGGACTGAAATGGAGCCGTTATAACTCTTTCGTAGCATTGGATTTCAACAAGACCGCCACCCACCTTAGCGGGCGGTTGGGAGCATCGAAATTCCGTCAAAAAGGGCTTCAGATTCCGAGAAAGGAGGTCGATACGACCGCTGATTCGAGCCCGCGAAGTGACTCGAATTAGGGCATGCCAGATGCCCGGTCACTTGGACCGGGTGTATGACGAATGCGACGTCATGCCCAAACGCAGCTTCGCCCGCCCGCCAAAAGCATCATGACCTCGACGCCTCGTTCGACTTTCGCCCTTCCAACACTCCTCGTTCAACTTGTCGGCCTTGGTCTCGGAACGGCGGCTGCGACCGTTCCCGCATTGGGCAGCCTCGTTGCCTACGAAGGCTTCGACTACACCGCGTCGAGCTCGTTGGCTTCGCAAAACGGTGGAACTGGATTCAGCGGCGGTTGGACCGCCACGACTGGAACATCCACCATCGGCAACCCCGGCTTGACCTATGGATCGATGAACGTCATCGGCAATCGCGCAACGACCCCGGTCCAGAACACCACGTTTTCCCGGTCCCTGCTCACAACCCTAGGATCGGCGACTGGTACCTACTACTTTAGCTTTATCCTGCGTCCCGACAATTCCTCCAGCAGCAACGGAGCGGAATTCGCTCTGACGGGCAGCACGGCCAGCCTCTACGTGGGAAAACCGACCACCGGCAACTTCTACGGCCTGGACACGGTGGGAAACGGCGGCGGCGGAACTCAGAACCTGACTTCAACCCAGTTCGCCAGTGGCACAGCGGTGCTGATGGTGCTTCGCGCCGACTTTGTTTCGGGTGGCGCCGATACTTTCAAACTCTATATCAACCCGAACCTGACCGCCGAACCGGGCAGTGCTGATGCGACGAAAACCGGTTATGATGTCGGCAATGTCAGCGGAATTCAGTTCACCGGGAACATCGGATTCAGTTTCGACGAACTGCGAATTGGAACCAGCTACGCCGACGTCGCCAGCGCAGTGCCAGAATCCGGCACTTGGGTGGCGGGTTTCGCCCTTACCGGGGTCACGGCTGCGGGCTGGCTACAGACCCGCAAGAGCCGCACTCACCAACCAAACGGCCCGAAAAACATTTAATCAGCAATCCCTTCCACCGGTTCAACCGGCGGGGATTTTATCGGGATCTGACGGTTGCGGAGCCACAGCGGGAGCGCCCCAGTAGAATTTGGGTAAAAAACCTGACAAATTCCCTTAAGGATTTGGAGGGGCTACCGATGACTTGGATGCAGGTTATTCAGAAGGCGTAGGGTTTCATGAGAAGTTGTAGGTTCTTGGTTGATGTCGTGTGGACCAGGAATCGAGGAGCTCGTGACTTCGACGCTAAAAAATCGAACCGCCATCCATCATGCAGCCTTCCAACCCCACACGTCGTCCTTGGGCTTACGCTTCCCACCGTGCAGCACCCGCGCTGATCCTTTCACTCCTTCCGCTATCCGTTTCTGCAGCGCTGACCACCTACGAGCCTTTCAACTACTCCACGGGATCCCTGACCGGGCAAAACGGCGGCGTTGGTTTTGCCTCCGGTTGGACCGCCACGACCGGTACTTCAACCGTTGCGGCGAGCAGCCTGACCTACACGACGGTTCCTTCCCTTGGAAATCGTGCGACCACCGCAGCGGCCACTGCAACCACCCAGACCCGCAGTCTCACGTCCGCCCTTGGCAACGGGACCTACTACGTCAGCTTTCTCCTCCGCCCCGACAATACAGCAGCGGGCAACAACGCCGAGTTCGCGCTCATTGGCAGCACGGCCAATCTCTACGTCGGGAAGCCAACCTCGGGAAGCAACTACGTTCTCGACACCTCGGCGTCGGCGGGCGGCACGCAGAACGCCACCAGTGTTGCCTACGCCAGCGGCACCACGGTTCTCATGGTGATCAAAGCCACCCTCAGTGCGGGTGGTGATTCCTTCCTGCTCTATATCAATCCGAGCGTTTCCGCCGAGCCGGGTTCCAGCGATGCCACCAAAACTGGTTACGACATTGGCAACATCACCTCGTTGCAATTCACGGGAAACCTCGGGTTCAGCATCGACGAACTGAAGATCGGTTCCGCTTACGCCGACGCCGTACCGGAGGCCGGCACCTGGGGATCCGTGTTTGCCGTTTTGGGAATCGGATGCGTCGCCTGGTTGCGTCATCGCGATGCCACCCGCAAAACACAGTCTGTCGCTCTGGCCGCTCCTGCCGTGCCACAGCCTCCGGTACCGAAGTCCGTCTCCTGAGCTCTGAGGCTTGGACAATCGCACAACCTCGTCCATGGTGGATTCAACCGCCATGAACCGGATCCGTGCGCTGACTACAACAGGTGGCAGAATTTTTCTGGGAGCGCTGCTGCTCGGCCTCCTCACTGGAATCCTTTCTGCCCGGGCGGCCGACGCGCCGCCCGCGATCTCGCGCGAGTTTCGCGCGATGTGGATCGCCTCCGTCGGCAACATCGACTGGCCCACCAAGCCCGGCCTTTCGGTCGCCCAACAGCAGCAGGAATTGCGCGTGCTCCTCGATGGAGCACGCAGCCTGAAGCTCAACGCCGTTCTTCTACAGGTCCGCACCGCGTGCGATGCCCTTTACGCCTCCCCGTATGAACCGTGGAGCGAATACCTGACCGGACGCATGGGCGAAGCGCCGGGCGGCGGATGGGACCCCCTGAAGTTCGCCTGTACCGAAGCTCACGCCCGCGGACTCGAACTGCATGCCTGGGTTAATCCGTTTCGCGCCCGCTACCACCAGGCCATTTCCCCCATCTCCAAGGATCACGTCAGCTCACGTCATCCCGACTGGGTGGTCTCCTACGTCAAACACCTCTGGCTCGACCCCGGAAATCCCGCCGCCCGCGAATGGTCGCTCAAGGTCATCACCGACATCGTGCGTCGCTACGACATCGATGGCCTGCACATGGACGATTACTTTTATCCGTACCCGGAAAAAGCAGGCGGCGTCCCGATCCCCTTCCCCGACGATCCCAGCTACGCGCGCTACCGCCGATCCGGTGGGACTCTCGAACGCGACGATTGGCGGCGCGACTGCATCAACTCCTTCGTTCAACAACTCAACTCCTCCATCCACAGCACCAAACCGTGGGTAAAATTCGGGATCAGTCCGTTCGGCATTTGGCGTCCGGGATTCCCGGCTGGGATCAAGGGGTTCGATGCCTTCGCCCAACTCCATGCCGATGCCCGCCTCTGGCTTCAGAACGGCTGGTGTGACTACTGCGCGCCGCAGCTCTACTGGTCACTCGACCGCAAGGACCAAAACTTCCAGTCATTGCTCCGATGGTGGATCGAGCAAAACCCGCACGGACGCTGGATCGTGCCCGGGCTCGCCAGCGCAAGCATCGGAAAGGACCGCACCGCCGACGACACCGCGAATCAAATTCGGATCACGCGTCAGGAAGGCGGAGCCGCGGGAGTGGTGTTCTGGAATTCGAGCAGCCTGCGCGACAACCTCGGTGGAATTTCGGTCGGACTCGGACGCGAGCTCTTCGCCCGCCCGGCCATCGTCCCGGCCGCTCCTTGGCTCGGCCGACGCGCCCCGGAACGTCCGATTCTCGAGGGCCGCTTCCTGCCCCGCCCCGGAGCAATCCGCCTCGCCTGGAAACCCGGCAGCGGAGAGCCAACGAGCGTGCTGGTGATGCAATCCCGCACCGGATCCCAGTGGACCACCGAGGTCATTGGAGCCATTCCGGGCGGACGCGAAATCCCCCGACGACGCGGTGTCGCATTCCCGGATGAAGTGCGCCTGATACCGGTCGGACGCACTGGAGCCCTGGGCGAATCCGCCGTCTGGAATCGTCCTGAAGGCGTCCGCTAAATCCGGAATCGAATCGAAACCCGGGTGAAATCCACGCGCTCCGTGGCTTGACACTTGCGGGGAAGAGAAGAGGGGGATAAAGGAACACGCGTTCCTGTTGATTCACACACTCACGCATCCCCTATGGCCAACGCCTACCATGCCTCGATCGAAGGTGCCCAGCATGGCGCCAAGTCCCTCGCCCAATTTCTCGACTACGCCAAGGCGGCCGGCGCCCTGGGCGCGCAGCCGAGCAATTACATGCTGCATGGCGCGAAAGGACTGAAGCCGGCCAAGGAGATTCGCGAGACCTTTGAATCGCGCGGCATGTCGCTCGACGGCATCAGCGCCCACTGCCCCTTCTGGGTTCACACCAGCGCCTGGACTGGCACCCGTTCCGGCAACCCCTTCATCCCGGCCGACGTCGCGAAGCAGTCTCCCGACAAGATCGAGAAGTGGCACGAGACCTACCTGCTCAAGCTGATGGATCTCTCCGCCGAACTCGGCGTCAAGGTCGTGCCCATGTTCTGGGGCGTCGCCTTCGGCTGGGAATTGGCCACCGGCTATCCCTGGGGCTTCTGGAGCGGCGGCGGCTTCGACCTGCTTGAAGAGGGCAAGGAACGCTTCGTCAAGAAGACGGCCAAGCTCCGCAAGCATGCCAATTCGCTCGGCATCAAACTGGCCCACGAAATTCACCCGGGCACCGCGGCCATGTGCGCCGATGACTTCCTCACGCTGGTCAAGATCTGCGACAACGACCCCTGCCTCGCCGTGAACGCCGATCCGAGCCACTGCTGGGAAGGTGAATCGTGGGAGAGCCGCTTCCTCAAGGTCGGCCCCTACATCTACGCCGCGCACGTGAAGAATTTCGTGATTCGCCCCGGCTTCCCGCTCCGCGCCATGGAGCCGAACTGGCCCAAGCGCGCGATGCAGTTCACCGATCTCGGATCCGGCGATCTCAACATGCAGCGCTACGTCGAACTGCTCCTCGCCGTCGGCTACAAGGATCGCTACACGAAGCTCATGGGCACCAAGTCCGCCCCGCTCGTGGTCGAAGCCGAATCCGCCCACAAGGAACTCGACTTCTGCTCCGCCGACGGCATCCGCTACGTCGCGCAGAACCTCTGCTTCCCGCAGGCCGCCGGCAGCTTCGAAGACGGCATGGGCGCCTAATCCAGGCGTTCCGAACTTAGCTTCGGAACCAACACTCCTTCGACGGGCGCCGGACTCCGGCGCCCGTTTTCATTTCGTTCCACCTCCGACGATCGAATGACCGCACCCAGCACCGCCCTCCCGTGGCCTGATGGACCGCGACTCGATCCGCGACGCTGCGCGTGGTTCGAGGATTCCGGCACGGTGGTCGTCGCCGATCTCCATCTCGGCTACGCGTGGTCGCGACGCACCCGCGGTGCGTTGCTGCCGGTCGAGACCCCTGACGACACGCTGGAGCGTCTCGAAGCGCTACACCGAGATTACGCTCCGCGCCGATGGGTCATCCTCGGGGACATCGTTCACGAAGCCCTCGATCTCCCCGCGATCGAGCGCGCGCTGCGCGACCTCTGTGGACGAATCACCCACGGATCAGAATTGATCTTCTGTCTGGGCAATCACGACCGCCACCTGGAGAAGCGGCTGAAGGATTGGAACCTTCCGGTGCAGTGCCATCGGCAATTCGAGATCGGGGGAATCCAACTCCTCCATGGCGATGCCCCACTGAATTCGACGCCTGAAGAAACCTTCACGCTCGGGAAAACAGATCCCGCTCCTGCACGCTGCATGCTCGGACACGAACATCCCGCGATCACGCTCGGGGACGGCGTGGCCACGCGCGTGAAGTGCCCGGCCTTTTTGGTGGGAGACCGCGCGATCATCCTCCCGGCCTTCTCCGCCTGGGCCGCCGGATGCGAATGGAAACGCCAGCCCTTCCTCGGCCCGATCGCCCGCTCCGCGCGGTTCCACACCGCCTTCGCCTGCGCCGGGACGCGACTCCTTCCCGTGCCGCTCGGATCCGTTCGCTGAATTGCCCGCTTCGAATCTGCGACTGGCGCATTGCCTTCCGACGAGGCTTCCGGCTTCGATCTGCGCCGGATGAAAGCCGTTATTCTCGCCGCCGGTAAGGGAACCCGCATGAAGGATCTCACCCAGGAGATCCCAAAGCCCATGCTCCGCGTTCAGGGGCGCCCGATTCTGGAACACATTCTGGAAGGCCTTAAAACCGCCGGGATCCGAGAGTTCTGCATCATCACCGGCTGGCATGCGGAGGTCGTGGAGTCGTATTTCGGCGACGGAAGCCGCTTCGACTGCCACATCGAGTACGCGCGCCAAACCGTCCAGGACGGCACCGGCAAGGCCGCCGAACCGGCACGCGGATTCCTTGGATCCTCGGAATTCCTGCTCACCTACGGCGACATCTTGGTGCGTCCAGAAACCTATCGCGACATGCGCGAACGCTGGACCGCCGGGAACTTCTCCGCGCTGCTCACCGTCACCGAGGGACAGGACGTCACCCAGGGCGGATTGAACTTCTTCAACGACCAGTTCTGCCTCACCCGCCTCGTGGAGAAACCCTCGGCCGCCCAGCTTGAGGAGCTGCGCGCAACCGGGTGGCTGAAACCCGGTGACCCGGTTTGGTACAACGCGGGGATCTACCTCTTCCGTCCTGATCTCTTCGACTACACCACCCGCCTGCAAAAATCTCCGCGCGGCGAATACGAACTCACCGATGCCATCACCGCCATGCTGGGAGACGGCAAGGTCATCGCCGGATTGAAGATCGCCGGACGCTGGGTGGACGTGCGCGACCCCGCCGTGCTGGCGAGCCTTCAGGGTTGAGCGCGGGATTCGATTCATCCCGACTCCCCCTCCCGATGTCCCACCCGTCGAGCCAATCTGACGGCATGGATCAAGCCTCCCGGGCGCATCGTGGAACTCCGCTTCAACCGGCCAACCGGTTTCAATCGCTCCATCGCGAACGCGAACTCGACCTCGAGGATCTCGATCCCGCCGAGGAACCGCTGCCGCGAACCGAGTTTTTGACCGACACCACGTCGTCGGTCCTGACCCGCAACACGAGTCCCGATCTCGGATTCGACTTCGGGCTCAATCCCTACCGGGGCTGCGAGCACGGATGCATCTACTGCTACGCGCGGCCGTATCACGAGTTTCTCGGGTGGAGCAGCGGACTCGATTTTGAAACACGCATCCTCGTGAAACACGACGCGCCGGCCCTGCTGCGCGCCGAATTCTCCAAACCCTCGTGGAAACCCAGCGTGGTCGCCCTGAGCGGCGTGACCGACTGCTACCAACCGGTGGAGCGAAAACTTCGCATCACGCGACAATGCCTCGAAGTCTTCGCCGAGTTTCGCAACCCGGTGGGCGTGATCACCAAGAACGCCCTGGTGGCCCGGGATGTGGACGTGCTGCAGAAACTCGCGCGATTCAAAGCGGTCTCGGTGGCCATTTCCCTCACCACGCTGGATCCCGCGCTGCGATCCATTTTGGAACCCCGCACTTCGCCACCCGTCGCGCGGCTCGCAGCCGTTCAGCGGCTCGCTCAGGCGGGAATTCCTGTTGGCGTCATGATTGCGCCGGTCATTCCCGGATTGAACGATCATGAGATTCCATCGCTGGTCGCCGCAGCCGCCCAGGCCGGTGCCTCGTTCGCCTCCACCACGATTCTGAGGCTTCCCCACTCGGTGGCCGCGTTGTTCGAAGACTGGCTCACGCGGCACTTCCCCGACCGGAAGGAGAAGGTGCTGAACCAGCTTCGGTCGCTGCGCGGCGGGGAATTGAACGACGCTCGATTCGGCACGCGGATGCGCGGCGAAGGGCCGCTCGCCGAACAGGTTTCCCGGCTCCTCCACATCGCGTGCAGACGGGCGGGAATTCAAACCCGACACCCGGAGTTGTCCGAAAGCGCATTTCGCAGAACCGCCGCAGGCCAGGGCGAATTGTTCGATCCCTGAGCTGCGGCGGTGGATGCCGAAGATTCGGCCTGAAGGCGGGCGTCACACCCGCGTGCGATCAAAATCAGAAGTTGAGCGACACACCCGCAACGCCCCCGTAGGAGGTGCCGAGATTGAACCTCACTTCACGTCCCGGAGCGATGACCGAGGAGCTGGTGGAGTACTGCATGTCGGCGCCGACATAGAGTCCCACGTGGCGGGTCAGGCGGTACTGCAACCGGGCCTGCGCAAAGGCGCCTGGAGACCAGTGAGCCCCATTGGTGTGGATCGAGACCGAAGTCGGAGCCGGCAAAGCGGCATTGGCAAAGGCGAGCGATTCCGTGATGTCCCAGCTCGACCCGGTGTAAACCGTGGCATAGCCGGCGCTGAGGCCGAGGCTCATGCGCCCGCTGAGCGGCACTTCGATCCAGGGGCCAACGCGGAAGGTGTGAAAATCCGTCTGCAGCCGGCTGTCCAGCGTCGCGGTCGCCGCCGATGAAGTCGTGGCGTGGGCCGACGGATTGAGCGAAAGAAGCGGGCCGGGGCCAGCGAAAGTTCCCTGGTACGGCGCGAGCGGCGGAATCACTCCACCGAGGGAGAATTGATCCACGGTCTGCACCGCGGTGCCGGTTGCCATGGCATGCTGCGAGGAGGACAGCGTGCTGTAGCTGTAGCCGGCTTCGAAACCGAACTTGGCTTCCCGCTTACCAATATTGAAACGCGCGAATTCAAACCCTGCGATGAGTTCGCCGCCCCAGTGCGGATCGTCCTTGAGGGCATCGATTCCACCCACTCGCGGGGTTCCGTCAATGCGCTGAAGCACGAGATTGCCGGCCTGAATCTGCGAAGCGGTGTTGTAGCCCCAGTTCCAAGTGGAGGTGGCGCTGCCGCCGGCGTCCGGCTTCACGTAGCCGTTGTCATACGCACCGGCGACCGAAACGGGAGCCGCCTGGGTGTCGCGGATCTGCGCCTTGACGCCCATCGACACACGCCCGCCGAAGCGGACAAACCAGCCCGCCTGATCCGGATCTTCGAACGGATCCACCGCACCCAGCGCGGGAGCGGCGGCGGAGAGACAAAGCGCGCAGGCGGCGCTGCGGGGAGTCAGAATTCGGGACAGGTTCATGCGATGGACGTGAAGCTTCAGATCAGGGAACGAATAAAATCAGCAGGGGCTGCGCCGGAAACTCACTTGGTCTCCAGCACGCGATAGAACCGGGCGCCCGCAGTCGGAATCGAACGTGTCTTCGGAGGACCGTTGTCCAGCCACTGAACGCTGGCTCCGGTTCCCGGAACGGCCGGAAGCGCGGTGAAGATTGCGGCCGAGTTGGTGCCCGTGAAATCCGAGGCGCGATCCGCGTATTGAACGTAGTAGCGGCGATCGGACCGAGTCGCGAACTCAACCAGGAATCCCTGGGGAATGAAGCGATTCGTGATCACGCTCAACGCGGTGCCCGCGGGCGGATCCGCCAGCGTGATGGTGGCCCCGTAGGCCGCGAGCGTCGGAGCCGGAACCGTCGAGCGATCCGGAACATAGTATTCGAGCCGCAGGGCATGACGCTCTCCCGGGGCCAGCGTGCCCGAGTTCACGAATGCGGTGCCGGAGGACAAATACCCCTGCGCATTCGCGAGCAGGATGGAGTTGGTCCGGGAATCCACGCCCAATCCCGCCACCGTCACAAAGGTGCCTTCGAGCACCGTGTTGCCCGGGTTCGCGAGTTCGATCGGCTGCTCCAGCAATCCGGTCTGGGGATTGAGAACCGGAGCCGACGCAGTGGCGGTGAAGACCGGCGGAGTCGGCCCGAGCAGTTGCACCGTGGAGTTGGTAATCAGCAGCGCGGTGTTGGTGGAATTGGTGGTGATCAACGCCGGAGCGAACGAAAGCGGAAGCGGCACCCCGGTCAGCCCCACGCGGCCAGCAAAGCGATTGGTCGCGCCGCTGACCATCGTCGCGCCGAAATTGCCGATCAGGTTTTCACCCGGCTTCACGGCGAACGTCACCGGCGCGTAAACGGCCGAAACGCCGAGCGATCCGGTCGAGGCCTTCGAGGTGTCCATCGACCAGGTCACGTTTTCCGTCGAGGCCGGGAAAAACGTGACGTTGGTATAAACCGCCGGGTCAAAGGTAAGGCTGAAGCTGAGGTTCGTCTCGGTTCCGTGACCGGTGTAGAGGACCGGGAACACGGCCGATCCCTCGCTGAAGCGCGCAGTGTCCAGACGGATGGCCGGATCGGGCAGCGCCAGAATGCTGAGAACGGCGAAGGTGGACTGACCGCCGTACACGTTGGTCGCCATGATCGTGTAGGCTCCTGCATTCGTGTAGTCCACCGGACCGACCGTCAGCGAAGCGTTGGTCGCGTTGGTCAGCGTGGTGGTTCCGAAATACCACTGAAAGGTCACCGGGGCCGATCCGCTGGCCGCCACGGAAAAATTGGCGGTCTGCCCCAGATACAACACCTGGCTGACCGGCGTGGTGGTGAACACCGCAGGCGCATTCACCGTGAGCACTGCAGCGGCTGAGACCACGAAACCCGCGGCATTGGAAACCCGCACCGTGTAGCTCCCCGCATCGGCCAGACTGCTCACCAGCGGGGTGAAGGTGCTGTTGGTGGCGGAATCAATATTGGTTCCGCCCTTGAGCCATTGATACGCCAGCGGAGCCGTTCCGGCGGCGACCACCGTGAAGTTTGCATTGGTACCGGCCAAAACCGTCTGGCTGGCGGGCTGGGTGGTAATGACCGGCGCAACCTGCGCCAGAGCCTGACGGAACGTCGCACCGACGAGCAGGGCGACGATGAGAAGCATCGACCTGAAGCTGCGGTGGAACAACGAAGGCAACGGAGTCGAGAAGGGCATCAGTGGCAATGGATTGGTGTTCCAGGTCCCCCGGAACAAGCGCCGCAACTTCCGACGAACCCCACTGCCGGGCAAGGAAAACCTTTTGCCCATGCCTCATCCCTGGGGCGCAACGCAGGATCGGGGCATTGCCGGGCAAGAACCTCAGCCCGGCAACCCGCCCCCGTGGAGGAAACCGCAGGGAGGAATCAAATCAGATCACCGTGCCGTTCGGAATCACTCCACCCTTCGGGATGATCAGAATGCCGTCGCGGATGTAGTACAACGGGTGGTCCACGTTATCCGGTTTGCCGGCGGGACTGAGGACACAGCCATCTCCGATGCGCGCGTTCTTGTCCACGATCGCATTGTCGATGCGTGTTCCCTTGCCCACGCCGATCGCAATGTTTTGGTTCTCCGGCTGGCTGAGGCGGGCCGGGGTGTCGTAGTAGTCCGCGCCCATCATCACCACGCGGTTCAACGCGGAGCCTTCCTCCAGGATGCCGCGGATGCCGACGACACTGTGCTGGATGCGGGCCTTGTTGATGATGCAGCCGTCGGAAATAACCGAGTGCTCGATGGCAGCCGCATTGATCTTGGACGGCGGGAGGAACCGGGGACGGGTGAACACCGGCGGATCGAAGAAGTTGAACTTCGGCTTCTCCGCCGCCTGATCGAGGCTGGCTTCGAAGAAACTGCGGATGGTTCCGATGTCTTCCCAATATCCCTGAAACACGTAACTGAACACACGGTGCGTCTCGATGGCACCGGGAATGATGTGTTTGCCGAAATCCGTCAGGTTGTTGTCGAGAAGTTCGAACAGGATGTCCCGGTTGAAAACGTAGATGCCCATCGAGGCCAGATAGAATTGCTCGTCGCCCTTCACCCCCAGGCCCGCGTAACTCGCCCGGTCCAGCTTCAAGGTATCGAGCAGCGCCGGATCCTTGGGCTTCTCCACAAACCGGGTCACGCGTCGTTCCCCGTTGATGTGCATGATCCCGAGCGCGGTCGCCTCGCGCGCCGGAACCGGCATGGTGGCAATGGTCAGGTCGGCAGAGCTCTCCTCGTGCGCCTCAATAATGCGCCGGAAATCCATCCGATACAGCTGATCGCCAGAAAGGATCAGCGCGTAATCAAAATTGGTATTCTTGAAGTGCTGGAGGTTCTTCCGCACCGCGTCGGCCGTGCCCTGGTACCACGAGGTGCTGGAGAAGCTTTGTTCCGCGGCGAGGATTTCCACGAAGCCGCCGTTAAAGTGGTCGAACTTGTAGCTCTGCGACACGTGCCGGTGCAGCGACGCGGAGTTGAACTGGGTGAGCAGATAGATCCGCTGCAGGTCCGAGTTCAGGCAGTTCGAAATGGGGATGTCCACCAACCGGTACTTGCCCGCGAGCGGCACCGCGGGCTTGGCGCGTTCCTCGGTGAGCGGGAAGAGGCGCGTTCCCTGACCGCCGCCCATGATGATGGCGAGCGTGTTGTGGCTGTAGGAGACGTGACGCGATGCGGGCATGGGAAGTGTGTTGTGTTGCGGTTCGGACGTCGGATGCAGGAGATACTCCGAACCCCGGCACCATTCAAGAGGCGAGACGGATTTGCGCACAATTGGGTTTCCAAAGGCGCCGGTTGGACGTTGGACTTCGGGCGCGCTTGCAGCCAAGATCCCCCCCGCAGGACACCTTCCATCACCATGCCCGTCACCCGGATCGAACTCGAGTCCCGCGAGCGGCAGATCCTCGCACCGTACGCCCAGCTCAGCTCGGAGACCCGCGGGCGCATCCACGACGAACCCCCGCCGGAGTGGCGCACCGCCTTCCAGCGCGATCGCGACCGCGTGATCCACTCCCGGGCGTTTCGCCGACTGGAGTACAAGACCCAGGTGTTCCTCAACGGCACCGGCGACCATCTCCGCACGCGCCTCACCCACACCATCGAGGTCGCCGCCATTTCGCGAAACATGGCGCGCGCCCTTCGGCTGAATGAGGATCTCGCCGAGACCATCGCCCTGGCGCACGACCTCGGCCACTCGCCCTTCGGCCACACCGGCGAAGAAACCCTCGACCGCCTCATGCGCAAGCACGGGGGTTTCAATCACAACCGGCAAAGCCTCCGCGTCATCGAGGAGCTGGAGCAGAAATACCCCCGATTCCTCGGGCTGAATCTTTCCTGGGAAGTCCGCGAAGGCTTGAGCAAGCACCAGAGCACGTTCCCCGCGCCCCCCGCCGGCAAGACCATCGACTTCGAACACCGGCAGCCTTCAATCGAAGCCCAGATCGCGAACCTGGCCGACGAAGTCACCTACTACAGCCACGACCTCGACGATGGTCTGGAAAGCGGACTCCTCGATGAAAAGCGGCTCCTGCGCGAGGTGGAGGTCTGGTCCTCCGCTGCGAAGAAGGTGCGAAAGGACTTCGGCAAACTTCCGGATGAAAGCCGGCGCTACTACACCATCCGCGAAATCATCGACCAGCAGGTGTCCGACGTGGTGAACACCACCGAGGACGCCATCCGCGCCGCGCGGGTGGATTCCGCCGATGCCGTCCGGGCCTGCGCCAAACCGCTCGTCCGCTACAGCCCCCAGCGCAAGCGCGCGAACCTGGAGCTGCGGAAGTTCCTCTACAAAAATCTCTACTACAACCCGGGCGTGGCCGGCCCCAACAACCGTGCCGCAAAAATGCTCGGAGAGGTGTTCAACTACCTGCTCGCCCATCCCGACGAAACCCCGACCGCCGTTCAGCGACGCGCTCAAATCGAGGGCTGGGAACGCGCCGTCTGCGATCACATCGCCGGCATGACCGACCGCTACTGCATCCACGAACACCAGCGCCTCTTCGGCCTGGAGTTCATTTCCTGAGCCCCGGATCCAGGGGTATCAGCGCCGGCACTGGAGCAGTTGCTGCCGCGTCGTTTGCAGGCGTTGGATGACCACGCGGGTCATGCGCCGCATCATCTCGTAGCCGAAGTCGTGGTCCTGATCGCAGAGGTCCCGCAGGCGCGTACCAAAAAAGGAAACTGCCGACACCGGCTCGGTGCAGCGCGCATCGAAATTCCACTGGCACGGCGGGAACAGCCACGACCAACCCACCACCTCGCCCGGCCCCAGGATCTGCACCTCGACCGGAGCCTCATCGCGCAAATGCGCCTCGAGCGCCACGCGGCCCGACTCGATCAGGTAGAACCGATTTGCCGGCTCGCCCTCCCGGAACAGGAATTCATCCGCGCGACACGAGACACGCACGGCGCTTTCCTCGAGATGACGCAGGTACTCCGGCTTGAGACCGCTCAAAAACGGATGCGCCGCGAGCGCTCCGGAGATGGGAAGGCGTGAAGTGGGAACCGTGCCGAGGTCCGACGCTGCACCGGAGTCTGCGGACGCGGGGGAAAGCAGGAGTGGGGAGGAATTCATGGTGGAACTGCACCCGAATCAAATCTGGGGCGTGCCATCAACCTGCATGGATTGCTCCACGCACGCCACTCCGGTCTTGGGAAACCCCCGCCCGGGCTTGTCCAGGCGGGGGGAAGAGGATTCGCGGGATCAGAGCCCCAGCTTCATCAACTCGCGCTCGAGTGCGACCTGGAACTGCTGCAGGTCGGGATTCGGAGGACGATAGCCCTTGGTGTCGGGCACCAATCCCGGGCGGCCGTATTGATCCACATACCAGGTGCCGCCCTGGCCATCGCTGAACTTGACCCGTCCGCTGACCACCATGCCGGGGCGCGTGACCGCATCCACGGTCACGTCCACGGATCCACCGAGATCCCCACCGGGTTCGGCCCCAGCGTCCGCCGCACCATCCCCGACATCCTCGGGTCCGCCCGGGACTCCGGGAGCCGCACCAGCACCTGCCGCGGCAGGAGCAGGCTTCACCGGCTCGGGCTTCACGGGAGGTTCGGCATCCTTGGGCAGCACCTTGAGATCATCGACCAGGAAGCGCACCTCCATGTAGGTCATCTGGAGTTTGAACTCCTTCTCCAACTGCTTCTGGAACTCCGAAAGCTTCATTCCGTCGGCCAGCCAGCGGCGGGCCTGATCCTTTTGGGAATCGGTCAACGTCATGGACGCACCGTAGGAACTGTTCAGCCCGGGTTCAAGGGGGCAGCCAAGAAAGTCGCAGATCCCTGCCTCAAAACCGGGACGTCCACGCCAGGATCGGCGTCATTCCGCTTGGATTCCGTTCCTCCCGACTTCTAACCTCTCCCCCCATGTTTTCTCACGTTGTCATCTTCTGGACCGATCCGGCCAACCCCACCTCCGCCGACGAATTGCTCGCCGGTTGCGAGAAGTACCTCCGCCCCATCCCCGGCGTGCTGACCTTCCACGCGGGTAAGATGGTTGGCAGCCCCCGCCCCGTGGTGGACCAGAGCTATCAGGTCGCCCTGAACCTCGTGTTCCCCGACAAGAAGGCGCAGGACGACTACCAGGTACACCCGCTGCACATCGAATTCATCGAGAAGGTCTTCAAGCGCGTGTGCAAGAAGGCGGTCGTGTACGACTTCGCCTGAGCCGCAGATGTGAAGCTCGTCAGAGCCGGCGCCGCGATTCTGCATCGGGCGCCGGTCCTGAATTCAGCAGCGCCGTCGGGGTGCCGGCGGGCGGAGTCGATGCGGGATCCGCCGGAGCCCCGTCACTGTTCGATTCCTTGCGCGCCGCCGCCTGCCGCGCCGCCACGCGAAACGCCACCTGCTCCCGCAAGGGCAGAATCGAGACAGACGCAGGAGCCACTTCAATGTGCCCCTCCGACACCAGCTCGCAGGCCAGATTCACCGTGTTGGTGCCCACGTAGAGATACCCGGTGACCATCCGGTCCGGCCGCTTCGGATACCCCACCCAGTTGGTTTGGAGCGAGGTGTACGCCACGTGCACCGGCTGCCCCAGGATGCGCGGGCTGATCACGGCCACCATCGAAGTGGACCACGATTTCATCGCCTTCGGGGGCGTCTTCACCGGGTCGGGCCCCACCCATCCGGTCAATCCCACCGTATAGACCGTCCCCGCCTCATCGCGGAACTGCACCGTGGACGGCGCGAGCATCTTCACCACCGTCCCCTCCAGACGCGGCAGCTCGGGCGGCTCCTGGTAATTGCACTCGTGCCAGACTTGATACAGGTCCAGCAGCGGACGCCCCACCTCGCGCTGGCTCCAGACCCAGGCTCCCGCGGCGATCCACAGTGCGATCACGCCCGCCTTCACGAGTCGATTGAGAAAGACAAACATGGTCACTCCCGGGTTGAGCCTTGCGGCGGTTGAAGGTCGTTGGGTTCCGCCTCGGAATTGGACTCGGAAAGACCAAGTTTTCCCGGCTCCACCGGTCCCCGACTGGTCCCGGAGAACGGCGCGGCGAACAATCGGATCCGCTCATTCCGCTGCAGCGGCGGCGGTGGCGGCGCGGCGGGAACGGCCAGGATTGCGGCTTCGGGACGCGGCTCGCGAATGTGGGAGCGGATCGCGAGATTGACCTCCGCCTCCCGGTGCAGCCCCGGATTCACATCGTGCCGCAGCTTCAGGATGTCGTGGGCCCGCACGCAATTGGCCACGTTGTTGAAGCGAAACACCTCCTCGCTGAACACCCGCTCCAACCAGGAACCCGGACGCGTGTTGTTCATCCCCAGGACGAACGCCGCAGGAAGTCGCGGGTGACGCACCCCCTCCACAAAGCACAGCACGACCACCAGACGACGCCAACCACGCGCTTCCAGTCTTCGAATCCAACGAATCAACCGCGTGTTGCCCTGCGACACCGAGCCATCGGTCAGCGTCCCGGTCATCGGCCCCGCCACCACCTCGCCGAGCACCGGCGCCCAGGTCGCAGCCGCCGCGATGCCGATCAACACCGCGAGCACGAAATTCCCGGCGTTGCCGATGTCATTCGACAGATTGAGATGCGCCTCCCGCGCCGCGTGGGCGAGCAGTCCGACAAACAACCCGGTGAACAGAATGCGAAAGATCAGGAGCATAACGCCTCAACGATTGGGGTCGGGATCGAGAATGGCCTGCTGGGTGAGAATGCCGCGCAGCGCAAGATCGAGGCGGTGCCGGTTGATGGCGAACGCGCGCGCCGTCTCCTCCGACACGATCCCCGCCGCGAGCAATTCCTGCAGGTACTGGTCAAACGAGTGCATGCCCACGTGGTTCGCCGACTCGATGATCCCGGTGAGCCGGTGCAGATCGTTCTCCAGAATCGCCTGCGACGTGCCGGCGTCGCGTTTCATAATTTCCACACAGGGCGTCCGCGTCCCTTCGACGTTCGGAATCAGGCGCTGGCAAACAATGCTGTTCAGATTACGCGCCAGCAGCGAACTGATGTTGGGCTGCTCCTCCGGCGGATAAAATTCGCGGATCCGCCCGATCGCCTGCGCCACCGAATCGGCGTGCAGCGTGGTCAAAACCAGATGCCCGGTCTCCGCCGCCTGCATCGCGGCCCAGATGCTTTCCCGGTCCCGAATTTCGCCCACGAAAATCACGTTGGGATCCTGCCGCATCGCATTGCGGATCCCGTCGGCAAACGTCCGCGTGTCCAACCCCACCTCGCGCTGTTCGAAATGCGACTGGGCATCCGTGAACAGATACTCGATCGGATCCTCGATGGTGATGATCCGCAGCGCCTGGGTTTCATTCAGGTGCTGGATCAAGGCGCGCAATGTGGTGCTCTTGCCCTGCCCCGTCGGCCCGGTCACCAGGATCAATCCGCGCGGCTCACGCACCAGGTCCGCTAGGGATTCGGGCAGCTGCAGATCTTCCATCCGCATCCGGTGCTGCGGCACCACCCGGAATGAAAACGACTGCGCCCCCCGCTGCTTGCTGAAATTCGCCCGGTAGCGCAGCGACCCATGCTGGAAGCTGGCATCCACCTCGGTCGATGTCGTGATCCGCGAGACCAGCTCGCCGGAAAAACAATCTAGGAACCACGAGGTCAGCATGAGGTCGTCGGGAGCCGGAAACAGCTCCACCGGCACGACACTCAATCGCCCGTGCACCCGGATCTGAAACGGCCATCCGCCACGCCCGTGAAGGTCGGACGCCCCCTGCGATTCACACCACGACAGCAATGCCGACAGCCGGGATTGGGGCGGGACGGTTTCCATGGGAGTGGGACAAGTTTGTTTACACTTGCGAATGAATGCAAGCCGGATGTTGCGGTTGGGGGAGCAGGATTGCGTGTTTTCCGGATCCTCACTAAGCACTCCCCGTGCCTCGCGAATCCCAAGCGGCCCGACAGGAACGGGTCCGACACCTCCTGGCAGGGCTGAAAGCCGCCTACCCCACCGCGCATTGCGAGTTGGTGTTTCAAAACCCGCTGGAATTGCTGATCGCCACCATCCTCTCCGCCCAGTGCACCGACAAACAGGTGAACAAGGTCACCGAGGGGCTTTTCCAAAAATACCGGACCGCGGCGGATTACGGATCGGCGGAACCAGCCGCACTTGAGCAGGACATCCGCCGCATCGGGCTCTTCCGCAGCAAGGCGAAGAACATCCGGTCCGCCTGCCAGGCTCTCGTGTCCCGCCACGGAGGGGAGATTCCACGAACCCTGGAGGAACTCACCGCCCTCGATGGCGTGGGACGCAAGACGGCGAACGTGGTCCTCGGCAACGCGTTCGGACTCGAGGAAGGCATCGTCGTGGACACCCACGTGGCCCGTCTCTCGCAGCGACTCCGCATGACCACGGAAACCGACCCGGTGAAAATCGAGGCGGCCCTGATCAAGCTGGTACCCAGAACCGAATGGACCCAGTTCAGTCACCAGCTCATCTGGCACGGACGCCGCCGGTGCTTCGCGCGAAATCCCGACTGCGCACAGTGCGAACTCCAAGCGCTCTGCCCCTCCGCAGAGAAGTGATTCGGGAAACCGCGGTTCAAATCACAGATAACCACAGATTCACACAGATAACATGGGCGTTCGAAAACTCGACCTGCATCGAACCACTTCCCCTTCTGAGTAATTCGCGAGTCAATCCGTTCCGGGCGTTTTCACCTGTGTTTATCCGTGTCCACCTGTGGTTAAGCGCTTCATGGTTTGCGGTTTGAATTGCCGCGACTCAGTTCGATTCCGGAATTCGAACCAACGCCGCTTCCTGATCGTTGCGCACCAACACCAGGTTTCCCACCACCGCGATGGGATTCCAGGTCTTGTCGGAAAACACGCGGAACTTCCCCAGCATCCCCAGCCCTTCCGGCGACGGATTCAGCAGGACGAGTTCGCCAATCTCCGCCATGAGCAGGTAGTGATTCCCCACCAGCAATCCCTGCCCGTGACCGAAACGGCCTTCCTTCCAACGCTGGGCCCCGTCCTTCAACTCCACGCACGCAAACATTCCGTCATCCAATCCGTAGGCGAATCCATCGCGCACGAACGGCGTGGAAAACTTGGCCTTCAACTTTCGCGAGTGCCACAGCGCCGATGGCACCAGCTTCCCGGCCGACGGTGACGCAACCTCGACCAACTCCGAGCCCATCCCGTAGCCGGCGGAAATCAGCACCCGGTTCGTTCCGATCAAAATCGGTACCGCCACGTGTGGTTGTTCGTTGCCAAAGGGATGATCCCAAAGCACCGCGCCCGTTGCCGGGTCGTGCGACGTGAGGTGGCTGCTGTTAAATGCGAGGATCTGAGGAACCCCGGCCAGCGTCGCCAACACCGGTGAACTGTAGCTCGCACCATGCGTGCCGCCCGACCAGCGCAGCGCCCCCGACTCCAGGTCGTAGGCCACCACCGATCGCCCATCGTTCCCGCCGGCAATCACGATCACCATCCCCTGATGCACCATCGGCGAACCGGAGAATCCCCAACCCGGCGTGCCCGCCGGAACTTCGGAAACGAGGTTGTGGCTCCAGATCTTCTTTCCCGTCGCGCGATCCAGGCAGTTCAACCATCCCGTCGCTCCAAGCGTAATCACCCGGGAGCCCGACACCGTGGGCGTCGCCCGCGGCCCTTCGCCGGCGATGGTGGTCGCGTACCGGGCCTCATCGGCATGTTCCCAAATCAATCGGCCGGTCGAGAGCTCGTAACAGGTCACCTTCTCCTGAGGCCCCGATTGCTCCTGCGTCCACGCCATTCCACCGGCCACCGCAAACCCGCTCCACGCCGGGCCGATTGGATGACGCCACACCACCTCGGGCGGTCGCACGCTCCAGTTGGTGCCCCACGCCCGGGCCGGTGCCGGCAGGACTCCATCCCGCCGCGCCCCGAGAAATTGCGGATACTCGGACGCCGCATCCTGAACCAGTTTTGAAATACCCACCGCGGACTCGGCGGGAATCAATGGAGCGGCGCCGGTGGGTTTCGCGGCGGCAACAGACGAAGACGCCAGCCACTGGTTCCATCGGGGTTCCAGAATTGGTACCAGGTCACCGCTCACGCCCCGGATTCGGAAGAGGCCCGCCCCCACGCCAGCGAGGAGAAGCACAGCTCCGAGGCCGGTGAGTTTGCGTCGGATCGAAGTGCGCGACGCAAACAACCACCAGAGCAGCACCGCTCCGAGCGTGCATGCGGCGATGGTCAGCGTGGCGAGGTTTCGCTGCTGATACGATCTCGCCGGATCCGTGCGGACGACTCCCACCGCGATGGCGGTCGCGAGCGCGACGAATCCGAGCGGCCACCAGCGAATCCCGCGGGGTTGAGACGACGAAGACATGTTCCAATCTGGCCCGCCTTCACCGCGTGCATGCAAGGGGGAAACCAAAATGAAAACACGGGAAACCGGAGGACCCGATTTCCCGTGTTCGATTGAAAACGTGCCGGATTACCAGCTCACGGTTTCGAGGAAGCGCAGGCTCTGCGGAATCTGCTCCGGAGCGGCGGCAGCTTCGTCTTCGATGAAGTAGAGTTTCACCCCCGTCTCGCGGGCGGCCTTGAGAATGCCGGGCCAGTCGAGCTGACCGGTGCCGAGCACCACGTCGTTGTTCGGATCCGTGCCGCCGGAGAGTGACCCACGGGCCACGCCCTTCTTGAGATCCTTCATGTGCATGAGCTCCCAGCGTCCGGGATACTTGCGCAGCAGGGCCGCGGGATCCTGTCCCGGGAAAAACACCCAGGTGGTGTCCATCTCGAAGGTGACGAACTTCGGATTGGTCTCCGCAAACAGCAGGTCCAGAAGGGTTCCCTTGGCGTGCGGTTGGAATTCGTATCCGTGCACATGATAGAAGAAGCGGATGCCCTCCTTGGCCAGGACTTCGCCGGCGTGGTTGAACACGGCGGCAGCATCGCGGCAATTCCGTTCCGTGAAGTCGCCCTTGTGCGGAATCCAGGCGAGGCCCGCGTACCTCAATCCCAGCGCCTTGGCCTCGCGGGCCACGGCCTCCGGATTGTCGCGATACCGCTCATAGGAGAAGTGCGCGCTCACCGGATTCAGTCCGGCCGCGGTCAACATATCGCGGAACTTTTCCGGCGCGATGTTGTAGGTCCCGGCGAGCTCCACATTGCGAATGCCGAGCGCCTTGGTCTGCTCAATCGCCGCAGGAACGCTGCGGGTGAATTGGGCACGAAGGCTGTAAAGTTGGAGGCCGACCGGACCGCGGAACGAGGCCCCGGTGCCGACTCCGTGGGATTGCGTGGAACAGCCCGCCAGCAGCGCAAGCAGGGAGGCAAATGCGAGAATGCGTTTCATGGATGTTTGGAACTGCGAAGATTGACGCCCGCCGACCCGCGGTCGGGCAAGGGAGAAATCAGGCGTGCCACCCGCGGCGATACCCATGGCCCACCCACTGGTTGGCCGAGTCCAGGTTGGTGACCTTCAGCTTGCGCGCGTTCCACTCAATCGGAGCCCGCGCCCGCAACGCCACATTGCCGAGCAACACCACCTCGGTCATCGGCCCCGTGGCCTCGAACCCGGACAAAGTCTTCGGACCGCCCTTCGCCGCCTGGATCCATTCCGCGTAGTGCGCATGTTCCCATTCCTTGGCCCCCGCCTTGGGGAAGAGTTCGGCGATGTCCTTGAAATCCGCGTAGGTCCGCCCCGATCGGAACGAGGCCCCGCCTTCATAGTTGGTCAGCATGGTGTCCTTGTCCCCGACCACCAGCACGCCGTTCTCCGGCAACGCGCGCCCCGGGAACAGCGACGGGTTGGGACGCTTGCCGCCGTCGTACCAAAATAAGCGAAACGCCGGACGCAACCCGCGGGCCGCGATGTCCCATCGAACCGTCGAGGTCACCGGTGCCGACTCTGCCGTCATCCCCTCCGACACCGCCTCCACACGAGTGGCCTCGCGAATCTGAAGCGCGAGGTCCGGCACGTTCAGCAAATGACATCCCATGTCTCCCAGCGCCCCGGTGCCGAAATCCCAATACCCGCGCCAGGCAAACGGAACATACGCCGGATGATACGGACGCTCCGGTGCCCCTCCGAGCCACAGATCCCAATCCAGTCCCGAGGGAACCGCCGGCGCATCGGATGGACGCTGCACGCCCTGCTTCCACCACGGGCCGGGACGATCCGTCCAGCAGTGCACTTCACTCACCGTCCCCACTGCGCCGCCGCGGACCAGCTCTGCATCGCGGCGCGTCGCGGGATGGGACCTGCCCTGCGTGCCCATTTGTGTCGCCACCTTCTTCTGCGCGGCAGCCGCGGTGAGAAGCCGCGCTTCCTGAATCGTCTGCGTGAGCGGCTTCTGACAATACACGTGCTTGCCCCGTTGGATCGCCCACATCGCGGGAATGAAATGCATGTGATCCGGAGTGGACACCGTCACTGCGTCGATCTCGCGTCCCATCTGATCAAACATCTGCCGGAAATCGCGGAAGCGCCGGGCATTGGGAAACCGCTTGAAGGCGGCGTCCGCGCGGCGGTCGTCCACATCACACAGCGCGACGATGTTCTCCGAGTCGCACTGCGTGACATCGGTCCAGCCCTTTCCTCCCACACCGATGCTGGCGATGTTCAAGCGGGCATTCGCACCCAGCACCGGCAGTCGATGAATGAACGGAAACGCCAGGGTGGAAGCCAGAGCGGCGTCCCGCAAAAACCGTCGGCGGGAACCAGAAAGAGCATTCGATGCGTGCGTGGAGTTCATGGGGATTTCGGGAGAAGTGTGAGCCTGCGATCGGTTCCTGACCAGACCGCAATCCGGGGCTTCGAGTCCCGGCCATCAAAAGACTTCTCGTCCGCAGGCGGATTTCTGACATACTCCCCGCCTAGCGAATGACGCCCAAACTCTTTTCCGAACTCGGCCTTTCCCCTGAAGTCCTCAAGGCCATTGAACGCCTGGGCTTCGAGCAGGCGTCCCCCATCCAAGCAGAAGCCATTCCGGTGATCCAAACCGGCAAGGATGTGGTGGGCCAGTCGCAGACCGGCTCTGGAAAGACCGCGGCCTTCGCGATTCCCGCGATCGAAAAGATCAAACCCGCCGACCGCTGCGTCCAGGTGCTGGTGCTCTGCCCCACGCGTGAACTCGCCGTTCAGGTCAGCGAGGAAGTGCACAAGCTCGCCGCCTTCAAGCCCGGCGTCCGCGCCCTGCCGATCTACGGCGGGCAAAGCTACGATCGCCAATACGCCGGTCTTCGCGCCGGCGCCAATTTCGTCATCGGCACTCCCGGTCGCGTCATGGACCACATGCAGCGCGGGACGCTGAAGCTCGAGCGCATCCACACCGTCATCCTCGACGAGGCCGACGAGATGCTCGACATGGGCTTCCGCGAGGACATTGAGGTCATCCTCAAGGCCATGCCCCCCGAGCGCCAGACGGTGCTCTTCTCCGCGACCGTTCCCCGGGCCATCGAGGAACTCATCCGCAACTACACCCGAGACGCCGTCCGCGTCCGGATCGAGGCCAAGGCCCTGACCGTACCAACGGTGGAACAGGTCTATTTCGAAGTGGACCGCCGCTGGAAGTTCGAAGCCCTCACCCGGCTCATCGAACTGCACAACACCACGCTCGGCATCGTGTTCTGCAACACGCAGCGCATGGTCGATGAACTCAGCGACCATCTTCAGGCCGCTGGCTACAGCGCCGACGCCCTGCACGGCGGCATGGCCCAGGCGGCCCGCGACCGCGTGATGAAGAAGTTCCGCAGCGGCGGACTCGAATTCCTTGTGGCCACCGACGTGGCCGCACGCGGAATCGACGTCGATGATGTCCAGGTGGTCTTCAATTACGACCTCCCCTACGACGCCGAAGATTACGTCCACCGCATCGGCCGCACCGGCCGCGCCGGACGTACAGGCATCGCCATTACCTTCGTCAGCGGACGCGAATTCTTCCTCATTCGCGAAATTGAACGCTTCACCCGTCAACGCATTCGCAAGGGCGAGATTCCCTCCGAAGGTGAAATCGAGCGCGTGCGCGAGGATCAGTTGATCAGCCGCGTGCGCACCGTGCTCACCGCCGGCGGATTCCCGAAGCGCGAACACCTCATTGAGGCCCTGCTTGAAGAAGGCTTTGATTCCGTCGCCATCGCAGGCGCTGCGCTCCACATGCTGACTGGCGGTGGAGACAATGCGGAAGGAGCCCCAGCCGCTCCTGCTGGCGTCGCACCCGCTGGCGCACCTGCAGCACGGCCCGCCAAAGCCGCCCCTGCCCCCGCTGCACCGCGTCCGCAGCCCCAACCGCAGTACGTGGCTGGCGTAGCGTCCGATTCCGTGCCCGCTGCGGCCTCCAGGCCTGCACCGTTTTCCACCGCTGGCCGGGTGAACCCGAAGCCCGCGCGCCCGACGGAACCCAAACCCGCTGCGGCAGCTCCTGCTCCAGCGCCCACTCCCGCACCAGCACCGGTGCGCGAAGTGAAGGCAGCTCCTGCGGCAGTTTCACCTGCCGCTCAGGAATTCGACGGCGATGATTTCGGTGAAACCAATCGCCCCACCAGCAAGCCGGCCGCTGCGCCCGCCCCTGCTCCTGCTCCCGCTCCGGTTCGCGCTGCCGCGTCCGCAGCCCCGGCGGATGCCGAGAACCCGGTGATCCAATCCTCGACCCGTCACCGCACCACCTCCGTGCCGTTGTCCCGCAGCGAGCCTGCAGCCGCACCTTCGCCTGCTGCCGCACCCGCCGCACCGCGTGCACGGGAAGCTGCATCGATTCCAATTTCGCGCTCGGCCCCCGTTCCGCGCCCCGCGGTGCAGCGCCCTGCGCCAGAACCTGTGGCTCAACGCCCTGAGACCTTCACCACCATCTGGGTGTCGCTGGGACATCAGGACAAACTCACCCCCGAGGAAATGATCACCTGCATTCAGGGGCATACCGGTCTGCCGCGTGAAACCGTCGGAGAGATCGAAATCCACGAGAAGCACAGCTTCGTCAACGTCGCCGGGGAACACGCCCGGGGTATTGTATCCAAATTGAGTCATGGTGTTTACGGCGGTAAACGCCTGCGTGCCCGCCTCGCGAGCCAGTGAGGAGATTGCCGGACAAGATCAGGATCCAATCTCTGATCTTGTCTGAACGCCACCGCGGCCTAGCCTCGCCCGCCATGACGACTCAGGAAGCGCTGGATCTTTTCCGTTCAACCGGAGCACTGCTGGAAGGCCACTTCGTTTTGCGAAGCGGCCTCCACAGCCGGCAATTCTTCCAGTGCGCCCTCGCACTGCAGCAAATGCCGATCGTGGAACGCTTCGGCGCCGCCCTGGCCGAGAAGACCCGTCCACTCGGTGCCGTGACCGTGATCTCGCCAGCGATGGGCGGACTCGTCATCGGACAGGAAGTCGCGCGCCAACTCGGACTCCGCTTCATCTTTGCCGAGAAGGAAGAAGGCAAGTTGGTCCTGCGTCGCGGATTTAAACTCGCCCCCGGTGAGAAATGCCTGGTGGTTGAAGACGTCGTCACCAAGGGCGGCCGCGTTCAGGAAACCATGGATATCGTCCGTCAGAATGGCGGAACCGTTGCCGGCGTTGCCATGGTCGTCGATCGCTCCGGAGGCGGCGTGGATCTCGGCGTCCCCACCGTGAGTCTCATCAAGCTCGTGGTCGAAGCATTCCCAGCAGACCAACTCCCCCCCGATCTCGCAGCAACTCCCGCAATCAAGCCGGGAAGCAAATAAGTGCCGCGCTCGAGGACGGTCAGTCCTCCGATGAGACGGGCGAACCGAGGCGATTGAGAATGAATTCCCACTGCAATCGGTGGGAGTGAAGCGTTCCCTCGGTCCACACCACAAATGGACTGCGGTTGATCTTTTCTGGTACGGGAAGCTGGGCAGCAATCCGATCCTGGATCTGCTGCAAGTTCCACCCCCGTTCTTTCAATCGCCCCTGCTGGGTCGCCTGGGTGCAGGCCACGCTCACCACGGCGTCGAATTCCCGTTCGTATTGCTTCTCAAACAGAAGCGGGATCACCACTGCTCCGGAAGAACTGCTTCGCTTCCATTGCTGAACGGCATCCCTCCACACCTGGGCAATCCGCGGGTGAAGAATCCCCTCCAAAACAAGTCGCTTGGAAGGATCTTGGAAGACAATCTTGGCGAGCAGGCCTCGATTCAGAGCGCCTGCCGGATCGAGAATCTCGGATCCAAAGCGCTCCACAATTTCCTGAAGCGCCGTTGATCCAGGTTCAACAAGGGATCTGGCCACCAGATCCGTATCCACAACGGGAATTCCCAACTGGGTGAGAATTCCCGCAGCAGCGGATTTCCCCATTCCAATGCCCCCGGTAATTCCAAGGACTGGCATGGGGAGGAATCGCTCAGGGAGCGACGATGGCGCGGTAGTAGCGGATCGTGCGAGCCGCGTCCGTGTCAGGAACCACGAAGGAGCCGGTGGTGTTCACCTTGGTCGCGATCGTCGACCAGGTCACGAGGTCGTTGGAAACTTGGACCTGGTAGCTCTGCCCCAGCTGGCCAGTGACAGAAACCTGTCCCTTGCCATCTTGGAATCCGGTGAACTTGACGGTCGCCGCCGAGGAGGCATCCACCACAGGACGCACCCGAAGCTGGACGTTGTCGATCCAAGCGGTGTCGGAACCGCCGCTGTTCGCACCGTCCTTCACATAACGCCACTCGTAGGTGTTGTTGCCGGAAGGAATAGGGAACTCAAAGTGCGTCCAAGCCACTTCACCAGACCAGCGCTGCAACCGATTTCCGTTCAGGTAGAATTCAAGGAAGTCCCAGTTCTCCTCGGAGCTAACCTTGAGATCGAAGGAACCAATCCCGCCCCCGGCAAACGAGGCAACCGAAAGCGAGCTCGATGCCGAATTCCCAATCGTACCGGCCTTGGCTGCATACTTGCCATCGGCAACCGTCGCGGTCTGAACCGACCATCCGGTCGCTCGGTCGGTCGTCCAGGCGATCTTGGAGAAGTCACCGGTCTCAAAGTCGTCGGTGTAGGTGATCGGACGGAAGGAAGCTGCGATCGAAGTGTTCTTCGTGATGTTGAAGACCAGAGTGTTGGTCTCAGAAGACTGATCCCCACTCCAACCCGCGAACTCATACTTCAAATTTGGCACCGCGTGTAGAACCACCGGAGCGTTGCTGGCGAAGCTCTTCGCAACAGCCTCAACCTTGCCACCGATTCCAGAGGTCACGTTAAGCGTGTAGAGCGTCGCAGGAGCGAAGGTGTAACCGAGAGCGATCGTGCCACTGGCTCCCGAGAATCCATCCACAGCGATGTAAACCGTCTGCCCCGCACTCACCCCCGCGCTCAGAGCACTGAAGCCCGATCCAATCGCCGCATCATCATTCGAGGCAATTGTCGTCAGCGTATCCACGCTCGATCCGGCATAAAGTCCGAGCAGCGTGTCGAAGGTGGAATTGGTGGTGGTAAGAGAGAGAATACCATCAGACGGCGCAGTGAAGGACCACCAGAGCGACTTACCGCCCACGCTACCACCGTGTGCCGGCTCACCGCTTTCGCGGCTGGCGGCAGTATTCGTCGCGTTGATCAAATTGGTCGTGAGCGTCAACGGAATAGCGCCCGCGAAACGATCGTTATCCGGCGCAAACGCGCGTCGATTGATCGTGATCCGGGAACTGAGCGAAACGTTCTCGGCGTAATCAGAAGCAGATACCGACAGGATATTGTCGCCAGGGTTCAAATTCACGGTGGCAGTCCATGACTCGAGGCCGTTGACCTTCACCGAGCTGCCGTTAACCGACAGTTTGACTTCACGGACACCCGATGCACCACGATCCGGATCCAACGCGGATCCGGAGACCAGAACCTGACTCTGACCGGTTACGAAACCAGAGGTGGGAGAGGTGATGAAAGCATTCGGTGCCGTGCTGTCGATCGCAGCGCCAGGTGCCACGTGCAGGGTGATGGCACCAGTTCCGAAATCGCCCAAACCAGCTACTGCGATCCGATAGGTGGTACCGGCGATTGCATTGAAGGTGAGCGCCGTCCCGATTCGATTGGCAGCAGGAACCGCGGACACGATTGATTTCAAGACCAGGAAGCTGCTCCCGGAATAAACCGCGATGGCCGTGGTTGCCGAGGAACCATAGGTGTCGACGCGAACGTTGCCGGAGGTCGTCGGGGTCCACGAGTACCAGAGCGAGCTGCGAACGTAGGAGGCATTCGCGTGTGCGGGTTCTCCAGCCTCGAGCGTTGCCAAGCTGTTGTCGTCCAGAACGGTGCCGCCAGCCGCATCAATCTTGATCGGACGGGCAAATTGATCATTCGCAGGCCGATCTCCAACGACGTAGGTAATGACATTCGTTAGACCAGTTTTACCGGTAGCGGTTGCAATGAACGTCAAGGTGAGCGTTCCGGCTTTTGTTGGAAGAATCGAAGCACTGTAGACCGCATCGGATGCCTCCAAATCAACTCCCTTTCCGTCATTGAGGAATTTGAGGGATGTTGCAGCATAGCCAGCGCCATCAAGGGTGGCGGTCACCGTCGCGTTGGTGACGCCGATGACGTCAGTCACTCGCGCAAAGACCGGAACGATGGTCCCAGTCAGCACTCGGGTACCACTCGGGGGATCGACCACCAGCTGGAGGTTTCCACTCACATTCCCGTTGACCGCGTTGAAAGCATCGACGCGTCCGCCGGTCACTGTGTTTCCCGAAAGGGAGCGCAGTGGGACGGCCGAGTTCAAGATGCGCTCGCGCAGTTCGAAGAGACTCGCCTTCGGATGCGATGCGAGAACCAATGCTGCGACGCCAGCGACGTGCGGCGAAGCCATACTGGTACCGGACTCAACCGCATAGTCGGTGTCAGACCCCTGGAAGGAGGAGAAGATGTCAACACCGGGCGCACCAATGTGCACGCTGCGACGTCCGAAGTTGGAGAAGTCAGCCAGCAGACCCTTACGATCAATCGCTGCAACGGAGATAATGTTGTCCACGCCGTAGCTGGCAGGAAACGACGGATCAATGTCGTTGTTGTTGGATTCATTTCCGGCCGCAGCAACGAAAAGATGCCCAGCGGTACGAGCTGCAGCGAGCGCGTCCGCGAGTGATTGCTCAGGAAGTCCACCACCCCAACTGTTGTTGGAAACCTTGGCCTTCATCTTGACCGCATACTGAAGGCAACGGACAGCGTCGGCTGTGAAACCGGATCCTTCAGCACTGAGGAACTTCAACCCCATGATCGAAACCTTCCAGGCCACACCCACCAGAGGCTCCCCGTTGTTTGCAGCAGCGCCAATAGTTCCGGAAACGTGAGTTCCGTGGCCCTGATCATCAAACGGATCGCCGCTTCCGGTGATGGCATTGATGCCGTGCACGTCATCGACATAACCGTTGTTGTCGTCGTCGATTCCGTTGCCCGGAATTTCCCCAGGGTTGTTCCAGATGTTGGCCGCGAGATCGCGGTGCGTATAGCGAACACCCGTATCAATGACCGCAATGAGGACGGTGTTGGTTCCGGTCGTCACATCCCACGCCTTCGCCGCGTTGATGTCGACGCCCGCAACGCCACCTTCTTGACCCGTATTTTGAAGCCCCCAAAGCGTTCCATCCTGGAAGCGCAGATCGTTCGGAGTCGCGAGCGCCTTGACCTGATAATCCGGCTCGGCATACGCAAATTGACCGGAATCCTTGAGGAACTGGATTCGCTGGGTCAGCAGTCGCGCACGAGATTCCGGGGTAACGAAGGCTGCGGTACCGAGTTTGCTCTTGGGTTCATCAACCAACAACAAACCTGGCACGAGGGTGAACTCGGTTTCGATTTCCAAACCGGCTTGTTCCAATACCAATTTGGCGGCGCCACGAACCAGATTCGCCTCGTCGGCGGTCTTGGCATTCATGCGAGCCAAAATACGGGTGGCGTGCGCCTTATGTCCCCCGATGGTGGTGACATTAGCCGCATCCTGAGCCTGAACCAGCAGCACTGCGCCAAGGCAGGCCAGGATGAGTGCGTTAAATTGCTTGCGAAGCATAATTTAGGGGCGTCGGGAAATCAGGGAACGAGGGTGACCCGGTAGAAGCGGGTGGAACCATCAGCGCTGAGGGATTCAGATCCCTTCAAGGTTGCTGCCTGGCCGGAGTCGTTTCGCACCGTGGTGACAACCTTCCAGTCAGGTTGATCAAGGCGGGCGCTAGATTCGAGGCGATAGCGTCCACCAGCAACGGCAGGCCAGCTCACCGTCGCTGCCGCGTTGTTTCCGTTGGACAGCGTCACCTTGACCGGAGTGATGGTGAACGGATCGGGATCAAATGCATTCGCAATTCCGTTTCCGTTGGAATCGATGGTCTGGCTGTTGAGCAGGGCGCGATTCACTCGGGAAACTCCACCGTTGGGGAGACCGAAATCAACACCGCTGTAGAAGCCGGCCTGCGAACTCACCCAACGGATGCGTCCGTCGAGCAATCCATCCAACTGTTCTGCAGGGAGGTTGGAGTCCGCGAAGTACAATGTGTAGTCGCCGAGGAAGCTCAGGTAGGAATCCATCGCCAGCGCGATGGTCGTTCCGATCTGCAGGTAATCGACATACAACGCCTGCCCGCTTCCGGACCCAGCGAAGACAATCACCCCGTCGGTAGCCGAACCCAAAATCAACTTGCCGATGGATCCGTTCTTCACGAATCCAGCGGGAGTTGCCCCCAGATTCGCAGAAGGCCAGGAGATGAATGCTTCGGTATTCTCCGGAGCGTTTACTTCAATCGTGGTTCCGGCGAATGATGCCTCTGTCGGCAACTTGTCAATCGCGATGCCGAGCGTCGAGGTAAGATGATTCGGATTATCCACGCCCCCGTCGGTAAGAGCATCGGAAGCCGCCAGGGTGATTCCCCGCCCTGCGGTGATTGTCGCGCCGCGGAGCTTGAGAGATTTGGCGCTGATCGAGAGATCGGTTCCGGCCGAAAGCCCAGAGCTCGATCCATCGAACTTCACGGAATCGGCGGTAATGTGCACCGCACCGAAAGAGTTCGCAATTTGGCCATAGTTCTGGAAGTCCTTGGCCCAGAAATCAGCTCCGAAGGACGAGTTCGTGCCTCGGTTGACGTAGACATCAAGCGGCGCGGTTCGATCGGTCGCCAGATCAAGATGTCCATTGATTGAGAAGATTCCGTTATTTGTTACGGTCTTCAAATTCGGCATGTTGGTCGCACCGAAGTTGCGAATGCCATTCTGGAAAGTAAGGCTGCCGTTGATGGTCAAATTCTCTGCGTTTGCCTTAAGGCGGTCAGCGACAGTGACGGCATCCTCGATCGATACGTTGGTGTTCCCCAGCGTTAAGCTCGTGACCGCCGTGTTGATTGACTCGCTGTCGAGAGTTGATGCGACCATCAGCACGTGAAACGCGGTCTCATAGTGCTTGGTATCCACGGCGCCGGTGTCGACGTTGGTCACTGCGAGGTCGAAGGAGTTGGTGAAGACGGTGCTATACGCGGTCACACGTCCAGAAGCAAAGCGGGTCACGCTGTCCCCGGTGAGGGATTCCAACTTGAGCGAGTCTCCCTTAGAGGTGAGGTCGTAGTTCACGTAAGGTGCATCCACGGCGATTCCCTTGGAACCTTTGTAATCTTTGGCTGTTACGGTCACCAAGCTCATGCTCTGAATCTTAGCACGGGTCAGATCGAGCTTGTCGGCGACCACTTCCAAGCGACCTGCGAGGTTGGTCAGATTAACCAAACCGGAATTAGCGGATGGAGGCACTTGGCCAAAGACCTGCGCTTGATACCCGGCGTAGTTTGCCGAGACGACTGTGTTCGAGTAGGCGCTGCCGTTGGTAAACGCAGGCGAAAAGAACGCTTTGAACATGTTCGTGGATATGAACGCATTCGAAGAAGCGCCGCCCTGACCGGACCATTCGAGATCAAAACTACCGGGACGGTAGGTTGCTTGGGTCACCAAGTTGGTAATCAGGAAGAAGTTCGTGTCCGAAGCAAGCGTGTCCGTCAGAACAAGCTGCTTGGAGACCCGCTGCCCATTCAGAATGTTGGTCTCACTTCCGGAGAACTTGACCGAAACCGTCTTGAAGGAATTTGCGGGGTCGGGTCCGTTGACGAACGAAACGTCAGTAATAACATTCGTGGAACCGCTCAGAACAAAGACCGCTTGAATGACCTGATTCGTAGGATCGGCGGCATCACCAACAAACTGCTGGTAGACCCACGACCTCGGAGAGTTTAGCTGCAGCTGAGTCGTGATTGCGCGTGGCGTGTTAACCCGGTACTGCGGGGAACGAACCGTGGCGCGGTTTCCTGCAAGAGACAGCAGGGTGCTGACAGTGATCGAGTTGGTTCCAACTCCCCAGTGCAGATCGCTGACGCCGGTGGCGGGAAAGTAGTTCGTCGGAGTGGTAAAGCCCGAACTGGGAGTTCCACGACCGAGATCAATAACTCCCCGGTGCAGATCCACATTCTGGCCGGAAATTCGGACCAGTCCCGATTGGCTTCCAGTGATCGTTCCCTGGTTGAGAATATTGGTTGCGCTGAGGATAACGTAGGGCTGGCCTGTGATCGATGCGCCAGCTTGGTTGTCAATGACCGCGGCAGGTTTGCGGATTCCAGTATCTCCGTTGATGTACTCAAGGCGAAAGCCCGAGTTCACGCTAAAAAAGGAGGAGGGCTGCCCAATGAGTTGGCCTCGGTTCGTGAAGTAAAGTGTGTTCTGAGTCTCAAATGGAACTTCAGTAAACACTCTGAAGAAGTTCTCATTCACGAACACAGAATCATCGATGTTCGGGGGCAGTGCGGTGGAATAAGGCGCGTTGTTGACGAACGCCATAGCGGGCATCGCTCCAAAGCCGATCGCAGCCAGCACTCCAGCCAATCGTGCGGAAATCCGTTTCATGTTGATCATCCTGTGGCGAGAAGTTGTTTTCGTTTAGCGCGAACGGAGAACCTGAGCCTCAAGAGCGCGGATCGAAGCCCCATCCGGATACGCGATAATCGCGTTCGTCGAACCATCGAAGGATCCAAAGCTGATATCCAATGTCCCCTGATCCTCAGTTGTACCAACCCCATCGTCGTTTAGATAGAACCGGCCGACTTTGGAAAATGAAAACTCATTGCCGGTGTTAATAATACCGGGTCCCTGTTGTTCACCGGCGCCACCAACCCGGTTGACGGCTGAATTGTTAACATAGCCGTCCCCAGTGGTGGCGTGGGCATAGGTAAGGGGGATGTGGTTCACCGTGCCGATATCCGTAGCCGAGAAGATGAAGTCTGGCCGAGTAATCGAACGGGAAAGTTTCTGTGAACGAATGACTCCATTCGTGATATAGCGATCGGTCCAAGTAACCGCGTACGGACGTGTGGTGGAGGCCAGAACCGAATCCCAGCCAATCCGCGCGAAGGTGACCTTTCCGATTCCGGGGCGGAGCGCTGTCCCAACAAATGTAGTGGAGTTCGTCGTTCCAACCGTTGTGGTAGTACCAGTTGTGGTCGTGTTGGTTCCACCAGTGCTGACGATCACCGACCACGGGGAACTGCTTGAGCCACCCCCAACAGCGACTTGGTAGGTTGGCGTCCAAGTTTCATCGGCGGTAGATCCGCCAGAGGATCCGGTGCTGGTACCCGGGGTTCCGACCGGCAGTCCGGTGATTGAACCTCCGACCACATCGGGAAGGACGGTCTCCACAGCGTAGTTTTTGGATCGGTAAAGGTATTTGATCGCTGCAACCTCTTCGCGAGTGATGTTCGGGAAGTAAGTCCCGGGTGCACCCGCAAGAATTCCACCTTGGGCAGCGATTCCTTGAAACGCCTGCCAGAAGTAGGCAGCCGTGGTGAAGGCAGGTGCCGCCGCATCCATCGGGTAGTTTACTGTCGTGTAGTTGTCACCCGGGAGATACCGCTGAACTTGGTAGGTGAATTGCGTTCCGTTGATAAATGCGGTTTGGTGCCAAGTTTCAGGGTCGTAGTTCAGATTGAGAACCGAGAAATGTTGGATGTTTGCCGGATCTGTAAAAAATTGCCGAATCGACCAGACCCAGCGTTCAGGCGCCCCAACACCGATCCGTTCGAGGAGGTATGAGAGTGCAACAGTCTTGACGTCAATTAGACCGAGTGCGCTCGCGGTGTTGTTATGGCGGAGTGTGTAGGTCGGGTATTCGGCAAGATCGTCGCTCATCGCATCAGCGTTGGTGATGCTGTTGAGCACCTTAATCGCGGATTCGACAGCTGCCACGCCGTTAGAGCCAAAGTAAGTGAGAAAGGAGTCGTCGAAGGCGTAGGTCAGTACAGGAACGTTCCAACGATAGCCGTCGCCGAGGTACATCGGTCCACCGGTTTCTCCGGCCTGATATCCAATCGAGCCGGTCATCCAAGTCGCCTTGGAACCGAGGATTGAGAATGCCTTGGCCTGGTGAACGGGTGTCAGCAGGACCGCAGCCACCAACATTGCAAAAAGAGAACGCAACATAGTCTTTTAGGGCAGGCGGACGATGCGGAAGAACGAGCTGACTGAGTCGAGGGGAACGACCACCGAATCCGAGTTACCAGTCGCGGTGCGACTCGAGCCATCGGCATTCCAGTCGTTCAAGTTTGCGGAGCGCTGCACCTGGTAGCGTCCGCCAATTTCGGTGTTCCAGCCGAGGCGAGCGCCGGCCGGTGTGATTTCCAACGTGGATTGCAAGGCGACGATGGAAGCGGGCTTTGCGAATTTCCGCGCAATAACATCAAATCCGCTGTTGAGAGACTGGAACGATGTCCATGCGGCAACAAATCGATTTGACCCGTCGGAGGCCACTGCGGATTCCTTCTGCTGGCTGACAACCGTCTGATTGAGCCCGAATTCGTCATCGGCGACTTCGCCGGTGGTTGCAAGGAAGCGACCGAAGACACCTTCGCGATACCCGTCCTGGTTCAAACTAGTCCAGGTGGCGAGCACAGTGTCACCAGCCACCGCGATGCGGGGGTTGGTTTGATTGGAGTGACGGTAGGCGTTGATCCGTTCCGGCATTCTCTGAGCGACTCCGGACAAGTCATAGGACCCAGCCACGATGTCCCATCCGTTTGCCATATCCTCAGCGTCGAATTCCGCCCAAGCGGCAGCGAAGCCGCCGGTTGGCAAAGCCGCAAGGTTCGGCGTGGAACAGATATTGGTACCGGCGTTGAGGCGAATCTCCCCAGAAAGCGGGAAGCCGGATGGACTAAAGACGCGGGCGTAGACGTCCGCCGAACGGTCAAAACGCTGGTTTTCTCCCACCCAAGCCACGGTAAAGCCACCGTCGGTCGTCGCCGTAATCGCAGGATTACGCTGATTTCCTTCTGTTGTGATATTGGCAACGAAAGGAGTGCCGGTCTTTTGTCCAGTCGCAGTCAGCTTCTGGACGAGAATTCCGGAGAGGTCACCATCTTGACCAACATTTGCCCATGCCACCACAACGCTCCCGTCGGTCAAACGAGCGAGTTTGGGGGTTTGATTCTGGGTAGAACCACCCGCAACGATTTCCACATCGCTCGCAACAAAGGAGGGCGATGTGGTGGTCATCGGGCGCATGAAGCGCGCGTAGATTCCGGGCCGGCCGAGAGGGCCCGCTTGCCAGGCGAAGACCGCACCGCCATCCGCAAGCAGCGCCACATCGGGCGCTTCGTTGATGAAGGTGGAGTTGGAGTTAACCCAGAATGCAGGCAGCGACCCGGAGAGTGTTTTGCCAATTCGGCGAGCCCGGATACCGGCTCCATCACCGTTGCCGGCGCTGTCTTGCCAGACCAGGAATCCACCGTCGGTCGAGAATGCAATCGCCGGAGCGGTTTGATCTCCTGCCATCGGGCCGGTCGGAAGGTATTCGCCTCCGTCAGGAAGGAAACTGGTGGTAGCTCCCGCCACCCAGCTAACCATCCCTACGGCCATGATCGAGGCCAGGATACGGAGCGACTTGCTCCCATCCGGGTTGATGCGGTTTAATGGCATAGTCAATTTCATCCCGTCGTTGTCGTCCGCCACACCTGAGAGTGGGGCGGACAACCTACTTGTTCTGGGAATCTGGAGTTCTCTGCTAATTCAGTTCCGACGATTATCGTGCAGGGGCCGCAGTGGGCGGAACGGCAGCAGGGTCGTAGGGCAGATTGTTGGGATCGTGCACAGGGCGACCAGCCGGATCGAGGATGCGAGCCGTGACGAAGATCATGAGGTTCTTCTTGGTGCTGGAGGAAGCCTCGCTGCGGAACAAACGTCCGACGAGCGGGATATCACCCAAGACCGGGATCTTGTCTTTGATCTTGTTCTCTTCCTCGGCGATCAGGCCGCCAATCGCGATGGTCTGACCATCCCAGATGGTAGCTGAAGTCGTGACGGTGCGCACGCGGAGGTGAGGGAGCGGAAGAACCGCACGGATCGGGAGAGCGACGGTGTTACCGACGAACGCCTGCGACTGCGGAACGAATTGTCCGGGATCATCATAACCGAGGAATTCGGTCAGGGACGGGATGATGGTCAGCTGGATGGACATCTCGTCCGAGGAGACGTAAGGAATGACGTCCAACGCCGGACCGAACGGGAAGGTCGTGGTGCTGTAGTTCTGGGTCTGGGTGCCTGCGCCGCCGGTTTGACCGACGCCGCCGACTCCAGTGGTGCCACCGCCGCCACCGCCAACCTGGCCACCGTTTTGGAGGCCGATGACAACCGTCTTCACATCGGCAACTTCAATGTGAGTTTGACGACCGCTGTGAGTGATCACTTTCGGTGCGGAGAGCAAGTTGACGCCATCGCGCTGATCGAGCGCGTTGATCACCGCTCGGAACTGAGGATCGGTGAGGATACCAGTGATGGTTGCAACCGCAGGAATCGGGTTCTGGCTGCCATCGATGTTGCGAACGCCAGCGCTGATATTCTGATCCGTTGCGGCAGGAGAGACCGCCGTGGTGGCACCGGTCAGAGGATCGGTAGCACCAGGGAAAGTACCAGCGGGGTTGGCCGAGGTGGCAGCTCCCGTGTAGGTCGGCGCAGTACCACCATTAAGACCCACTTTTCCACCGCCCATCAGGAAGTTCCCGAGGAGCCATTTGAATCCGAGCGCCTTGCTGTCGTTTTGGCTGGTCTCGGCAAACTTCGCTTCCACTTCAACTTGGGGAGGAGCGATATTGAGGGCTTGGATCGCCTTCTCGATGATGTCGAGGTCAGAGAGCGTGGCACGAACAAACAAGACACCGGCGCGATCGTTGAAGAAGATTGCCTTGGTATCAGCATTCGGGTCGGTCTGACCGAACTGGCCGCCGCCGAATCCGCCGCCGCCGCCGAATCCACCGCCGCCACCGAAACCACCAGCGCCACCTGCACCGCCGAGTCCCGGAACAGCAACCTGCGGGAAGCTAACACCAGCGGCCTGGAAGAACTGACGGACCATGACCTGAACGGAGGCCATCAGGTTCGTACGGGTCACGCCAGTGATACCAGCGCCACCCTGGCCGCCCTGGGCGCCACCGCCGCCGCCGCCACCCTGACCGCCCTGGGTGCTGCCGGTAACAGAAACGCGGGGTACCGCGAAGACGCCCTGGCCGTTCTGACCGCCTTGGCCACCGCCGCCGCCGCCACCACCACCGCCGCCGCCACCCTGACCACCCGAGGTGCTCTGGAAGCTGTCGACGATCGAGATACCAGTGACGCTTTCGAGACCCTGCATGAAGGTGTTCGGGTCAACGCGGAAAGTACGGGCGTGAAGCTGAACTGCTTCAGGAAGCCGCTGGGTGAAGACCACGGCGTAGTCTTCGATGGAGACCTTGATGGGCTTCTCAGCAACCTTGGTGATTGCATCGAGTGCGTCCTGCAGGCGGACGTTGTGAAGACCCGGGGTCAAACGGATAACCACGTTGTTGAGGTCCAGAGGTTCAGCTGCAGCCGACTGAACAGGCTGACCGGTGGTCGGATCGAGAGTCTGCGGTCCCTGGGTGTTCGGGACGTCGATGCTGGAGCTGATGAGGAAGTTGATTCCGCGGCGCTCCGGGTCACGGGCCTTGGCCTGCTCTTCGAGGAACTTCACCACTTCGCTCAGCGGGAGACCTTCAAACTTTACGTCGTTGAGGACGATGCGATCCAGCTTGCTGGCGATGACCTGACGGCCGCCACCGGTGTGGATCAAATTGGTCTTGGTCCAAGGATTGGCGATCGGGAGGTTGTTCTTGGGAACTTCCCAAGCCTGTTCGACTTCAACGATGCGATCCTTGGAGGTGAGCGCCTGGGTCTTGGCGGCGCGGGAGAAACGGGCCTCACGGATGAGGTTCAGGTAGTAGTAGGCGCCCTGATTCTCGGGGTGCTCCTTGACGGCCTTCTGGAGAATTTCCTCGGCTTCGTCGAGCTTGCCCATCTGGAAGAGGACCACGGCGTCCTGAACCGAGGTGGCAATCTTAACCAAATTGGTCTTGTGATCGGCGGCGCGCTCCAAGATGGCGGGCGTCGGCAACTTGCCCTGGAGGTCGGCGAGGCGCTTGTCGTTGTCCGCCTTGAACGAGCGGGCGACGGAGTTCGCCGGATTGACCTTCAGCGCACGGGAGACTTGCACGTCGGCCTCGCGGACATCGCCTTCGCGTTGAGCAGCGATGGCCAGCTGGAGGCGGACGGCGGAGAGACCTTCGCCAGCGGCGCGGCGTTCAGCCTGGACGCTGGAACCGAGGACCTCCGTCAGCGCCCAAGCATCTTCGTATTGTTTCGCGGCGGAACGCAGATCTTTCTGGGAAACGGCCACCTGCGCGCCTTCCAGATACCGGCGAAGGAGGATTGCCTTTTCCTGGCGCCGGATCGCTTCTTCTTCAGCGACTTGACTCGGGGCTTGCGCCATCACGCCCTGAACTGAGGCGCATAGGAGCAACACGCGGAGGAGGTTGGACACTTTGGTCATGGGGATCTTCTCGGTTGGGACTCGGAAAACGGGTGGAACAGGCGTCGGGGACGAATCAGGGGACGGTGGAGAGCTTGATGGTGGTGCGGACTCGGTTGGGGGCCGAGACTACAATCTCGTCTTTTGCTATGGCAACAATCTTGTAAGTGGCACCGGACAAAACAATGGTCTCATCGACTCGCTTGCGGGCCCAATTGCGATTTTCGATGGGATAGGTGAGATCAGCAGCAAACGCCATGCCCTTTGTGAAGACTTTTTCTTTGGTCAAGGAGGCGCGGTCGCCTCCTTCAATCAGTTCGATCACAACTTCAGTCGGATTGTCTTTGGGACCATGAACCTCACGGAGAATGAAAAGATCATTCTTCGTTCCTTCAGTAAGTGAAACCACCGTCGGACGGCGCTTATCGGCCTTGCGTTCGTAGTCGCGGGTGATGCTGAACTGGTAGCGATACGGCTCGGCGGTTCCAGCAACAGCGGCGAATGAAATCGAAAGATTCAGCGGCTGAGTTCCGACCAGATTGAGACCGCGGGTTCCGGAGCCCGGACGATCGCCGGCCGGGGTAATCGTTCCATCGGCTTTGTAAACCCAGGTATTCGGGTTAAAGGTTTTGTGCTCACCGGACAGTTGAACAGAAGCAGGTGCGGAGAGGCGTTCGAGGGAAGCAATGCCGGCGGCGAGATCCACAGGCTTCGCTTCGCCCTGCTTTCCGGTGACGCGCTTGTTGAGCTGTTCGTCCAAGCGACCACGCTCGCTGCTGGCGGCCTGGGTCAGGAACAACGCCATGGCAGCCACGCCCAAGAGGACAACCCCCAGGACGATCTTCTCGTAATGCGCTTTGAGCTTATTGAGGAATTGCATGCTTCAGCGTTTGGAAGGGGTTTTGGCCGTCGCAGCGGGGGCCGTCGCCGGGGTCGCGGCAGAGGCAAGCTTAACCACTTCCAAGGCGATCGTCACCCGAAGTGGTTTTTCATCGAGCGCAGTTTGACCAGCCTTGGTGGGCGTTGCCGGGCCGGTCGCAGCGGGAGCGGCCGCAGCGGCAGCTCCACCCGGATTGAGTCCGTACCGGGAGGCCATGGCCGGGTTGGCCATTCCGTACCGGCGCATGAGCGCCATGCGAGGATCGGAGGCACCAGCCGGAGCACCTGCATTCGGATCCGGAGTGGCGGCAGGGGTATCGGTACCCGTTCCGTGTTCCACATTGATGGTCTTGATCAAGTAGGCTTCGGGTGCGTTGAGGAACCCGGAGAGTACGGCTCCGAGTTCGGTGCTGAAGCATTCGAACGAGACTTCGTAGGGGATGATGGATGCGCCGACCACCGCATTGGTGTCCGCCTTCTTGGTCACGTAATCATTGCTGGTCGCAGTATCGGTGGAGGCAACCTGCGGGCGGCGGAGGCCGTTCAGGGCATGCACTTTGGCATCGAAGAGCACCTGGCAGATGCCGGCCAGGTCTCCGAGATGAAGAGCCAGATTCGGAAGGGCTTTTTCCGGAAGCTGCAACTGACGGCGTTGTTCGCCGAAGGTGAAATCGAATTTCTCGGGAAGCTTTACACCCGAGCGGTCGGCACTGCGGCTGAGATTGAGAATTGTGCCTTCGAGCAGGGATTTGAAGGTCGCGTTGTTGAGCGATTCAGACTTGGGGATGGTCCCGAAGCGGGCCCGGGCCTGAGCCTTGAACTTCTCGACGCGCTCCTGCTCGGCCTTCACCAACTCGATGTTCTTCGCGTTGGGGTACACGGGACGCTTGACCAGCTGGTCGAGCTTCTCGTTGGTGCCGGTGAGCTCGGTGCTCGCGGCTTCGGCGTCGTTCAGTGTTCCGATGAGGTAGAACACACCGACGCCCAGCAGTACGACGGCGACCACAAGGCCGACGACAAAGAATAGGTTGCGTTTGATCCAGGCCATACCGGGTCGGAAGTTCAGAGCTTGATGGGACGCTTGAGCTTGAGACTCAACGGGAACGAGAATGTGGTGGCGTTGGCCTCAGCTTTCTCCAGGGATCCGGAGAGCTGCGTTCCTTCACGATCAAACGAAGGGCTGGCTTTGATCGCTTTTTCCAGTGCGTAGATCAGCTGGTTATTGGCCGCTTCATTCAGATTCACGGCCCGGAAGGTGACCTTGATGGTCGAAAGTTCGTTGGTGTTCGCTGCCTTGGCGGGCTTGCCTTCCCCACCGGCATCCGCAGCTGCGGCTTGGGGCTTGAGCATGAGCCCGTAGCGCTTGGCCAGAACCGGATCGTTCATGAAACGACTCATGCCGGAGTTCTGCTGTTCCTCCTCGCCTCCGGAGGCGATGGGGGTTTGGACTTCAGCGGAAATGAAGGAGTCGATCCAAACACCGACCGGCTGGTTGAGGATCTTGCGCTGTTCGTCCTCGGTGTTCTTCATCACACCTCGGAGTTCGGAGAACATTTCAGACCAAAGGGTCCGGGCCTGAAGCCATTCTCCGAGTTTCGCTGCTTCATCGAGGGAACGCTTGAGCTTGGCTTCCTCGGCTTCGAGGGTGGTCTTGGTCCGTTCGAGCGGGTCGACCTGCTTCTTGACGTTTTCGAGGCCGTCGTGACGGGCATCCGTCAGCTTGGCGTGGAACCACCCTGCAGCAAACACGCCACCGGCGAGGACGAATGCAGCAGCGAGCAGGAACGGCTTCTTGGAGTTGAACTGCTGGCGATTCAACGATGCCTTGGGCATCAGGTTGAATTCGACCGGGCACTGCGCGACGTTGCGCAGACCGACGCCAACCACTTCGCCGAAGCACTGGGCGACCTTTTCGAGGTCCGCCACGGCAACCGTCGGATCGATCTCAATGTTCCGGAAGGGATTGAGGAAGTCGACCGGCAGGTTGAGCTTCTCCTGGAAGAACTGGGAGGCGTACGGAAGGATGGATCCACCGCCGCAGAGGAACACGCGGACCGGAGCGGCGCCGCCCTGCTGAGTGCGGTAAAACTGGACCGTCTGATTGACCTGCAGGTGCAGGCGGGTCAGGACGTTGCGGGCCACCTTGGACACCGCCGCCTGCTTGGGATCATCAGGTTCCTCGTAGGCACCACCGAGGCTGACAAATCCTTCGGCCAGCTTGAACTTTTCCGCATCGTCGAAGCGGAGCTTGGCTTCAGCTGCGAACTCCTGGGTGATGGCGTTGGAGCCGACATTGATGCTGCGGCCGTAGTACTTGCCGGCTTCGAAGAGCAGCACGTTGCTGGTCTTGGCACCGATGTCGATCAGCAGGCTGCAGCCTTCCTGATCGGCGTAGTTGTAACGGAAAGCGTTGGCGAGGGAGCCGATGGAAGAGTCGATGATCGACATCTTCATTCCAGCGGCTTCCCCGGAGGCAAAGAGCTTCTCGACGAGGTCGGACTTGATCGCGACGAGGAGGACTTCGAGTTCGCCGCTCGGTGCGGAACCGAGGATCTGATAGTCCCAGGCCGTTTCAGCGAGGGGGAACGGAACGTTCTGCTGGGCCTCGTACTGAATGATCTGGGTGACCTTGGAGCTGTCCACCGGGGGCAGCTTCACGAACTTGGAAAAAACCTGGAAACCCGGGGCACTAAGGTTGCCTTCGCGGGAAACGAATCCACCTTCCGTGAGGAGTTCGGGGAGCGCCTTCTTGAGGAGGGCGTCACGGGCTGCGTCCTGCGAGCCGGCAAGCCCGAGCGGCTTCACGGCAAAGCGAAGGAGCCGCAGGCCGCCAGAGGCGGACGGCGCAAATTCAGCGATCTTGAGGCTACCTGCCCCAAAATCGATCGCGAGAAATGACTTCGACTTCAGCATGGCGAATTTTCGTTCAGCCCGGGTTTAACCGATAAAAAAGCCCGCCACGGAGTGCCCGCAGGCAGGCGATCACGGCTTGTTCTTGGGGGTACCTAAAGAAGCGCGGGGGATGGGTCAAACAAAAAACCCGTTGGCCCGATAAAAAAGTTTACAGTTGTTTACGATCAGAACTTGCCATTTCAGCGGGCTCTCCGGTGCCAGAGGAACATTCGCTCCCGTTGTTGACGGCCTTCAAACGAGGATGGGACCCAATGTTCACGGAGTTCGAAGTGCGTTTCGAAGCGGCGGAGAATCTCCTTCACGGTGACTCCGAACGGAGGCCCCGAAGGGTCGCGGGGTTGCAGGTAGTGGAGGGCGAGAAAGAATCCGCCAGGGCGGACCGAGCGCGCAACGGCTTCGACATAGGCGTCGCGTGTTTCCGGCGGGAGGGCGCAGAAGAGGGTGTGCTCGAACAGCCAGTCGAACCCCTGAATTTCTGAATCAGGTTCAAGAAAATCACCGTGCGCAAATTCGAGTGTGCCTTCGGGGGCATCGGCGGAGGCGATGCGACGGGCCTCGGCCACGGCGCTGGGGGCGAGGTCCAGGGCCAACACTTCGTGCCCCGCACTGGCCCATGCCACGGCGTCGTGGCCGCGTCCGCATCCGGGCACCAGCACGCGTCCGCGGGGGATCCGCGGTTCACGGGCGAGAAATTCCACCAGCCCCGGCGCAGGACGCCCCTTGTCCCAGCGGGTGTCTCCCATTTGGTACAACGATTCCCAATCGGTCGATTCCTCCCGGCGCACGGGCCCGTTCACAAGGCGTTCGGCAGTGACTTCTTCAAGCGACTCGACGGCGAGTTCGGGGGAATGGGCGAGGAGTTCCGCGAGGGAGATGCCACCGGTGGAGACGGCGAGGCACTGGGCGCCGATGTGATGGGCGCATTCGATGTCGGCAACGGTATCGCCGATGACGAGGATCTCGTGTCCTTCGAGGCGGCGGCCGAGTTTCCGGTTGGCCCGATCGCGGGCGATCACGGCGAGCTGGTTGCGTTCCTCGTGGTCATCGCCGAAAGCCCCCAGTTCGAATTCCTCCGCGAGTCCGTGCGCGGCGAGCTTGAGGGCGGCGCCCACGCGGACGTTTCCGGTGAGCAGCCCCAGGACCGGGGGATTCGGCAGGGCGCGCAATCCGTGGATCAATTGCCAGACCCCGGGGCACAGTTCGCCGATGCTGCGGCGGAGTTCGGCATCGAGCAGAAAGGTGTAGGCGTCCACGAAATGACGCACGTTCCACGGGGCATCGGGAATGCCGTTGGTGCGCAGGAATTCGCGGACAAGGGAGGAGTCGGTGCGCCCGTGAAAGCGAAGCGAGTCGGTGCCGTTGGGGCGGCCATGGATCACCGCAGACGTGCGGGCAAACGCCCGCTGCCCGGCGCCGCCGGTGCGAATGAGCGTTCCATCGATGTCGAACAGGACCAACCGTATCATGCGCGGAAATCCTGCTTGATCGGCGTCAACGCACCGAGATTTTTTAGCACGATTTTCCGAGTGGCCATTTGAACCGTACTGGCGTAGTCGTACAGATTGACTGCCGAAACGAGATCCGCATGAAACCCAGCGCCTGTGGTGACCTTCGTGTCCTCCCTGCCCCGCTCCGAGCTGGTTTCACTCTGATTGAACTGCTCGTGGTGATTGCCATTATCGCCATTCTTGCGGCGATGCTTTTGCCGGCGCTGGCGCGCGCGAAACAGGTGGCTCATTCCGCAGTTTGCCTCAGCAATTTGAAGCAACTGCAGCTGGCCTACACCCTTTATTCCGGGGACAACCGGGATCAGCTCATCCTGAATGATTCCGTTCTGAACGTGGATCCCGGAGGGGGAGGATCGGGCACCTTTGAACGCGGAACCTCGTGGTGTCCGGGGGATGTCCGTGTGGATATCAACACCACCAATATCGAGCGCGGGCTGCTGTTTCAGTACAATCGGTCGGTGGGGATTTACCGGTGCCCGGGCGATACCGGACGCCTCAAACTTCCGAACGGGGCCAAGGTTCCCAAGACCCGGAGCTACAATCTGAGCATCTGGTTGAACAGCGCGCAGGACGACGGTCCCCCGCCCTTCCGCGCTTACACGACGTTCGCCAGCGTGGTGGATCCGGGACAGTCCCAGTGCCAGTCGTTCGTCGAGGTGCACCAGGATTACATTGCGGATTCGACGTTCGGGTTGTTGCCGCTGGGATTTTCAGGCTGGCCTGATACCTGGCTGGACATCCCGGCCGACCGCCATTCGCAGGGAGGAAACCTGACCTTCATGGATGGACACTCCGAGCATCTGCGTTGGCGGTCCAAGAAGACGGGCCTCATTTTCGCTGCGCCAACGATGCCTGCGGAGCAGCTTCCGGATTTGCGAAAAATGCAGACGACCATTTTGTCCCTGAAGACCTATCAAGACCTCTACGCCTTCTGGGAGTCGCAACTCTGATTTGGTACGAATCGAGCTCGCGGACCCACCGGCAAACCGCAATCGATGCGTCGAGATTTGATCCATTGGGTGCCAGACACCCACCGAAGAGCGCGACAGGGGGCTTTCACCCTGATCGAACTTCTGGTGGTCATTGCGATCATCGCCATCCTCGCCGCGCTGTTGCTGCCAGGACTTTCCCGCGCCAAACAGATGGCGCTTTCGACGGCGTGTTTGAACAACCTGAAGCAGCTTCAGTTGGCGTCGTTGATGTACATCCACGACCATCGTGACTATTTGGTTCAAAACGATTCAGTGATGTACGTTAACGATACTGGAAACGCATTGGGGACCGATTATACGGGTGTTTCATGGTGTGCCGGGGATGTTCGCGTTCAGACCAACACGTCGGTGATTGAGAACGGAGTGCTTTTTCCGTACAACCGTTCGGTGGGGATTTACCGATGCCCGGCGGATCCGAGCCGGGTGAAGTTGGCCAACGGGAGATCGCAGCCCCGGATTCGGAGCTACAACCTGAGCATCTGGTTGAACATGCAGGTGAGCGATGGAACGGGATCGTATTCCAAAATCACGGAGATCACCGATCCGGGACTGTCGCAGTGCCAGGCGTTTGTGGACACGCACGAAGACACCATCACGGACTCCACCTTTGGGCTGTATCCGACCGAGATGCCGAATTGGGGGGACCAGTTCATCGACATGCCGGCAGACCGGCACAACAACGGATGCAACCTGTCCTTCCTCGACGGCCACGTGGAGCACTTCCGATGGCGCGCCGCCAAGAAGGGAATTACGGCGGCAACCCAGCCGCTACCCCCGCTCCAGCTTCAGGATCTTCGGAAGCTTCAGACGACGATTCTCTCCTGGAAAACCCTTCAGGAGCGTTGGGCCGATTTCTAAGCCGTGCGGAGGGATTGAGTTGAGACTTCCGCTCGGTCTGCGGAGGCCGGTACGGTTTCGCGGTGTCCACAAGTTCAGCAGCTCCCGGCGGTCGCAGGCGCTTTCAGGAAGGCGGCCTGCTCGGAGTCATTCTGCTGCTTTCCCTGATTCTCGGCTGGGCGGGCGGATCGGTCCGAATGCCCAAGTTTGAGCAACTCCCGGATGGCACGCGTCACCGCGTGACGCAGCCCGGGCCCGATGGCGACCCGGTGCCGGTATTCGAACAGCGCAACAAGTTCTTCAACGCGCAGAATCTCACCCAGCTGGCCAAGGACACGAGCTTCGTGGCCATCATGGCGGTCGGCATGACCTGGGTAATCATCGCCGGGCAAATTGATCTCTCGGTCGGTGCGATCTATGCGCTGGCCAGCGTCTGCGGGGCCCTGGTGCTTCACCGACTAGGGCCGGAGGGATCGTCAGCCCCAACCTTCTGGGCCGTGACCGCGGGCATCCTGGCGTGCCTGGGAACGGGAACCCTCTGCGGTCTGGCGAACGGAGCCATGATCGTGGGGCTTCGCGTGCATCCGTTCATCATCACGCTGGGAACGATGGCGGTGTTTCGCGGCATCGCCTTCGTGGCCACGCAGGGACAGAGCATTGGCGGATTTCCCCAGGCGTTTCGCGATGGGATCAAGTGGGAGACGGCGGGCGGGCTGACGCTGGTTCCGCTCGCGGTGACGGTGTTGATCACGATCGCCGGCGGCATCTTCCTTTCCCGGGTGGCGGCGGGACGTCGCATCTACGCCGTGGGCGGAAATGAACTGGCGAGCCGGTACAGCGGCATCCGGGTGAATCGCGTGAAGCTGGGGGTGTTCCTCGCGTCGGGCACTGCGGCAGGCATCGCCGCGCTGCTCTCGCTGGGTTACTACGGCGCGGCGACCAGCGGCGACGGTCAGGGCTACGAGCTCAGCGTGATCGCAGCGGCGGTCATCGGCGGGGCCAGCCTCACCGGCGGACGCGGCTCCGCCCTGGGCGCGCTGCTCGGGGCGTTGATCATTCAGCTGATCCAATCGGGCATTGTCATTCTGGGCATCGATCAGAATTACTCCCAGATCCTGATCGGTAGCGTGGTAATCCTTGCGGTGCTGCTGGACCAGCTCACCGCACGTCGGCTGGCCTCCGCGAAGCAGCGCCGCTAGGGCAGACGCCACGTCGTCAAGTCGGATGAAATAACGACAATCCGTTGGACCCGGGGATAGGGTAAAACTGTACCACCTATGGTACACCCCCACTCCCTCAACCCGCGGAGGAACTCCTGGCTTCGCCTGGGGATTCTGGCCATCACCTGCGCTCTGAACTGGGTCGCGACTGCGACTGCAGCGGAGATCAACGACACGTTCGCCGGGCCGACCGACACCGGCTGGCTTCGTTACACGCCGCTCGCCGCTTCGGGAACGACGCATTCCTTTGCGGTCACCAACGGGGTTTATGCCCTCGGCGTCGGCCCCTCGAAGATCCCGCTCCAGGCGTCCTCCCGTGTGGGAAGCATCCGCCCCGGCATCAAGTGGTCCAATTTTGATATCAGCATTGAGTTCTCCGGTTGGGATGTGGGATCGAAGACCAACACCGTGGTCTTTCTGGTGGCCCGGCAGACGGGCGCCACCAACACCGCGCCCTACGGCCCGTTCAGCGGGTACATGCTGTCGATTCAGCCTTCGAGCTCACCGGAACTTTCAGCCGACATCGAACCCCAGGCGCGGCTGGTGATCAGCTCGCTGGATTCCAACTTTACCAGCCCCATCGCCGCCGCCCAGCTCCGGGATCTCAAGCCGGGAACCTGGTACCGGCTTCGATTCCTGGGCAAGGGCTCGCAGTTGATCGGTCGCGTGTCGAAGGCGGATTCGCCGGAAGAGACCATCGTGGAGGTCGCCGGGACGGATAATGTCTATTCCTCTGGGTTTTTCTCCATCGGCATTCTCGACCAGGCCGCCGAGGGCGGTTCGGTGAACAACGGCGCGCACGCGCTGTTCCGGAATCTCCACGCCACCGACAGTCCGACCGATGCCGATCTGCAATCTCCCTCGCCGGCGACAAACTACACCCTGACGGACGACTTCTCCGGTGCATCGGATGCAGGATGGTCGCATGTGAATCCCTTCGCGTCCCTGGGGCTGAGCAACAAGTTTGAGCTGATTGATGGACGGTACGTTCTCTCCGCTCCGCCTTCCCCAACGCCGACCACCTTTGCAGCCACGGTGGCGGCGATTCGACCTGAGGTGGATTGGTCCGATTTTCAAACCTCGGTGGACTTCACCGGATGGTCTCCGTCCACGAAGACCAACATCTATATCATGTCGGCCGCGCGCGGACGGGCGAACACGGATGGGACGTTTGATTTCTATGCGGCACGCGTCGTGCACTCCGGAAACGATTCCATTCTTGGCGTCGCCTCCAATCCGTTCCTGATCGTGGAACGATGGGAGAAGAGCGCCCGCAGCGGCTTCAGCGAAATTTCCGGACTCTGGGCATCCACCGGACTGACCCCGAGCAAGACCTACCGATTGGTGTTCACGGGGCAGTGGGATCTGCTGACCGCAAAGCTCTACGATCTTTCGAATCCCAACGTGCCGATTGCGGTGTGCAGCCTGGTGGACTCGGCGTTGCGCCGCGGTTTTGTCGGACTGCTCGGTGTTGATCGTTTCGCCCAGAACGGTTCTGGCAACAGCGGCGTGCGAGTGGCGTTCGACAACTTTGCGGCGGTGGGAACGCCGGTGAACCTGGCCATCAATTCCGCAGGAACGCTTCAATGGCCCTCGATCTTCACCGGATGGAAACTCCAGCAATCGGTGAAGCCGGAAGGCCCTTGGGCAACCACCACCTTCACTGGAGGCGTCGTGGGAACGAACGTGGTGGTGAACACCGGAAACACCGGCTCGGGCTACTTCTTCCGCCTGACCAAGTAATCGACTCCGGCCCGACTCAGGCCGATCGGCCCGACTCTGGAGCGCCGCGCAGGAACGCACGCACGCGATCCCGCGCGGCCTCCACGAGGTCGCGGTCCCGGATCAAATCTCCGAAGCGAAGATCCGGAAGTCCGCTCTGCTGGCGTCCCACCAGTTCCCCCGGGCCGCGCAGTTTCAAATCCGCTTCCGCGAGCACGAATCCATCCTGCGTCGCGGCCATGATGCCGAGACGCTCCTTTGCATCGTCAGTCGCCTGACCGGATACGAGAATGCAGTGCGACTCGTGGGCGCCGCGTCCAATGCGACCGCGCAACTGATGCAATTGCGCGAGACCGAATTGCTCGGCGTTCTCAATGATCATCAGGCTCGCGTTGGGGACGTCGACGCCGACTTCAATCACGCTGGTGGCCACCAGCACCTTGAGTTTGCCGAGGCGGAAGGCCTGCATCGTTTCCTCCTTCTGCGGCACCGGGAGCTGGCCGTGGAGCAATCCGACTCCGTGCGGCGCGAGGAGTTTGCGGATCGCCTCGTACTCGCAGGTGACGGCCTTGATCTCCTTGGCGTCCTTGGTCTCAACCAAAGGATCCTTGTCCGCGGCCACGATGCGCGGATAGACCACGTAGGCCTGACGCCCGGCCTCCAATTGTTTGCGGACAAACTCCCACACTTTGGGCAGGGCCTCGGCATCGCGGACGTGGGTGCGGATTTTTCCGCGTCCGGCGGGAAGCTCATCGAGCACGCTGACATCGAGGTCGCCGTACAGCGTGAGCCCGAGCGTCCGCGGAATCGGCGTGGCGGTCATCACCAGCAAATGCGGATACAGCGCGCCAGAGCGTCCCTTGCGCAGAAGCGTCTCGCGCTGGGCGACGCCGAACTTGTGTTGTTCGTCGATGATCACGAGCCCAAGCCGTTCGAGAGCCACACGATCCTCGAGCAACGCATGGGTGCCGATCCACACGTGGGAGCCGCGGGAGATCAGCTCCTGAGATCCGGCATCCTCGCGCGTGCGACCTCCGCCCACGCGGAGCGAGGTGGCGATGCCGAGCGGGCCGAGCCAGTTGGAAATCGTTCGATGCAACTGCTCGGCGAGGATTTCGGTGGGCGCCATCACGGCGACATTCCATCCACTCTCCAGGGTCATGAGCGCCGCCAGCGCAGCGACCACGGTCTTGCCGGATCCGACATCGCCCTGCAGCAGGCGTCGCATCGGAACGGGCCCGGCGAGATCCGCGCGGAGTTCCCGTAGCACGCGGACCTGCGCGCCGGTGAGTTTGAAAGAAAGCCCGGCGAGAAACGGTTTCATCAACCGGTTGTCCCCCGAGCACGCAGGGGATTGGGCTTCGCGTTCGAGCTTGAGGCGTCGCCGCTGGATCACCAATTGCAGTTCGATGAATTCATCGAGCGCGAGCCGTTGTCGCGCGCGCTCGGCGTCCTCGGGTTCCGCGGGAAAATGGAGACGACGGATGGCATCGGCCCGGTTGGGCAACGGCTGCAAAAGAAGCCCCGGCTGGCGACGATCGCGGTCTCCGGCGGCACGTGTGTAGAGCGACTCGACCTGCAACTCCGGATGCGGATCGGTCACCAGTCCGGCGAACTCCTCCACCGCGCGCCAAAGAATGGTGCGCAACGCGCGCTGCTGGAGTCCCTCGGTGAGCGGGTAGATGGGCACGACGCGATTGAGATGGATCGCCGTGTCCTCGCCGGGTTCGGCCTTTTCGGTTTCCGGATGATCCATGGCGCGGGGCCGGAGCGAATTGGGACGTCCGAACGCCATGCATTCATCGCCCACGGCGAAGAACCGCTCCATGAAGGGAAGATTCCACCAGCGGCAGTGGAGTCGTGCGGTGCCGTCGTCGAGCACGAGTTCGAAGACCGATCGACCGTTGCGAAACCGCTTCACGCCGGCGGCGACGACGCGTCCGAACACGGTCGAGGGCTGGCCCATTTCCAGTTCGCGAATCGTGCGGAAGCGGCGGCGATCCTCGTATCGACGCGGCGCGTGGAACAGAAGGTCGCGAACGGTGCGCAGGCCGAGTCGGTCGAGCAGATGCGCCCGCTCACTGCCCACGCCCCACACCGCGGTCACCGGGGAATCGAGGGAACGCACAACCGCGGCCGGTGCACGTGCGCCGGCCGTGGGTTCCGGAGATCCGGATCGCGGCATGCGGCGAACCTGCCACGGGAGCGAATGGAGGCAATCCTGTGCGTGGGAGAAGAATGGGTTGAAGGGGAGAAAGCGAGGGGTTGAAACGTTGAAGAGTTGAAGGGGAGAACGGGTTGCTCACAGGTATGGAGTACCGCGTTTACGCGGCTCTGCTGTTGGATGGCGAAACAAGCGATGGGGTGGATTTTCAATCTCAGACCACTTCACATCCACCTCCCCGAACCGTCTGAAGACGGGACTCCAAACGAATGAGAAACCCCTCGAGGCAGCGTCGGATTCCCCTTCAACCCTTCAACGTTTTAACCCTTCAACTGCCGCAGCGCGGCTTCGGTCGCTGAAACGAAATGGTCTTGGAAGAGCTGTAAGCCGAGTTCTGTTCGTCCCTTGCGGAACGCGGCGATCATTTGTCTCAGCAACCGATACCCGGGATCCGCCAGCTTTCGCCGGCACGGACGGGCCGTCCCAGATCCCCTATTTGGTCTTGCTCCCGATGAGGTTTTCCGTGCCCCGCAATTCGCATTGCGGGCGGTGGGCTCTTACCCCGCCTTTTCACCCTTACCCGCGACCTTGCGGCCGCGGGCGGTTTGTTTTCTGTGGCACTGTCTGTCGCAGCGGATTTTCACCCGCCACGCCTGCGGGCATGCCGGCGTACCCGGGCTCGCGCCCGGTGCTTCCGGTTTCCTCAGCATCGTGCCCTGTGGAGCTCGGACTTTCCTCCCGAAGCTTGCGCCCCGAGCGATCACCCGCTCTTCCAAGACCGCGCGTACCCTAGACCCCGGAATCAAAATGGGAAGCGGGAAGCCGGATGGGTTGGGGGACGGGTTGAAACGTTGAAGAGTTGAAGGGTTGAAGAGGAAGGGGCTGATAACTTCGCCTCGGAGGGTTGAATGCGACGCCCAACAGCTGAGCCGCGTAAACGCGGTACTCCATACGTGTGAACAAAGCGCTGTTCTCCTCTTCAACCCTTCAACTTTTTTAACCCTCCAACCTCCGCCACCCACTGAACCCTCGCCAGCACACTCACAACGCGGTAGAGCTCGCGGCATGAAGTTTTCTCGCGCTTCAAACTCGGGTCGACCCAAACGACTCGCCAGCTGGCAGAAGTTGACCTGGATCGGTGCCCTGCTCGCCGGAGTCTCGGCGCCCGCGCGCGGCACGGAACGGCCCATCGGCGCGGAATTCTCCACGCGATCCGAAGTCATCGCCCAACACGGAATCGCCGCCACCAGCCAGCCGCTTGCCACGCAGGCCGCGCTGGAGGTGCTGCGTCAGGGCGGATCGGCAGTCGACGCCGCCATCGCCGCGAACGCGTGCACGGGCCTGATGGAGCCCACCGGCAGCGGCGTGGGCGGGGATTTGTTCGCGATCGTGTGGGATCCGAAGACGCACCGGCTCCACGGATTGAACGCGTGCGGACGCTCTCCGTACCGACTCACGCTGGAGGAGTTTCAAAAACGGAACCTCAAGACGATTCCTTCGTTCGGCCCGCTGCCAGTCACCGTTCCGGGCTGCGTCGACGGCTGGTTCGCGCTGCATTCCAAATTTGGGCGACAGCCGATGGCCTCAAATTTGTCCGCGGCGATCCGCTATGCCTCGAACGGCTTTCCACTGTCGCCGGTGATTGCATCGGACTGGGCCCGGAACGCCGCGTCACTGAAATCGTATCCGCGCTTCGCCGAAACCTACATGCCCGGCGGACGGGCGCCGCGCGCGGGTGAGGTGTTCCGAAATCCGGCGCTGGCACGCACGCTCACGCGCATTGCCACGGGTGGACGCGACGCATTCTACCGCGGAGAAATCGCCACTGCGATCGCCACAGCGGTGCGCGATCAGGGCGGCTTCCTCGACGAGAAGGATCTCGCGGACCACACCTCGGAATGGATCGATCCGGTGTCGGTGAATTACCGCGGATTCGATGTGTGGGAACTTCCCCCGCCCGGACAGGGCATCGCCGTGCTGCAGCAGTTGAACCTGCTCTCAGCCTACGACCTTCGCTCAATGGGCTTCGGAAGCCGCGACTACATGCACCATTTCGTCGAGACCAAGAAGCTGGTGTACGAGGATCGCGCCCGGCTCTACGCGGATCCGGCCTTTTCGAAGGTGCCGGTGGAGGGATTGCTGTCGTCTGCATACGCAAAGCAACGCCGGGCTCTTGTCCGCCCCGACCGCGCCGCGCAGACGCAGCCGGTGGGTGCCCCACAATTGAAACAGGGGGACACCATTTATCTCACTGTGGCGGATGGCGACGGGATGATGGTGTCGCTGATCCAATCGAATTATCGGGGCATGGGCAGCGGCGTGATTCCGGCCGAGTGCGGGTTTATTCTGCACGATCGCGGTGAGCTTTTCGATCTCACCCCGGGGCGTCCGAATTCGTACGCGCCGCACAAGCGTCCGTTTCACACCATCATCCCGGCGTTTGTGACCCGGGACGGCGAACCCTTCATGAGCTTCGGCGTGATGGGCGGCGACATGCAGCCGCAGGGACACGTGCAGGTGCTGGTGAACCTGATCGATTTTGGAATGACGCTGCAGGAGGCCGGCGATGCGCCGCGGATGTATCACACGGGATCGAGCGAACCGACCGGCGAAACGATGACCGACGGCGGCGTGCTGAATCTGGAGAGTGGATTTTCGGGAACGGTGCAACGCGACCTGGCCAAGATGGGGCACAAAATCCAGCGCACCTCGGTGGGTTCCTTCGGCGGCTATCAGGCCATCTTATGGGACCGCACCAACCGCGTGTACCACGGCGCCAGCGAATCCCGCAAAGACGGCCAGGCGGCGGGGTACTGAACCTCGGGAGGGACTTGAAACCCCAGATGCAATTTAGAACCGCAGATGCACGCAGATAAACGCAGATGAAATACCGAACTCGCAGCGATCGCGGGGTTTATTCATGGCGTTCAAATCTGCGTCCATCCGCGTTTATCTGCGGTTTCAACTCGGGATCTTGGCGTTCTTCGATGGGGTTGCGGAGGGAGCAGGTTGCGGCGAGGTTCAGGGCACGGTTTGACGACCGATGAGCAACGTCATGATTCCCACTCCCGATCCTTTGGTCCTGTACGACGGGCACTGCAATTTGTGCGCGAGTTCAGTCCAGTTCGTGATCCGGCGCGATCGCGCGGGAATCTTCCGCTTTGCCTCGATTCAATCAGAGCTTGGACGCACGGTGTATCAACAGCACGGATTGGATCCCGACACGCTGGCGAGTTTCATGGTGATCAGCGAGGGCCGCGCCTTCATCCGGAGCGATGCCACCTTGGAGGTGCTGAGGCGCTGCGGCGGATTCTGGGCGTGTGTGGCGTGGCTGCGGTGGATCCCGAGGTTCGTGCGCGATCCGGTGTACAATCTCGTGGCGCGGAATCGCTATCGCTGGTTCGGACGTACGGAAACCTGCCTGGTGCCGACGCCAGAAATCCGCGCCCGGTTTATTGCCTGAGCGCGGATTTCAAAAGCGGTGAGACCGGAGGCCTTTCTCCGGCGCGACTCAGGGCGTGACGTCCGTGACGCGGAAGAATCCGGCGTTGGAGGACTTGGGAAGCTCCACGGAATTGAGTCCTGCCACCGCAGTGACCGGGGTTCCAACTGCGGTCCAGACGGTCAGGTTGGCAGAGGATTCCACCTGGTAGCGGCGACCGGCGACTCCGGTGAACTTCAGCGTCGCCGCCGTGGTGCCGTTGACGATGGAGGCCACGATCGGACGCGCGATCACGGGTCCGAGATCCGCGAACATGAGGCGGTCCACGGAGGCGTCGGTCCCGGTGGCCGGATCATTTTCGGTCCACACGATGTCCATTTTCTCCGCCGAACCGAAGGCTCCGATCCGGTTCCGAATCGACGGAGCGCGGCCGATGGTTCCCGGAGTGGAGACACGCACCACGTTCTGGAATCCGTCGGCCGAGGAGGCGGCATAGACCGCTCGGTAGTTGACCGCGGATCCGGTGTATTCGGCATCGTCCCAGCCCACGAGCACGGTGTCGGATTCGAAGACTCCGATGGCGATGTTCACCGCGTTGTTGGTGGCGGGGGAGAGGAGGATCGGATCCGAGAAGACGGATCCGCTGCGGGGAAGCTTCTGATAAATCACGCGCCCGGCGGCGAGCCGGCCTGGATGCTGGACGTGGATGGTGTGGAGGTTTCCGGCGGAATCGACGGAAAGGGCGGGATAGGAAAACCAACTGATGCTGGCATCGCCGAAGATTTTCGGGGCGAGCCATTTGGTGCCATCGAACACCGACAGTTGCGGCACGTTGTAGTGAACCGTGTTGGTGACGGTGCCGGAGACGATGTTGGTTTTGTAGTATCTCGAATACGCGATGAAGACGGATCCCGACGGCCCGGTGGTCAGCGCGGGATACCAGGCTCCGAAACCCACCTGATCAAAATTTGCGGGGACCTGGCTGATATCGGTTTCGGCCGACCAGGTGACTCCGCCATCCTTCGAGGTGCGGTACCCCACGTTGTACGGGTACTGACCATTTTCGATACTCCGCATGTAGGCCATGTGGAGGGTTCCGGTGGCGTCCACATCCATGACCACCCCCGAGGCCGCAAAGGTGGAGCTGGAGGGAAACACCCGGCCGAGTTCCGAATCCTTGTTCAACGCCAGCCAGTCGGTGCCGTTGGCCGACCGATTGACGAAGGCCTGGTTGTTGTAGGTGGTGCCGAGGACGTAGCCGCCGGAGGGGAGGCGAAGGAGGCAGTCGGGCCGGGCGACGTAGTTGAACTGATCGGTCCGCTGGTAGGTCCAGTGCGCCCCGGCATCCTTGGAGCGGGCGAGATAAACAAAGTTGGGGCTGGTGACGCCCCCAATGGGACGATTCCGGGCGTAGGCCACGGTAAGGCTGCCATCGGCCTCGCGAACGATCTCGCTGCCGGTGGAGTACACCGAAACGCCGCCGGCGACGGCCGATGGGAAATCGGAGTCCACGGTATAGCGCTGGATTTGCGCCATCGCCGATCCGGTGGCGAACAGGGCGGCCACCATTGCCAGCGCCTGACGGACCACCCCGGAAGTCCACGCAGTTCCCGCCCGGGGGGAGGAACTCAGTTTCATCAACATAGGCCTCACCCTAAGCAAGAAGTTCGCCTTTTCCAGTTTTGACATCGCGATTGCGAGATCCGCCCGGAAACGGTCGGGGGTTGAACCGTGAAAACGGGAGCTGAAACCACAGATGGACACAGATTCACACAGATCCGGGGAAGCCAGCGACTCGACACGAGCCGCCTGTTTTCACCTTCTGGTGATTTATCAATCGTTCTGTTCCGGGCGTTTTAATCTGTGTCGATCCGTGTCCATCTGTGGTTGAACACCTCTTCGTCCGGATCGTTTGGGTTCAGCCCAGCAGGGTCCGGACCTTCGCGAGGGCTTCGTCGATCTTGGACGGCTCCTTGCCGCCGCCGCGCGCGTTGTCGGGCTTGCCACCGCCCTTGCCGCCCACGATGGGAGCAATGGCCTGGATGGTCTTGCCCGCCTGGATGCGGGAAACGAATTCAGGCGATACGGAAGCAATCAACGCCACGGATCCGGCGCTGTGGCCGCCGAGAACGATGACGCCCTGGAACAGGCCCTTGAGCGCATCGGCCACGCCCTGGAGGGTGTCGCCATCGGCCTCGCCGAGGTTGGCGAGCACCATGGGGATGCCTTGGACGGTTTCGACGCGCGCCACGAGATCCTTGGCGCGTCCGGCAGCTTCGCGCTGGGCGGCGGCCTTGAGGCTCTTCTCGAGTTCCTTCTGGTGGGCGAGGAGGGTTTCGACCTTCTTCTCCAATTCGGCGAAGGGTGAATTCAAACGCCCGGCGAGGGCGCGGATGAGGGCTTCGTCGTTGCGGGCCTTGTCGAAGGCGGGCAGACCGGCAACGGCTTCGATACGGCGAACACCGGCAGCCACGGCGCCTTCGCTGAGGATGCGGAACTGGCCGATCTCACCGGTGGCGCGAACGTGCGTGCCACCGCAGAGCTCCATGTCGTAGCCGTCGAGCTGACCGGCGCGGCCGCCGATCTGCACCACGCGGACGACGTCGCCGTACTTGTCGCCGAAGAACTGCATGACGTCCTTGCGGCCCTTGATGTCGGCATACGGCACCTCGGACCAGCTCACGCCGCCGTTTTCGAGGATGCGCTCATTGACGAGGCGTTCGATGTCGGAGAGCTGCGACGCGGTGAGGGCGGCGCTGTTGAAGTCGAAGGTCAGTTTTTCCGGCGTGACGCTGGAGCCCTTCTGCGACGCGTCCTGGCTGGCAACCTGATGCAGGGCCCAGTGCAGGAGGTGGGTGACGGAGTGATGACGCTGAATCGCAGCGCGGCGCGAGGCATCGACGGCGAGGCGGACTTTTTGTCCGGTCACCGGAGCTTCGGAGCCTTCGAGGAAATGCAGGAAGGTGGGGCCACTCTTCTGCGTGGTGCTGATGCGCCACAACTGTCCGGAGCCGGTGAGCTCGCCGGAGTCGCCGACCTGTCCGCCCATTTCGGCGTAGCAGGTGGAGGCGTCGAGAATGACCGCGGTCTTGTCCTTCAAGGCCACGACTTCGAGCACGGTGGCCTCGGTTTCGAGGGCATCGTAGCCGAGGAAGGTGGTGGGGGACTTGGTCTCGACCTGCGAGAGTTCGATGACGGTCTTCTTCTGCGCGGCGCGGGCGCGGGCGCGCTGCTCTTCCATGAGGGCGTTGAAGCCCGCGGTGTCCACGGTGAGGCCGCGTTCGCGCGCCATCAACTCGGTGAGGTCGAGCGGGAAGCCGTAGGTGTCGTAGAGTTCAAAGGCGTTCTCCTTGCGGAACTGCGCGGAGGCTCCGGCGGCTTCGGCATAGGTGGAGAACAACGCGATGCCGCGATCCAGCGTCTTGTTGAATGCCTCTTCCTCCAGCTTGAGCACGTCCTTCACCTGCTGCTGCTTGGTGCGGATCTCGGGGAAGACGTCGCCCATCGTGCGGGCGAGGACATCGACGAGTTTGTAGAAGAACGGTTCGCGGAATCCGAGCGTGCGGCCGTAGCGGACGGCGCGGCGCAGGATGCGGCGGAGGACGTAGTTGCGGTCGTTGTTGCCGGGCTGGATGCCATCGGCCACGGCGAAGCTCAGCGTGCGGATGTGATCGGCAATGACGCGGAAGGCGACGTCCACCTTCTCCTGCTCGGTGTCACCGGTGCTGCCGGGCTTGGGCAGGGTGGAGCCGTATTTCTTGCCGCTGTGTTTTTCGATCTCGTCGAAGATGGGGCGGAAGATGTCGGTTTCGTAGTTCGAGATCTTGGCGTTGGCGAAGTCGGCAAATCCCTTCGTACCCTGGATGATCGAGGTGACGCGCTCGAAGCCCATGCCGGTGTCCACGTGCTTGGCGGGGAGCGGGGAGAAGGTGCCGTCGGGATTCGCGTTGAACTGGATGAAGACGAGGTTCCAGATCTCGATGCACTCGGGGCTGCCCTTGTTGACGAGCGCGCCCTTGGTGTCGCCGTTCGGGGTGAGATCGATGTGGAGTTCGGAGCACGGGCCGCAGGGGCCGGTGTCGCCCATCATCCAGAAGTTGTCCTTCTTGTTGCCGTTGACGATATGGACGGCGGGGTCGAGTCCGGCGGCGCGGAACTTCTCGGCCCAGTAGCCCCAGGCTTCCTCGTCGCGTTCGCTCGGGTCGCCCTTGGATTTGTCGGGGTTGTAGATGGTGGCGTAAACGCGCTGGGGCGGAAATTTCCAGATGCCCACGACGAGTTCCCAGGCCCAGTCGATGGCCTCCTTCTTGAAGTAATCGCCGAAGGACCAGTTCCCGAGCATCTCGAAGAACGTGTGGTGGTAGGTGTCGAGCCCGACGTCGTCGAGGTCGTTGTGCTTGCCGCCAGCGCGGATGCACTTCTGGGTGTCGGCCGCGCGGGTGTCGCTGCCGGCGATGGCGCCGCCCCACTTGGAGACATCGGCCTTGCGCTCGCCCAGGAAGATGGGGACGAACTGGTTCATGCCGGCGTTGGTGAACAGCAGGTTCGGGCTGTCCGGCATGAGGCTGGAGCTGGGAACGAGCGTGTGTTCCTTCGATCGGAAGAAATCGAGGTAGCTCTGGCGGATCTGGGCGGAAGTCATCATGGCAGGCAAAGTGCGAAACGGAGCGGAGACCCTAGCGGAACCGCCACGAAACCGGCCAGAATGAAGTTATCGAGCCCGGGGTTGTCCCGGGAGGGCGCGTCGCGGCGGGTTTCCGCCGGGGATGGGCGACTCAGGATTCAGGGCAGGATGGCTTCGATTTCCTTGCGGAGATCGCCGAGTTCCTTGCTCTTGAATTGACCCTTGGTTTTTTCCAAAACGCCCACGGTCTTGCGCAGGGCGCCGAGCAGTTCCTGTCGTTCCACGGCGCGGGACCCGGCGGCGTCGGCGGCATCGGAGATGAGCAGGTTTTCCAATTCCACGAGGCTGACCACGAGGTTCCGGAGCGTGACGCGCAGGTAGCTGCGCATGGCGGTGGTGCGGGCCTCGGCGGAGGGCTGGGCGAGAAGTCGCTGCAGGTGCGCGAGCTCCTGCTCCCAGTGCTGGAGTCGGGTGCGGCTGTCGCGCAGACGCCGAAGGTCCCTGCCCTCCTGCGCGGCGGAGCGGAGGACACGGCAGAGTTCCTCAAATTCGGGCGGCTTCAACAGATAGGCGGCGACGCGATACTCCACAGAACGCGCGGCGGTCTCCACGGCGGGACGTCCGGTGAGGAGGATGGTGGGAACGGCCGCGGCAGGGGGCATGTTGGCGAGGAGTTCGAGGCGCTGATTGCCGGGCATGTCGATGTCGGCCAGCACGACGTCGAACTCCGATTCGCCGAGGCGCTGCAGGGCATCGGCTCCATTCACCGCCTGCACGCAGGTGAAGCCGGCGCGCTCGAGGCGCTTGGCAAGTCCGACACGGAACTGCTCCTCGTCATCGGCAAAGAGCACGCGCACGAGCGGGCCTGCCTCCGGAACACCCGCCGGGGTGGCAGCAGCAGCGCCGGCGTGGGCGTGGGCCTCGTTCCGATCGGGATTCTCCTGCGGGATGGATTCCTGGGGATTCATAACAGGCTGGATTGTGGATTTAGAACCGCATGACCTGCCCCACCTTGGCGGCGGTGCAGGCTTCGGCGAGTTTGGTCGCAAGGACCGCGAAATCGATCGGCTTCAACACGAGCTCGGAAAGCCCGAGCTGCTTCACCCCCTCGGTGGTGAGATCGCCGGCGTATCCGGTCATGATCAAAATCGGTACACGCGGGGCGATCGACCGGATTTCGCGGGCGAGTTCGAGTCCGCTGAGGCCGGGCATGGTGAGGTCGGAGACCACGGCGTCGTAGTGCGCGGGGTCCTGGCGGAGACGTTCAAGGGCCTGGCCTGGATTGGCGCAGGCATCAACCCGGAATCCCTGGTGTTCGAGCAGCGGTCGGGCGCTGTTGAGCAGGGCCACCTCGTCGTCGACGAACAGGATGCGTTGTCCGGTCCCCGGGACTCGGCGCGGGAGGTCGATGACGCGTTCGCGCGATTCGGATTCCGACGCAGGAAACGAGATTCGGAAGGTGGTACCGGCGCCGGGGCGGCTCTCGACCTCGATGGTTCCCTTGTGTTCCTGGATGATGCCGTGGACGACGGCGAGTCCGAGGCCGGTTCCTTCGCCCGGGCCCTTGGTGGTGAAGAAGGGGTCGAAGATGCGTTGAAGCACGGCTTCGCTCATGCCGTGTCCGGTGTCACTGATGCTGAGCTGGAGCCACTGGCTGCCCTTGGGACCGGGGCCGGGCTTGGCTTCGAGCGAGACCTTGAGGATGCCGGGGTTGCCGCGCATGGCGTGCTCGGCGTTGGCGCACAGGTTGACGACCACCTGGTGGATTTGGTTGGAATCCGCCAGCACGCTGGGGAGGCCGTCCGCGATGTTTTCCTCGATGGAGATGCTGGCCGGGAGCGTGGAGCGGATGAGCCTGAGCGCCTCGCGAACGACGGGCTCCAGCTGCATGCGGACGCGGACAGGATCCTGTCGCCGGCTGAAGGCGAGGATTTGCCGAACCAGGCCGGTGGCGCGATTGCAGGCCTTGAGCACTTCACCGAGATTCTCGCGCAACTCGGTGTCGTGCGGATGATCCATCCGGACGATTTCGGTGAAGGAGATGATGGCTCCGAGGATGTTGTTGAAGTCGTGCGCAATGCCGCCGGCGAGGGTTCCGAGGGCTTCGAGCTTCTGGGTGTGACGGAGCTGGGCCTGGAGGCTTTGTTGTTCAAGCTGCGAGAAGAGGAGCGACAGCAGGTTGGCCACCGCGATGGCGAAGGTTTGTTCATCGGCGGTCCAGGCGCGGTCGCCGCCAAGATGCTCGCAGCACAGCACGCCGCTCTTGCCTTCGCGGGAACGAATGGGCGTGTCGAGCAGGGCGCCGACTCCGGACGGACTGAGGTACGCGGAAGCGAGCTCGGCGGTCCGGGGGTCGGTGGATACCTGGGTGACGGCCACGACCTCGGAGGCTTCCAGGGCGCTGAAATAGGATTCGAATCCCTTGCGGGTGAGTTCCTGTCCCTCGGAATGCCGGTTGGTGGGGCGCTGGAAAAACTCCAGGCAAACCAGAGCGGTGCGGGATTTGTTGTAGGTCCACACGCCCACGCGATCGACCTCCAGGGTCCAGGCCACGACCTCCACGATGTCGCGAAGGACCTTGCCCAGATTCTCCGCTGCGAGCGCGTAGGTACGGCTCAGAGTGCTAAGGGCGGCCTCGTGTCGCGCGTAGCGTCGATTGGATTCGACGAGTGCCTGCTCGGCCTTGCGTCGCTCGGTGATGTCCTGGATCTGCTTGATGAAGTGGCGCGGGGTGCCGTCGGGATTCCGCACCAGGGAAACGTTGGCACGGACCCACACGCTGTGCCCCTGTTTGTGGACGTAGCGTTTTTCGAACTCGCAGGCATCGAGCTTCTCCTCGCGCAGTTGCTTCATGCGTTCGAGGGAGGCCTCCAGGTCATCGGAATGCGTGAGCCCCTCGAACGGGCGCTGGAGGACCTCGGATCGCTCATAGCCCATGAGATTGCAGAAGGCCTCGTTGACCATGATCCAGCGTCCATCGAGCCCGACCAATCCCATGCCGATGGGGGAATGCTCGAGGGCGGAGCGGAACTGTTCCTCACTGGCACGGAGGGCGGTCTCGCTGCGGATTTCGTCTTCGAGAATGCTCAACAAAACAGAGCGCGAAGTCTCGGCCTCGGTGAGGAGGCGTCGCACTTCCACCTCGGCGGTTTCCTTGCGTTCGCGTTCGCGGAGGGCACGGATGCCGAATCCAAGGTCATCGGCCAGGCGCGCGAGGAGATTCACTTCCTCGGTTTCAAAGGCGTGACGTTCCGAGGTGCTGATGGCGAGGGAGCCGATGACTTCCTCGCCCACACGAATGGGCAGCGCAATTTCGGAGCGCAGCCCCAGTTGAATGATGCCCTTGCGAAACAGCGCGAGTCGGGGGTCCTTGAGCATGTCGCCAGAGACCACCGGACGACCGGTACGAATGGCGGTCCCGGCGGGGCCCTGGCCACGTTCATCGTCGCCCCAGGTCACACGCCACGACTGCGCAATCTCGGCGGACACGCCGGCCCAGGCTTTGGCGGTGACGGTTTTTCCCGGGTCGCGATTGGCATAGGCCACCCAGGCAAGGTGGTAGCCGCCGATGCTGACGATGGTGGTGCAGTGCTGTCGAACGAGCGATTCCTCATCGCGACCGTGGGCGATAATCTGGCTGCAGGCATTGATGGTGCGGAGGGCCCGGTTGACCCGTTGCAGCTCGCCACGGGTCCGTTCGAGCGGGGTGACATCGGTGATCGAGGAAAGCAGGCACCGTTCCCCGTTGAGCTCGATGATCACCCCGGAAAGCTGCACCGACATGCGTTCCCGCTGGGCGTTCCGAAATTGGAACGGGCGGTCATACACCTGTCCCTCCCGCTCGAGTTCGGCAAAGAACCGGAGACGGTCCGCATCATCCTCCCAAAGGCCGAGCTCGGCGAGGGACAGATGCATCATCTCCCCACGGCTGTAGCCGGTGAATCGTTCCATCGAGGCGCTGACCTCAACGAGTTTTCCATCGGTCAACCGTCGCAGGGCCAGGGCCGCCGGACTGCCGCGGAACACGCGGACGAACTTCTCCTCCGAGGCCCGGAGCGCCGCCTCGCAGTTTCGCAGGGCGGTGAGATCGGTTTCAATCACCTCCATCTCCACACCTCCGTCGGGGGCAAGCGTGGGAAGCAGTTGAAAACGAATGCAGCGGATTTCGCCATCTTCCCGGCGGATCTGCATTTCGCCATCTCCGGAGGTCCGTGTTCGAACGCATTCCCTCATGGTGGCGAGAAACCCCTCGCGATCCGATTCGAGGATCTGGGCATCGAGGCCGGCCGGATCCCGCGCGAGCTGTTCCGCACTCAATCCCCGCAGGGCGGCCACGCCGGCGCAAATCCGGAGGTTCGAGGGAGCCCCCTCCGCGGTGAAGTGGCGAAGGTAGGTGCCGGTGTCGGGCACATGACTCGTGATGCGGTGCAGACGGTCCTCGGTTCGGCGGAGTGCCTGTTCCATGGCGCGTTTCTCCGCCCGGACGGCGATGAGCAGCAATGAGGCAATGCCTTGGACGGCGGCGAACGCTTGGATCTCCACCACCTCGCCGGTGAGACGACGGTACTCCATGCCTTTCTGGCTCAGGAGGGTGGACACCACTTCGCTCACGCCGACGGCGAGCGTCAGCAGCGAGGCCTCGCGGGCATTGAATCGATACGCCGCCCAGACGATGGGCAGCACGAGGAGGCATCGGTTGGGAAGAATGGGAAGCCGCTCATGAAGGGGCCCGAAAGTGAACCACACCAGCATCAGTGCCAGGCCGAGAAGACAGAGCCACTCCATCCGATGAGCCCACCGCAGGGCCGACCGCGGCTGCTCAACGGAACGCGGGGCAAGGGCCGTCGTCAGGGCCGGTGTGAAAAGGAGGAAGGAAAGGCCATCGGCCATCCAGCGCATGCGGAGATCCGACCAGGACGACTCCACTGCAGTGCCCTTGGTGGAGCTGAATCCGGCGAGGGACGAGAGAACGCAGACGGAGGCGGCGGTTCCAATCAGGGCCAGGATCTCCCGGGGGTATTGGAAGGAGCCGACGCGTCCGGCCCTTCCCGTGATCCACGCGGTCCCACCGGCGAGACCCGCGATGCCAATGGCGGTCAGGGACCACAGGGCGGCGTTCTCTCGGTCGGTGAAGAGAATGAACGCGACCTGCCCGGCCGCGACTCCGGCGAAGATTCCCGGGCGCACCCCGCGGGGCGCGAGCAACAATCCGGCAAGAACGATTCCGCTCCACGGAGTCAGTGCGTAGCAGATCCGCTCCACGTTGGGATCCACGGTGGAGAGAATCATCGACCCGATGTAGAGCGCGAACAACCAGCCCAGGTGGGAACGCTTCGTTTCGCTGGAAACAAGCGTCTCGCCGGAATCGGCTGCTGGAACGACGGGAATCACGGGGAGGTTGGCCGAAGCGGATGGGGAAGCGCGCCGGGACCGGGGTAACGCGGCGGTTCGGAGAGCCTGCGGCACATGGTGTTCACCTCGTCCTTCAGCTGGATCACGCGCTGCTCGCGCTCGATCGTGAGCTGATGCCACCGCTGGAGTTCCGCGAGCTGGAGGCGGACCCGCTTCAGCGTTTCATTCCGCTCGGTAATCCATTGGGTGAACATGATCACGCCGCCGATCTCGCCATTCGGAAACCGCCACGGACGCACCTCCCACTGAAGCCATCCCTCGGTGCCATCGGCGCGCAGGAAGGGTTCCTCGTCGGAGCGCTCCACGCGGCCCTCCAACGCGGCAACGTGCGCCTGTTTCCAGCGCTCCGGCATGCTGGGGAAAACCTCGGAGCTCGGTCGTCCGACCAGGTCCACGTGCTCCAATCGATAGTCCGAACGCCAGCGCTGACTGGTCTGAAGAAAGCGGAGATTCCGATCCAGCATCGCCACCGCGGCCGGGACGCTTTCCACAAACTCGCGCAGGAGGGCCTCGCTCGACTTGAGCGCGTTCTCCATGCGTTTGCGACCGGTGATGTCGGTGAACACGGCGAGGGCGCAGGGAACGCCTCCCATTTCAACGCGATCGACCTGATAGCATGCCACCACGTCCTCGCCATGACGGTTCACCCAGCGCACCTCGGGTTCGATCCGGGTCGCGCCCTGGGCGCTGGCGATGGCCACGGCGGCGGGATGCGTGAAGGCGGCGACGGCGGCGCGTCGATCCTCCTCGTCCCTCCAGAATCCGAGTTCAACGGAGCTCTTTCCCACCACCTCTTCGCGCCGGCATCCGGTAAGGTTTTCCATCGCGGCGTTGAGCTCCAGGATCCCCCCGGTCTCAAGCTTGATGACCACAATCGGCACCGGACAGAGCTGGAACAATTGCGAGAATTTGGATTCCGACTGTTTGAGCGAATCGTCGGCCTTCTTGCGTTCCGAAATGTCGCGCGCGATGAGGCAGATCCACTGAAGCCCGTCCGGCACGCGTGGGGCGGTGAGCATGAGGCCCACCGGGATCTCGGATCCATCGGTGCGCCGAAGCGTGAGATCCTCCACCCAGTCGCCCTTTCGACGCAGCGCCGGCAGCCCCTCGGCCGAAACCCTGCGGGCGCTTTCGGCGTTGAGGATGGAGGCGATCCGCAGGGCTTGGAGCGGATCGCTGGGGCCGATTCCAAGCATCCTGCGTCCGGCGGCGTTGAGGAACTCCAATTGGCCCTCGGCATTGGCGAAGGCCACCAGATCCGGAGTAAGTTCGAGGATGCCGCCGAGGCGGTTTCGCTCGCGCTCGAGCACCGCGCGCTGCTCGAGCTCACGCACCCGCATGCGCATGCGCTGGCGGGTCACGAGGGCCGCGCCCGCGCCGGCGAGTCCGAAAAGTCCGGCCATCACAGTCGCGCGGAAACCGAGCGTCTGCCAGAAGAACGGCTGGATGACAAAGGTGACGGCGGACTCCATCGGGCTCCACACGCCGTCGGAATTGGCAGCTTTGAAACGCAACCGGTACGTGCCCGGTCCGGGCGGATAGAAGAACACGCTCCGGCTACCCCCGAGATCCTTCCACGCGTCATCGCGTCCATCGAGCCGGTACGCCGCCATCACCTTCTCAGGCGCCCGCAGCCCCGGGATGCTGATGTAGGCCGCGACCTCGTGTTGTCCCGGCGGCACGAGCACGGGTTCGGCGTTGGAAACAGTGGTGAACTTCATCCGCCCCACGGAGTCCTCGATTCGAATGCGATCGATAAAAACATTGGGCGGGTTCACGTCCAATCGCAGGTACCTCGGATTGATGGTGGCCAGGCCTTTCAGCGTCGCAAACCAGAGCATTCCCGAACTGTCGCGAAGGGCGGCGGATTGCACCCCGGCCACACACTCCACGCTGGGAAGTCCGTCGCTGACCAGGAAGACCTGTCCCTGCAGGCGGGGTCGGTTGCCGTCGGCCACTGCCTCGAGATCCGCCTTGGCCACGCGGCCAATGCCGTGATTGGAGGGCAGCCACCAGTAGCCCAGACCGTCGTCAACGAAGCCGAACACCTTGCCGACGGGAAGTCCGTTGGTGAGCCCGACATGCGTCATGGTTCCATTGCGCCACCGTCGCACCGGCACCACTCCGCCGCCGATCCACAACGTTCCGTCCGATTCAAACTGCAGCGCCATGGTGTCGTGAAGCCGGGCCCCCGATTCATCCAACTGCTCCCTCCACTCGGCGCCTTCCAGTCGATACAACCCTTCGGAGCCACCGGCCCAGAGCTGTCCGGTCTTCGGATGTTCCGCAAAACAGGAAAGGTTTCCGAGCGTGACTCCGGGCTGATGGAACACGCGGAACTTTCCCGCTTCCTGCACGGCGACCGTGTCGCTGCCGCCCATCCAGACGCGGCCCTTGGAATCGGAAAACAGCGCCGCCACCTGACGTCCACCGGTTCGAGAAGGATCAAGCAACTCGGTGGTGCCGTTGGTGCGAACGATCCAAGTGCCGTCGTTGAAATGAGCGGTCCACCGGTTGCCGTATCGGTCGCGCAGCAACGCCTGAACGAGGGGGAAATTCAGCGGCTCCGACTGGGAATCAGGCGGTCGCAACACCTGATCCACCGCCACCGCCACACCGGCCCCGTAACTCCCGAGCAACATGCGACCGGGGCCCTCCTCGATCATGGCGTTGATCTTCCGCGCAGGGGCGAGAGGCGACATGTCGATTCGACGGAACCTTCTTGGACGCAGTTCCACCATCCCCTCACCGCTGGTGCCGAGCCAGATGTCGCCCTCGGAATCCCCGGCGACGGAGCGAATGGAATTGTGCACCAGACCGTTTTTTTCCGTGAAGTGACGGACCGCACCCTGGACATCGACGACGTACAGACCGTTGGCCTCGGTTCCGATCCAGACGCGGGAATCGGAATCCTCATACAGCTGCCAGCACCCGCCCGACAAATTCGGGACCGCGAGGCGCCGGATCAACCGGCCGCTTTGAAGCCACAGGATTTCGCGGTCGCGAACCACGATCATCGACTTGTCGCGTCCCGAGCCGATTCCGCCGAATCCATTGGTGATCGAGGATTCGAGTCCCGAACGGATCCAACGATTCCCCGACCAGTAGCCAAAGAACCCCTGCTGCCCCACCCAGACGGTTCCCTGCCCATCCACATGACCGAAATTTCCGCGGCCCGGTTCTCCGGGGGGATCGGGCAGATCCACCAATCGCTTGCCGTCGGACCAGCGGACGTGGCCGTCAAAGGTGGTCATCGCCACCACGCCGGCCTGATCGGAAAAGGTACGGATGTACTGGCTCTCGGACGCCGGTGCGTTCGTCAGGGTGGTCCAGCGCCCGCGGTCGAGGAGCGCGACCCCGCGGAGCGTTCCGACCCAGAGACGGTTGGCCTCATCGCGATGAAGATTCAGGATCCCGGAGCTGGGGAGCTCCGGGGTGTTCGATGAATCAAAAATGGTAAAACTCGTGCCATCGAACCGGACCAATCCGTTGAAGGTTCCCACCCAGAGGTAGCCGTCGCGCGTCTGGGCAATCGAGGTGGCGGAGTCTTCGGGCAGTCCGTTCGAGGTCTGCCAGTTTCGGACCTGATAGTCGTCACTGAGCTTTATCTCCGCAGCGACGGCCGACCCGGCGAGGCAACACGCAGCCAGCGACTGCATCCAGCCAAGGATGCGGGCGCTGAAACCTCTCCGTGTTTCCGAGATTTCTTCGGTCATGGGTTGGGGGCCCCGTCGGTCCCCGGAATCATTTCTGATCCAATCTCTAGGATTCCATCGTCGCCATCGCCATTCGCGTCACTCCGTGTCCATGTCGTTGCACCACGCCGAGCATCGTCTCGATGGAGATGGGTTTGCTCAGCACCTCCGCCGCACCGAGGGCCCGCGCAAGGGCCAGGCAGTCCACCGGCACCCGCGGCGATCCGCCCGAGATCGCGACAATCGGGAGCTCCGGACGTTTCCGCCGAAGTTCCGCGATCGTCTCCAAACCATCCATTTGATCCATGAAGATGTCCGTGATCACCAGCCCGACCCGCTGTGCAGCCAGCGTCCGCATGGCCTTGGCCCCATTGGCGGCGAGCAGCACTTCAAATCCGTGCCGCCCCAACAGCTTCGCCATTCCCGCCCCGACCGCCGGATCATCGTCCACCAAAAGGATCGCACCACCGTCAGCGGATGGAACCTCGCCCGGTTGCGCTGTCGAGGAAGTGTCGCCGGGAAACGGGTCAGAGCTCGTTGGAAGGTTCATCGTCAGGAACGGGGGCCGGGTTGAGTCGGATGGGCAATTGGAAAGAAGGGATCCGGGTCGCCAGGGTTACCGATTTCGATACACGGTGGTGCGTCCCACGACGACACGTTCGAATCCGTGGTCGATGCCGAAGGTGGTTTCGGTTCCGCCGAGGATCAGGTACCCACCGGGGCGCAGCACGCGCCGGATTCGCTCGAGGATTTGTCGCTTCACGGCGGGTTCGAAATAGATCAGCACGTTGCGCAGCATCACCAAGTCCATCTGCGGCATCCCAGGCCAGTCCTGGATCAGATTAAGTTCCCGGAACTCGACCTGACGGCGGAGTTTTGGGCTGATTTCCCATTCCCCGTTCTGACGCGTGAAGTATTTCACCAACAGGCTCGCGGGGAGACCGCGGTTGACCTCGAACTGGGTGTACCGACCGAGCCGTGCCTTGTTCAGGATCTGGAAGGAGAGGTCGGTGGCCAGGAACTTGAAGTCCCAGTTGGCGATTTCAGGGAAATGCTCGTTGAGCAGCATGAGCACGCTGTACGGCTCCTGTCCGCTCGAAGCGGCACCGCACCAAATATGGAGCCGCCCTTCGGATCGACGCGCCTTGAGCAACTCCGGAATGATGGATTCCTTCAGGCTTTCGAACGGATGCAGGTCGCGGAAAAACGACGTCTCGTTGGTCGTCATCGCGTCCAGCAGCTTGCGCAGCAGCGGACCGCGCGGGGCGGAGCGGAGCTGGCTGGTGAAGGTGTCGGCATCCGCAATCCCTTCGCGTTTGGCGAGGGCGTTGACGCGGGATTCGACGACGTACTCGCGTCCGGGCTCGAGCTGGATCGCCGCCTGTTCGAACACCAAGGTGCGGATGAACAAATGGTCCCCGGCGGTCATGCGCGTCCCTCCGAAGCACGGGATGGAAGCCGCCGTGGAACGGACCCACTGGGGATGCGGGTCGGGACGTGGTGAAAAGAGTTCACGGAGAAAATCGGTTGCTGAGAGTTGGTTCGGCTCACCCTGCGCTGCGTTGCGCCGCACCGCACGTCGCAGCCTGCGTAGGACCTGCGTTTTCCGGAGCACCCGGGCGATTCAGCCGTGCAGCGCCTTGGCCGCACCGATCTACCCGCGTCACCGGTTGACGGGTCCGTCCTCAAGTCCTCCCGTGAGGCCCCGAAGTCCCGTCCTGCTCTCCACTTGTGGGCCGTGAATCCCACCCGGAAAAGCTGCTGACGACCGAGCCGCCAGCCATGAGAGGAAGTATCGTCGGAAACCCATCTGGAATGAAGCAGATAGTGAGGAAAAGAGACCGTCAGTTGGACCAAAAATGAGGCTCTTTTTCCGTCTGTTCCGCCGTTGCCCGAAGCAAAATGCCGGCGCTGCCCGAAGGCAACGCCGGCACCCCATCTGCTACCCATCTATCACTCACCCAAATCTGGTCTGGAACCGTCCCTTCCGAAGCCGGGACTACGACTGCACCTCGGCCACGAGTTCCTGGAGTTGAACCGCCATACGGGACAATTCCGCGGAGGCCTTCTCGGTGTCACTGGCACCGGACATGGTGCCCTTGGCGACCTTGGCCACGCCGAGGATGTTCTGCGCGATCTCGCTCGCGCCGCGTGACGCTTCGAAGACGTTTCGATTGATCTCGTTGGTCGTGGCGGTTTGTTCCTCCACGGCCCCGGCGATCACGGTCTGGATGTCGTTGATCTTGTTGATCACCGTGCTGATTTCATTGATCGCCCCGACGGCGCTGCGGGTGTCGGTCTGGATGGCCTCGATCTTCTGGCTGATGTCCTCGGTGGCTTTGGCGGTTTCCTTGGCGAGTTCCTTCACCTCGTTGGCCACCACCGCAAAGCCCTTGCCCGCCTCGCCGGCACGAGCCGCCTCGATCGTGGCGTTCAGGGCGAGAAGGTTCGTCTGCTGCGCGATCGAAGTGATGACCTTGATCACCTTGCCGATCTGAATGCTGCTCTCACCAAGCTTGCTCACCGTGGAGTTGGCCGTTTCGGCTGCCTTCACCGCGGTGGTGGCGACCGACGCGGCGTCGTGGGCGTTCTTGGCGATTTCCTTGATGCTCACGCCCATTTCCTCGGTGGCGGTGGCGACCGTCTGGATGTTCTTGCTCACCTGCTCCGCCGCAGCCGAAACAACCCCGGCCTGCGTCGCGGTTTCCTCGGCATTTCCGACCATCTGCTTGCTGTTGGCGAGCAGCTCCTCGGAGGCCGCACCGAGTGCTCCGGCATTCTGCGTGACGGCAGTCATGGTCTTTTGCAGACGCGCCTCGGCGACCTTCTGCGCGGTGATGTCGGTGGCGATCTTCACCACCTTGTACACGCGACCCACGTCGTCCTTGACCGGCGCATACACCGCCTGGATCCAAAGCTCGCGTCCCTCCTTGGTGACCCGGCGGAACACATCGCGATGGCTGCGTCCAGCCCGCAGATCGGCCCAGAATTCCTCATACGCGCTCGTCGCGGATTGGGCGGAATCCAGGAACATGCGGTGATGGCGTCCGGTGACTTCGTCGAGCCGGTATCCGAGGAGTTTGAGAAAGATGTCGTTGGCGGTGATGACCTGTCCCTTGAGATCGAACTCGATGTAGGCAAAACAGTTGTTAATCGCCGTGGCGAGACCGCGCATGTTCTGCCGTTCGAGCTCAATGTCGGTGATGACGTAGCGGACACCGATGTATTTCTTCGGCTTGCCGTTTTCACCCAGGACCGGCGCGACCACGGCATCGACGTAATAAGGCGAGCCGTCCTTGGCCCGATTCTTGATCACTCCGCGGAAGGTTTTTCCGCGACCGATCGTGGCCCACATTTCCTTGAACACTTCCTTCGCCATGTCGGGGTGGCGCGTGGTGTTGTGGGGTTTGCCGATCAATTCCTCGCGGCTGTACTTGGACACTTCGACGAACTTGTCGTTGATGCTGAGGATGTCGCCCTTGAGATCGGACTCCGAGACGACGCTCGTGAGGTTCATGATGTCCGCGCGGACGCGGAGTTCCGTGACCTCCTCCTTCAGCTTCAGCAGCTCGGTGCAGTCGGAGGCGATCTCGATGATCTTCAGCGGCGCGCCGGCGGCATCATCCAGACGCGAGAACGACGACTTCACCCACAGCACGCGCCCATCCCGCGCGACTCGTCGGTAGACCCCGGAGTGGGACTTGCGAACCAGCAGTTCGTGCCAGAAATCCCGATACTCCTGCGTCGTCACCGCGCCAGGCTCCGCCAGAGTGCCGTAACTGCGGCCAATCAGTTCGGTCGGGCTGTAGCCATAGAGAGTGAGAAAGTTGGCGTTGGCCGAAAGCACGGTTCCTTCGGGCGACAACACGGCAATTGCCTGGGTGCTCTCCAGCGCTTCCGTCCGGGCGTTCAACTCCAGCAACGTGTCCTGACGAAGGCTCGCGGCACTGGATCGCGGATGCTTCGAAGCCGCAGGACGGGACGCCGCGGATCGACGCGGAGCAACCGGTCCATGGTCGGTGCGGGAATGCGGAAGTGAGGCGGCGGTGTGACGGCTGTGATTCATGGCGGAATGGGGGAATGGATTGGAACTTGGGATTCGGAAAAGGGATTCAGGTCGGACTCACCCCACCGCGTCCGAACGAGGTGGGAAGCTGGATGGCGCGATCGGTATCAAGGATGAGCAGCAGGCAATCCTTCAACTTGTAGATGCCGGTCACGACTTCGCGAGCGACACCTTTTAAGATCTCCGGCGTCTTTTCGAAGGCCTCGTTTTCGACCTCCACCACATCGCCGATTTCATCCACCAGCAGGCTCACCGCGCCGTCATCCCCGCGGATCACCACATTCATCGGCAGCGCTCCGGGTTCACGCTGCGGCAGCTCGAGGCGTTGACGCAAATCGATGGCGGTCACGATCTGCCCGCGCAGATTGATCAGGCCCTGGATCATGACCGGCGCGAGCGGAACCCGCGTCATTTCCTGATACCGGATCACCTCCTGCACCTCGCGGACTTCGACTCCAAACAACATCGAATCGAGGCGGAAGGTGGCGAAACGTCGGCCGTCGGACATGGGAAGAATCGGTTGAAGTGATCTTCAGCGAGGAGAAGGCAACGCGCTTGGCATCGACTCAGGAACGCTCGGTCCAGGCCGACGCACTGGGCTCGTCTCCCGGGGTGCGAAAAAGCGAAGCGCCGAAGGATGCCGGACGGCACCGGCGGACCGGCGGGACACTGGGGGGAACGGAACGGATCCGACGGGGAACGAGGGGAACCGGAGCCGCTTCGGGGGCGGGACCCACGGCTCCAACGGAGCCATCGGGAACCACGCAAACGGCGTCGGAAAAATCGGGGAATCGGGTGCTGGAATTCACGGCATCGGACGGGTTTGGAAACGCCCGCTTCACCGGCACCGTGCACGCACCCGCGTCACGCAACCCGACATGAAGCCAAGCATTTCCTTGAGGGGCACCTTCCGGGAAATTCTCAATGGCTTGAGCATTTCCACTCCGGCACCCACTCCACACCTTCCGCTTGCAGGCCTTAGATCCTGCCCGAGAAGTCCGCTCGCAACCTCGTTACGAGCACCTACTAGTGGACATCGGAATCTCCCGCGTTTCCTTAAGCGATTTTTCGTCCACCTCGCCAACGCCCCTTGGAAACTACCACTCCCGACGCATCCAAAAATGCGACATGCACCCGAAGACGCAGCGTTTCAGTCATGCCCCGGAAGCACCGGCAGTTCGTAGCAGGCTGCTTCGCGATCATTCCGCACCACGAGGTGGTTTCCGACCACGAGCGGATGATTCCACGTCTTGGAATCCAGCGCGGGAATCTGCCCAAATTCGCGGAATCCGTCCGGCTTTGCCTGAGCGAGGTGGACGGTCCCCTGCTCTTTTTGGATGACCACCAGATCGTCCACCACGAGCGTCTGACCCGATCCGTAACGCCCATCCTTCCACTTGCGCTGGCCCGTGGAGGCATCGATGCAGGCCAGGAACCCGTCATCCAATCCGTAGAGGAATCCTTCCTTCAACGCAGCGCTGTTGAACTGCGTCTTCATCGTCTTGGATTTCCACACCTCGGTCGCAGTCAGGCGCCCATCGGCCCCCGCCTGGATTTGCAGCAGGAGACATCCCACGCCATACCCGGCCGACAAAAACACGCGGTCGCTCCCCACCAGCACCGGCTGGCTGCACTTGGGCCATTTGTCGTTGGCCCACGGATAGTCGAGCAGCACCTTGCCATCCGCAGGATCATGCAGCGTGAGAGAAGCCGCGTTGATCGAGAGAATCACCGTCTTGCCAGCAATCGTTCCCACTGAGGGCGACGCGTAGCTCGCCTTGTCGGTACCCGCCTTCCACAACGGTTTGCCCGTCTCGCGATCGTAGGCCAGCAGCGTGGAATGATTGGTCGCCCCGCCGGCCACCACCACCGCGTTGCCCAACACCAACGGAGAATCACTGACGCCCCAGATCAGGTTCGGGAGATCATTTTCGGACAACGTCGAGCGCGACCAGATCTCGCGTCCGGTCTCGGCATCCACGCACAACAGAACGCCGGTTCCGCCGTGGGTGTAGACGCGTCCATCGACCACCGTGGGCGTCGCCCGCGGCCCTTCGCCTCCCTGCCATTCAAAAAAGCGGACCGGCTTTCGGGCGGCCCAAATCCGCGCACCGGTCAGCAGGTCGTAGCAGCTCACCGTTTCATCCGTACCGTTCTGCTCCTGGGTGAACAGGTGACCGTTTACACTTGCAAACGCCGACCAGCCGGATCCAATCGGCTGACGCCAGAGCAGGCGCGGAGGTTGGTTGCTCCAATTGGAATCCAGTCGGGCCCCGCGCACCACGCCGTCCCGTGCGGGTCCGAAGAATTGGGGGACTGAAGGAAGGGCCTTCAGGGTCGCGGCAACGGCCGGTGGAAGATTGGTCACAGCAATGACGGCGGGTCGGGCGACCGTGTTGGTCCGGGCGGGCGACCAGGCCCAGACCCACTTGGGTCGGCCAGTCCCGTCCGCAGTTCCATCCACACGCACCGCCTTGCGCAACCCAAACACGGCGCCAAGCACCACCAGCAAACCGAGCACCCGGGTGGTCCATCGGAACCGGCTCAGGAAGAAGAACCACAGAAGGGTGAGGAGCACTCCCAGGATCATGAATCCGCCCTGGAGCCAGCTCCGGATGTTGCGTTCCAAATCCTCAGCCTGGTTCAGCGCCACATTCCCCAGAATCACCAGGGCCCAGACGATGATCAAAAAGAGGAGTCGATGGCCGCGCCGACGTTCTGGGGCGGACGGGTGGGATGGCGTGCTCATGGGTTCGGAATGCTGGGTGCGGATCATCGACCGTTCTGAGCACGGTCGCGCCCCGATCCTAGCAGGTGAAACGCGTTTGCAAAGTAACGCGTCGGTGAACGGCACCAGGCCGAGCAACCGGCTATTCGCGCGACCCCATCCAACGCACGGTGTTTTCAATCACCTTAAGCACCGCCGGATTCTTGAACACCGGATACAGCTCATGCCCGGGCCGGAAGTAAAACACCCGGCCCTTGCCAATGTTCCAAACCGATCCGCTGCGGAACCACTCCCCGCGCTCCCAACGTTCCTCCAGCACCACGGCATCGGGAGCGGGGACATGGAAGGGTTCGTCGTACATCTCGGTCTGCTCGACAGTGAACTCCGGCGGGAGGCCGCGGGCGATGGGATGCTTGGGCAGGAGCACGCGAACGTGGCTGGGCATGGCATCGGGCCGGTAGGCGGGGAAACAGCAGTTCGGCAGGGTGAGCTGGATCTCGACCGGCTCGCCGAAGGGTTTGCGATAGATCGCCGACGGGCTGAGGCGGTCGGTGTACTTCGGCGCGGTGCGGAGATTAGAGAACAGGTTGGTCTCGCGGATGACCGCGGTGGCGCGTTCCGACGGAGTCAGCACGCGCAGCGCGTCCTCGCGGGCGCGGACGTTCATCGCCTCCATGAACGGAGCCGACCAGTGGGCCGAATGCAGGGCGATGAAGGACAATTTACCGGATTGAATCCGCTGCACGATGTCCCGGGCGCGTTCAGTGGAAACCTCGCCATTGCGAACGTGCCCCCACCAGATGAGGACATCGGTGGCATCCAACGCCGCCTTCGACAGCCCCTGCTCCGGATCATCGAGTCGTGCGGTGTGAACCGTCAGCCCCGGCTTGGTGGCCAGGTGCACCGCGATCTGGTTCCCAAGCCAGTTGGTGTAAACGCGTCGCTGCGCGGGTTGCTGTTCATCCCAGATCAACACACGGATCGGCGCCGCCGCATGAACGCTCAATCCCATCAGCCCCAGGACGACGAGGCTCCAACGGAACCACCAGCGGGCGGAGCAAAGGGAAGGCAGGGAGGGAAGATTCATGCGTGGATTCGAGTCAACGCCTCCACCCCGAAACGGGCAAGCCCGACGGTGGACGATCAGCGGTTCCGCCAGAGCGCAATCGAACTGAACAACCCCACCGCGAAGGAGTAGGCGGCCATGCCGAGTCCCACGGAAAAGGGAACCAATCGCCACTCCGAAAACGCCATCAACATCCCCCCCACCGCCCCCACCAGCAACGCCTCCCCCATGAAACAGCCCCAGGCAAGACCGCGCGGACATTCGGCGAGACGATCGGCCATCCAGCATCGGTAGTGGAGCTCACCCATGGACCGCATCACCCAGGCCGACTGCAGATTCCGCGCGGCCACCAGGCAGCTGGTGGTAATGAGAGAAATCGACAACAACGGCCAGGTGGCGAACCCGAGTGCGAGCAGCAGATTGAGCGGGATGCCCCACTTCCAGCCGAGTCGACGCGCGATCGGATTTCCCTCCAGCGTAAGTTTTGGGGTGGCGATCCAGGTGGACCCCAGATCCATCGCCCGCGACGCCGCCACGAGCCCCGCCAGGACCGCCCAGTTGCGGGTGCCGGGGTCGAAGAATTCGTCGAGCCGCGTCACAACGGTTGCTGGTCCACAGAACGCAAGGGGATCGGACCGTGCCCGCGATTACTTCTTGCCGTAAATCGCCTCGGGCGTTTCCAACTGCGTCTCGGTCACCGTGGAGTGATCGCCCGTCTCACCGAACGAGCGGAAGAAGCACGACCGGTAACCCTCGTGGCACGCGGCGCCGGTTTGCTCGACCTGGATCAGGAGCGTGTCGCCATCGCAGTCAAACGCGATGTCCTTCACCACCTGCACGTGTCCGCTGGATTCCCCCTTCATCCAGAACTTCTGGCGGGAGCGACTCCAGAAGAAGGTGCGCTTGGTCTCAATCGTCTTCTCCAACGAGGCGCGGTTCATCCAGGCCATCATCAACACGCGCCCGTTGGCGTGATCCTGAATGATGGCGGGGATCAATCCGTCGGCGTTCCACTTCAGCTGTTCGAGACTTTTCATCGGGGCAAAACTCAAAAACGTTTCACTGGCGCACCGCGCGTCCGGGACTTCTCAGCGCGAACCGGGCCAGAAGGTGAATCCAACCGCAGCCAGGATGCAGAGAAAAGCCGCAAAATGGTTCCACTGCGGTCGGGTGTTGAAATACAGGAACGCAAACACCGTGAACACCACGAGCGTGATCACCTCCTGGGCGAGCTTCAGTTGGAAAAGCGAGTAGCGGCCCGATCCGTATCGATTCGCCGGCACCATGATGGCGTACTCGAACAGCGCGATCCCCCAGCTCACCATGATCGCGATCCACAAAGGCTGATGTTCCTTGAACTTCAGATGCCGATACCAGGCAAAGGTCATGAACACATTGCTCACCACCAGGGCGGCAAAGGGAAACCAGGCCGATTGAAGCACGCGCGACATCGAAATTCCGAAGCAGCAGTTGGAACCTAGACGCGTCGAACGGGAATGCCGCGGGAAGCGAGATGATCCTTCACCTGCCCCACCGTGAACTCACCGAAATGGAAAATGCTCGCGGCGAGCACGGCGTCCGCGCGGCCCTCGATCAACACCTCGGCCATGTGGTCCAGCGTGCCCGCGCCCCCGCTGGCCACCACCGGAACTCCGACCGATTCGCTGATGCGCCGGGTGATCGCGAGATCGAAGCCCTTCTTCGTGCCGTCGGCATCGATCGAGTTCAGCACGATCTCTCCCGCGCCGCGCCGAACCGCCTCGAGCGCCCACTCCACGGCGTCCATGCCCGTGGACTCGCGTCCTCCGCGGACAAACACCTGCCACCGGTCCGGCGCCACCCGCCGGGCATCGATCGACACCACGATGCACTGGCTGCCGAACTTCTCCGCGCCTGCGGAAATGAGGTCGGGATTGGAAACCGCACTGGAATTGATGCTGACCTTGTCGGCCCCCGCCTGGAGCATGGCGCTCATATCGGCCACCGTGCGAATCCCGCCCCCGACGGTCAGCGGCATGAAGCACCGGTCCGCCGTGCGCTCGATCACCTCCACCATGCTGGCGCGTCCCTGCGAACTGGCGGTGATGTCGAAGAACACCATCTCGTCCGCCCCCTGATCGTTGTAGCGGATGGCGAGCTCCACCGGGTCGCCCACGTTGCGCAATTCCCCCGCCTCCGCGCGGCCGAAACTCACGCCGCGCGTGACACGACCGTCGTGAACATCCAGACAGGGAATGACTCGTCGAGCTAACATGGGATCAAGTGAGCGTGAAAAACTCAGCCATTGAAAAACAAAAAAGCCCGCCGCAACCGGCGGGCTTGAGTGATTCATTCAATCCACCGATCAGGCCGGACCGAACTTGCCACCGTGGTTCTTGAATCCCTTGTCGCTGTAGAGGAGCGTGTTCAGGGAGTTCATCGGGCTCTTTGCCGAGAACTTATAACCCGACTTGGTGATGGCCGCGAGGATCTCGGGCTTGGTGAGGGGCTTGGCCTTGGTGGCGGCGAGAACCGCTTCCTTCAGGGAGACTTCGTTGCGAGCGCGCTTGCCACCCGCCTTTGCCTTGCGGCCTGCTTTGGCAGGGGCGGCAACAGCAACCGGAGCAGCAGCCTTCACAGCGCGGGCGGGAGCCGGCGCGGGAGCGGCCTGGATTTCCAGCGCACGATTGATATGAAGCAATTCGGACTCCAAGTCCTGCTTACGCTTCAGCAGCGCATTGCGGAGATTGACGAATTCTTTCAACGGATCTCGTTTCATTAGGATTGTCCTTTTACACTAATTCTGGGGAGACCTCAAGAATGTTTTTAACAGGCCTCAGCTCCTATATCGTCGATTCCATTAATTCCCTGAATGAATATCAGAATTGTTGCTCCGTCAGAGCTACAAAATTGCCGCCCCTCCGGCAACTCACTGCGTTCGATTGGCCCATGATCATTGCGTAATTCTCACTCAGAGGGATTGACCAACCGGCCTTCCTCCGCTTCTTTCACCCGTCTTTTGAATCGCGTCCCTATGAATCGCCAGACCACTGCATCGCTTTCGACCACCGTATGCTCCATTTCCTTAGGAGCGCTTCTTCTCACCGGCTGCGCCTCCGGAGTTCACAATCCCTCGGGCACCCCGGTCACCCGCGTCAATCCCGATGAACAGGGCGCGGTGGCAGGAACCGGCATCGAGTCGCAGGATCTGGTCTCCGTGACCGACAAGATGGCCCGCAGCATTCTTGCGAATCCGGAGCTGCAAAAAGCCCAGGGCATTCCGCGCATCGTGCTGCTGCCGGTGGAGAACCAGACCCGGTTCGCCATCAACAAGGACATGTTCCTCGACCGCATCCGTGTTCAGCTGAATTCCAAAGCGCAGGGCAAGGTGCGCTTCCTGGCGCGCGATCGCATGGAGGCACTGGAGAAGGAACAGGAGTTGAAGAAGCAGGGGCTCGTGACTTCGTCCTCCGATCCCAACGTGCGCGAATTCAAGGGCGCCGACTTCTTCCTCACCGGCAAGCTGTCCGGCCTCACCACCAAGGCCCGCGCCGGAGTGAGCGATTACATTCTCTACACGTTCCAGCTCATCGATCCGAAGACCAGCGACATCCTCTGGGAGGATTCCGCTGAAATTAAGAAGCAGGGCAACGACGACGCTGCCTACCGCTGATCGGATCGTCGAAGGTCTCTCGGTTTCAGCGTTGGTTTTCTGCTTTGATCCCCACCCGGATGAATCGCTCCTTTTGGACGACCCTGATTGCGTCACTGGCCTGCCTGTGGCTCACCGGATGCAGCTCGCTGCCTCCGGAGGAACAGGCCAGGCGTGACCGGGTGGTGCTCGACAACCGGCAGGCCCTCACGCTCATGCGCGCCGGCAATTATGCCGCCGCGCGCCCGCTCCTGGACAGCACGCTGGTCGCTCTCGGCGGATTGACCGCCGGCGACCGGTCGGCGCGGGAATCGCGCAGTTATTTCAAGGAGGAGTCCCGCAAGAATTTCCGGGGCGAACCCTATGAGCGCGCGATGGCGTATTATTATCGCGGCATTTTATACTGGATGGACGGCGAACCCGACAACGCGCGGGCCTGTTTCCGCAGCGCCGCGTTGCAGGATGCGGATCCGGAACAGCACCAGTACGATTCCGATTATGTGCTGCTGGATTATCTCGATGGATTCGCCTCGGTGAAATTATCCGGAGACGGCAGCGATGCCTTCAAACGCGCGGCCAAGGTGGCCCGCGGCACGCCTCCGCCGCCGTATGACAAGTCGGCCAATGTGCTCGTGTTTGCCGAGCTCGGGCAGGGACCTTCTAAGTACGCGGCGGGCGAACATCAGGAACAGCTTCATTTCAGCGCAGGCTCCTCCTCGGCGGTCTCCGCCCGCTTCCGGGTGGACTCCACCAATCGCCCGGCCGGTCCGGTGGTGAATGTTCCGGTGTACGACGACCTCACCTACCAGGCCACCACGCGCGGCGGGCGTCAGATGGATCATATCCTGGCCAACAAGGCCGTGTTCAAGGATTCGACCGATGCATTCGGCAATGCGGCCCTCGTCTCGGGAGCCATCCTCGCCACGCAGGGCGGACGGGGCAGTAATATGGATGAAATCGGCGCCGGACTGCTCGTGGCGGGCCTGATTGGAAAAGTCGTCTCCGCCGCCACCACCCCGTCGGCCGATACGCGGTGCTGGGAGAATCTCCCCAACCTACTCGCCTTTGCCGCGCTGCGTCTCCCTCCCGGGCATCACAACGGCACCATCGAATTCATCGGCCCCAGCGGCCAGATCACGGCCACGCGCCAGGTGAGTTTCGATGTGGTCCCGCAGCGCGACACCGTGCTCTTTCTCAGCGATCGCAATTAATCATCCCCTGTTCGTCATGCACCTGAAACGTTTGTCCCTTCTTGTCGCCGCAGGCCTGGCCGTTGCCGTCGCCGGTTGTTCCACCGGAGGCGGGGCCCGTCTGCCGGTCAACTCCGGCAAGTACAACCAGGAGTTGAATGCGAAGTTCGTCCTCATGGATGACTCCGTCCAACGCTCCGTCACCTGCAGCGCGCTGCAGGAGCGCGCCCTGCCCGACGGACGCCTCGAGGTGACCGCCGTCATGCGCAATCGCGAGACGCGTCGCATCCAGGTGCAGGTGCAGTGCGTGTTCAAGGACGCGCAGGGAATCTCCACCGGCGACGAAACCCCGTGGAAGGACGTCATCCTCACCGAGAACGCCATGGAAAACGCCACCTTCGCCTCCATCAACGCGCAGGCCAAGACCTACACGGTCCGCGTTCGTCAGTCCCGCTGAGTCACGGTCACTCCTGCGGGTTCCCGCGGAATTGCGCACGACGGCGGTTTGAACACGCCGTCGTGCCCGCTGTCGGAGGCGGCGTGCACGAGCTGTGTTTCGTGCCTCGTACCGAATTCCTCCATGAACCCGCCTTCCGATTCCTCCGTCTCACCCGCCTCCAAAGTTCCATCGCGGTTCAATTCCTGGGCGAAGGAGGTTCGCTCCACCGGCGGGATGCTGCTGATCCTGTTCAGCATCCGATCCGTGCTCGCCGATTGGAACCCGGTCCCCACCGGCTCCATGAAGCCCACCATCCAGGAGGGCGACGTGGTGTGGATCAACAAGCTGGCCTACGACCTCAAGGTCCCCTTCACCACCTGGCACCTGGCCGAATGGTCCAATCCCGATCGCGGAGACGTGGTGGTGTTCTTCGAGCCCAAGCACGACCAGCGCTACGTCAAACGCGTCGTGGGCCTTCCCGGTGATGTGGTCGAACTGCGCGAGAATCAGGTCATTCTCAACGGACGCCCGCTCGAATGGAGCCTCTCCGATGGCATCCACGGCGAGGAACAGCTTGGCGAACACCGTCATGCGATGATGACTCAGCCGCAGCTCCCCGCCATGCGATCCTTCCCACCCACGCGCGTGCACGAGGGGCATTATTTCGTCATGGGCGACAATCGCGACAACAGCCTCGATTCGCGGTTCATCGGCACCATCGAGCGGAAACGCATCATCGGACGGGTTTCGGGCGTGTTCGTCTCGGGCGATCCGGAGCACCTGTACCGTCCCAGATTTGATCGCTGGCTCACCGCGCTGCGTTGACCGCGGGATTGCAAGAGAGCCCCGGCGTAAGTCTCAATCGGCGCGTGAAGATCATCGGCGTCATTCCCGCCCGTTACGCGTCCACCCGGTTCCCCGGCAAGCCGCTGCATCCCATCGCAGGCATCACGCTCATCGAACGCGTGGTGGCCCGGTGCCGCCTCTCGCGCGTGCTGTCCGACGTGGTGGTGGCCACCGATGACGCACGGATCGCCGAGGTCGCCGGACGCGTCTGCCGCGTGGAGATGACCCGCGAGGACCACCCAAGCGGCACCGACCGCATCGCCGAGGTGGCCAGCCGGGTCGAGGCCGATGGCTACGTGAACATCCAGGGCGATGAACCGCTCATGGACCCCAACGTCATCGATGCCGTCGCGGAACTGCTCAAGACGCATCCCATGTCCACCGCCGGAACCCCGATCCGCGAGGCCTTCGAGTACGACAATCCGAATGTGGTCAAGGTGGTGGTGGGACAGGCGGGCCAGGCCCTGTACTTTTCCCGGCGCACCATTCCCTACCTGCGCGACCACGCCTCCGCCCCGGTGGAGCACCAGATGCAGCAGTTCCCATTTTTGAAACACCTCGGGATTTACGGCTATCGGCGCGACACCCTGCTGCAGCTGGTGCGGCATCCGGTGTCGTCCCTGGAAGCCGCGGAACGCCTCGAACAACTCCGCGCCCTGGAGCACGGAATCCCCATCGCGGTCGCCCGGGTGCACCACGACAGCATCGGGGTGGACGTCCCGGCCGACGTCCTCAGGGTGGAAGCCCTGTTGTAGGTCAAGCCTTTCGGAAAGGAGATCGTCACGATGAGGTGACGCTCCGTTCATTTTTGATTGGCACAGGGCGGGCCGCCAAGGGAACCTGCAAGCCCATGAAGTATATTTTCGTCACGGGCGGCGTTGTGAGCTCCCTCGGCAAGGGACTCACCGCGGCGGCGCTCGGCACCCTCCTGGAGAATCGGGGCCTGAAGGTCACGCTCCAGAAGTTTGATCCCTACCTGAATGTCGATCCGGGCACCATGAGCCCGTATCAGCACGGCGAAGTGTACGTGCTGGACGACGGCGCGGAGACCGACCTCGATCTCGGCCACTACGAACGCTTCACCAACACCAAGCTCAGCCGCAAGAACGCCACCACCAGCGGCCAGGTGTATCAGCAGGTCCTGGACAATGAACGCGACGGCGTTTACCTCGGCAAAACCGTGCAGGTGATCCCGCACGTGACCGACGAAATCCAGCGCCGCATCACCCTTCTGGCCGACGACACCAAGGCCGACGTCATCATCACCGAAATCGGCGGCACGGTCGGCGACATCGAAGGCCTTCCCTTCCTCGAAGCCATCCGCGAATTCGCGCTCGATGTCGGACCGCACAACGTCTGCTTCATCCACGTCACCTACGTCCCCTTCATCAAGGCGGCCGGCGAACTCAAGACCAAGCCCAGCCAACAGGGCGTGGCCAAACTCCGCGAAATCGGTCTCGCCCCGCACCTGCTCGTCTGCCGGTGCGAATACCCGCTCGGAAAGGACATCCGCCAGAAGCTCAGCCTGTTCTGCAATGTCCCGTTCGAGGCCGTGATCGAGGAGAAGGACGTCGAGCACTCCATCTACGAAGTGCCGCTGATGCTCCAGCGCGAGCGGATGGATGATCTCGTCTGCCGCCAGCTTCACCTCGAAGTGCCCCCGGCCAACATGGGCCACTGGCAGGACATCATCCGCCGTCTGATCGCCCCGCAGCACCGCGTCCGCATCGGCGTGGTTGGAAAATACATCGAGCTCCAGGACGCCTACAAATCGGTGTACGAAGCCCTGAAGCACGGCGGCATCGCCAACGACTGCGGCGTGCAGATCGAGCAGATCGAATCCGAGGAACTGGAAAAGGGCGACGCCTCCAAGCTGCTCAAGGAACTCGGCGGCATCCTCGTTCCGGGCGGATTCGGAGCCCGCGGCATCGAGGGCAAGATCAAGGCCGCGCAATTCGCGCGCGAGAACAAGATCCCCTACCTCGGCCTCTGCCTCGGCATGCAGATCGCCACCATCGAATTCGCGCGCAACGTGCTCGGACTCGAGAAGGCGCACTCCACCGAGTTCGACGAACACACCCCACACCCGGTGATCCACCTGCAGGAGACTCAGCGCCACGTGAAGCGGAAGGGCGGCTCCATGCGGCTCGGCGCGCAGGAATGTCAGCTCGCCAACGGCACCGTGGCGCAGAAGCTCTACGGAGCCTTCACCATCAGCGAACGGCACCGCCACCGTTACGAATTCAACAACGACTACCGCCCGCAGTTTGAGCAGGCCGGATTCGTCATCTCCGGCACCACCCCGGACAATCAGCTCGTCGAAGTGGTGGAACTCCCCGCGCACCCGTTCTACGTGGCATCGCAGTTCCATCCCGAATTCCTCAGCAAGCCCAACAAGCCGCATCCGCTGTTCCGCGGATTCATTGCCGCTGCGCACCAGCGGCAGCACCAGCAGCCGCTGAGCGTGGCCCGCTGAGTTGGGATCAGGAATCGGGGATCAGGTCCTCGATATCAAAAACGATTCAGGGCGGGAGCGGGTTCCCAACCCACTCCCGCCCCTCCTCCGGCCCGCCCTGCGTCGGGCCAACACCCAAGCCTGGGGCCAACCCAGCCCCGGCTCAGGGAATCACTCGAATTCGGTACAGCCGAACGCTTCCCTCGACCGCCGCATTCCACTGCTCGGGCAGGAAGGTTCCGCGCCGGCGTGCCACCTCCACCCACGGCCCCAATGGATCCGTGGCGGATTCAATCACCTGCTCGCTGCCCGGATCCGGCTGAAACGACAGCACCACGCCTCCGCCCGCCGAGGCCTTGAGCTCCGCCACCAGGGGTTCCACCGGACGCGAACTCGTCTCGGATTGAATCGCCAGCGTGCCGCCCGGCAGCGACGCGTGCAGATCAATTCCCGCGATCGGCCGCAGCGACGCGCGCTGGTCCGGCGTCAACGGAGCCACCCAGCTGAAATCCGTCCCCTCGCCAACCACGGTTCCGTTCACCTCCAGTTTCATGCGCGCATCGAAGCGCAGACCGCCTCCCGCGAACGGCGCCTCCTGCGAATCCCGCGGCACGAGGGATTGATACCCGGTCAACGATCCCGCACCGATGAGCGCCACCGAAGCGCCGGCCTCGGTTTCAAAGCGTCCGCCCGGAGCGCCGGCCTCCGCCCATCCCAGCGTCATCGCTCCCGGAGCCGACTCCGACATCAACGCTCCCAATCCCACACGCCCCGCTCCGCCGACCAACAGCAGCCGGCGCAACGCAGGACCCGCGCCCCCGTTTGTCGAAGAACCAAGTTCGGTAATCACCAGGCTCGCCCCCGCTTGGGCCAACGGCACCGGCAGGAACTCAAACTTCAGCGAGCGGCGCGACGGATCGGGATTCACCGGGATTTGAACCCCGCCCGAACCGTCCTGCGGCAGATTTTCGACCACCAACGCGCCCGTACCAGAATCGGTCCGCAGCGTGGCCCCGCCGGAAGGCTGGTGCGGATTCCCACCGAACACCGTGGGCTCCGGCTTGGCGCCAATCTGCACCTGGTAGTCCTCCACCTCACCCTCCGGAGCCTCTCCAGTCGGGCTGTGGTCGAGTCCTCCAACGGCGAAGAACCGCCACCGGCTTCCGCTCGGGCCGTTGGAGGCACCGGCGGGAATCGAAAGCGTGAGCCAGTTCGTTCCCGCCACCAGCGGCTGAAGGTGAAACACCTGGTCGCCCGGGTCGCCCCAGTTGCCGTTGTGATTGAAATCGATCCACGCGTTGAGCACGCCGTTGGTCGAAGCAATCACCGGGATCACCACCGAACTTCCCGGAGTTAGCACCGGCGGCAGCAGCACGCCGTCGTCATCGTCGAAGCCCGATCGATCATCGCCGTCGAAGTTCATCGAGGGCTGACCGTCCGCCTCCGGATCCACGCCGCGGCCGAGGAACCAACCGGGTTGAATGGCATGACGCGCACCATTCTCCGACCGCAGCGTGGGATACATCGGCGACAGCGCATCGCCGTAGTCCAGAATCCGATTGTCGGAATCCCCGTGGAACTCAAACCGGTTGGTGACCGGCTCATCGCAGAGAATGAGATCCACCTGCGACGGCACCCGCGGAATCCCGGGCCGCATCGGGTTGACCACCACGTCGTAGTAGCCGTTCGGCAGTCCGGCCAGCAGGGCCACCCCGTTGGTCGCGATCATCGATCGGATCAGGTCATTGGTGATCCCCGTCGAAGTCTCGCGCCGCCGCAGCATCTGCACCTCAAACGGCACACCCACCGCGGGGCGTCCATCGAGCAGGATTTCCACGAACTTCGCTCCGCGCTGGCTGGTGTACCAATCCAGATACAGGTGGCGGTCCGCCCCGGAGCGTTTGTCGATCAGGTAATGTTCGCCACCCACGGGATGGAGCTCGAGGGTCCAGAGTCCGGGGATGGGGGTGGGAAGGGTGAGCTCGGGTCCAGGCACGATCGGGGTGACGCCCGAGCTCACAAGGGTTCCGGTGGGATCAATCAGCCGCCAATCGAATCCTGCCGCAGGGGTGGGAATGCCCACGTTGTCGATGTCGATCACCAGCGGCTCCGTGGGCAGCACGCGCAGTCGGAAGGCCGCGTGGTCCTCTTCCAGCGCCTTGAAGCTCGGGCTCTCCAGCGCAAGCCATCGGGCGCCGCAGAATTTCAGCCAGTAGTGGGTCTGCGTTTGCGGCGTTCCGCCAACGCGAGATTCCAATCGCAGCACCTTGCCGGGCGGAAGCACGCCGAGATTGAGGTCCCCCGACTTCTCCCATCCGAGCGGATTCGCCGCGGCATCCGCGGCCGTGTACGACACGGTGACCGAGCCCAGCAGGGTCGATCCATCAAACACATCCACCACCGTGGTCTGGGGATCGGTGTGATTCACCGTTTTCGTGGTGAGACGCAAATGAAGCGGCCCGCCATCGGCCTGCACGTGCCAGATGTGAAGCTGGTTCGACACGTAATTGCCGACCAGCGGTCCGCAGATGCACGGCGCGAGATCGGCGGGCGGACGGTTGGTGGGAAAGTCCGGGGTGGTGAAGGAGATGATCGGCGGCAGATTCGTCAGCGGCGGATTCCCATTCGGATCCAGCGGCGGAAGCCCCGGATTCCCCGGGGTTCCCGGGCCGCCAGGAGTGCCAGGATTCCCCGGTTCCTGAACGGGCGGGAGATTCGGATCGAACGGATCCGCCGGAGTTCCAGGACCCGGGTTAACTTGGGCCGAAAGCGATTGAACCAGGAACACCAGGGCCAGCCAGAGACCGAAGTGTCCCCACGTGCGGGAGTGCGATTGCAGTTTCATAACGCGGTGCACACAGCAGCTTTCGACGCATTCCCAGTTGTGAAACATGGGCGAGCGATGCCCAGGGGGGCGTCATCCTCAAGACGGGGTTCAACCTAGAAGCGGAAGTTCAAACCGCAGATGGACGCCGATGAACGCAGATGGGGAGGGAGATAAATGGTTGGATGCGCCTCCAATTCATTCATCTGCTGAGTGAGTCTCCACGGCCTTTACCCCGCGGTGGTTTTCTTTGGCAGCACCGGATCTAGGCGACGGGGTTCCTCACACGTTTGGAGTCCCGCGTTTACGCGGCTCTTCTGTTGGACGCAGGGCCATCGAACGGTTGGAAATCAACCGGCTGCATACCTCGAGACGCGCCTCCCCGAACCGTCGGGAATCGAGACTCCAAACGAATGAGAATGCCCTCGCGGAGGCGCAGAGGAGACGGTGGTCAGAAACGCGTCCTGCGTCCCAAAGCGCCAGAGGACTGGCGCACTCCACGACGCTGTCGCGACTCAATCGCTTGCGCAGTGCCGTCACTCGTCGTCACGACCGAGAATGCTCGGGGGAAGTTGGCCCCGGGCAATCAGGTCCTGGAGATCGCGCCGAATGCTTCGACGATCGACCCCAAACTCCTTGGCAAGCTGCGACACGTTGGGTCGTTCGGGAACATCGCGCAGCCGGTTGAGCAGGGTGTGCTGCCGTTCGAGTCGTTCCGTGAAAAGCCGTTCGCGGTCCCCGGCCTCAATCAATTCCGCGCGCTCGAGCGAACGCAGCGCCGCTACCGCCTCGCCCAGACCGCACTCGCGCAGGGCCGTGGCGACGGTGGTCTCGAGCACGTCGAGATCCACCGGCTTCTCGATCACGTAGTGCGCGCCATGCGGACCACTCAGGGCGCGGATCTGTTCCGTGATGGCGAGCGTGCCGCTGACAATCACCACCGGCACGTGGGCGGCGATCCGTTTCAATTCTGGTAACAGTCCGAGTCCCGTGTCGCCGCCGGCCAGGATGTGGTCGAGCAGGATCAGTTCGGGCATGCGACGCCCGATATGCGTCAACGCCTCCGTGCGGTTGCGGGCCCAGTCGAAGGTGCATCCGCGCAGTGCCTGCTGATACAGCCGCGCCTGAACGGGTTCGTCTTCCACGATCAGGAGATGTCCACGGGGAGGCACTGTGCTCATGAGATAGGCAGGGCTGGGGTTGGCGTTTCCGATTCGACGCCGAAGGGAATCAACAAATCAAAACGGGTGCCAAGCCCCGGCGACGTGTCCACGCGCAATCCGAAGTCGGCCTCCTCGGCGATCCGCCAGACGGTCGCCAGTCCAAGTCCGGTACCGCGCTGTGCCCCGAGTTTCTTGGTGGTGAAGAACGGTTCGAACACATGGGGCAACACATCGGGAGAAATCCCCGGCCCGGTATCCTCGACCGAGACACACACCCAGGGCCCGCGCCAAAGCGGATCCCGGACGCAGCCGGCAGCGTCCGCCGTGAGGCATGCGTTGATGTGAACTTTGCCGATTCCGCCCATCGCCTCGGAGGCATTCACCAGCAGGTTGACCAGGATGGGCTCGAGACTTCCGCGCCGCACTTCATACTCCGCGACCGCGGGGGCAACCTCCAGGGTCACCTCGAGGCCCGAAAGAAACTGCCGCCGCGTCAGCACCAGCGTGTCGGACAGAATCGTACGCACCGCGGCGCGACCGCCATTGGAGGCTTCGTCCCGGCTGTATCCGAGAATGCTGCGAACCACCGTGCGCCCCTGCTCCACCGCCTGTCCGATTTGTTCCAGATTCTCCCGGTCCACTCCGGTGGGGCGCAGGCTGCGTTCCACCAACTGACGCGACATCTGGATCACGGAAAGGAGGTTGTTGAAATCGTGTGCCACCCCGGCGGCGAGGGTCCCCAGCGCACGCATCTTTTCCGAGCGCGCCATCCGCTCGCGGGCCTCGTCGAGTTCGCGTCCGCGCTCCGTTGCCGCACGCTCCGCCTGTTCGTATCGACGCAGCAGCAGGTGCTGATTCGCAATCGCCGCCCCCATCACCACAAACACCAGCAGCCCGCCGAGCAGAAACCGGGTGGTGTGGATCCACCGATCCGGATCCGCCGCAGCGGCAGGAAACGCGAGCGGACTTCCCCGCGGCCAGTCAAGCCCCACGGCAGCCAGGGTCGCATGCACGGCGGAGAGATCCCACACGCCCACTTCGACCGAACCCGAGATCGAGCGATCTTCAGGGATCCCAGCCACGGCGATCCATCGAGCATCGGGACTCCACGCGATCCAACGAACGCGAAGCCCGAGCGGATCCGACAACATCAACGCATGCGCACCGGACTGCGGATCGACCAACTCCACACGCCCCTCCACAGTCACCTGCGCCACCAGATCCCCCTCCGGCGAAGCCACTCGGGCAATCCCATCCACCGCGGGTTCCAAGGTTCGGAGCACGACTCCGCGTCCCCAGTAATTCGGAGCCGCATTCGTGGCCAGGCTCCATCCAACGCCGCGACCGCCGCCAGCCACCCTCAACTGGGGTGCCTCATTCTTAATCCAAATGGCGTCGATCGCGCGGGAGGCGGCGAGCTCTTCGGGCCATTCCATGCGGGTGAAAAGGGCGGCGGATCCCACCGCCGGCTTTCGGATTGCCGCGCCCCAGGCCAGCCACTCATCGCGGAGACCTATATCGAGCCCCACCTCGCGCGCACCTTCCAAGGCTTCGCGCACGCGGCGTTCCCAACCCGGGACCCTGGCCTCACGCATCTGGTTGGCTTCCAGAAGGCGCAGACGTCGGACGGCATCGGCCTCCCGACGTTTCATGATCTGGACCCGTCCGCCGTTTTGCAGCGCGCCCAATCCGAGGAAGAGGATCAGCACCACCAATCCCCAATGCAGCCAGCGCGCCCGCTTGAGGGCGCGTACCAAAGCTGGATGGTCGGTCACAGACGGCATGACATGGCAGGCTCCGGGGAAGCCTGTCATGACCCGCAGCATTTGCCGAGTGGGCAAGCGGCCCCCAGGGGAGGCAACCCACCGGAGCCGCGCTGAAAATCAACTCACCTTGCCACCGCTCTTCACGTCCACGCACACGACGTCGCCCTTGGCATTGCGGATGTACACCTTGCCGTTGGCCAGCACCGGGGCAGTCCAGCATTTGCCGCCGGTCACCTGAGCGCGGGCGAGTTCGCGATAAGCGGTGGGCGACGCTTCGGCCACCACGAGCTCGCCGGATCCGGTCACCCAGATCAATTTGCCATCAGCCGCAATCAGGCTGCCGGTCGAGGAATCAGGTGACTGCCACTGGACCTTGCCGGTCTTCAGATCGAGGCACTTCAACTTCGAGTCCCGGTCCCCGCCCTGGCCATCCACGCCGTAAACATACCCGCCGATCACGACCGGACTGGAGAAGTGCGCGCGGATCTCCTTGTTGAACCACACCTGTTCGGCCTTGCCGCCGCCGAAGCGGATCACCCCGCCGCCCTTGCCGTAGCCTGAGGAGAGGAACATGAGGTCACCGTTCACCGCGGGATCGGCCGCATTGACGTCGTACTCGGTCACCCACGGGTGTTGCCACAGCACCTTGCCGGTGCGGGGTTCCACCGCAAACACCTGCTTGGCCCCGAAGAGGGCGAGAGCCGGTTTTCCATCGCTGATGAACGGGACCGGCGTGGCGTAGCCCGACGCATCCTTGCCCGAGGCCCACACCTTGTCGCCGGTGTCCGCACGCAGCGCAATGCCCGATGTTCCGGCATTGAAAATCACCACATCGCCCTCGACATGAGCCGAACCCGCGAAGCCCCAATCGGGAAGCTCCGCGCCGTGTTCCTTGTGGAGATTGCGGGTCCAGACGGGTTTGCCCGTGGCCGCATCCAGACAGAAGGCATCGCCCTGCTTGCCGAGGACGTACACGCGTCCGCCGTGAACCGTCGGCGTCGCGCTGGGGCCGCCTTCGTAATACTTGGGATCAAGATTCTGCGCGTAGGCGAAGGACCACACTTCGGTGCCGGTCGTGGCATCGAGGCAATACACGCGATCTTCCTTGCCCGCGTGCCCGGTGGTGAAGAGGTGCCCGCCGGACACCACCATCGAGGCAAAGCCCACGCCGACGTTTTTCTTCCAAAGCGATTTCGGCTGACCGCCGGGCCAGGCCCCGAGCCAGTTCTTTTCCCGGGAGATGCCATCAAAATTGGAACCCCGATACCGGGGCCAATCCTCGGCCTGGAGGGAGGCGATGGCGCCGAGTGAAATCAGGGAGGCCGCAGCCAGTCGGGTCAGAAGGATGGGGTTCATAAAAAATCCGCGCCAACCTAGTCACCAAGCCCCAAGTGTCAACGGACGGGAACGGGGCCGCGGCCGACGCGGCCCCGGAGATCGCAGTTCGGAGATCGAAGATCGGAGATTGGGAAAGCAGACGCTGAGTCGATCTGCGATCTCCGATCTCCGATCTTCGAGACGGGGCTGCGATTGGAATTAGAACTTCCCGGTGACTTCGATGCCGAACACCTGGGGATCGCCCGGGGTTCCCACGAAGCCCTGGCTCGGGCCGAGGTCGAGCGCGTTGGCGTAGTACTTGGTGTCGGTGAGATTGTGGGCAAACGCGGCCACGCCGAAGTTGCCCTTCTCCCATCCGGCCCGCAGACGCAGCAGCGCGTACGGCGATTGCTTGGCCGTGTTGCGCTCGTCGAACCAATACTCGCCCACCGCGGTCACGCCCGCCCCCACGAACCATCCGCACGGCAGCCGGTAGATTCCGGAGGCATCGAGGGTGAATTGCGGAACGAAATTGATGGTGCGTCCGCCGAGATCTTCCAGACCGGCACCGGTGGGATTCGGCGCATCGAATCGACGGAATTCCGCCTGCGACCAACCCGCCGCGACCGTGAGTTCCAATCCCTTCACCGGCTCCCAGCGCAGTTCGCCTTCGGCACCCCAGGTGCGGGCCCGCGCGGCGTTGAGCACCTGGAAGGTCTGCACCGTGATGGGGCGATAGACTTGATAATCCTTCGTCTCGATCAGGAAGCCGTTGATGCTCGCACGGAGCTGACCGTCCAACAGCCGGCTGCTGAGCCCGAGCTCGTAGTGTTCCGAGGTGGACTTGGCGTAGTTGAGCTTCGTCGGGTCATCCTGCGACGGACTGAATCCGCCCGGCTGATACGCCTCTGCCGCGCTGAACCACAAGGTCGCATCGGGCGAGAGATGATACGCCAGCCCGGCCTTGGGCTGGAATCCGTCGAAGTCGCGCGAGGCCTTGAACGCGATGTTGTTGAACGGCGGCGGCGCGAGCGGATTGAGGTGCGTGCGGTCGAGGTTCCGCTCGTCGCGTTCCCACCGAACACCGGCGGTCACGTCGAGGTTCTCCACCACGGTGTAGGTCAACTGACCGAAGAACGCGAAGTTCACATCGCGCTGACTTGCGAGGGTCTGGTCGCGAAGTCCGGTGACCGAAAACGGCAGTCCAAACGCCGCCTGTGCCGCGGATCCGTAAACGAATCCCGAATCATTGCGCAGCACGTGTTCGCCCCAGTATCCGCCGGCGTTCCACTTGAGCGCGGCCTTGGGATCGGGGGATTCGAGTCGGAGCTCCTGCGACCATTGGCCCACGCGCGGCGCTGCGTAGCCCGAAATCACCGGAATCGGAACAAAGAAGCCGGGCGGCAGCAGCGGATTGGGCTGATATTCGGCGTAGTCGAAATCGCCCTGGAGGCTCTGACGGAAATCGCGTCGGGTGCTCACCGAGACCACGCGAACCTGCTCTCCGGTCCACGCGGCCCGAAGCGAGAAGGTGTGGGAATCCACGCGGTTGTACCCATCCTGATCCGCCTTCAGATCGTAGAGGTCGCCCCCGGCATTCAGCGGACGCGAAACAATTCCGCCATCGTGGAAGCGTTCGCCCGATGCGGTCACGGTCACGTCCACGCGCTCGGTCGGCGTCCATCGCGCCTGCACACGTCCGGCGAGCGTCTCGCGGTTGTCGGGCGCGTTGCCCGTGACCAGGTTGTGGAAGAATCCCTCGCGCTTGCTGTACAGCCCGCTGACGCCGAGGTACGCGGTGTCCTTGACCACCGGACCGCTCACGCCGGCCTCGACATTGAGAGCATCGTAGCTGCCGTAGCGCAGCGATCCGTAACCCGTGGGGGTGTTGCCGGGGAGACGGGTGAAGAGATTGATCACGCCGCCCGGACGGCTCGCGCCGAAGAGGGTTCCCTGCGGTCCGCGCAGGAACTCGGCGCCTTCGATTCCGTACAGCGGCACTCCGCGGGAGTAGAGGTCGGCGTACGGGACGTCATCGATGTACATCGCCACCGCGCTCTCGCCGTAGCTGAAATTGTTCTCGCGAAGTCCGCGCAGACTGAACCGCGGCGTCCGATCGCCGTTCGCATCGAAGGTGGCCAGGTTCGGCACCACGGCGGTGAGATCCCGCGGGGAGATCAACTCACGTCCGGCGAGGTCCGACGCATTGAGCCGCGTCGCAGCCCCGGTCCCGGCGTTCGAATCCGGCTGGCCCACCACGGTGGCTTTTTCCAGCTGGTAGGGTTGCGACACTGGAGCTGTGGCCGAGGAGTCGGCAATCGCCGGCAGGGCAAGCGAGGCCAGGACTGCGGTGAACATCATGCCCGCGGGGGCGGACGAAATCCTGTGGGTGCGCATAAGGGCTCGTGAAAAATAGCTCAGATCGGAAACGGGGCCGCATCAGACCGTTTGCCCGGGGGAGATACAAGTGGTTTGGGGCCATTCCTCCAGAACCATCTCGACAGGATTTCTCTTCCCGAATTGGACCCCACGGCTTCCCCGTGACATTCTTTCGCGCATGGAATCGGTTGGCAGGGGCATGGTGATTGCAGGGCTCGCACTCGCGTGCGTGGGCGCGCTGGTGTGGTGGCTCGGTCCGCGTCTCGGCCATGGCGATGGATTGCTGCCCGGGGATATCTCGTTCCGACGCGGATCCTTCTCGGTCCATTTTCCGATCGTCACCTGCCTCGTGGTCAGTGTCGTGCTGACCGTCCTGATGCGCCTGTTCCGTCAGTAGCGGTCACGCGATCGAAAGTCCTGGTTTGGGAGAAGAAGCATGAGCACGGATCGAAACAACCCGCTGGTGAAATGCCCGCAATGCAAGCAGGCCGGGCACTGGTTTGCCCAAAAATGGGGCCCCTTCTGCTCCGAACGCTGCCGCCTGATCGATCTCGGCAAATGGTTCAACGAGGAACACACCGTGTCGCGCGAACTCCGTCCGGGCGATTTCGAGGGCTTTGATGAACTGCCCCCGGGACCGCATTTGGACCGGACGGCGGGTAGCTGAAAACGGTTGAAGGGTTAAAAAAGTTGAAGGGTTGAAGGGGGAGGGTTTCGCCTTGGTCGCGGGTATGTAGTACCGCGTTCACGCGGCTCGGCTGTTGGACGCTGAAAGAATACGCAGGTTGGAATTGAATCCGCTGCTCGACGCCACACACGCCTACCCGAACCGCCAGAAGGCGGGACTCCAAACGAACGAGGACGCCTTCGCAAACCCGGCGCTTCCCCTTCAACGCTTCAACTTTTTAACCCTTCAACCGCCGCGTTTTGCCTCACCCTTCAACTCCCGCCCTCACGCAGCGGCCGTCGTCGCTCCGAATTGCAGCGCGTAGAGACGCGCATAGTGCCCGCCGCGTTCGAGCAGTTCGGCATGACGCCCCTGCTCCACGATCCGGCCGCCGTCCATCACCACGATCACATCGGCGTGCTGCACCGTGGAGAGTCGATGCGCAATGCACAGCGTCGTGCGCCCGCGCATGAGGGTCTCCAGCGCGGTCTGCACCAGACGCTCACTTTCGGTGTCGAGCGCGCTGGTGGCCTCGTCGAGGACCAAGATTGGTGCGTCCTTCAAGATCGCTCGGGCGATGGCCAGGCGTTGACGCTGTCCGCCGCTGAGGCTTCCGCCGCGTTCGCCGATGACGAAGTCGTATCCGCCTTGCTTGGCCAGGATGAACTCGTGCGCGTTCGCCGCCCGCGCCGCCGCTTCCACTTCGGCATCGGTCGCGCCGGGACGGCCCAGCCGCAGGTTGTCGCGGATGGATTCGTTGAACAGGATGGTCTCCTGCGTGACGATTGCGATCTGGCTTCGGAGGTCGCCGGTGCGCACTTCGCGGAGGTCGATTCCATCGATGCTCACCGAACCCTCCTGCGGATCGTAGAAGCGCAGGAGCAGGTTGGTGAGCGTGGTCTTTCCGGATCCGCTCGCGCCCACGAGCGCCACCAGCGTGCCCGCCTTGACCGTGAGCCGGATGTCCTGAACCGCGGCGGTTTCAGAATATCCGAAGCGGACGCCATCGAACCGGATGTCCGCACCGGCGGCTTTCAACGCCTTGGGATTCGCGGGTTCCTGGATGCTCGACTGCTCTTCCAACAGCGAGAACAGCCGTTCCCCGGCCGCGCGCGCTTGCTCGGCCATGGCCCAGAGTTTGGAGAGATTTTTCACCGGCGCGTAGAGCGAGAAGATGGCTCCGACGAAGCTGGTGAAGTCACCGCTGGTCGGGATTTTGTCGGCGATGCGCGCCACGTAATACAGCATCAGCGCCACACCCACCGCGCCGAAGAATTCAATCATCGGCCCGGGGATTTCGCTCGCGCGGACGAACCGCATGAACTGGCTGGAGATCTTGTTGGAGGTGAGCGCGAACCGGCTCGTGACGGCGTCTTCGAGGTTGTAGGCCTTCACCACGCGGTTGCCGGTGAAGGTTTCCTGCATCACGTCGCCAAGTTCCGCCGTGTGGGTCTGCGCGGCCTTCCAGGCCTTTCGCACCTTGCGTCCGTACACCACGATGGGCACCACCACGAGGCCCATGGTGATCAACGCCACGCCGGTGAGCTTGGGCTGGGTGAAGATGAGAATGCCAACCAGCACGATCACCGTCGCGGGATCCTTCGACAGCGTGGAGAATCCCGTGGAGGTGAACATGAACACCGCCTGCGTGTCGTTGAGCAGACGCGAGATCAGGTCACCGGTGCGGGCGCGTCCGAAGAAATCGAGCGAGAGCCGCTGGAGATGTCCGAACACGCGGACGCGGATGTCATGCACCGTGGCCACGCCGACCCAGCTCATGAGGTAGAAACTGAAATACGTTCCCAGCCCGCGGATCATCATGGCCACCGGAACTGCGGCGATCACCCAGAGGATGTTGGAAGAATCGCGGGAAACGCGGACGGCCCCGAGCACGGGGGAAAGGAAGTCGCGCAGGAATGCAGGCAACTTGGCCAACCAACGCTGGGTGTCGGCCGCGCCCTCACCGGGCCACAAGGCGTCGAACACCAGCTTCACCGACATCACGAGCGCACCCGCTCCGATGGCGTAGAGCAGGCCGCCGGCGAATCCGAGCCAGAGACGTCCCTGGTGCGGCCGGATGAACGGCCAGAGTTGACGGAGAAAAACGCGCATTTCGGTCCGCGCAGCATGGACGCCAACCCCGTCCCCGGGCAATGGTTGGTTGCAACCCCGCTTTGACGACAGCCTTGCCCTCCGCAGGCGAGTCGGCGGAAGCTGCCCCCGGATGCTCAGCACCGATTACTCGCACGTCCCGAATTTCACCGGCTACATGCAGCAGGTGTTCGACCACGTGCGCCAGGGTCCGGCGCGCCAGCGCATTCTCGACATCCCCGCCGGCAACGGAATCCTCAGCGCCAAGCTCGCGGAGCTCCGCCACGACACCGTTTGCGCCGACATCAATCGCGAGCGGTCCGACTACGTGTACGCCGACCTCAACGCGGTGCTGCCGTTTTCCGACGGCGAGTTCGACACCGTGTTGTGCCTCGAAGGCCTCGAGCACGTGCTCGATCCGCAACAGCTCATCCGCGAGCTCTGCCGCATCACGAAGAAGGGCGGACGCGTCATCCTTTCCACGCCGAACATCCAGAACGCCTGGTCGCGTCTGCAATTCCTCTGCACCGGCTATTACTATCAATACGGCCCCTGGATGTGTCGTCAGCTCGCACCCGGTGAACTGCGCGATCGCGGTCACATCGCGCCTATGACCTACCTGCAGCTGCGCTATCACTTCGCGCTGAACGGGGCGCGAATCGAGGCCGTGGATGGCGACAAGTGGAAGCGCAAGGCGGCGATCCCCTTCCTCTGGCTTTTCCTGCTTTGGGGCAAATTCTGGAGCCGACGCCTTCAGCGCATCGAGCCCGACGCCAACCCCGCCGAATGCCGCGAGGTCTTCGCGCACATGGAGTCCCCCGCCCTGCAGTACAGCCGGTCGTTGATCGTCATCGCCCGCAAAGAGGGCTGAGAGGGTTCAATCCCGCGCCTGGGTCACGGGCGAATCCGGTAGATCGCGGCGGGATTCGCAGTATCAAAAATGAGCGGACCCGATTCCGGAAGCTTCACCGCATGCCAGTCGGTTCCCGTCCCCAGCAGACGTTCCTCCACCACCGGTTTCATTGAGGAAGGCCAGGTCAAGACAGGCCTCCGCTGGGCATCCTTCAGCATTCTCAGCGGCCCCGGTGCGGGAGAACCCAGCGTGACGGCTTCGTCCGGCCACGGATTGAGTTCCAACTGCCCTAAATTGACTTGGATAAATGGAAGTTGGAAGGGGCCCGGATACACCACCGTCACCGGCTGCCAGCCATAGTGGGTTCCGTCCGACGCAGGCACGCGAAGTCCAATGCGACTGTCCGAGTTAATGCCCAGATTGAAAAAGAACCCGGATCCATTCGAATGGCCCCGAATCATGATTCCATTCGTGCTCCAGGAGGACCGCGCCGAGGCCTCGCTGGTATTCGTGGGCAGGAGAACGATTCCCGCATCGGTCTGAAGGAATCCCGCGCCCGGCATGGGGTACAACGTGTCCGAAGTGGAACTGAGGAATGAGAAGCCGGAGTATTCGGTCCCGAGAACAAAATCGACCAAACCGTCTTGATTGAAATCCACATTGGAAGCGCTGTTGGACCTCAGGTAGCCGAACTGCAACTCGGGAGCCCCCACGGCCGATGCCGACCGGGAGATCGCGACCTCCCACCCAGCCCGACTGATTCGAACCCAACCGGTGGACACCCGGTCACTGGCCGTGGAATTGGTCGCGGTATCCATGAAGCCGAAATACGCTGCGTTAACGGCGGAAAGCGGGCCCGTTCGCACGGTTGACCCGGACTTGGGGATCGTCTCCGAGTACACCAGCACACCGTCGGGTGAAGCACCGAGGTGGATCGATGCAGAATCCGCGATCGGAAATGGCACGCGCTCCGGCAGCACTGCGGGTTGCTGGGGAGTTGAAGGATCCAAATACCAATTCCAAGACGCAGGCCCCCGGAGCCAGACTTCCAGGCCCCGATCGTGAGTCAGGGAGTTGGTCCAAGTGCGCTGGGCCAACACCAGATCGACATCCACGGCCGCGCTCTTCGTCGGATAAACCGTGTATGCGGAGGAGTAGGTCTTCTCGTTCGCGGGAGCCACAGGAGGACGCGCCCCAACCGCAAGGGCCCGGCCCGGAACCGAATCCCAGGCGCGGTCTACCAACGCCCAATCGGTGAATTCCGTCCGGGTAAATTTAACCCACCCCGCGTGAAACCCGTCTCCACGGCGAAAGACGAGTCCAACGTACATCGAAGTGTTGGTGGCTCCCCACGAGGTCTGGCTTCCCACCGAGGAAATCGAATCAAAGATCCGAAACATTCGATTGGTCACCGAAGGCTCGGGACCATTCGGCTGAACCAATTCCCCCAGCTTCGACGGTCCGTATTCCAGGACAATGGACGGAAATAAAGCAGAGCCCGTGTTCAAAGCCTGCGTGGCTCCCGTCAGCCAGTTTCCCGAGGCTGGCTGAACGTACTCGATGGCCTTGTGGGAGGAACCGGTTTGCGCAGCGATCTGGACATCCACCACTCCGTCTTCATCGATGTCCACCAGCACCGGGCGAGTCCGGGTGACCGTTGATTCCTGGCGCGACGAAATCAAATAGCTGAAATCCACCGGCGTGAAGAACTCCTGGCCGACGGCGCTCCACATCGGAAG
>CANGKZ010000004.1 GCA_947454705.1 Verrucomicrobiota bacterium
AAACATGCTTGTCATCCGCAGGTGTCTGTTTTTGGGTGCAGGAAAAAAGGCAATCTAGAATATGTAGGGGGCACCGATTCTTGGGGTCAAATCTACTGAGGCATCTGGGGTCACCCATTAGAGCGCGGGGTCAACAGGCAAAAGGTTAGTGGCTCCGATTTTTTCCGTCGGTTTCTTCTCGCTGCAAATTCAATCTCGGCGGCTGCTTCGAACCAGGTATTTCCTGGGTTTGATTTCGAACCACTTCCCTTTTTCAGGGGTGATTCGGTCAGTCACCCATCAGGTTCTAGCGAAACGCAGACGCTGCTTCCATCGCCCACCCATTCGCCCAATCCGCCTCGGCGGATCCAGAAAACAATTTGTGCCGGCCCGTGTTCATTCAGTTCTGAAGAGCTGTGGATTCATCGGCGATAGGCGCCGGTGCCCAACCTCGGATGGACTCACAGGACGGTCGAATCACCCCACGAAATCTTGGTTGCAGCCTGCTGTGGCTTGGGAGTGAGGCGGGTTCCAATCAGATCTCAATGGCTCGAAGCCAGACCCCAGAACCGGTTCCCAACCTCACTCCCGAAATTCAGTCTTTGGTTTTCTTCGCTCCGGGGAAGATCCGCGCCGGATCATAGTCCGTTTCGCTGGTGACCATGTGCCATGCCGCTTTGCTGAGTTTGCAGGCCAGCGCCTTCGTCGCCACCATCCGGTTGGTCTGGGCCATCTTCCTGTCGAAGAATCGTCGGCAGGCGGGATCAAAGCGTCGGGCGAAGTTCGGCGTCGCTGGAAATCGGGAGAAGCTCCCGGAAATCCAAATCCGTTCGCGGATCCGCAATGGGAATCCTTCGAACGCGGGTTGCGTTGGCGTGCGCTGCCGGGACGAATTCTCGGCTTCCTCGGGCGAAGACTGGGACGCGTGCTTCCGTCCTCCGCATCCTGACCCGACAGGGGGGGGCGCGGACCCGTTCCTGTTGTTCCGACAGGGACCCTCCCGTTTTTCGATCAGGCGCTAAGCCTTGCGCTGTGATTCCCGGCAGACATAATCGGTCTCCGTCGTTTATCTCATGAATCCTCCCATCCATGTCGCCATCACCGGCGCTGCCGGTCAGATCGGATACTCCCTCCTGTTTCGCATCGCGTCCGGCGCGATGTTTGGTCCCACCCAGCCGGTGGTGCTTCACCTGATCGAAATCGAACCCGCGCTCAAGGCGTTGAACGGCGTGGTGATGGAGCTCGAGGACTGCGCGTTCCCGCTGCTCCAGGGCGTGATCCCGACTTCCGACCTCAACGAGGGTTTCCGCGGCGTGAACTGGGCTCTGCTCGTGGGCAGCGTCCCCCGCAAGGCCGGTATGGAGCGCAAGGACCTCCTCGGCATCAACGGCAAGATCTTCACCGGACAGGGCCAGGCGATTCAGAAGAACGCAGCCAGCGATGTCCGCACGCTCGTGGTGGGCAATCCCTGCAACACGAACTGCCTCATCGCCATGAACAGCGCGCCCGAGATTCCGCGCGATCGCTGGTTCGCCATGACCATGCTCGACCAGAACCGCGCCAAGGCCCAGCTGGCCAAGAAGGCCGGCGTCGGTGTCGATCAGGTCAGCAACATCGCCATCTGGGGCAACCACTCCTCGACGATGTATCCCGACTTTTACAACGCCCGCATCGGTGGCCGCCCGGCTCCTGCCGTCATCACCGACGAGGCGTGGTTCAAGGATTCCTTCATCCCCACCGTGCAGAAGCGCGGCGCGGCCATCATCGAAGCCCGCGGCCTGAGCTCCGCCGCCTCCGCCGCCAACGCGGTGGTGGACACGGTTCGTGCCCTCACCACGCCGACGCATCCCGACGACTGCTTCAGCGTAGCGGTTCACTCCGACGGCAGCTACGGCATCGAGAAGGGCCTGCTCTTCAGCTTCCCCATCCGCAGCAATGGATCGAAGTACGAGATCATCCAGGGCGTATCGGTTAACGAATTCAGCCGTTCCAAGATCACCGCCACGGAAAACGAACTGAAGGAAGAGAAGTCCCTCGTGAGCGATTTGCTCCCGAAGTGAGGTCTCGGAATTGAGCCGAGCCTGGGTTTAGTTAAGGCAGGTGGCGTAGAGTCCCGGAGGGACGGCAGAGAAGTGTTTCTGTCGTCCCCCGGGACTCGATCCGTTTTTAGGCTCAATCGCCGACCTCGAGGCAAGGCCGGGGCTATTTTCGGCCGCGTCATCGGTGGTTCGAACTCTCTTGGTCGAGTTGCCGAGCCGGCGTGACTGAACTCCCCTTCAACGCTTCAACTTTTCAACTTTTCAACCCTTCAACTGCCGCGCTCAAACCGCACGGCCGTGCGTTGCGGCAAGGTCAGTGGCCAGGGCCTTGGCGAAGTAGGTGAGAATGAGATCGGCCCCGGCGCGCCGGATGGCGAGGAGGGATTCGTCGCGCGTCTTCCGCAGATCAAGCCAGCCCTTTTCCGCGGCGGCGTGGATTTGCGCGTATTCGCCGCTGACCTGATAGGCGGCGATGGGAAGGCTCGAGGCATCGCGCAACTCGCGCAGGATGTCGAGGTACGGCCCGGCCGGCTTGACCATGAGTAGGTCCGCGCCCTCGGATTCATCGAGCAGCGCATCGGCGATGGCTTCGCGTCGGTTGGCGGGATTGAGCTGGTAGGTGCGCTTGTCGAGCAGCTTCGTGCCCGCGGCGGCAGCGCTGCCGACGGCTTCGCGGAACGGTCCGTAGTAGGCCGAGGCGAACTTCGCCGAGTACGCAAGAATCCCGGTTTGCGGATAGCCCGCGGCATCGAGCGCGGCGCGCAACGCGGCCACGCGTCCGTCCATCATGTCGCTCGGCGCGACAAAATCCGTCCCCGCCTCAGCGTGCAGCACGGACATGCGGGCGAGGATTTCCACGGTGGCGTCGTTGTCCACATCGGTGCCGTCCGGAGTGAGTACACCGTCGTGCCCGTGGCTGGTGTAGGGATCGAGGGCGATGTCGGTGAAGAGGACCAATTCCGGTACAGCGGCTTTCACCGCGCGGACTGCGCGGAGCACGAGGCAGCCGGGGTTGAGGGCTTCGGTGCCCAGGGGATTCTTCAGCGCGGGCGGGGTGACGGGAAAGAGGGCGATGCCGCGGATTCCGAGGGCGGCGAGGGCGCGGCATTCGGCGACGAGGTCGTCGAGGTTGAGCCGGAACACGCCGGGCATGGAGCCAACCGGTTCGGGGGCGTCGGTGCCTTCCTTGACGAAGAGCGGGGCGATGAGATCGGCCGCCGTGACGCGGGTCTCCTGCACCAGGTCCCGGATGGCGCTGGTGCGGCGGATGCGGCGGGGGCGGAGGACCGGTGCCGGCAGGGCGGCCCCGGCGCCGGGGAGCGAAGCGTTGTTCACGCCGGACAGAATAACGCCCCGGACCGGCGCTGGCCAGTTCCGGGGCGGTACGAGACTCGTGGGGCTCGCTCTGGTTTAGAACTCGGTGCCCAGCTTCAAACGGATCTGGAGCTTTTCCGAATCGTCGAGGTGAAGCCCGGCAACCCCGGATTTGTTGGGCCAACCGCGAAGCTGCGGTAGTACGGTGAGGGTGGCGAAGAAGTCGCCGCGTGAGTAGTGAAGGGTCGGACCGGCGTAGAAGGTGAGGTGTTCCGCGTGGTTCAGGTCGGCGTCCTCAAACTCCGTGACCAGGCGGGTTTCGGCCCCGATCCGCCATTGGTCATTCAGCTTCCAGGATAGCCCGGCCGACCATTCCATCGACAGGCTGGTTTCCCAGTCATGCCCGGTCTCGTGCTCAAATTCCGGTTCGAGAATGTAGTTCACCACGGCAATCAGGCGGTGATCGAAGAAGTTCTTCTGGGCGATCAGCCGGAGCTCGAGTTCGACCTCCTGATTTCGTTCGCCGCTGACGCGATCAATGGTGGAATAACCCGGCTCGAAATAGAACGAGAAGCCGGCCCACTGCTTGTAAGGGTCGGCGAGCTGGTACTTGAGTTCGAGGGAAGTGCCGCTGAGGCCGAATCGGTTCCGATCGTCAAAGGTCTCGGAACTGCCCGTGGAGTCCTTGAGCAGATGATAATTGCTGGTGAGGTACAGGGCGGCCTGGAAGCGATCGGTGATGCCGTACTCCAGTTCGGTGGCGAAATCCATGCCGAGGTACCGACCGCTTTCTTTGCCCATGCGTGCGGTGGACCACTGGGTGATCTCCCATTCTCCCTTCTGTTCGCTTTGTGCGCCGCGCACGTAGCCGAAGGGTTCCCCGTGGGCGGAGACGCGGGAAAGGGAGGAGGTGGACAGGAGTCCGGTGGCCACGCCGCCGGCGAGCATCCAGGTTCTGAAGTTCGAAGTCATGTCGAGGGACAGCATGGGATGTCCGGCGAAAGTCCGCTTGCGGCCGGTTGCCAAAGATTGGCGGCCGATTGCACCGCCTCGATTGCGGCTCGGTGAAGGTTTGGAAACGCCTACTTGGCGCCCTGTTGGATCCATTTGCGGACCAATTCCACGGATTTGGGAGGCAGCTTGTGCTTCTCGGGCAGCGGGAGGTCTTCGTCGAGACCCGACACAATGGTCAGCAGCGGGGACTTGGCGGGCGTGGCTGCGTTCACCGATGCACCGTAGGATTTCCCGCCCTTGAGCACGGCGGCGAGGGAATCGGACTGGAACCCGCCGCGCGCCTCGGCCCCGCTGTGGCAACTTCCGCACGCGGTGGCGAAGAGGGGTTTGATGTCGGTATCGAAAGTGACGGGTTTGACGTAGTCGGCGATCGCGCCGTCGGGCCACACCGCCCCCTGATCGATCCATGCCCGGAGGATGCCGATCTGCTCCGGGGTGAGTTTCTCGGATTTGCCGGGTTTGTCCGATGGCGGCGGCATGAGCATTTCATCGACCAGTCCGCAGACCATGTGGATCAGGGAGCTCTGTTCGCTTTTGCCCGGGACGATGGTGGGGCCGTAGTCGGTGTCCTTGAAGGCCCCGGCCTTGGTGTCGCAACGGTATTTGCCCTTCTGTTTTTCGGCGCCGTGGCAGCTGAAGCACGACTCCTTGAGCATCGGGTACACTTCCTTTTCGAAGTCCACCTTGCGCGGAACGGGCAGGGGAATCTTGGAGACATCGATGGCCGCAGGTTTCTTGTCGGCGGCCAGGGCCGCGGAGCTGGCCACGAGGATGCAGACAGCCAATCGGTGCAGGAAGAGCGGCTTCATAGAAGGGAGATGGAAGAAAGATTTCACACTCCGTTGCGGTTGGACAGAGCAAGCTGACGATCCCGTCCGCGGCTGGATTCGGTCGCATTCTCGGGAGGTTGCGTTGCCGAAATGTCACGGACGTGTGCCGGTGCGCGGGGAAGATAGGGTTGCGTGTGGGGCGGATTGGAGCATGTTTGGCGAGGATTCGGGCATTGGGATTCTTCGATGCCCAAGTTCACGTCGGTACTGAACCCTTCAACATGGCCCAATTTCAGCCTCCTCCTCCCCCGCCCAGCCCGGAGCGGGTGGCGTTCACTGTGGTTGGTATTCTGCTCGCGTGCGTCGCGTTGGTGATTTTCACCGTGTACCTGTCACGCACCTCGGGCAGCTAGGTTTGGGTCGCGGCGGTTCCTGTCCCGTTCGGACGGGCCCCTAAAAAAACAAACACGACGGAGGGGATGTCCCCGCCGCCGTGCTTTCGATGCTGGTCTGGTGTCCGTTTTCAGCGACGGATTCCGCGTCGCAGGTTCCGCTCAGCCCACTTTGGCGGGCATGGCGGCGGCAAGGTCGGCCGCGAAGGCGCGGACGTCTTCTTCCTGCGTGTCCCAGGAGCACATGAGGCGGCATCCGCCTTCGCCGATGAAGTTGTAGAACAACCAGCCCTTGGCCCAGAGCGCCTGGATGGTGGGCTTGGGAAGATCGACGAACACCGAATTCACCTGCTGCGGGAAGAGAACCTTCACGCCGGGAATCTCGCGGATCAGGGAGTGCATGAGACGAGCCATCGCATTGGCGTGGCCGGCGTATCGGAGCCAGGCGCCATCCTGCAACATCCCGAGCCAGGGGGCGGAGACGAAGCGCATCTTGGAGCAGAGCTGTCCGCCCTGCTTGGCGCGGTAATCGAATTCGCGCGCGAGTTCGCGATTGAAGAACACGACGGCTTCACCGACGTGAATTCCATTTTTGGTCCCGCCGAAGCACAGCACATCGACCCCGGCCTGCCAGGTGATCTCGCGCGGGGCGACACCAAGCGCGGCGACCGCGTTGGCGAAGCGCGCTCCGTCCATGTGGAACTTCAACCCGTGTTTCTTGGCCATGGACCCGATGGCGCGGAGTTCCGCCGGGGTGTAGATGGTTCCCACTTCGGTGGCCTGGGTGACGGTCACCACGGCGGGCTTCGGGTAGTGGATGTCGGTGCGGCGTTTGACGGCTTCTTCAATGCCGGCCGGCGTGAGGCGTCCGTCCTCACCCGGAAGCTGGAGCAGCTTGGTGCCGTTGCAGAAAAACTCCGGGGCGCCGCATTCGTCGGTCTCCACGTGGGCGACGCTGTGGCAGAGCACGCTGTGGTAGCTCTGGGTGGAATGGGCGAGGGCGAGGGAATTGGCGGCGGTGCCGTTGAAGACGAAGAAGACTTCGCACGGGGTCTCGAACTGCTCGCGGATCAGGTCGGCGGCGCGCTGGGTCCAGCGGTCATTGCCGTAGGCGGGTTCGTGTCCCTGATTGGCCTCGGCGAGGGCGGCCCAGGCTTCGGGGGTGATTCCGGCGTAGTTGTCGGAGGCGAAATGGCGGGTCGGCATGGCGATGAACGTGAATGAACAGAACAGAACCGAACTGAGGTGCACTGCACTGCGCTGCGCTGCGTTGAGGTGCGATTCATTCGGCGGAGCGAATCGAATCTCGAACGTCGGGTCGGCGGACCGGCCCGGAAGCCGGATTGGAGACGAGACCGGGCGGGTCGGCAATCTCGATCCGGCCTGTTGATCAGGGCTAAATCTTGCGCGGGAGCCTACGATTCCGGGCTTTCCGAGAGCTTGCGGTAGAGCGTCGCGAGGCTGACTTCCAAGATGCGCGCGGCCTCGTCCTTGTTCTGTCCCGCGCACGCGAGCACGTGCTGGATGTAGGCGAGTTCCTGATCGTGGGAGAAGCGTTTCAGGCTGATCAACGTCTGCGGAAGCGCGGCGGCGGGCCGTCCGTCCGGGGCTGCCGATCCAGCGGGAGACAGCGTGCCGCTGGGTTTGGGGCCGGTGGGGACGACGTCGGGAGCGAGGGATTGTTCCTCGTTCGGTTCCTCGGTGGTGATGCGCGCGCGGACCACCGGGGGCAGATCGCGCAGGCGCAGCGTGGGCAGATCGGCCAGCAGCGAGGCGCGCTCGATGGCGTTCTCCAATTCGCGCACGTTGCCGGGCCAGTCGTGGGCCTGCAGTGCCGACATCGCGAGCTGGGTGATGCGGAATGGTTTTCCGGAGCGGGGGTGATTGCGGTCGCGGAGAAAATGGCTGACCAGCATCGGGATGTCGTCGCGACGCTCCCGCAGGCTGGGAAGATTCACCGGCACGACGTTGAGCCGGTAGTACAGATCCTCGCGGAAGCGCCCTTCCTTCACCAGGGTTTCGAGATGTTCGTTGGTGGCGGCGACGATGCGCACGTTGACCGTGGTGGCGGTGTTGTCACCCACGCGGCGCACTTCCTTTTCCTGCAGCACGCGCAGCAGGCGGCTCTGGAGCTGGGCCGGCATGGTGCCGATTTCATCGAGGAACAGCGTGCCGCCATCGGCCTCGTGGAAGAGCCCGGTCTTGTCGGTCACCGCGCCGGTGAAGGAACCCTTGCGATGTCCGAAGAGTTCGGATTCCAGCAGGTTTTCCGGCAGGGCCGAACAATTGATGGGCACGAACGGGCCCTGGCTGCGGCGGGAATTGTAGTGCACGGCCCGGGCGATGAGCTCCTTGCCGGTGCCGCTTTCGCCCAGGATGAGCACGGTGGCATCGGTGTCGGCAATGCGCTCGACGAGTTGAAAGACGGCCTGCATCGGAGCGCTGGCACCGATGATCCGGTGGAATTGGTAGCTGCGGCGCAGTTCCTTTCGCAGCTCCTGGTTTTCCGCGAGGACCTGCGTGTGATTCAGCGCGCGCTGGATGCACAACTTGAGCTCGTCGAGCTTGAAGGGCTTTTCCAGGTAGTCGTAGCAGCCCAATCGCATGGCTTCGACGGCGCTCTCCACGGTGCCGAAGCCGGTGATCATGATCACGACGGGCGGCGGATTCAGGGCGCGGGCCTTTTGGACGATCTCGAGTCCGTGCGGCTTGGTCTTGTCGAGATACAGGTCGGTGATGACGAGATCGGGCCGCTTGGTGGTGAGGGCCTCGGCGACTCCGGTGTAGTTGGTGAAGGGGAACACCTCGTGTCCCTCCGCACGCAGCACCTCCGACACCATTTGCACCATGGTGTACTCGTCATCCACGAGAAGGATCTTGGCCATTGCGAGACGCTACTGAGGCGGCCGGTGTGCGAGGAAGCGGAAATCCTCGGATTCGAAGGGGCCGAATGCGGTTGGATCAGGACTCCTGCCGGTGGTGCAGGGCGCGTTCGATGCGTCGATCGGGCACGAGCCAGATGCAGGCCACGGTGACGTGCAGGGTGGTGGCGATCCACGGATGCCAGCACGCCGCGGCGATGGAAATCAGGTACAACGCGAGGGAGACCTTTCCTTTGAGATCGCGTCCAACGGCCGCGGCGAGCAGGGAGTTGGGCCCTTGCTGGGCGATGATTCGTGACTGAAGAAGGTAGTAGGCCATCGCGGCGAGGAGGAGCACGCCGCCGTAGAGGGCGGTGGGAATGGGTGCCAGGTGATTGCCTCCGACCCAGGCCGTGGCGAAGGGAAACAGCGAGAGCCAGAACAGCAGATTGAGGTTGGCCCAAAGGATTCCGCCGGTCACGCGACGGGTGGATTGGAAGAGGTGATGGTGATTGTTCCAGTAGATGCCGACGTAAATGAAGCTCAGCAGATAGCTCAGGAACACCGGAGCCATGGGTTTGAGGGCCTGCAATCCGGCTCCGCTCGGCACCTTCAATTCAAGCACCATGATGGTGATGATGATGGCGAGGACCCCGTCGCTGAACGCCTCGAGGCGGTTCTTTTCCATGCGTCGAGGATAAACGAGGGCTGGAACGCCGTCGTCGTCGAAGTCGTTCCTGTGAAATGATCGCAGGTCCCTGAACTCCCTGCTTGAATCGTCGGCCCCCTTCCTGCGAAATCACTCCACTCTAACGGACGCATGAATCTCGGCGACATTCTGACGACCCGGCAGATCGTTCCGGAGCTCAAGGCCACCACGCGGTGGGAGGCCATCGATGAGCTCATCGGCACGCTCGTCGCTGCTGGTCGCATTGATCCGGCCCACCGCGAGGCGGTGGTGGCGGTGGTGAAGCGTCGTGAGCAGTCGATGAGCACCGGCATCGGGTTCGGCATCGGCATCCCACACGCCAGCACGGAACTCATCACCGAGGTCATCGCCGCCTTCGGCCGCAGCAAGCCGGGTGTCAATTTTGATGCGCTGGACAACCAGCCGGTCCACCTGGTGACGCTGTTCCTGGTTCCGCAGGGCCAGTTCCAGAAGCACCTGCACACCCTGGCAGGCATTGCCAAGGTTCTCCGCAAGGAAGACTTCCTTTCCGCCCTGAATGGTGCTTCCGACGCCGCTGAGATGATGGAAATCATCCAGCGTTTTTCATCCGCCCGCTGAGCCGTCCCCGGGGAAGCCGGGTTCGCGGGTTTCCCGGATTCGGCTCCTGTAGCGGGTTCCAAGCCTCGATTCCTCATTCCCCACCGCGTTCGTTTCACCTCTTTCCCGTTTTCTCCCGTGCTTCACCTCGTTCTTGAATCCCGGCTCCAAGCCGCCGTCGCCTCGCTGTTCCCCGGACTTTCGCTGGATTCGATCCGCGTCCGCCCGGCGTCGGATTCCAAGTTCGGCGATTACCAGAGCAACGCGCTGATGGCCCTGGCGCGCGAGCGGAAGATGAATCCGCGCCAGCTCGCCACCGACGTGGTGGCCAAGATGGAGGTCGCCGATTTGTGCGAGCCGGTGGAGATCGCCGGGCCCGGCTTCCTGAATTTCCGCCTGCGTCCCGGTGCGCTGGAATCGGTGCTCCGAACTGCACTGCTGGGCGAGCACCTGTTCTTTGCCCCGACTTCGGTCGAGAAACGCCGGACGGTGGTGATCGATTATTCGTCCCCCAACGTGGCCAAGCCGATGCACGTGGGGCACATCCGATCCACGATCCTGGGCGAGAGCCTCACCCGGGTGCTGCGGTTGCTGGGACACCAGGTCGTCACCGACAACCACATCGGCGACTGGGGCACGCAGTTCGGCATGTTGCTGTTCGGTTGGAAAACCATGCTCGACGCCGCGGCGCTCGAGGCGGATCCGATCGGCGAGCTGGAACGCATCTACAAGGCGGTCAACGCCGCGTGCAAGGAACAGCCCGAGACGCTGGAGAAGGCGCGTGCGGAGTTGGTGAAACTGCAGGCCGGAGATGCGGAGAACCTCGGCATCTGGAAGGAAATGATCCGGCTGTCGCAGGTGCAGTTCGATACCATTTACGGCCGCCTGGGCGTGAAGTTCGATCACACGCTCGGGGAGAGCTTTTACAATCCGTGGCTGCCCGATGTGGTGAGCCAGCTGACCGGGTCCGGGATCGCGCGCGAGAGCGAGGGCGCGGTGGCGGTGTTCTCCGACGGCACGCTTCCGCCGAAGGAGGATCCGTTCCTCATTTCGCGCGATGGCGAGTGGGTGGCGAATCCCGCGCTGATCCGCAAATCCGACGGCGCGTTCAACTACGCAACCACCGATTTGGCCACGCTGGACTACCGCATTCGCACCTGGGCTCCGAGCGAGATCATCTACGTCACCGACGGACGCCAGCAGTTGCACTTCCGCCAGGTGTTCAATGCGTTTCACCGCTGGCAGTCGAAGGCCGCGGCGTCGGTGCGCCTCACCCACGCGTGGTTTGGATCGATTTTGGGCGAAGATGGAAAGCCGTTCAAAACCCGGAGTGGCGACACGGTGAAGCTGGCCGATCTGCTCGACGAAGCGGAAGAGCGGGCGCTGCGCGTGGTGGTGGACAAGCGGCCGGATCTGGATTCCGCCACGCAGCGCGAGATCGCGCGCAAGATCGGTCTCGGCGCGGTGAAGTATCAGGACCTGCTGCCCAACCGGCAGAGCGATTACGTGTTCTCGTGGGACAAGATGCTGGCCCTCACCGGCAACACCGCGGTGTACGTGCAGTACCAGTGCACCCGCGCGGGCAAGGTGATTCGCGATGCGGGGATCACGCCGGGGACCTGGAGCTCGGGTCCGGCCTTGTGCCTGGAAGCCCCGGTGGAACTGGCGCTCGCGCGTCACTTGCTCAATTTTGGTTTGTCGCTCGAAGCCGTCGCCGACGAGTGCCGACCGAACCTGCTGTGCAACTACCTGTATGAACTGGCGAGTGCGTACTCGCGATTCTACGACAGCTGCCCGGTGCTGAAGGCGGAGGAACCGTCGCGGACTACGCGTCTCGCGTTGTGCGAGCTCACCGCGCGCGTGTTGAGGCAGGGCCTCGACTGCCTCGGAATTGAAGCGCCCGAAACGATGTGACGCGACGGTGTTCCGGGAGTTGAACCTGGGAACGGAAGTTGAAGGGTTGAAAAAGTTGAAGGGTTGAAGGGGAAATTGGCCCCGCGGCGTGGCAACGCCGCCGAAACTCAAAAAACGACCAGCGACAGCGCCGTCGTTTTCAGATTGGAAACCGGGCGTCAGAAGGTGAAGACCGCTCGTGACTCACCCAGCAGATGAATGGATTGGAGGCGTATCCAACGATTCATCTCCCTCCCCATCCGCGTTCATCTGCGTCCATTGCGGTTCGAACTGCCGGATTCAGACTGAAAACAAAAAAGCGCCCGGAGTGAATTCCGGGCGCTTTTGTTTTTTGGAGATTCGAGCCGATCAGGCGTTTAGCAGAGGTCGGCGATGATCTCGGCGGCGACGTTGTTGCCGGTGTCCACGGCCCCGTTGAGGTAGCCCTGGTAATCCTGCGAGGTGTGTTCACCGCAGAAGTGGACATTGCCTTCGCGGACGCCCTCGATGCCGGAGAAGCGGGTGTATTGGCCGACCTTCCAGTAGGCGTAGCTGCCGCGGGTCCAGGCGTAGCCGGGCCAGTAGTCGAGGGTGGAGAGTCCGTTGAACTGGCGGGTGGCGCCGCGCAGGACCGGCTCCAGCTGGGCGAGCACGGTGGTGTTGCGTTGGGCGATGGTGCCCTGGTTGTAGCTCGCGCCAATCTCACCGCCGGTGAAGTTCACCAGCACGCCGGACCGGCCGGCCTGGGCGCGGGTGGCTTCCCAGGTGTTCTGGTATCCGGTGTCGGAATAGCTGTCGCCGTTGTTGCCGGCGGCGTTCCAGAAGCGGCGCTTGAACTGGAGCTGGAACTTCGAGTTGGTGCCCATGCCCTGCTCGGTGATCGCGATGCGCTTGCGGTGGGTGAAGTTGGCCTTCGAGATGTCCACCGAGTAGCGGAGGATGGAAAACGGCAGCGCGAGGACGACGTGATCGAATACGGCGCTGGTGGTGGTGATGCCGTTGGAGAAGGTCAGCGTCGAGCGGCCGTCGCTACCCTTGGCAATCGCCACCAGCGGGGTGCCGGTTTGGATCTGACCACCGAGGCGCGAGGCGAGCCCGCTCACCAGCTGGTCGTTGCCGCCGCGGATGTGGAAGCGCTCGTCGGATTCGCCAAAGGTGGAGAACTCGGTGTTGCCGGAGAAACCAAGCAGGTAGAGCAGGTTCAACGCGCTCTGGTCCTCGGTCTCGGCACCGAACTCGATGTTGTACGCCACGTCGAGCACCTGTCCGAGCAGCGAGTTGTGGCCGCCAGGAACGATTTGATCGATGTACTGGGCGATCGAGAGCTGGTCGAGCTGGCGTCCGCGCGGCGTGGAGTTGTTGTAGGTGGTGGGATAGTCCGCGGCGGTGACATCGGCCTGAAGCGTGTCGTAGATGGCCTGGAATTCCGTGAGCAACTGCGCGTAGGTGTAGGATTGTCCACCGAAGTAGTACGCAGGCTCGGTGCCGGCGGGTTCGGCGGCGAGGAGGTCGTCGAGCTGAAGCCCGAATTCCACGGCGAGGTCCTGCACGGCGGTGTGGCCGGTGTCGATCAATTCGCCGCCGCGTTCTACGATCTGACCGTCGGCAAAATAGCCGCGACGGGTGAAGCAGCGTCCGCCGAGGCGGGGGGCGGCTTCGAACACGGTGGCCGTGATCCCGGCCTGCTTGAGTCGCCAGGCGCAGGTGAGTCCACCGAGGCCCGCACCCACGATGGCGATCTTCGCGCTGCGTTTCGCCGGGGCGGCGATGGCGAGTCCACCCATGGCCGAGGCACCGGCGGCCACGACGGCGGCCTGTCCCAGGGTTCCGAGGAATTGACGGCGGCTGGCGGCGCTTTCGGCGCGGCGTTCCAGAAGCTCATTCACCGGGATTCCAAGCTGGGAGGCGTGGCGGGAATCGCGAAACAGGTCGCGAACAAGGCGGGCGATGGGAGTGCGTGGCATGGTGCTTCAGGAGTGAAAATTTCGCAGAATCGCAGCGGTGTTATACCAAAGTTGATACATGATCAATCGTACTGTCGATGAGGCAGAACCTTAGGGGGGTCCTTCAGGTCGGTTTGCTTTTTTCCATGCACCGGGGACCGGATTCGGCGCAGCCTTTCGCATGTCTTCCGAATCCCGTTCCGGCCGTCTTTTGTTGGTGGACGGACACGCCTACGCCTACCGGGCGTTTTATGCGATCCGCTCCATGTCTTCGCCCACCGGACGGCCCACCAACGCGCTGTACGGGTTCATCAAGATGCTCCAGAAAATGGAGGGTCTGCTGAAACCAACGCACCGGTTGGTGGTGTGGGATGGCGGGCTGGCGGCGGAGCGCATGGCGGAGCTGCCCGGGTACAAATCGACCCGGCCGCCCACGCCCGAGGCGCTGGACGAGCAATTCCCCCAGCTTCAGGAATGGCTCGGCGCAGCGGGCTGGGCCTCGTTGCAGGTGGAGGGGACGGAGGCGGACGACTGGATCGCCACCTACGCACGTCGCGCCCGGGACCGGCATGACTCGGTGGTCATCGCCAGCGCGGACAAGGATTTCATGCAGCTCGTGGATGACTGCATCGGGCTGTTCAATCCGAACGACAAGTCGGACAAGGTGTGGACGGCGGCCGATGTGGTGGCCAAGACCGGCGTGCAGCCGGCGCAGGTGGTCGATTGGTTGAGCCTGGTGGGGGACAGCGTGGACGACATTCCGGGCGTCGCCGGAGTCGGCCCGAAGACGGCGACCGACTTGTTGAAGCGATTCGGAACGATCGATGCCTTGATCCAGCGGGCCGGGGAGTTGAAATCCGAGACGCAGCGCAATGCGGTGCAATCCAGCGCCGAACTGTTGAAGCGCAACCAGCGCATGATCCGGCTGAAGGAGGATCTCGCGGGCGGACCGGAACTCGAATCGCTCAAGCCCGCCGCGCTGAATCTTCCCGCGCTGCGCGAGATGTACGCGCGCTGGGGATTCCGAAGCATGCTGGCCGAGGTCACCGCGGAACTGGAGGCAATCCCCGCCGCGCCGGCACCGGTATCAAAAACGGTACCGGTCCCAGCGGCCGCCCCCGCAACTCCGCCCTCCGCGCCTTCCACGTCGCCGGTGCAGGGGAATCTTTTCTGATACGCGGCCGCTGCGGTCGCAACGGATCAGCGTCGGTGCGCGGCCCAAAGGGCGAGGCGTTCGAAGAGTTCCGCGTTCTGGTGGTTGCGCAGGATCACGCCGCCAATGCCGGTTTCGTCGAGCGCATTGCGTGAGAGCCATCCGGCGTCGGTGGCCACCACGATGCGGCCCTTCACCAGTTCCGCGACCGCGAGAAGGATTCCCGCTTCGTTGCGTTTGCTGGTGGCGGTGGGGGTGGAGGCGTCGTTGACGACCCAGGCCTTCGGATGCGCCGGATGCGTGGGCTGGAGGAGGATTTCATTCCCCGTGTAGTAAGCCCAGCGGAGTCCGCCGATCACGGGAGTGGAGTTGGGAATCGAGATGAGTTTGGCGTCGTGGTACCGGTTGGTGAGGGACATTCCGCATCGGCCGAGGAGTTGATTGAAGCGGGTGATCTCCAGGTTGTGACCTTCCTGATTGCCCAGAAGGATCAGCCCTCCGCCATCCTGCAGGTACGAGGCCCAGACCAGCAGGTCGGCCCGTTCGAGATGAACCGGAGGGGGATTGGTGCCGACCGCGTTTTCGTTGGGATTGGCGATGAGGACCACCGCGACATCGCGCAGGAGTTTGGGAGACGGAGGCTCGGCGCTGACGCGGACTTCGAAGGTGGCGCGGAGGTGATTGAGGATGGGCTGGTAGCTGCCATCGGCCGGGTAACGGTTTTCGCCCGGGGCCTGATAGCGGAGCGAATAGAGCAGCACGGGCTTGGACTTCGCAGCCGGTTCGGCGGCTGAGACGCGCGACAATGCCAAGGTGAGCAGAAGGGTCGCGAGAAGGGGAAGCCGAAGCGCGCGTGTCATGGAGGCATCCAATCGGAAGCCGGAGTCGGAATCCAGCCGGGAGGAGGAAGGGCCGGCTGACGGCTTGCGGAGGACGGGGCTTTGGAGCCTGATATTGCCATGCAGTTTGATCCCGATTCGTTGAACGCCCGCGACATGTACCAATGGATGGTGTCCACGGTGCTGCCGCGTCCGATCGCGTGGGTTTCCACGGTGAATGAAGCCGGGGTGAGCAATCTGGCTCCGTTCAGTTTCTTCAACGCGGTGTGTGCGCGTCCCCCGACCCTGATGTTCTGCCCGGCCAACGACCGGTTCGGACGCAAGAAGGACACGTTGATCAATATTGAGGCGACCGGGCAGTTCGTCCTGCACCTGGTTTCGTTTGGTCTTGTGGAGCCGATGAATGCCACCGCGGCCACACTTCCGCCGGGGGAGAGTGAGTTCGAACGGTTCCACGTGGATTCGGTGCCGTCGGTCAAGGTGCGTCCGCCGCGGATCCCGAGTGCACCGGTGGCGTTCGAATGCCAGCTGGACCGGATCGTGCGCATCAGCGAAGGGCCGATCGGCGGGAATGCGGTGTTCGGAAGAATCGTTCACGTGCATGTGAACGACGCGATCCTGGGCCCGGACGGTCGGCCGGATCCGTCGGCGATCGATCTCGTGTCGCGCGGCGGCGGGGAATTTTATTTCCGGCTGGGCGAGCGGTTCGCGCTGGAGCGACCGGAATAATGGCGGGGCGGCGGACGGTGTTCGTCCGCTTGCGTCCGATGCCGGGATGCGCATTCTAGCCCCATGAATCCCCGCATTTGCCTTCGCACCTGCCTCTCCGGGTTTGCTTCGCTCGCGTTTGCCCTTTCCGCATTGGCTCATTCCGCCGTGGAGCCGTTGCCGCGTCCGGACGAGTGGTGGAAGCAGCGTCATGCGACGATGAATTCCAACGTCGTCACGCTGGGCTCGAAGTCGCAGGTGATCTTCATCGGCGATTCCATCACACAGGGCTGGGAGGGTGAGGGGAAGGCGGTGTGGGCCCATTACTATACGCATCGCAACGCCATCAACCTGGGCATCGGCGGGGATCGCACGCAGCACGTGTTGTGGCGCCTTGCGAATGGAAATCTCGACGGCCTGCATCCGAAGGCGGCGGTGGTGATGATCGGCACCAACAATTCCAACGGCGAGGACAACACGCCGGGTCAGATCGTGGAGGGCGTGCGTGCGATTGTGGACACCCTCAAGTCCAAGCTCCCGGGCACGAAGATTCTGTTGGTGGCGATTTTCCCGCGCGTCGAAAACTACAGCGTTCAACGCGGCAAGCTCGCGCAGATCAATGCGGTGTTGCGACGCGCGGCGGACGGACGTGATGTGGTGTGGGTGGACTTCGGTCACCAGTTTCTCAATGACGACGGCACCATCCCGCACGACCTGATGCCGGATTATCTTCACCTGTCGCCGAAGGGGTATTCGATCTGGGCTGAGGCGATTGAGGACACACTGAGCCAGATTCTCGGAGACGCCCGCGTGAAGCCTGAGACGGCTTCGGCGTCGTCAGCAGACAAGCTGAACCTTTCGGGCGAATGGGTGTTCACCACGCCCGGACCCGATGGCAGTCCGGTGAAGTTCCCGCTCGTGCTGGAACAAAAGGGATCGACCCTCACCGGCAAGTTCAAGCGCGGGGAGGATCGGTGGTTGAATCTGGAATCGGTCCGCTTGGAGGGAAATACCTTCTCCTGGAAAGTGAAGCGCGATCGTCAGGGCGGGGAAGTGATGGAGTATGAAATGGCCGGCACGGTGGAAAACGGCGCGCTCTCAGGAACGGTGAAGACCCGCATGGATGGCAATGACATGACCTCCAAGTGGACTGCCGCTCGCAAGCAATGATGCAGCTCTGCGGTTTTCATTTCCTGAACATTTTGGAGATCGATGAACATGAAGTCCTCTCGTTTTAACCGTTGGAATTGCGCCGCGTTGTTGGGGCTGGCGTTGTCGCTGGCTCCGTCGGTTTGGGCCGCCGAGCCCGCCCGGATCACGCTACCGCTCTGGGAGGGCAAGGCCCCCGGGGACACGCAGGATCTCGGGCCTGAGATCGACATCAGCAAACCGGGCAAGGAACTGGTGGCTGGACGCGATCTCATCCGGTTGAAAAACGTCAGCAAGCCAACGATTGAAGTCCGCAAACCCAAGGCGGAAATCGACACGGGGGCAGCGGTGCTCGTGTGTCCGGGCGGCGGATACAACATTCTCGCCCTCGATTTGGAGGGGAGTGAGATTTGCGACTGGTTGAATTCCTTCGGCGTGACCGGCGTGCTGTTGAAGTACCGGGTGCCGCGTCGCGAGGGTCGTGAGCCGCACGCGGCGCCGCTCGAGGACGCGCAGCGCGCGCTGGGCATGGTGCGGTTTCATGCCAAGGAGTGGGGCATCGATCCCGCACGCATCGGCGTGATGGGGTTCTCCGCGGGCGGGCATCTGGCCGCGGTGCTGTCGAACCAGAACTCCCAGCGGACCTACAAGTCGGTGGACGCCGCAGATCAGGCGAGCTGCCGGCCCGATTTCACGCTCCTGGTTTATCCGGCGTATCTCACGAATCCGAAAAACGGCGATGCAGTGAACCCGGAGCTCCCGGTCTCATCCGCCACGCCGCCGACCTTTGTGGTGATTGCCCAGGATGATCCGGTGCGGGTGGAGAACGCGCTCGGCTATGTGGCGGCGCTGCAGAAGTCGAAAGTGCCGTTGGAATTTCATTTGTACACCACCGGCGGGCACGGATACGGGCTGCGCACGACCCCCGAACCGATCACCCTCTGGCCCCAGTTGGCAGGCACCTGGCTTCAGAAGCGCGGACTGCTCAAGCGGACCCCGTAATTCTCAGCGGTGCGGGTTGTGTTGTCGGTTTGAGTGGTTAGTTTCATCCGGTTCCACGGCCTCCACCCGATTCACGTTTCCGAATTATCTCCAATCATGAGCACCTCCGAATTCACGGTTCTTCGCACCACCCGCACCGCGATCGAAGCCGATGTATTGATCAGTGCGCTTCAAAGCGCGGGGTTGAACCCGGAGGATCTCCGCGCGTCCGGCCATGTGATCTCCGGCGGGGCGGATTTCTCGTACGCCGTGCGGGTGCCGACCTCCGAACTCAGGGAGGCGCGGGAAATTCTCACTGCGTTGGAATCCGAGGGGCCTCTCGACAGGGTCTGACTGCGGGATGGGATTTCACCTGCGGTTTTTAGACAAACACTGCGGGGATGCATCCGGGCGGCGACGGGGAACGTTAGCCCGATGCGGAGACGGGAATAGGCGGGCACCGGGGATTTCCTGTGGTGGGATCCCTCACTCCGGGCTGGCACTTGCGTCCACGCAAGGATAAGACTGGCTGGTCTCCTGCTGAATTCCCGGATTTTAATCCTCGGGCGTTGGGCTGTGGAGTCGAAGGAAGTCGGTCGCGGTGTTGGATTCCAATCCTCCCTACCCAGCTCAGACCTGTGCCCGCGGAAAATCGCATGTATATGAAGGACTCGTCCCGATTCGTTTCCCTTGTTGCCTCCGCATGCCTGGCCTTGGCCGCCGCGTTTTCGGTTCAAACCTCCTTCGGCGAAGCAGTGAACGGAGTGAGTGCGCGTCGGGTCGACCGGTTTCAATCCCGTTTGGGCCTCAACCACAAATGGGTGGAGCGACTGATCCAGAGGACGAACGCGATGGGCCGGTTGGAAACCCGGACCAATGCCTACTGGCACTATCAACCTGGACTTCATTTTCAGGACGCCTCGGGAGCACTGAGGAAATCCGAGGCCACGTGGAGGCGGGTCGACGAAGCGTTTGTGGCGGATTCGATGCAGCACCAGGTTCGGCTGGCGCCAAGCCTGTCGGGCGATGGTACCACGCAGGTTCGACTGCCCGGGGGGCGGAGCCTGGCGAGTCAAGTGGTCGAGATCCGCTACCGGGATCTGGCGTCGGGACGGAGTGCCACACTGGGTCGGGTGAAAAAGAGCCAGGGTCGCATTCTTGAGGCAACCCAGGTGGTGTATCCCGATGCGTTCGATTCCCTGGCGGCCGACATTCGGTACACGGTGTCCACCCTGGGGATTGAGCAGGACATCATTCTTCGCGAAGCCCCGCCGTTGCCGGAATCGATCGGGTTGAATCCGGAGACCACACGGATCGAAGTCCTGACCCGGTTTTCGGACGCAGAATTCGCCACGGTGGAGGCGGCGCGGGTGGATCAAAAATGGAACCCTGCGGGAACGCCGGCGGAGATCCGACCGGTCGAGCGGGAGGATGTGGTGATCCGGTTTGGCTCGATGCAGATCGGCCGGGGAAGGGCGTTTGCCCTTGGCGCGGAGTCCGGGGAATCGCTTCCGGTGGGCAAGCGCTGGATCGTGGAGGACGGGAAGCGCTGTCTGGTGGAGGCGATCGAGTACCGCTCCGCCCGGCCGCAATTGGCGAAGCTTCCACGCAACGGACGCGCGGTGGCGAGCGCTTCGCCCGGCGAATTGGAATTATCCCCCGGATTCGCCTCGGCGGAATTGCAGCGGGATTTTCAACGACCCGGACTGGTGCTGGACTATCTCCAAACCCTCACGCCGCAACCGATACGGGATTTCGTGTTCCAAGGGGACATGACGTATTACATCGATGGCGAACTATTCCTCGAGGGCACCACCACGCTCGAGGGCGGGGCGGTGATCAAGTATCCTCCCTTCGCGGGATCCGTTTGGATTCTTGGCCGGCTCGACTGCATGACGTCGAGCCACCGCCCGGCGATTCTTACCGGCCGGGACGACGACTCGGTGGGGCATCGCATTGATTCCTCCACCGGATTTCTCGCGGGAACCTACGGGAACCGAGGGCTCGCCTGGTGGTACAGTCCTGATCCGATCGATCTACATGACGTTCGGTTTGTTCACCTGGGGCGCGGATTGGAGATCAACAGCGCCACGGAGAATCGGCTTCACAGCCTGCAGATGGTCTCTCGGGTCGATTACTCGAATCCGGCTGATCCAGTGATCTCCAACCGCGGCGAAGGAATTCTGGTCACGGGTGGAACCAATCATATTTACAACGTTCTCTTTGCCTATTTGAACCGGGCAATCGTGGGAGCGGCCCCGAATCAGGTGTCGGATGTGAACACGGTGACGCCCGAAATGGGGGTGATGGATGTTGCCTATGTCACCGCTGCGGGGTGCTGGTCCTTTTGCAATCCGGCGGTCTCCCTCTATTTGAACGGGGATGAACCCCTGGAGGCCCCGAAACGCTTCTACCGTTCGTTCTCCAGTCTGCGGATTCGGAATTCAATCATCGGCCGCACCGTTGCTTCGGCGGATCCGAGGTTGGGCGGGCTGGACGTATATGCCGATGCCGGTGGAGCAACGATCCCGACCGATCAGCGTCAGACGCAGCTGGATTCGAAGGGAAATTTCTGGCCCGCGGAGATTCTTGAGTTTCTCGCACCGAGTCTGGCGGGCAGCTATTACCTCAAGCCCCAGGGATCCCCGGTGTATCAGGCATTGTCCGCGGCGCAGGTGCTGGCGGGGGAGACACCGGAACTTTCGACCCGGGATTTCACCACCCTTCGTCCGGTGGATCTGCAACCCGAGTACGTAGACGACGTCGTCCTTGGGGATCGGGCGGAAGTCGCTGCGGATACCTGGAGGAGTCCGGGGTACCATTATCCAAGGATTGATTACCTCTCCATTGCCTCGCGTTTCAACAAGAGCGTGACGCTGACCAACGGGGTGTGTCTGGGCTGGGCCTATGTCTCGGCGGTGGATCTCGGGGCAACCGGGGCTTCCCTGATCAGTGTCGGAACTCCGGAGGCGATGAACCGGATTCTCAATGTCGCCCAGGTTCAGGAAGGCACGCCGCCGAGTGGCGGTCTCGGGGTGGTGACCGCGTTGAGCGCGTTTCGGGAGGTGAACGGGAGTCCGGTTCAACGAATCAGCTCCCTGGGTCAGGTGCGCCTCCGCTTCACCGAAGTGAACACCACCGCGGGGGAATTCTTCCTGCTCAACTTGATCGCCGCGTACGGCAACAACGCGGCGTTGCCGATTCAATCCATCCACATTTCCGACAGTCAGTTTCACGGGGCGCACCTGAATTACTCGCCGATGAACACGGTTCCCGTGTCCGTGGTGCTGAAGAACAATCTCTTCAATCGCGGGCTGGTGTGGTTTGGGGTTTCCGGTTGGGGAGGTGCCTACGTGGGAGGGACTCCGGCTCCGCTGGATTTGGAGATCTCTAACAACCTGTTCCGACATCTCCACTACCCGCCGAATCCCGAAGTCGGCTGGTTCATCCTGGCCCGCGAAGCACAACCGGCGAAGGCGTGGACGGTGATCGACAACGTGTTCGATTCAACCGGTGCCCAAATCTGGGGGCCGTTTGCGGGGACCTTTAGCAACAACGGGTTCTCCCCCAATGTGCCGGCGATCGGTGGATTGCCGGTGGTGGCAACACCGCAGTACGCGGTGGCGACGGGAGGGCTCGGCGGATGGTATCAGGCGTTGAATCCGCTCTCCGGAACTTCGCCTTTCTCCAACCGGGGAAGCCGCAGCGCCGCCGCGGCCGGACTCGCCCGGCACACCGCCCGCGCGGACCAGGTGCGGGTGGTGAACGATCCGGTGGACCTGGGCTTTCATTACGTGGCGTCGCAATCGATGGGAGGAGCGGTCCGGCCTCTGGATTCCGACGGCGACCAGATCCCGGATTATGTGGAGGATGCGAATGAAAACGGGGTGGTGGATTCCGCCGAGAGCGATCCGCAGAACGCGGTTTCCCCGCCGCGTCGAATGGGCCTCTGGCAGTTCAGCACCCCGGCGTTCGCCTCGGAGGAGGGAGTGCTTCCGCGTCCAGGGAGCAGTCTTGGGGCGCGACTGGTGGAGTCGTTCGACGGCAATGCCGCCGCGTTCGATGGAGCTTCCCAGCCCCTGGTTTACAATCTTGCCGAAGCGGATGGACGCCGGAACATCGACTTCCGCTCGGGTTCCATCCGGTTCACCTACGTGCCGGACTGGATGACCACCCCCTCCCGCCGGCCGTCCCGGACCCTCGGATTGTTCCAGTGCGGACGGTGGAAGATGATTGTCACCAACGGAGTCTCCTCGCCGGAGATTCATTTGTTTACAACAATAAACGATGGATTGATCCCCACGCTGATTCTTCCGGTGGATGTTCCCACCTCGTCGGATCTGCCGGCGGGTGAACGCTGGGGATACGAGGTTCAGATCAACTACAACTCGCAGCGCGTGTGGGCCTCGATCACCAAGGCGATGGACTTGAACGCGAAGTTTCAGCGCGCCTCCGCCTCGGGCATCGTGTCGGATGTGACCGACGATGAGCGCGCCTCGGGGCTGTGGATCGGAGGGGCTTCCCCGGGCGGTGGTGGTGCAGTTCTGGATGCCGATGGGTTCATCGATCAGTTTGAGACCTTCAACGTGCCGACGGAGCGGATCATCGTTGGTTTGCCGCCCACGCCGGAGTTCCAGTTCTCGTCCGACTTTGGCGAGCTCTGGAACCGGCTGAGCATGAAGCGGAATTCGATTCGTGCGACCGACACCGGCGCCGGGCTTCGGCTCGAATGGCTCGCGGCGTGGGAAGGGGATTGGAAGGGAACGAGCCTGACCAACAGTTATCGGATATTCCGCCGCGACGTGGGAAACCACTACACGCTCTGGGATGGCCCCGAGGTGGAGGTGGTGGGAGTGGATGTGAGGACGAATCGGTGGACCGACACGACGGCGGTTCCGGGCCGTTTGTATGAGTATCGAATTGGGCGTCTGCAGACCAGTCCGCGCGAGGCCCGCGGCGAAGAGATCTACGAGTACTCGCCCTATGAGCATCCAACTCTGGTGGCCGGACGGATCGGGGACCCCTTGCTCAATCGCGGTACGGTGTTTCTCGTGATCGAGGAAAGCCTCCTTGATCCCGCCAGCGAGGCCAACACGTCGTTCCGACCCAACCTCAGGGCGAGCCTGATCGTGTACCGGAATGATCTGTGGCGGGACGGGTGGAAGGTCATCGAGATTCCGGCGAAGCGGATGAATGACCTGGATTGGTACCTGCCTTCGGGACGGCAGGCCTGGCACGACAACATGCTGTCGATCAAACAACAGATCCATTCTGTCTGGTCGGCCAATCCTTCCGGGAACTATCAGATTGTCCTGCTGGGACGCGTGCCGATTCCCTATTCCGGATATGTGCCCCTGGACGGTCATGGGTATGGCCAGCCTCCGGATCATTCCGGGGCTTGGCCCGCGGATGTGTTCTACGGGGACATGTCCCATATGGAGTGGCGCGACGCGACCAATCCGATCTTCCCTCCCGGAGCTCCCGGTCAGACACCGAATTCCTGCCCGGGTGATTGCGAGGATGCGCATCCGCTGGGCGGGGACGGCTATGGAATCCAGCTGAACTCCGCGGGGGATTTCAAATACGACAACCAGCTGCTTCCTTCCGACGCCGAGGGCGGCCCTGGTGGACAGTTGGAGATTCCGGTCGGGCGCATCGATTTTGCGGCACTCGAGTATTACGCGAATCCGACCACGCTCCTTGCCTCGCCCCATTCGACGCCGCGGCTGGCCGAGTATCAGTTGCTGCGCCGGTACCTGGCCAAGGTCCACAACTATAAACTCGGGCTGAGGACCTATCCGCAGGGGATTCGTGTGTATGAAGAGGACGGAAACTTTTTCGAGATGGGCTCAACGATTGGCAACATTCTCGACCGGGCCGGCTACGGGCGCGAATCGCTCAACGTCTTCAAGCAGGACCTCTTTGCCCAAAGCTCGGATATCCTGTGGGGAGTCCACGGTGGTTTTAGCAGCCGGTCCACAATTCAGGGAAGCCGCCCTGCAAATTACGCCAGCGAGGAACTGGCGACCGGAGCGATCTCGCCGCGATGCGGATTCCTGTTCCTTCGCGGTTCCCATTTTGTGGATTGGAACCTGCTCGATTCCTTCGGACTCCATTGCCTCGCGCTGTCGAACGACGTGCTTTCGGTTTCCTGGATTGGAGATGCCTACAGCGGCATTTTCTGTGGCCCCTATCAGGTGGACCCGGTGGCTGCAGGAATGCACCTCGGTGCGATGCAGACGGCCACCTACAACCGGATCAATCTCCAGCAGGTCACCGGCAACTACCTGCTCGGAGACCCAACGCTTCGGATGAAGTACATCGCCCCGCCATCCACGGCGACCGCGGTCAAGGTGTGTGGTGTGGCGGCGGGTGCAGGCACTCCCGGGGCGGAGACCTTCGCGATCGACCTATCGTGGACGGCGTCGTCCGACGTGGTGGACGGATACGCAATCTACCGCAATGAAGCGAACGCCGGCGCGCTGGGGAGCCAGACGGAATATCGCAAAGCCTCGAACTGGGTTCTCAAGGGCACGGTCTCCGCGGATCAATTGAGCTTCCGCGATGTTTCCGGTGGATTGAGCAGCTATGGCGCGGTCGACTACATGGTCCGGGCTGTGGTTCGCGTCCGTACGGGATCAGGCGGCTACTCTTGCCCCTCTTTGGGGAGCGTCGCCACATGCAATCTCACCGCCACCGTCTGCCCGTAATTCGCGGTGGAAAGTTGGTCAGGAAACCCCTTCAACGGAGCCGGTGGATTCGTCGGAATCAATGGCGTCGCCGGTCTTCAGGGTCAATTCTGCCTCGAACCCGGAGGGCTTCCGGTTTCGAAACTGCACCGATCCCTGGCAGGCTTCGATGCAGCTGCGGACAATGGCCAGTCCAAGTCCCACACCGCCGTCTTCGCGGGTTCGGGCGGCGTCCGGGCGGTAGAAGGGTTCGCCGAGACGCGCGAGTGAATCCTCGGGCACCCCGGGACCGAGGTCGCTGATGCGCAATCGGACCTGACCAGCGCTCGATTCGGCGGACAATGCGATTGGCCCCGCGGAGCCTGCATAACGAAGCGCATTGCGAACCAGGTTTCCGATCGCCCGGGAAAGCAGATCGCGGCTCGCGAGGACATGAAGCTCTTGCGGGATTTCTAGGGTGAACCGACCGGCCTGCGGGCATTCGCGGGCCAGGGTTTTTTCCACCAGCGGACGCAGGTGCACCGATTCCATCGGCAGATCCCGATGACGAAGTCCGGCCTTGGAGAATGAAAGGAGCTCATTCACCAGTCCGGACATGTGTCGAACTTCCTCCCGCGCATCCTGCACGTACTCGCGGGCGTTGGCATCAAGTCGTTGATCCAAAATGCCGAGGGCCATTTCCAATCGCGCCAGCGGAGAACACAGCTCATGGGCGATGTCGCCCAGGAATCGTTTTTGCCCCAGCACGAATCCGCCGAGGCGGGTGGACATCTGATTAATCGCCGTGCCGAGCCGACCCAATTCATCGCCGCGTCGCTCGCTGACGGCGTCATCGAAATGCCCCTCCGCAATTCGTTCTGTGGCCGCGGTCAATTTTCCAATCGAACGCGTGATGCTGCCCACAAACGGAATCCACCAGAGCGCGGACACGATCACCACTGCAGAAGCCGCCCAGAGCCATGGCGTGTAATTGAAGAAGAATCCGCCTCCGGAAAGTTGGTTCGATTGAATCAGCAGCATCGTCGGCCGGCGTTGCTCCGGATCGGGCAGAAAGGCGTTCACTGCGAGCCAGTAGCGCGTCGGATTCGAGCTCCTCACGAATCCCAGGATTCCCTCGGGACCTCCTCGCCGCGGCGGACGCGGCGCGCCGGGTGGAGGGAAGTCGCTTGGAAATCCTTCGCCCCCTTCGAGTCCGCGCGGCGGACGATTCGAGGGCCGACGTGCCAGAAGTTGCAGCACCTCGTCCGGCAGCTGCGTGCGCGGTCCGGCGAGCACGTCGCCGCTGTTGCGCGCCACCAGGAATTGAACCCCGTGAATGCTGCTGTAGCGGGCCAGCTCGTCGGTCCATTGCGGGATCGGACGGCTCCGCAGATCCGAGATCAACGATTCCGCCACCGGCTCGGCGCGATCCCCAATAAAATGGGAGAACATCCGGTCCATCCGAAACTCCGATCGGATGACCAACACAGTGCAGATGGCCAGGAGCACCAGGTTCAGGAAGAACCAGATGATGAACTGCGCGTAGAGCGGGAGTCGGAGCTTCATGGCTCGGCGTCGGGATCCACCATCATGTAACCCGCCGCACGCAGCGTGCGGATGAACCGCGGCTGACGCGGATCGTCGCCGAGTTTCTTCCGCAGCGCGGAGATGTGGACATCAATGGACCGATCGAACACCTCGTAGTTTCGATCCCGGCATTCATCCAGAAGCTGCTCGCGCGATTTCACCCGTCCCTTGGCCTTGGCCAGCGAAACCAGCAGGTCGAACTCCACCGGGGTCAGCGCAATGGGCCGGTCGCCCAGGATAGCCGTCCGGGCGGACGGACGCACGTGCAGGTCCCCGACCACCAGATCGGGCGGATCGTCATTCTCGGATTCCGGCTTCGACCGGCCGGTCCGCCGCGTGACCGCCCGCAGGCGCGCGAGCAATTCGCGGGTGGAAAACGTCTTGGGCAGGTAATCGTCCGCACCGATCTCCAGTCCCACAATCCGGTCGGCCTCGTCGCCGCGCGCGGTGAGCATCAAAACTGGTACATCGCTCGTGTGCCGGATGCGCTTGAGCACCTCGAAGCCGTCCAATCCCGGCAGCATCAGGTCGAGGATGATGGCCTGCCAGGGGTGCGAGGTGGCGAGCGTGACCCCCTCGGGACCGGTGTGGACCGCTTCGACGGCGTATCCCATGGGCTCCAGATAGTCCCGGATCAGGCGGCAAAGCTTCCGGTCGTCGTCGATGACGAGGATTCGGCTGACTTCGTTGGACGAGTTGGGCATGGCGCGTGTTTGATGGGGATCCTATCGGGCCGGGCGTGGTTGTCCGCACGATTTACCGCGCCTTAACAATTTTCCGTGCTTCTCCAAATGCGGACTTAACTGACGGGACGTGAACTGGTGCCAGAACGTCAGCCCTTAAACGCCTGTCTTATGAATTCCAAACTGCCTCTGCTCTTCGCCGCCTGCCTCGGCGGACTTTCGGCCCTTTCGGTCAGCGCCGGGGATCCCATCGTCGATCAATGGTACACCCAGCAATCGGGGCTCTACGCCCGGATTTATGTGAACGCCGCGGCCAAGGCCGCCGGCACCCAGGTCACCACCTGGAGCAACGGCTCGCAGACCCAATCCCAGCCCGCCTACTCGGGCATCCAGGAAATCTACTCCTCGGCCTCCTGGGTGTATCTGCGCACCACCGGTCTCGGCGTGCATGTGATGGGGCCGTGGTCCGCGGGATTCCCGAACCTTCCGTCGAATCAGAAGGTGCTGTACCGCATCCCTCGCACGACTTCGATTCCGTCGACGCCCTCGCTGACCGGGCTTGGATCCATCGGCTATTTCGTCGATGGCGTCGCCATGTTTGATTCGCGCGATGCCTTCTACTGGAACGGCACCAGCGAAGGCCAGGGCAGCGGCAATTGGAATCGCGAGGCCTACGTGAACGAGGGCGCCACCTTCGATCCCGCCTACGCGCATCAGCAACAGCAGGGCACCTACCACTACCACGCCAATCCGATCGCGCTGCGCTACCTGCTCGGGGATCACGTGGATTACAACGCCACCACCGGCACCTACTCGGAATCCACCACCGCGGTCACCCGTCATTCGCCGATTCTTGGATGGGTGTCCGACGGCTTCCCGATCTACGGCCCCTACGGCTATGCCAACGCGACGAATCCCGCGAGCGGACTCCGCCGGATGATTTCGGGGTACCAACTTCGGAACAGTCAGAAGGGCACCGACAACCTGACCACCGCCGGCCGCTCCTCGATTCCCGCCTGGGCCAAGCGTCTTTACGGAACCACCGGAGTTCAGACCGGGCCGGCCGTCTCCACCACGTATCCGCTAGGGCGCTACATGGAGGACAACGCCTACCTCGGGGATCTCGGATTCAAGCAGGGGGTGGATTTCGATCTGGATGAATCCAATGGCCGCTTTTGCGTGACCCCGGATTTCCCCAACGGGACCTATGCCTACTTCGTGTCCATCGCGGCGGATGGCACTCCGGTGTATCCGTACAACATCGGACGCGCCTTCCACGGCTCGCCGACCGGCGGATCGGTGACGACCCTGTCTGAAACGGTCACCACAAACTTCGTTGGCGGAGCAAGCCGTCCCATTGTGTTCGATGCGCCTGCGAATCGGTCCGGTCAGGTGACCCTCACGTGGTCTGCCGTGGAGGGCGGGAGCTATCAGTTGGAGACCTCCACCAATCTCGCCACGTGGAACAATGCGGCTGGAGCGGTGGCAGCGACCGGGAATCGCGGTTCCGTGACGCTCGATGCGACCCCCGCGGGAGTCGATCGACGATTCTATCGGGTGGGTTCGGTCACGGTCGCCAGCTATGACCCGGCGACCGGCACCGCGAACACCGGTGGTGGAACCGGCGGCGGCGGCACGCAGGGACCTCCGCTCGCCTCCATCACCCCCACCAGTGGCACTCGTGGAACCAGCGTCACCATCACCATGACCCTTGGAACCAATCCTCCTCCGACTGCGGTCAATCCGAAGGCCGCTGCGTTGGGAACCATTTCTGGTACTGACGTTCGACGCTCTGGAAATACGGTCTCGGCCACGTTTGCGATTCCGGCAACGGCCACTCCGGGCACGGTCACGGTCAGCGTGACCTTCCCGGGGCCTCCGGGATCTGACGATGTCACCTTCGCGCTTCAGAACGGATTCACCATTCGCTGAACGCCATGAATGCGCCGAATCGATCCGGATCCGATTCAAAGCAGGTTCAATCCCCGACGCCGTCCGCACGTGCGGTCGGCGTCGGACTGGTTCTGTTTCTCGTCACCGTGGGCGTCGGATGGAGACTGAGTGGGGTGCATCGCTCCACCGAATCACCGCTTTCGATTCCGACCGAAACCCATGCGTCCCTGCCGCAGCGCGTGGTTCCTTCCACCAACGCGTCGCTGCCAAACCAAGAGGAGTTTCCGTTGGCCGATGCGATTTCCAGGGGAAGGGCTTCCGGGAGAAAATAGGATGTCGTTCGTGAAGGGGTGATCTTTGGATGAGCGGGGTGCCATGCGACTTGGGGAATGACACCCAAACCGCACACTTTTGACGGATAGTTCTAGCCTTTCACCCACGGGGTTTGAATAAGCTAAAAGAAACCCCGGAAATGAATCGCCTTCGCAAGACTCCGAACTGCGGGACGCAGTGTCGGCGGTGTTGTCGCATGTGTCGGTGCCCGAAAGCGGACTCGGGCGCGGTGCATGGGAATGACATGAGGTGGTTTCACCGGGCGGTGTCGGATGTGAACCTATTCTGACCAAGCCAGCCCACGGCGCGGGAACCCCTGATCGTCATGCTGAAGCCCACTGTTCCTTCTCCCTCCATTCACCTGACCCATTGCGGCCGGGTGGGTGTCGCCCAGGTCCTCAACGAGTTCTCCGTGCTCGCAGCGGTGCCCATCCGCCCGGGAGAGTTGGTGTTCCGAATCGAGGGCGTACAGGTCCCGGTGGCCTCGCGCTTTTCGGTTCAGGTGGATGACCAGTGGCACGTGGACCTTTCCAAGGACGCCACCGAGAAGGACATCATCCTTTACCACCCCTGGCGTTTCATGAATCACAGCTGCGATCCCAGCGTGCGGGTGATCGGACGCGAGGTGCGTGCGCTGCGTGCCATCCTGCCCGGGGACGAGATCACCTTCGACTACGACACCACCGAGTTTGACATGGCCGAACCCTTCGACTGCCGATGCGGTGCCGCAGCCTGCCGCGGATGGATCGGTGGATTCGCTCATCTTGATCCCGCGCATCACGAAGTGTTGCGTGAGATGCTCGCGCCTCATCTCTTAACACGGGTTGAGCAGATGGACGGGGCAAGTACGAAGGCATGAATCCGCAGGCGGAAGGTCAAGCCGTCGGACCTGGATCTGATTCCGCCACCGGATTGCCGCCGCTTCCGACGACACTCCTTCATGAAGTGTTTCGCCGGTCGGCCCGGCGATGGCCCGATGCCGTTGCATTCGAAGCGCCGCCGGGGCCTGGGCGATCCCATCGCAGCATCCTCACTTACGCCGAGCTCGATCGACTCTCCGACCGCCTGGCCGCGTGGCTTCGGCCGTTCGTGCAGCCGGACTCCGTGGTCGCGCTGCTTCTCCCACGAACCGAGATTGAGTTCGCCGTCGCCCAGCTCGCCGTGCTCAAAGCCGGGGCGGCCTATGCGTGCCTGGATGCTGCGTTCCCGGACCGGCAAGTGGTTGAAATTCTTTCGGACTCGGAATCCCGCATCCTGCTGACCGATGCAACCGGCGTCGCCCGCTCGGCCTGGAGCGGTGTTCGAGCGCTCGATTGTCGGCGGCTTCTGGAGGAAGCGACTGCCGATCTGACGGAGACGCCCAACGTTCAGCCTTCGCATCTCGCCTACCTCATCTACACCTCGGGTACCACCGGGCGTCCGAAGGGCGTGATGATCGAACACGCGTCGATTGTGAATCTCGTCGAGTCCGATCGAGACGAATTCCATCTCGGCCCCGGCGACCGCGTGGCCCAGGGATCTTCGGCCGCGTACGATTCATCGGTCGAGGAACTCTGGCTCGCATGGGGCAGCGGTGCGACTGCAGTGGTGATGGACGATGAGGCCGCCCGGCTCGGACCCGATCTCATTCCGTGGCTCCAGCAGGAGCGCATCACCGTGCTGTGTCCTCCGCCGACGCTTCTGCGCACCACCGGGTGCGACCGGCCTGATCTCGCGCTTCCAGATCTCCGCCTGCTGTACGTCGGCGGCGAGGCGCTGCCCTCGGATGTTGCGGAGCGTTGGGGACGCGGCCGACTTCTCGTCAATGGATACGGGCCCACCGAGTGCACCGTCACCTCGGTCCGGGGCCGTATCGAAATCGGTGCACCCATCACCATTGGCCGCCCGGTGCGTGGGTTCACGGCCTGGATTGTGGATGAATCCCTCCAGCCGGTGGCCGAAGGGGCGGAAGGCGAGTTGTGCCTCGGCGGAGTGGGATTGGCGCGCGGGTACCGGAATCTTCCCGAAGTCACGGCGGAGAAATTCCCGATTCATCCGCAGTTTGGACGCATCTATCGCACCGGCGACCTGGTGTCGCGCGGACCCAATGGCGTGATGACCTGCCACGGCCGCGTCGATGCCCAGGTGAAGATCCGCGGATATCGGATCGAACTGGAAGCCGTGGAGTCGCGACTGTCGGAATGCCCCGGGGTGCGCTCCGCCGCCTGCGCGGTACGGGGCGACTCCTCCCGTCAGATGCTGGTGGGCTACATCGTGGCCGATGATCCGGCATCGCCCCCGGAAGCGTCCGCATTGAAGGACGAGCTTTCGCGGGTGTTGCCGGCGTACATGGTGCCGTCGGCGTTCGTGTTTCTTGCCGATCTGCCGCGAACCGTCGGAGGCAAGATCCAGCGTCGGGCCCTGCCGGAACCGCTGGTGAACCCCGTTGCCGAGTCGGCAGCGGATTCTTCGAACGAGGGCGATGTTTCCACGTTGAGCGAAGTGGAGCGGATTCTCCTCAAGGCCTGTGCTCAGGCGTTGAACCGCCCCGAACTTGGCGCCGCGGCGGTGCACGCGGATTTCTTCAATCAACTCAACGGCGATTCGCTGACGGCCGCGCTCTGGGTGTCGAGATTGCGCGAACACGCCGGGACCGCGGCGTTGACGGTGCGTGATGTGTACGAGCACCGGACCCCGGCCCGCCTCGCCGTGCGGGCCGCCGAAGTGCGGAGGGAGTCGGGCGGCGATGCTCCGGCTTCTTCGGCGGGAACTTCCGCAGACCCCATCGGTGCCGGCGGACGCTTCATCGCCACCTGCCTTCAACTCGCGTCGATTGCCTGGTCCACGGTGGTGTTTTCCCTTTTGTTGTACTGGGGCGTGTTCCATGCGCTTCCCTGGTTGGCAATCCGCGTGGGGCCGGTGCCGATCATTCTGGGCTTTCCCGGAATCGTGTTTGCCGTGGTGGCGATTTACACGCCGGTGTCGATCGCCATCGCAGTGCTTCTCAAACGACTCCTGATTGGTCGCTATCAACCGGGACGCGAACCGGTGTGGGGATCCTTCTATCTCAAACACTGGGCCGTTCAGAACGCGGTTCGACGCATCCCTTGGAATTTCCTCGAAGGCACCGAGTTCCTGAACATGACGCTTCGGGCGCTGGGCGCGCGGGTCGGGCGCCGGGTTCACATTCACCGCGGCGTGGATGTGTTCCGCGGTGCGTGGGATTTGTTGGAGATCGGCGACGACGTCACGCTGTCGCAGGAGGCTTCATTGCGTTTGGTGGAACTCGAGGATCGCCAGCTGGTCATCGGTCCGGTGGTGATTGAATCCGGCGCCACGCTGGAAGTGCGGGCAGGTGTGGGATGCCACACGCGCGTGGGAGCGGGCGCGTCGCTCACCGCACTGTCTTCACTGCCCCGCGGTGGAAGCATCCCCGCGGGCGAGCGTTGGGATGGCATCCCGGCACGCTGCATCGGAACCACGCCCAAGCCGGATCTCGATCCCGCAGCGCCGCAGCCGCTGTCCCCGGTGGCGTATTCGTTGTTGCTGATCCTCGCGCGTCTCGCGCTGGGCTGGATCCTCGCGCTGCCGCTCGAGTTCATCGCGCTGTTGATCGCCCGCTGGACCGGGACCGATGTCGAGCAGGCCCTCGATTGGCTGGAGTCGCCCACCGTTTCGGCCACTGGAGTTTTGACGGCGTGCATTGCCATGTTTGCCCCCGTCCCGCTCGCACTGCTGCTGGAGGCTGCGTTGTGCCGGGCGCTGGGGCGTATCAATCCGGGTACAATCCCCCGGTCGAGTGCGGCATTTCTCCGGGTGTGGATGAAGACCGGCATGGTGCAGTCGGCCGGGAACTGGCTGTACGGAACGCTCCTCTGGCCCTTCTGGCTGCGACTCGCGGGGGCGAAGATCGGAAAGGACTGCGAGATCAGCACCATCATCGACGTGGTTCCCGAGATGCTGGAGATCGGCAACGGGAGTTTTCTTGCCGATGGAATTTATCTGGCCGGCCCGCGGATTCATCAGGGTTGCGTGACGCTCGCGCCGATCCGGATTTCCGAACGGACCTTTCTCGGAAACGGCGTGGTGATTCCCGCCGGCGAGAAGCTGCCGCCGGATTTGCTGCTCGGGGTGCTTACGGTGGCCGATGCGCGATTCTGTCGACAGGGCTCGGCGTGGTTTGGTCACCCGGCGTTTGAACTGCCCCGACGCGAGGTGCTAGAGGTGGATGCCCAGCTCACCCATCAACCGTCAGTGCTGCGTCGCGCAAATCGATGGTTCTGGGAGGGACTGCGGTTTCTCGTGCCGTTTGTTCCCGCCGCTGTGGTGCCGCTGTGGTGCAGCCTGCTGCAGCAATTTGGAGGCGATCAGCCCACGACTGCGTTTTTCTGGTTGGGAGTTCCTGCTGCCACGGCCATCGCGGGACTCACGCCTTGTTTGGTGGTGATCGCGCTGAAGTGGCTCGTGCTCGGCCGGGTGAAGCCCGGTGTTCATCCGCTGTGGTCGTGTTGGGCGAGTCGATGGGACTTCGTGTGCCTCGCGTGGAGCCTTCTCGCGCGCGACGTAATCGGCACGCTCGATGGCACCCTGGTGCAGGCCTGGTTCCTCCGCCTGCTCGGGGTTTCGGTGGGCCGCGGTGTCGTGTTGGGACCGGGCTTTGCGCAGGACATCCCGGATCCCGACATGTTGCATCTCGGCGATTGCGCGACCGTGGATGGACTGTTCCAGGCCCACACCTTTGAGGATCGCGTGCTCAAGATTGATCGCGTGTCGATCGGGGCCGGTGCCACCATCGGCATCAACGCCGTGCTCCTCTACGGATCGGAGATCGGCGACGGCGCGCGGGTGGAGCCCCACTCGGTGGTGATGAAGCGCGAGCGCCTACTGCCGGGCCACGTGTACCTCGGATGCCCCACGCGTCGGGTGCGGTAATGGCAACGATTCGTCGGCTGCCGGGAGGATTTACCATTCCTTAACAATAAACCCGGTTCCTTGAACGGGTCCTTAACAGTGCCGCGGTCATCACACTTGGAAACCGGTTGTGATCCGGATTCCGAAACGAAGTCACCCATGAATTGCGGTCCACAACCGAGCCCAACGTTGAACGCGGCAGGAGCGGTTCTCCGTGTCGCTAAAAGTTGAAACGGTTGCGAAGCCGCAACGGTCTTGAGTTCACGTATCCCGAATTCCCATAGGTCCCGTATGAAAACCCCGTCTGCATCCTGGATTGCCACGAGCCTCGCCGCGCTGTGCGTGGTGACCAGTTCCGTCTCGGCTCAATTCCCACCCGATGGTCCCGGAGGTGACTTCGGTCCTCCTCCCGGTTTTGGTGGCCCCGGCGGTCCCGGCGGCGGACGCGGCCGCGGCGGCCCGGGAATGGGCGGCGTTCAGGAGAAGACCAAGCTGCTCAAGAAATACGACGCCGACACCAACGGCTGGCTCAACGCCACCGAGCGCAAAGCCGCTCTTGCCGACATGGGCAATGGCCGGCAGGGCGGCGGCGGATTCCGCGGAGGACGCGGCCCCGGTGGCGGTGGAGAACTCGAACCCGTCTCCCCGGGCGCCAAGATCACGGTGGACTCCGTGACGCCGGTTACCGGCAAGGCGTTCTACGATCAGTCCACGATTCGCACGCTGTTCCTCGAATTTGAAAACGGCGATTGGGAGAAGGAACTCGAAGCCTTCCACAAGTCCGACGTGGACCTGCCTGCAAAGCTCACCGTGGACGGGAAGACCTATCGGGACGTGGGCGTGCACTTCCGCGGCATGTCGTCGTACATGATGATTCCCGCCACGCACAAACGTTCGCTCAACCTGTCGCTCGCCATGGTTCACAAGGATCAGGCGATCGAGGGATTCAAGACTCTCAATCTGTTGAACTCCCACGAGGATCCGACATTCCTCCGCCCGGTGCTCTACTCGGTGATCGCCCGGAACTACATCCCGGCCCCGCGATCCAGCCTCGTGCGCGTGGTGATCAACGGCGAGAACTGGGGCGTTTACATCAATGAACAGCAGTTCGACAAAGAGTTCGTCCGCGAGTGGTTCGGCACCACCAAGGGAGCCCGATGGAAGGTCCCCGGCAGTCCGCAGGGACGCGGCAGCCTCGCGTACCTCGGCGAGGACGCCTCGGCGTACAAGAAGATCTACGACATCAAATCGAAGGACGATGCGAAGTCGTGGGCCGATCTCATCAAGCTCTGCAAGGTGTTGAACAACACCCCGACCGATCAGCTGGAAGCTGCACTGGAACCGATCCTCGATGTGGAAGGGGCACTCAAGTTCCTCGCGCTCGAAAACGCGTTGATCAACAACGACGGCTACTGGGTTCGCACCAGCGACTACAATATCTACCAGGATGAAACCGGCCGGTTCCACATCCTGCCCCACGACACCAACGAGACCTTCAGCAAGCCGGGTGGCCCGGGCTTCGGCGGCGGCGGCCCCGGCGGACGGCGTGGAGGTCCTCCCGGATTCGGTGGACCACAGGGCAACGGCGGGCCTCAGGGGAATGGCGGACCTGGAGGGCCTGGTGGCCCCGGCGGTCCTGGAGGCATGGGCGGAGGCGCGCAGATCAAGGGCGTGGAAGCCGATCCTCTCTACGCGGCGAAGGACACAGGCAAGCCGCTGATTTCAAAACTGCTCGCGGTGCCCAAATTCCGTGCGCGCTACCTGGCCATCGAACGCGACATCGCGGAGAAGTGGCTCGATTGGGAAAAGCTCGGACCGATCGCCACCAAGATGCACTCGATGATCGATGCCGAGGTGAAGGCCGACACGAAGAAACTGGAGTCCTACGACGCCTTCAAGAAAGGCCTCACCGACGACATTCCGGGGAACGGATTTGGTCCCGGCGGCGGCGGAACCATCGGGTTGAAATCCTTCGCCGACCAGCGCCGCGCGTATTTGCTGAAGACCATTTCGGCGCAGTAGCTCGGTGGCACTGGTTGAAGGGTTGAAAAGTTGAAGCGTTGAAGAGGCGATCAGACAGGGACGTGATCCGAATTTGGATTGATTGAAAATAGCCCCGGCCTTGAGGCCGGGGGATTAGGTCTCAGCACGGATCGAGTCCCGGAGGGACGGCAGAACCACACCTCTGCCGTCCCTCCGGGACTCAACGCCACGCGCAACATCTTTACCCCAAGGCCTGAAGGCCTGGGCTATTTTCGTTCCGAATCAGCGAAGGCTCGGTCGAGCGCTGGCTCGCCGACCTTCGTCAGCCGACTTCGCTCAGGAAACCGAGGGCTTCGGATCGTAGTTCAACCACGGACCGAGCCAGCGTTCCATTTCTGATACCGACTTGCCCTTGCGACGGGCGAGGTCGGCCACCTGGTCGGCGGCGAGCTTGCCCGCGGCGAAGTACTTGGAATCCGGATGGCTGAAGTAGAGGCCGCTGACGCTGCTGCCGGGCCACATGGCGAAGCTCTCGGTGAGCTTGATGCCAGTCGCCTTCTCCGCGTCGAGCAGCTGCCAGAGGGTTTCCTTCTCCGTGTGATCCGGGCAGGCGGGATAACCGGGCGCCGGGCGGATGCCGCGGTATTCCTCGTTGATGAGTTGCTCGGGCGTGAGCGCTTCCGAACGGCCGTAGCCCCATTCCTCGCGCACCTTCTTGTGGAGGCATTCGGCGAAGGCTTCGGCAAGACGGTCGGCGAGCGCCTCGGCGAGGATCGCGTTGAAGTCGTCGTGGTCCGCCTTGTAGGCCTTCACCATCTCGTCGAGACCAAACCCGGTGGTCACCGCGAATCCCGCGATGTAGTCGGCGGAGCCTGTCGGGGCGATGAAGTCCGCGAGCGACCAGTTGGGCGAGTTGTCGTCCTTCTGAATCTGCTGGCGCAGGAAGTGCAGCGTGGTGCGGGTCTGCGAACGGGTGTCGTCGGTGAAGACGGTCACATCGTCGCCCGTGCGGTTCGCCGGGAAGAATCCGTACACGCCGCGGGCGCGCAGACGCTTGTTGGCGATGATGTCATCGAGCATCGACTGGGCAGACGCAAACAGCCGGGTGGCTTCCGCGCCGTACTTCTCGTGCTGAAGGATGCTGGGGTAGCGGCCGCGCAATTCCCAGGTGTGGAAGAACGGCGACCAGTCGATGAATCCGCGGAGGGTTTCGAGCGGGAAATCCTCAAGCACGCGCACGCCCACGAACTCGGGATGCGGGAGCGAATCATAAGTGAGCCGTGCGCCACGGCTGCGGGCCTGGTCGAGTGTGAGGAGTTCCTGCCGGGTTCCAGCGTGCTGGGAGCGGAGCTTTTCGTAGTCGGCGCGGAGTTGCGCGACGAAGGCCGGCTTCTGCTCGTTGCTGAGCAGGGCGCTGGCCACGGGCACGGCGCGTGAGGCATCGAGCACGTGCACCACGGGTTCGCTGTAATGCTGGGCCACCTTCACCGCGGTGTGGGCGCGGCTGGTGGTCGCGCCGCCGAGCAGCAGCGGGATCTTGAAGCCGGTGCGCTCCATCTCGCGGGCCACGTGGACCATCTCATCCAGCGACGGCGTGATCAGGCCGCTGAGGCCGATGATGTCGGCCTTTTCCTGACGGGCGCGTTCGAGGATTTTCTCGCACGGGACCATCACGCCCATGTCGATGACCTCGTAGTTGTTGCAGGCCAGCACCACGCCCACGATGTTTTTGCCGATGTCGTGGACGTCGCCCTTCACGGTCGCGAGCACGATCTTGCCCTGCGCTTTCACGGCTTCGCCGCGTGCGGCCATGGCGGCCTTCTCGGCTTCCATGAACGGGGTGAGATAGGCCACGGCCTTCTTCATCACGCGGGCGGATTTCACCACCTGCGGGAGGAACATCTTTCCGGCACCGAACAGGTCGCCGACGATGCTCATGCCGGCCATCAGCGGGCCTTCGATCACGGCGAGCGGGCGTCCGAGTTTGGCGCGGGCCTCTTCCGTATCAATTTCGATATGGGTGTCGATGCCCTTCACGAGCGCGTGCGCGAGGCGTTCCTCGACGGTGCCGCGACGCCATTCTTCCTCGACCTTCTTGTCGGCCGCGGTGGTTCCGCCGGCCTTGGCCTTCAGCGCCTCGCCGTGGGCGACCAGGCGTTCCGTGGCGTCGGGGCGGCGGTTGAGCAGGGCGTCCTCCACCAGGGTCTTCAGCTCGGGCTCGATCTCTTCGTACACCTCGAGCATGCCGGCGTTGACGATGCCCATGTCCATGCCCGCGCGAATCGCGTGGTATAGGAAGGCGCTGTGCATGGCCTCGCGGACCACGTTGTTGCCGCGGAAGCTGAACGACACATTCGAGACACCGCCGCTCACCTTGGCGTGCGGCAGGTTCGTCTTGATCCAGCGCGTGGCTTCGATGAAGTCCACGGCGTAGTTGTTGTGCTCCTCGATGCCGGTGGCGACGGTGAGGATGTTCGGATCAAAAATGATGTCCTCGGCCGGGAAGCCGACTTCATCGACGAGGATCCGGTAGGCGCGTTCGCAGATGCGAATCTTGTCCGCATACGTGGCCGCCTGGCCCTGTTCGTCGAAGGCCATCACCACCACGGCCGCGCCGTAGCGCAGCACCTTGGCGGCGCTTTCGCGGAACTTGGCCTCGCCTTCCTTGAGCGAGATCGAATTCACGATGCCCTTGCCCTGAAGGCATTTCAGGCCGGCTTCGATCACCTCCCACTTGGAGGAATCGACCATGAACGGAACGCGGGCGACTTCGGGTTCGCTGCCCAGGAGCTGGAGGAACCGGGTCATGGCGGCGACGCCATCGATCATGCCCTCGTCCATGCAGATATCGATGATGTTGGCGCCGTTCTCGACCTGCTGACGCGCGATCGCGACGGCTTCCTCGTAGTTCCCCTCCTTGATGAGTTTCGCGAACTTCGGGGACCCGGCGACGTTGGTGCGTTCGCCGATCATGATGAACTGCCCAATCTGCTGGGTGAACGGCTGCGAACCGGAGAGTCGCAACGGACGCGGGCGCGCGGCCACGGCATCGGCCGGATTCCCGGAGAGGCCGCCGAGGCGCTGCGTGCCGGAGTCGCGCGGCGCGAGGTCGCGCGGATGGCGGCCTTCGAGCGACTTGGCGATGGCGGCGATGTGCTCCGGCGTGTTGCCGCAGCAGCCACCGGCGATGTTGATCAATCCCGACGAGGCGAACTCGCCGAGGAACCGGCCCATGTCCTCGGGTTTGAGATCGAATCCCGTCGGTGACAGCGGATTCGGCAGGCCCGCATTCGGATAGCAGGAGATCGCCGAGCTGGAGCGCGCGGAGAGTTCGGCCAGGAACGGACGCATGAGGTCGGGTCCGAGCGAGCAGTTCAATCCGACCGACAACGGCTGGATGTGCTCCACCGCGTTCCACATCGCCTCGATGGTCTGCGCCGAGATCATCGTCTCGCCGCCGCGGCCCACGGCTGCGGAGATCGACACCGGGAGGCGGATCTTGTCCTGCTCGAACACTTCCTGGATCGCCACGAGGGCGGCCTTGGCGTTGAGCGAATCAAAAATGGTCTCCACCAGGAGGAAGTCGCTCCCGCCCGCGATGAGCGCGCGGATCTGGCTGGTGTAGGCGCGCTTCACCTGGTCGAAGGTGACCACGCGGAATCCGGAGTCGTCGGCATCCGGGGAATTGGAGAGCGAGACGGTCAGGGGTCCGATTGCCCCGGCCACGAAGCGGCGCTTGCCGTCCTTGTTGGCCACGCGGTCGGCCCATTCCCGGCACTGCCGCGCGGAGGTCTCGTTGATCTCCCACGCGAGCTGATCGAGGAACGGATTCTCAATCACCGACTGGTAAAACGCCGGGTCCTTGCGGCCGCCGTGTTCCCGTGGGTCGTCCACGAAGAACTCGCTCTGGCCGATGCTGGTCGCGGAAAAGGTGTTGGTCTCGATGATGTCCGCACCGGCCTCAAGGAAGCGCCGGTGGATGTCGCAGATCATCTCCGCCTGGGTGAGGGAAAAGAGATCGCCGTTGTTGAGCAGATCCTTCTTCGAGTCCTTGAACCGCTCGCCCCGGATGTCGGCCTCCTTCTTGCCATAGGTGCGGATGGTGGTGCCCATGGCACCGTCGATGATCACGATCCGCTTTTTCAGCAGATCCACCAATTCCGATCCACGGGTCAGCGGCGGGAGAGAGGAAGAACTCATAAAACAGGCCGAATCCTAACCCTTCATCGGCAACAGACAAGCCTTCAAATCAACGTATCCGGATTTGAGGATTCAAAATTCAAAAATGGGTCGTATTGGCCCGTGAACGTCACGGGTGCGTCATCTGTTCGTAACCTTCGGGGCCTGAACTATGCACCATGAATGGTACAGCATTTCCCTCCCAGTGGGATGCCGGTTCGGAACCGGTGGGGGTCCCCCTGGATTTGGCGGAGCGCACCGGAGCGGTGCGACTGATGCGCCTCGCCTTGGAATCGGTTCAGGGCGTGGAGCTTCCGGCGAAGCATTTCAAGGCGTCGCCGGAGGATGCGATGTACAGCTTTCCGGTCGTGTTGACCGCCGTGGCGTATGCCCTGGCGCGCGGGGTGGGGGCCGGGGCCAGGTTGGAGGCCTGCATCGAGGCGCAACCGGATTTCCGGTACCTGTGCTCGGGACGGGGGATTGATTCCCGCACCTTGACCACCTTTTTTGAGCTTCACCGCGGGTTGGTTCGCGACGTGTTGACCCGCATTTTTGTGGGAGCCACCGGTCATCCCGCCTCGGTGATTGCGGCCCAGGTGGAAGGACGTTTGACCCGTGCCTCGGACCTGGAGCTGCCGCTGGCGGCCTGAGTTTCCCGGAGAGTGGGATCCAGGTTTTGCAGGATTCCGTTCACCCGATCCTTGCTTGGAGCGCGGGTGGTTTCTAGCCTGTCGCCGTGACTCGTCCTCGTCTTGCTTCGATTCTTCTTTCCATCGCCCTTCCGCTTGCTGCTCTGGATGCTCGAGCGCAGGTGGACGCGGAATCGTTCAAACGCCTGGAGTCGGATGTAACCGCGCTCACCGAGAGCCGCGATGCGCTGCTCCGCCAGGTCCGCGAGCTGCGCGACGCGATCGTCCAACTGCGCACCGAGAACGCCAAGCTCCGCGCCGACCTTTCCCTCGTCGGGAAGGACAATGTCACCCGCGAGGAATTGAAGAAGGTGGTGGACCAATTCCAGGAGGCCGATCGCAAGCGCATCGCCGACGGCAAGATGGTTCACGACAAGCTGGAAGAGATCGCGCGCCTGGCCAGCAAGCCGGTGGTGCTGCCGCCGGTCGAGGAGGTCAAGGCGCCCAAGCCCAAGTCGGAACCTGCGGTCACCCGCAAGCCGGCCAATGAGCCCGCCGCCAAGCCGGAGGATGACGGCGTCGAGCTGCCTGCGGAATACTACGAACACGTGGTGGCCGAGGGCGAAACGCTCGGGGCGATTATTTCGGCCTTCAACAAGGACCGCGGACTCAAGGTGCGCGTCGCCCACGTGCTGAAGGCGAATCCGAAGCTCAAGGATGCCCGCAAAATCTACGTCGGCATGAAGCTGCGGATCCCCGCCGTGAAGTGATTCGAGACTCTGTCGAAGTCGCACATTTCGGCAGTGCGTGCGGGGTCGGTTGGTTGGGTTTGATTTGAACTGCGGCCATTGCTCTTGATGAAACAATTGCGGCAGCTCCACCTGTACCTCGGGGTTTTCTTCACCCCGTTGCTGCTGTTTTTCATCGCCACCGGATGGTTGCAGACGGTGAGTTCCGACCGGTTGAAATCCCCAAGCGAAGCCGAGACGCTGGCGCAGAAACTTCGCGTCGTGCACACCGACCAGATCTATCCCGAGACTGGCGTGCTGCGGCAGAAGGCCTCGCCCAAGGTCTTCAAGGTGCTGGTGGTGGTGATGTCCATCGCCCTCATTCTCACCACCGTGCTCGGACTGGTGCTCGCGTTCCGGTTTGGTCGTGCACCGATCGCCGTGGGCGCGGCCCTTGGGCTTGGGATCCTGGTTCCCGTGCTGATTCTCTGGGCGGCTCCGCATCGATGACTCTTCCGCTTCCGCCGCTCCGTGAATCGCTTTGGCTGGCCGGGATCGCCTCGGGGTTGATCGTCCTCTGGCTGCTGGCCAAGGGACGGATGGAGTATCACATCGGGAAGAACGCATTCCGCGTCCGCCTGGGCCGGCTCACGCTTCGGAGGATTCCATTCTCGGAAATCGTCCGCGTGAGCAAACCGCGCAGGAACCATTCCTGGTTCACCACGGAAAACTGGCGCAGCGTTTTCCGGGATTCGCATCGACTGCTGATGATCGAGCGCCGGTCCGGAGTGTTTCGGCGGCTGATGATCACCCCGCGGCATCGCTACGAATTCCAGGAGCGTCTGCGAATTGCGATCCAAGAATCGCTGGGGGCGGAAGCCCTGGTGAATGCCGACGACGAGGAAGAATGAGCGGAAGTTTCCGACCGCGACCAGCCGGACTCCGGAACCGGCGGGGTCAGCTTAGAATTCCGAAGGACGGAACCACACCACGCGGGTGCGGGCGATGAGGTCGTGCAGGGCCCGCTTTTCCGGGGTGAACAGCACGAGAAGGAATCCCAGCCCGAAGGTCAATCGCGTGATCCACTCGGCGCAGTGACGCAGGAAGGCGCGCTTGAATCCGATCGGCCCGCCGTTGGCATCGAGGATGCGGAGTCCGAGGATCAATTTCCCCGGCGTGGCCCCCCAGGCTCCGTTGAAGCCGACGAAATAAAGGAAGTTGGCCGGTACATTGATCGCCAGCACCAACAGCCAGAAGTGCCACAGGATTTTGAAATCCGGCGCCGCCTTCTTCACCTCGGCCAAGGCCGCGGTTTGCGACGCTTCCAGCAGGTCGGCCCAGGGCAGGGTGACCAGCGCCACCATGGAACCCAGGATGAGAAAATCCACCAGGTACGCGGTGAAGCGGATCCAGAATCCGGCTTCGCGGACGTTGATCCCGGGAATGTGGATGCCGGCATCGAGGTCGTCGCGCGATCCCGCTGCGGAGGAGCCGGAGCCTGAACCAGAACCTGAATTGGACGACGCCGTTTGGATCGGGGGCGGGGCGGGCAGATCCCACTTCAACTGATCCACGGCCGCGGCGGGTTGCCAGCGGGTTTCCTCGGCCATCCAGACGAGCGTGGCCGGGCCGACGCGCCCTTCGGTGCACCACTGGCGCAGTTCTTCCAGTTTGACGGGTCCGTACTCGCGACCGTCGGTGCCGATGATTTTGTAGGATTCCTCCACGAGGAGATGGTGGCTGTTCCCTAAATGGGAGGCGGGTTGATAAGCGCGGATGCGGTCCGGGGCAAATCGAATTCTCGAAAGATTCGCCCCCGGGACCGGCCTGGAGAGCGGTGTCCGAAGGGGGGTGGCGACCCAAGTTCCATAAAATACCACTTGTCAGCGGACCTTCCGATGCTAGCGTCCGCCCTCCATTTTATGAAGGCAGATATTCATCCGAAGAACTACCGGCCCATGATTTTCCGGGACTCGGCCTCCGGCCAGTCCTTTTTGACCAAGTCGTGCGCCCACACCAACCTCACCGCTGTCTGGGAGGACGGTAAGGAGTATCCTCTTTATCTGATGGGTATCAGCGCATTCACCCATCCGTTCTACACGGGTCAGCAGAAGTTCGTGGATACCGCCGGCCGCGTGGACAAGTTCCAGCAGCGCTTGGCGAAGACCCAGGCCGCCCAGGCTGCGAAGGCCGAGGCGACTGCCAAGAAGAAGAAGTAGCCCGGACTCTGACAACCGCCCGCCGACCGGCCCTCCGGTTGTCGGGCGGTTTTTTCATTCCCGCATCCCTTCCCAACGCGGGGCGTCGATCGCCCCGCGTTGGGAAGGGGGATGCTGCCGACCTTTCGAGCCCAGATTTCTTCGTTTCGTTCCCGACCTCCGAGTCTACCGCGCCATGGACCTGAAGCCCTTCATCCGGAAGTTCCGCGACCGGTTTGCCGAGGTGGAAGCCCTGTTGAGCGCGCCCGACGCGTTTGCCAATCCGCAGCGCGGACAGGAACTCACCCGGGAACACTCACGGCTGCGTGACCTCGTGGAATCCGGCGAAACGCTGGAGCGCATCACCCGGGAACTCGCTGAGAACCGGGAACTCCTCGCCGCGGAATCCGCCGGATCCGAGATGGCGGTCATGTTGGCTGAGGAAATCACCCGTCTGGAACGCGAGGAGGCGCGCGTCGCCAACAAGGTTCGACTGGGCATCCTCCCGCCCAGTCCGGTTGATTCGCGCAATTCCATTTTGGAAATCCGCGGCGCCGCCGGTGGGGCCGAAAGCGCCCTCTTCGCGGCCGATCTGCTGCGCATGTACCAGCGTTACGCCGAGACCAAGGGCTGGCGCTTTGAGGTACTCGATGCCAGCCCCTCCGATCTCGGCGGATACAAGGACGCCGTGGTGAGTGTCACCGGCGACGAGGTGTACAAGTGGCTCAAATTTGAGTCAGGCGTGCACCGCGTTCAGCGCGTGCCGGCCACCGAGGCGCAGGGACGCATCCACACCAGCACCGTCACCGTGGCGGTCCTGCCCGAGGCGCAGGAAGTCGATGTGGTCATCCGCCCCGAGGATCTCGACATCCAGGTCTGTCGCGCCGGCGGCCACGGCGGCCAGGGCGTCAACACCACCGACTCCGCGGTGCGCATCGTCCACAAGCCCACCGGCACCGAGGTGCGCTGCCAGGACGAACGGTCGCAGCAGAAGAACAAGGCGAAGGCCATGATGGTTCTTCGCTCCCGCATCCTCGAAGCCCGCGTGGCCGAGGAAAACGCCAAGTACGCCGCCGAACGCAAATCGCAGGTCGGCACCGGCGAACGCAGCGAGAAGAGCCGGACTTACAACTTTCCGCAGAACCGCGTGACCGATCACCGGATCGATCTGACCCTCTACAACCTGTCCTCGGTCATCGATGGCAACCTCGACCCCGTGGTCGAACCCCTCATGGCCGACTCCATGCAGCGCCGCCTCGCCGAGATCGCGGTCTGATCGGGCGCCTGCGGAGTGCCAAATTTGATACGCCCCATTTCCCTGCTGAACCCATGAGTCTCCAAGCGTTGATCTTCGATTGCGACGGCACCCTGGCCCACACCATGCCGGTTCACTGGGAGGCGTGGCAGGAGGTGACCGCGCGGCATCGGATTCATTTTCCCGAGGACCGCTTTTACTCCCTCGGCGGCGTTCCCACGCGCGACATCGTTCGCATGCTGGCGACCGAGCAGCAGCGACCCGACATTGATCCGATCGCCTTCGCCCGCGAGAAGGAGGAGGCGTACTTCCGGCGCTTCGACAAGATCGGTCCGGTGCCCGAAGTGGTGGCCATCGCAGCGGAATATCGCGGACGCCTGCCCATGGCCGTGGCCAGCGGCGGTTCCCGCGGAGCGATCACCCGGGTGCTCACGCATCTTGGGATTCTCGACTGGTTCGGTGCGGTGGTGACCAACGAGGACGTGGTGAACCAGAAACCCGCGCCCGACATTTTCCTCGAAGCGGCCCGCCGCCTCGGAGTGGACCCGCGTCATTGCCGTGCCTTCGAAGACACCGACCTCGGCATGCAGTCCATCCGCGCCGCCGGCATGGAAGCGGTGGACATTCGCCACCACACGCGGGTGGGCTGAAAATCTTTCGATCCGTTAGCAACTGATCTCATTGCTTGCGGTTTTGGGTGCCGACAGAGAGGCTGTCGAGAACGCGATGAAGTGGCTTCCCTGTTGCCTCCTCCTGATCGGGCTCTCCGGAGTCCGGGGATTCGCGTTTGACCTCACCCACGCCCGATTCGCAGCGGTCCTCACGCAGCATGTCCGCGACGGCATGGTCAATTACGCCGCGATCAATGCAGCCCCCGGGGATCTCGACGCCTACCTGAAGGAGACCGCCGGGGTTGCCGAGAAAGAGTTCCAATCCTGGTCCAGGACCGACCAGATCGCCTTCCTGGTCAATCTCTACAACGCCGCCACCATCCGGCTCATTGTGGACAACTACCCGGTGACCTCGATCCGCCGCATCGGCGGGTTCTTCGGTTCTCCGTGGGGGATTGAGTGCGTGTCCCTGTTTGGAAAAAAGACCACGCTCAACTACGTGGAGCACGAATTCCTCCGCCCCAAGTACAAGGAGCCGCGCGTCCACTTTGCGCTGGTCTGCGCCGCCAAGAGTTGTCCGCCGCTGCGCGGTGAACCGTACGTAGGATCGAAGCTGGAGATGCAGCTCGTCGAACAGGGCAAGCTGTTCTTCTCCCAGGAGCAGAAGAACCGGTTTGATCCGGTGCTCGACACCCTGGTGCTCTCACCGATTTTCAACTGGTACGAGGGCGATTTTCCGCGGGATCCGCGCGCCCTCGCTGGATTCCTTTCCCCGTTTTTCCCCAAGGCCGAGGCCGATGCCTTGTGCGACGGGACGTTCCGAATTCGGTACTCGAGCTATGATTGGTCGCTCAACGATCAGGCCGGGCGGGACTCCAAGCGCTGAGTCCCCGTTGGGGTGACTCGAAGCGTGTAAGGTTTGTTCCGCCATCCCGACTCCCCTGCATGGCGATGGAATCCACACCCACTCCGGAAGCACCCCGGGCCGGCTCACGGCAGGCCCTCCGCGGAATCGCCTTCATCGCCGGTGCGGTGATCCTCGGAATCGTTGCGCAGCGGCTACAATTGACCGCGCGCATTCCGGCGTTTCTGGAACAGCTCCGTCAGGCCGGACCGTGGGGATGGTTGATCTTTGTCGGCGCGTATGTCGCCGCCTGTGTGTTTCTGGTTCCAGGATCGGTCCTCACGCTCGGGGCCGGTGCGGTGTTCGGGGTCGCGCAGGGATTCGGTCTGGTCTCGCTCGCGTCCACGCTTGGCGCCTCGGCGAGTTTTCTGATCGGACGCTTCTTCGCCCGCGAATGGGTGGCCGCGCGGGCCTCGGCCAATCCGAAGTTTGCCGCCATCGATGCCGCCGTGGGTGCCGAAGGCTGGCGCATGGTGGGGCTGCTTCGGTTGTCGCCGGTTTTTCCCTTCAACCTGCTGAACTACGCGCTCGGTCTTACGCGGGTGCGTTTTCGCGACTACGCGTTGGCCTCGTGGATCGGGATGATGCCCGGCACGCTGCTCTTTGTGTGGATCGGTGCGGCGGCCGGCGATGTGGTCGGCGCAGCTGCGGGAAAGCGCACGCGGCAACCAATCGAGTGGGTGCTGTACGGCGCCGGATTGCTCGCGACGGTGTGGGTGACGATCCGGATCACCCGCGTGGCCCGCGCCGCCCTCGCCAGCCGTTTGGAATCCTCCCCGGCATCGAACCCGAACGCCCGCTGACATGAGTTCCAACTTTGATTCCAACTGGCCCGAGCCGGCCGATGCCAATAACGCCGCGTGGAATGCGCTGGTGAAACCGGCGAACTGGCGAAACCCGGAGCCCGCCGCGCGCTACAATCTGGTGGTGATCGGTGCTGGTACCGCGGGCCTGGTGACCGCCGCCGCGGCCGCAGGGTTGGGGGCGAAGGTCGCACTGGTGGAGCGGAATCGCATGGGGGGCGATTGCCTCAACACCGGATGTGTCCCGTCGAAAACACTCATCCGCTCCGCACGCGCTGCCGCTGCGGTTCGCGAGGCCGGTCGATTCGGCGTTCGCGTGCCTGCGGGCGTTGAGATTGATTTTGCCGCGGTGATGGAACGGGTGCGTTCCCTGCGCGCCGCGATCAGCCCGCACGATTCCGCGAAACGTTTTCAGGAGCTGGGCGTGGACGTGTTCCTCGGCGAGGGGCGCTTCACCGGGCCCGGCGCGCTGGAGGTGGGAGGAAAGGTGCTGCGGTTCCGCAGGGCCGTGATCGCGACCGGCGCGCGCGTGGCGATGCCGGGCGTGCGCGGATTGGAATCGGTGCCGTACCTCACGCATGAAACGGTGTGGTCGCTCACCGAGCAGCCGCGTCGGATGGCCATCCTCGGCGGCGGTCCGATCGGATGCGAACTCGCCCAGGCCTTCGCGCGACTCGGCACGGAGGTGACCGTGTTCCATTCGCATTCCGGAATCCTCGACAAGGAGGATGCCGATGCCGCGGCCGTGGTTCGCACGACCTTGGAGCACGATGGCGTCCGGTTTCAGCTCGGCGTCCGGGTGGAGTCGGCGTCGCGCGATGCTTCGGGTTCCATTCGTCTCGGATTCAAAACGGCGGCGGGCGCAGCGGAGCATGCGGAGGGATTCGACACCCTGCTGGTCGCCACGGGGCGGCGGCCGAATGTCTCAGGATTGGGGCTCGAAGCCGTCGGCGTGACGTTCGATCCGCAACGCGGCGTGGTGGTGAACGACCGGCTGCAATCCACGAATCCCGACATCTACGCGGCGGGCGATGTGTGCCTGACGCACCAGTTCACGCACGCGGCGGATTTCTCCGCGCGGATCGTGGTGCAGAATGCGTTGTTTTACGGACGCAAGAAGGCGGGCGCGTTGTTGATTCCGCGTGCGACCTACACGGATCCGGAGGTGGCCTCGGTCGGGCTGACCCAGCGCACCGCGCAGGAATCCGGCACTGTGGTGACCGTTTTCGAGCGTCCGTTCAGCGAGGTGGATCGCGCCCGTACCGACGATGAGGGCGGGGGATTTGTGAGGATCCTGGTGGCGACGGGCACGGACCGAATCGTTGGCGCGACGATCGTGGGACCGCACGCGGGCGACATGATTAGTGAGGTCTCGGTGGCAATGCAGAGCGGGATCGGACTCGGCTCGTTGGCATCGGTGATTCATCCGTACCCGACCCTGGCCGAGGCGATCCGCCAGTGCGGGGACCGTTACAACCGCACGCGTCTCACGCCGCGGGTGAAGGCGCTGATGGAGCGCTGGCTTCGCTGGACGCGTTGAGGCAGGTCTCGATCCATTCGGTCCACACGGCATCGGGCAGCCACACCTTGCGCAGTTCCGCGAGCGCGTTGTCCCGGGTCCATCCCTGATTCCGCACGCGGTGCACGGCGAGAAACGCCGAGACGCGGTAGTTCATCGCGCAATGAATCCACACTGCGGTTCCCGCACGTTGACGCATCTCGTGTTCGAAGCGTTGGAAGTGTTCCCACTGCGGCGCCTCGAAGGGAACGGGGAGGTGCGCGTAGTTCATGCCCAGCGTTTGAACGGTGGCGCGTTCATCGGGCAGCGCGCCGGGCGAGGTGGGAAGCGCGAGATTGAGGACGGTTCGAAATCCCGCTGCGGCAATCTCGCGAAATTCGGCCTCGGTGGGTTGGCCCGAGGTGGCGAGTGTGGAGTCGATCGGAACGTACGCCTTGATCGTGTTCAGCGAATTCGAAGGCAATGCGTTCATTACGGGAGGATTCGAGGTTGGGCTTAGTCCGCTCCGGCGCCGGTGTCGTCGTCTGCGTTTCGGCGGAGTTTTGGCCGGTCGCCAAAGAGCGCCGTGCCCACGCGAACGATGGTGGATCCTTCCTCGATGGCCACTTCGAGATCACCGCTCATGCCCATGCTCAACACCGGCAGCGGCGCCCCGAGCAGATCGGTACAACGGTCGCGGAGCTCGCGCAGCTTGCGGAAATAGGGGCGTACCTTTTCTGGGTCGGTGGCGTAGGGCGCGATGGTCATGAAGCCGTGGATTTCGAGCCGGCTGAGGGCGTTGACTTCGAGAAACTCGGCGAGGAGGCGGTCGGGGGCCCATCCGAATTTGGAGGATTCACCAGCCACGTTGACCTCGAGCAGGACCTCGGGATTGCGCGCCTGTTTCTCGGCCTGCTTCTGGATTTCCTGGGCGAGGGAAAGGCTGTCCACCGACTGGATGGTTTCGAACAGCGCGACGGCATCTCGCGCCTTGTTCGACTGAAGATGTCCGATGAGATGCCATCGGCAGCGGGAGGGGCATTGCGGGATTTTGGCGCGGGCCTCCTGCACCTTGCTCTCGCCGAACTGGGTCAACCCGAGCCGCACGGCCTCGGCCACTGAATCGGCCGGATGGGTCTTCGAGACCGCGAGCAGGGTGACCTCCTCCCGGGCGCGTCCCGCACGCACGCAGGCTGCAGCAATGCGCGCCTCAACGGCGGCGAGGCGGGCTTCGAGCGATGAGGAGTCGCCAGGGGACGAAGTGGTATCAACACCAGACATGCGGGGATCGTGAATTGACCCGCCGATGATGTCATCTGTCCAAGAAGCGGGATTGGCAGGTTTTGGCGGCGGCCGGTTGGCCCGAATTCTGTGGGCATCCGGGTGGGGAATCGCGAAGAATGCGCGGTCGTCATCCATGGTGTGCGGAAGTCAACGGAACGCGGCCTGGTTCGCGGTGTGTCGCGTTGTTCTCCTGCTCGGAATGTTCCTTGGCGCGGGCCGGGGGATGGGAGTGGCAGCGGAGAATCATGCCCTGTCATTGGGAGGGCAGGGGGACTATTTGCGCTTTCCAGCGGAGGTGCTGTTTTCGCAGGACGAATTCACCCTCGAATGCCGCGTCAATTGCCGGGACGCCGGCCGCTACTCGCAGGTCTTCGGCGTGGGCGTGGCCCGCAGCATGATCGGCCTCAACACGGGCGATGTCCCGGCACGGTTCCGTCTCTTCGTTTACGCACCGGGGGAGCCCGATGCCGCGCTGGTGATTCCCACCCAGCACCCCATTCAGTTGGATCGTTGGTACCACCTCGCCGCCACCGTCGGGCGATCCGAGGTGCGGTTGTACGTCAACGGCGTGCTGGAGGGCACAGCTCCGTTTGCGGGCGGACCCAAACGGTTTCTCCAGTCGGGACAGGGGCTCATCGGTCGCTCGCAGTGGACCGCCAATCCGGATTTCAACGGGCTCGTGGATGACTTCCGCATCTGGCGTCGCGCGCTGACCTCCGCCGAGGTGCAGCAGTTGTCGAAGGGAATTCCCGGAGTTCCGTCCGCGGGATTGATCGGGGAGTTGAACTTCGAGAACGGATCGATGGATGGAACTGCGGGGCTGCGATCTTCCGTCGCTCGTGTGGGCAATGCCGCCATTGTGTCCTCCGACAGCTCGGTGTTCGAAGGAACTGCGGTTTCGGGCGAGGTGATGAATCCCGCCGGGGTGACGGTGCCCGGAAGAGTCCGGGTGATCCGTAACGGGCGCGTGTTGCTGATCTCCACGGCGGAAACCTCAGGACGGTTTTCCTTCAATCTGCATGCGCAGCCCGGGGATCGATTGGATTTTGGGGCTTCCTTCGGACCGACGGCGCAATGGATTTCGGGAGTCACGAGGTCGTCGCTTACTGGTTCGAATCTGGTGTTGCGATTGAAACCGGAGGCGGTGCTGGGTGGACGTTTGACCGGATTTGACAGCAGTCCGCACGCGAATGTGGCGGTGGATTTGATCCGGATTCGCGAGGTCGAGGCCGGTCGATGGGAGGAGGACGAGGTGGTGGATACCACGGTGTCGGACGCCAGTGGTGCCTACCGGTTTCGGAACCCGATTCCCGGCAGGTATTGGGTTCGTTGCCATTTGGCGGAGGGCTACGCGTATTATCGCGAGACCCCGGGGGCGAGCGCCCGCGAGTCCGCCATGGCCAGTCCTTTGACCTGCGATGGCGCGGGTTCCCACGATCGGGTGGACTTCCGCTTCGCCCCGTTTCGCAAGGGACGATGGCGCACCTGGACCACGCTGGACGGACTGGCGGACAACCGGGTCCAGGCGTTGTGTCAGGATCGGGATGGCTTCGTGTGGATCGGCACCGCGGGGGGATTGTCCCGCTTTGATGGCAAACGGTTCGATTCCTTTGGCGAGCGGGACGGACTCCCCGCACGGTCGGTCACCGCGTTGATGTTGGATGGCGCCGGCCGGCTTTGTGTTGGCACTCCGCGGGGGCTGGCGATTTGGAACGGCGCCGCATTCCAACTCGCGAAGTTGAACGGCGCAGTGGCCACGAACTCGATCACCTGCTTCGCCGACGCAGGGCAGGGCAGGTTACTCGTCGGAACCCAACGCGGGCTGAAACAGTGGAACGGAACGGCGCTCGAGGAGTTGCCCGGGTATGAGGCGATCGAGTCCACAGTGATTCGGTGCGTGCGGGTCTCGGGAGTGGAGACCTGGGTTGGGGTTGCAACGGAGGACGGGACGTTGATGGGGCTTTGGCATCGGGAGGCTGGACTCTTGAAGCAATTCGGAGTGGCCGATGGTCTCTACAACCTCAATGTTTTCGGTTTCGCCGAAACTGCGGATCGAAGTGTGTGGATTGGAAGCGGGTTGGGACTCTCGATCTGGAGGAAGGGAAGGCTGGTGGCTCCGATGGATTTTGGAGCGGATCCGACCTTCTCCGCACAAAGCGTGGCGCTTGCGGTGGATTCGCGGGACCGGCTGTGGATTTCACGGCTGGGAAGCGGACTGATCCGATGGGAGCAGGGACGGAGCGTGCGTTATGGCGTCACCGAGGGGCTTCCGGATTCAGTCGTGTTGACGCTGTTTCCGGATGCCGATGGCAGCTTGTGGGTGGGCATGGAAAGCGGCGGAGTGGCCCGGTACGAAGAGGCGGGGTTCGATGTGTATTCCAGCCGCGATGGAATGCCGTCGGAGCCGGTGAGCGTGTTGTCGGTGTCGGGGAAGGGCGAGGTGATTGCCGGTGCCCAAAACGGAGGCCTGGCGCGGATTGATCACAATCAGGTTCGCGTGTTCACCGCCGAGGATGGCCTGGCGGATCATCATGTTCGCAGCCTGCATCGGGACGCTTCGGGCGTTCTCTGGCTGGGCAGCGATCAGGGCCTCCAACCGTATGCTAATGGACGCTTCGGACGGTTCGAAGCGACGGGCAGTCCAGTGCGGCAAATCAGTCCGGGCGCGGACGGGGAGTTGCTCCTCGTGCTGGAAACTCAGGGCCTCTACGCGCGGACGCCCAGGGGATTGGTTCAGCGGGTGGAAAACCGGGTGGGCGGAATAATGGCGTATCTCGCCGATGAAGCCGGAACCACCTGGATGGTGGCCCATGGAGAAGGGATGTTCCGCGTGGATCGGAACGGCCTCGGTCCCAAGTTTGGAGACCTGGAGCTTTCCCGAAGCATGATCACCTCGGTGACCCGCGCTCCCGGCGGCGGGCTGCTGCTCGGGACCCGGTTGGGATTGTACCGATTTCGATCGGAACGCTTCGAGGGATACAAGGTGCCCGGCGTGTCCGAGACCCAGGGAATCCTGTCCCTCGCGTCGGATGCCCGCGGCCGGGTCTGGATCGGTACCGGAAATGGTGCGGTGCTTTTCGACGGGAATGCCGCCTCGATTCTGGATGTCTCCGACGGAATCGGCGGCCGTCATGTCCACTCAATCCAGCCGTCCACCAATGGCGTGGTTTGGTTCGGAACCGAGGCCGGCGTCACGCGTTATGAGGCGAGCCGCTCGCATCCGCGGATTCGCGTGACCGCGGTTCGTGGGGATCGTCTGGTTGCCGATCCGGCACCCTCCATTCCGCAGAGGGTCACCCTGGGAGGCGAGGTTACCGTCCAATTCAGCGCGCTCGATTTCAAAACCCAGCCAAGTCGGAGGCAGTATCGTCATCGGGTCCGCCCGTTCGGTTCTGCTTCCGATGCGATCGGCTTTGAGGCGGCTTCGGTTGCCACGAGCTGGTCGTGGACCCCTTCGGAAGCGGGGAGTTACGTCTTCGAGGTTCAGGCCATCGATCGCGACCTCAACATGTCCCCGACGGCCTCGGTGGAACTGGTGGTCGTCGCACCCTGGCACGCGCTCCCCTGGGTGCGCGGGCTCGGCGTGGCCGGGTTGGGCGGATTGAGCCTCTCGTTTGCCGTGCTCTTGATCCGGGTCCGCGCGGGCCGCCTGGAATCCAGACGACTGCGCGAACAGTTGGCGGAGGAGGATCGGCGCTCCCGCCGCTCGCTCGAGGAAAAGAACCGCGAACTGTCCGAAGCCAAGCTCCAGGCGGATTCGGCGAATCGGGCGAAGAGCCTGTTCCTCGCCAACATGAGCCACGAGATCCGAACGCCGATGAACGTGATTCTCGGCTACGCGCAGATTCTCAACCGTTCCGCCGCACTACCGCCGGAATTCAAGAGCGCCGTGGGGGCGATTGAATCCAGCGGATCGCATCTGGTTTCCTTGATCAACGAGGTCCTGGATTTGTCGCGCATCGAGGCAGGGCGCTCCGAGCTGGTGCCCGAGGATGTGGATCTGATCGGATTCCTGGCCGAGCTCGACACCATCTTCCGTCATCTCTGTCGCGAGAAGGGATTGAAGTGGACGCTGTCCCCTCCGGAGGTTCCCGCGCTCTGGGTGCGGGCCGATGGCACCAAGCTGCGGCAGATCCTCGTGAACCTGGTGGGCAACGCGGTGAAGTTCACTCCGGAGGGGGAAGTGCGATTGACCGTGCGCTGGGATCGGGATGCGAACGATCCGGACGCCTCCGTCCGGACTCCGGCGCGAATCACGTTTGAGGTGCGCGACACCGGACCGGGCATTCGTGCAGAGGACCGTGCCATCATCTTTGAGGCCTTCCAGCAGGGCGAAGGCGGGCGCCGCGTGGGTGGGACCGGTCTGGGGCTCGCGTTGTCACGCCGGTTCGTTCAGATGATGGGTGGAGAGCTTCTGGTGGAATCGAGTCCCGGAAACGGGGCGTCGTTTTTCTTCACCGTTTCCCTGGAACGCGCGGCGGCGGTTCAAGCGCCACGGATGGATGGAGTGGATCGCGTCGCTCGGCTGCGGCCCGGGACCGAGTTGAAGGTGTTGATCGTGGACGATGTGGCGGCGAACCGCGATCTGCTGCAGCTGCTCCTTCAGGGCATGGGTGCAGAAGTGCGTCTGGCCTCCGATGGCGCATCGGCCCTCGCCCTCGTGGCGGAATTTGTTCCCGACCTGGTGTTCCTCGATCTGCGACTCCCGGGGATGGATGGTTATGAGCTTCGCCGGCGGCTGGCCTCGGGGGCCCGCGTTCCGAAGACCGTGGCCGTGTCCGCGTCGGTGCTGGCGACGGACGAACCGGCCTTTGTCCAGTCGGGTTTCGATGCCTTCCTCCCAAAACCCTTCGCGCTCTCCCAGCTGTGGGAATGTTTGATTCGGGTATTGCCTCAGCACGTGGTTCCGATGAACGCCGTTCCCTCGCCGCAGGCATCGGAACTGGAATCGGATGATCCGATCCCGAATGTTGAAGTTCCAGCGGATCTGGCATCCCGGTTGCTGACAGCCGTCCGACTGCAGCGCGTGACCGAGTTGCGGCGCGGGCTGCGTGAGCTTTCCGAGCTCGGTCCCGGGGCGCGGGAGCTGGCGCAGCGAATTGAGCCGCATCTGAACCGTTACGACATGACCCGCGTGGCCGAGCTTTTGGCCGGGCTGAGGTCCAAAGACTCCGTGTGACTTCCAAGAACTCTCCATCGACCGCATCAACGGCAGCGAACGCGACCGCGACTGCGACGGCGACCATCCTCGTGGTGGATGACACGCCCGCGAACATCAGTCTGCTCGCCACCCTGTTGGAAGGGGCGGGATACGCCATCGCGGCCGCCTCCGACGGGGCGAGCGCGCTGAAATTGGTGCAGTTGGATCCGCCGGACCTGGTGCTGATGGATGTGATGATGCCAGGGATGGACGGCTATGAAGCCTGCCGTCGGCTGAAGGCGGACAAGCGCACGCAGACCATTCCGGTGCTGTTCATCACGGCACGCGAGGACATGCAGAGCCGCATCGAGGCGTTTGCGGCCGGCGGGGTGGATTACATCGTCAAACCGTTTCACGCCGAAGAAGTCCTCGCGCGGGTGAGTGCGCATCTTCGCATCCATCATCTCACGCGCGATCTCGCGCAGAACAACGAGCGACTGCAGCGGGAAATCTCGGGTCGCGTCCGCGCGGAGGAGGCGCTCGACCTCGCGGATCAGCGGGCCTCGCTCATCTCCGAGCGTGAAATCGAGCGCTGGGGAATTCCCGGTTTCGTGGGCGAGAGCTCGACCTTTCGAAAGATCCTGGGGGACATCCGCCAGCTGCAAAACTTCGATGCCACCAATGTTCTCATCACCGGGGAAAGCGGCACCGGCAAGGAGCTCGTCGCGCGGGCGATTCACTTCGGCGGCGGCCGACCGAACCGTCCCTTCCTGCCGGTCAATTGCTCGGCCATTCCGATGGAACTCGCGGAGTCGAATTTCTTCGGTCACGTGCGCGGTGCCTTCACCGGCGCGGTGTCCGATCGCAAGGGCTACTTCCATCTGGCCGATGGCGGCACGTTGTTCCTCGACGAATTGGGCGACATGCCGTTGTCCATTCAGGCCAAGCTGCTCCGCGTTCTGGAGGATGGCCTGATCACGCCGGTCGGATCCACCGAACCTCGCGAGGTCCGCGTGCGCATCATCAGCGCGACGCATCAGGATCTCGCTGCGAAGATCCGTCAGGGCACGTTCCGCGAAGACCTCTTTTACCGTCTTGCCGAGTACACCGTGGTCTCTCCGCCGTTGCGCGATCGTGTGGACGACATCCCGCTGCTGGCGGCGCATTTTCTTCAGCTGCTTTCCGGCGAGTACGGGGTTCCCAAACCGATGCTGGAACCGGACGCACTTGCGGTGCTCCAGGCGCATCCGTTTCCGGGGAACATCCGTCAGCTTCGCAACGTGCTCATGCGGGCGATGATTGAGGCCGGAGGTGGGGTGATCCGACGCGAGCATCTCGACGGCGCACTGGCACTCACGCGTGTTTCCGGCCGTGCGTCGCAGCCGGCCGCGCCTGGCGGAGCGGGAGCGCAGGCCGGATTGACGGATGCCGACGGGGTTGCGCGTGACCTGCTTGCCCGCATGAAACGTGGGGACGGAACCTTTTGGGAAGTGGTGCAGGAACCCTATCTCAACCGCGACATCAACCGCCTTGAGGCGAGAACCACCGTGGCCCTGGCCCTCGGGGAATCGGGTGGGAGTTACAAGAAGGCCATGGCTGTGCTCGGACTTCCCGAAACAGACTACACGCGCTTCATGGACTTCCTCCGCCACAACCGCATCAAACCTGTCGACTGATCGGGAGTTAAACCGCAGAGGCGCAGAGGCGCAGAGAAATCGAACTGCATGATGGAGGCGGTTCCTCCGCAGAGTTGGTGTTGAGCGCTGCTTCCCTCATTTCAAACTCTTCTTACGCTCTGCGCCTCTGCGTCTCCGCGGTTCCATTGCAGTTGGAATCGAACGGGAAAAACGAAAACACCGCCCCAGTCGTTGCAGACCAGAGCGGTGTGAAGTCGAATCGAATCGAATCGGACCGGAAACCTCAGTCTTCCTTGATCGTGAAGGTGGTCTTCAACGTGTTGTTGGTCTCGTTGGTTTCATCTACCTGCGCAGCCGAATCGGCCGTGGCGGTGAGGGTGTGTTTGCCTTCCTCGACCTTCTTGAGGTCCCAGGTGTAGGTGAGCGTGACACTCTGTCCCGCCGGGATCGCAGGGGTGGCCAGCGTGGTCAGCAACTTCTTGCCATCGACGATCTTGGTGCTGGAGGCCACCGCATTGCCGCTGCCTTGGTTGGCAACGAAGACTTTGACGGTCGCAGTCTTGGCATTCTTGGAGTCGTCGTCATCGCAGTCCTTCTCGGAACCCTTACCCTTGCCTTTGCCCTTGCTGCTGGCCGGGGTTTTCTTGGGATCGGGGGTGACGGTGAATCCGGTGATTTGCAGGTCCGGCTTTCCAGCCACCGCGGACGGCAGCTTCACAACGTAGTAGTGGGCGGTGCCGTCGGTGGAGAAGTTCACGACCACGGCCGTGGTGTCCTGGACAAAGTACGGGTACCCGCCAAATAACTCTGGGCTGACCAGGAGTTGGAAACCGTCTGTCTGGCTCCATGCAAACGAGGTGGAGAACTGGGTGTCCAGAATCGCCTGCCCGAAGACCACGCCGTTGTTGTTGATGAACTGCGGCAATGCCCTCGACCACCCGGACGGTAGGGGCACCGTCACGCCCCCATGGACGCGATCCCAGATCAGGAACCCGCCCGACGGGTCCGATGCGGCAAACTGGTTCCTGGCGTTGCCGGCTGTCCAACTGCCGCCCAAGTGAAGCGCCGTGATGCTCGTGGAGTCGGGGTCGAGCACAAAGGTGCCAGAGAACATGTCCCATCCAACGAACAGATTTCCCCCGGAAGTGGGCGCGGTAAGGCTCGGGGTAAACCATTGAAAGTCCGTCGGAGCCGCGAACGAGCGCATGCCGCGCGTGGCATCCCAGGTGAAAAAGGTCCGGGCGCCGGAGTCTGGGTCGTAGCCGAACCACACAACCGAACCGCGATCGCTTGTAGCGAGGCTACCGAACGGGGCGGAATTGCCCGAGATGTCGCGGAGGCCGCTGTTGGAGTCCCAGACAAACACCGCGGAAGACCCATCGGCCCGGCCGGCAACTCCGACCACGGTTCCCGAAGGTGTGACGGTGTAGGGAGAGACATAGGATCCTCCGAGGGAGCCCAGTTCCCGAAACCCACCGGCCAGATCCCAGGCGAGCGCGACGTCCCCCGAGGTGGGGCTGGAGGCGATGCCGATCACCAATCCCGCCTCGCTCATGCCCGTCGCGCTGTAGTTGTTGTAGCCAGCCGGTTGCAGGGGGAGGAGTCCCAGTGACGCGCTCCAGACAAACGGGGTGGTGCTCGATCGATCGGCGGTCGTGACGGATCCGAGGAGAACCCCGTTGTCCGTTAACCTCCAGACCATCGGCATGTCGGTTCCGAAGTCGGGCAGCAGGGTGAAGCCCTTGGATTCCTCCCACAGAGCGATCTCAATCTTAGGGACGCCATTCGGAGAAATCTGTGAAGGGTCGAGCAGGACCACCGCCAGTTGCCCGGACGCATTGAGTGCGCTGACCGATCCGACGGTTAGGCCGGGCGGAGGGACCAGCTCGGTTATCGGATAGGGCGCCGCGAGGCTCGCAACCGCGACGGTGGAGATTGCGAGAAGTCGGGCGAGAAAACTCAGGCTTCGAAGGCGGGGAACGGGAGAGATTTGCATAGGGTTTGGGGTGTTACGATTTTGAGATCGGATTGAAAACCCGACCTGACTGCTCCTGTCCGAAGCTCGAAATGTACCAACCCTGGAGCGGTCGATTCGCACACCGAAAACCTCGTTTCGTGGCCCGAAAATCCCGCTCCAACAGGCTTCCGCCTCGCAGACACGCCGCGTGTAGGCGCATCCAGGGGGGAAGCAGGTCAGGAGATGGAGCTATGGCTCGACTGGAATGGAGCTGGGGCTCCATTCGACCCTGCCGAAGACGGAGAGATTGAGGAGAAAATGGCAGGGCTGGTCGCGGAACCGGGATGAATCGTCCGCGCAATGGACGCACCACCGACCCTTCGCCGTATCGGAACGAGAATTAGTCACGCCTCAACGCCTGGGCTATTCTCAATGGTTTGAGAGGCGAAGCACCCCTCGAACATCCAGCATCCTTAGATCAATCTTCGAACTTGGATCGTGTTCCCCGTCTTCGCGGTTCCATTGCGGTTCGAATCGAACGGGAAAAACGAAAACACCGCCCCAGTCCTTGCAGACCAGAGCGGTGTGAAGTCGAATCGAATCGAATCGGATCGGAAACCTCAGTCTTCCTTGATCGTGAAGCTGGTCGTCAACGTGTTGTTGGTCTCGCTGGTTTCGGTCACCTGCGCGGCCGAGTCGGCCGTGGCGGTGAGGGTGTGTTTGCCTTCCTCGACCTTTTTGAGATCCCAGGAGTAGGTGAGCGTCACGCTTTGGCCCGCGGGGATGGCCGGGGTGGCCAGCGTGGTCAGCAACTTCTTGCCATCGACGATCTTGGTGCTGGAAGCCACCGCGCTGCCGCTGCCCTTGTTGGCAACGAAGACTTTGACAGTCGCAGTCTTGGCATTCTTGGAGTCGTCATCATCGCAATCCTTGTCCGAGCCCTTGCCTTTGCCCTTGCTGCTGGCCGGGGTTTTCTTGGGATCGGGAGTGATGGTGAATCTGGTGATTTGAAGGTCGGGTTTGCCGCCGTCCAGCTTGGCGTAGAACACGTGAGTGCTGCCGTCGGCCATTTTGGAGGTGCCGGCGATCATCGTGTCAGTGATTTGCCAGGCGAAGCTTTCATCTCCCCCCAGAGTACCCAGCTTTTGCAGGCCGTTCACATCGTCCCACAGGAATGCCTGCCCCGGACCGCCGGTGGTTGGATACGTGTATCCCACCACCTGACCGCGGCTGTTGACCGACGCGGGAAAGCAGAAGTTGTCGACGTCGCCGATCTGCCGCTTCCCATTGACCAAATCCCATACGAAACCGCCGTTCTCGTCATTGCTGATCACATGGCCGCCGGGTCCAGTCGGGCGTTGATTGTTGCCCTGCCCGAGAAAGGTAATGGTGTCGCGGGTCGTGTCGATGGCCATGGTGCCGCCAAACATGTCGGAGGCCGAGGCGATGGCTCCGGAGTCGCTGATTCCAGCAAGCTGGGGACCCATGATGAACATGCCGCTTGGGAACTCGATGAATCGTCCTCCACGCGTCGCATCCCAGATGAAAAAGCCGCGGTTTCCCGTGGTTTCCGACGCGCCGTAGGCCACCACGACTCCGGAGCGACTGATCACCGGCCCCGAATAGGGCGTTGCGATTCCGGCGGAAATGTTCTGGAGCCCGTTGACGGCATCCCAAATAAAGCAATAGCCCGTTTGTCCGGGACTCCCGCTGCTCCCAACTACCACGCCGCCATCGCTCACACCGGTCGCATATGAGAACTCATTGGCGGGAGTGCCGAGATCCCGAAATCCCAACGAACGATCCCAAATGAATCCGCTCGTCGCCAAGTTCCGATTGGGATCTGCAAAGGAGCCGACGACCTGTCCCTGATCGCTCAGGTTGAAGACCTGGAGTTGGCTGACTCCGGCGGGGCTGAAATCCACGGGGCCGGTGGTTAGCGACCCAACGAATTCGTGAGCGATCGTATCGCCAGAAAGCGTGGAATAGGCCTCGAAGGTTCCCTGTTTGTTGAGCTGCCACACATGAATATAGCTTCCCCCCAATCCGACGATGGGCCGCAGTCCGGTGGCTTCGCTCCAGATGAATGGAATTCTCCGACCATAGATCCCAAATCCGGGATCGTCGGCGGTGCAGGTGATGACTCCCGAGGCACTCAGCAGTACTTCATCTGACGGAGTAATTCCGCCCGAGCTGCCGATGTCGATCAGCGTTGGAAGTGCAGCACGTGCGGCCGCGTTGAGGGAAAGAGCGATGAATGCTGCGATCGGCAGCGAACGACGGGAACGGTGCGTTGGTAGGGGAATGATCAATGCGCTTGATTGGGGATCCGAATGAAGGGTTGGTGCTTGGTTCAACATCGGCCTTCAGCGCGAAGTGTACCAAGATTGGAATTCACTCTTGACGGTACGAAACGCGGCAATTCCCCAACTCCGGAATCGCATCCGTGCAATCATATGGAGCCCGGGCTCGCGCGGTGGAGCCCTGGGTCCATGTTGATGGAGCCGGGCCTCCATGCCGCGCGACGCGTGGCCACTTTGTAAGGCAACAGACAAGGGGCTGAATTCGCCCGAAAGCGTCGGTTCAACTTCACCCCGGCAAACGTTCTTGCCCCCATTTGCTCCTCTCTGCGCCTCCGCGCCTCTGCGGTTCAACTCCATCGAGATGAGGCAAAACAAGAACACCGCCCCCGTCGGCGCAGACAGGGGCGGTGCGGAATCGATCCAGGAGGACTGTCGGAAAAACTCAGTCTTCCTTGATCGTAAAGACGGTCTTCAACGTGTTGTTGGTCTCGTTGGCTTCATCTACCTGCGAAGCCGAATCGGCCGTGGCGGTGAGGGTGTGTTTGCCTTCCTCGACCTTCTTGAGGTCCCAGGTGTAGGTGAGCGTGACACTTTGTCCCGCGGGGATTGCCGGGGTTACGAGGGTGGTAAGGAGTTGCTTGCCGTCGGTGATCTTGGTGGTGGAGGCCGCCGCACTGCCGGGCCCCGTGTTGGCGACGAAGACCTTGATCGTGGCGGTCTTGGCATTCTTGGAGTCGTCATTGTCACTGCCCTTGCCCTTACCCTTGCTGCTGGCCGGGGTCTTCTTCGGATCCGGGGTGATGGTCAGTCCGGTGATTTGCAGGTCGGGCTTGCCGCCTGCGAGTCGGGCGTAGAAGACGTGGACGCTGCCGTCAGCCGTGGTGGAGGTGCCGGCGATCGCGGTGCCGGTGATCTGGTCGGCGGAGCTCATGGATCCTCCAAGAGTGCCAAGATCCTGCGCTCCGTTCACGGAATCCCACAGGAATGCGCGTCGACTCTGGAAGTCATTGAAATAGGAGTAGCCCACCACCTCTCCACGACTGTTGATGGAGGTTGGGATGTAGTAGCCGGAGCCGGGGATACCCAGGTAGCGCTTTCCGTTGATGGCGTCCCAGATGTAGCCGCCGCCGATACTATCATATCCCGTGACCTGTCCTGAGTCTCCGACTGACGCGATAGCAAGGTAGTCGCCTAGAAAGGTGATCGTATCGGCGTCCGTATCGATGACCATCATGCCGAGGAACATGTCCCAAGCCACCACGGTTTTCCCGTTTCTGCTGATCACGCTGATCTGAGCAAACGTGAATTGCTTGTCGGCCGGGAGGGCGATAAAGCGTCCGCCCCGGATGATATCCCAAACGAACACACCGGAAGCTCCCGTGACTGTTTCCCGCGCAAGGGCGGCGACGACGCCGGATGGGCTGATCACTTCGCGTTGGGTTGAATTCCACGCGGGATTCAAATCCGACGAAATGCTTCTCAGCCCGCCAGCGGCGTCCCAGACGATGAATTGTGAATCTCCCGATGGAAGATTGCTTTCACCCACCACAAGCCCCGAATCACTAATTCCCGAGGCAAAGGTGTTCATCCCTCCGAGGTTGCCAATGTCCCGAAATCCCGCCACCGGATCCCAAACGAATCCTCCGCCGTTTCCGGAGGGGGTGCTGAACACCCCGACGACTTGTCCCTGAGAATTCACCTGACTGGCATAGATCCAGTCCACGCCTGCGGGCCTGATAACGGTGGTCCCCGTGGTGGTGCTCCACACAAACGGATAATCGGTGGACAGTTCCGGTGCGCTGGCTTGGCCGAGCACCATCCCTGTCGCGCTGATGGAGTACGCGTTCACGGATCCGCCACTGAACCCCAAAATTGGTTTCCATCCCAGGGATTCAGTCCAGCTGTAGCTGAGAGTGGCTCCATACGGAGCGATACTTGGATCGAACGAGGAGCTGATCAGCGTTCCCGAGGCACTGAGCAGGGGGGAGGTATTCGGTGTGAATCCACCCACGCTTCCAAGGTCGATCAGAATGGGAAGTGCGGCATGAACGGCCGCGTTGAGAGAAAGAGCGATGAATGCTGCGATCGGCAGCGAACGACGGGAAGGATGCGTTGGTAGGGGACTGATCAATGCGTTTGAATGGGAATCCGAATGAAGGGTTGGTGCTTGGTTCAACCCGCGACTCCAGCGCGAAGTGTACCAAGATTGGAATTCACTCCTGACGGTACGAAACGCGGCAATTCCCCAACTCCGGAATCGCATCCGTGCAATCGAATTGAGCCCGGGCTCGTGCGATGGAGCCCTGGGTCCATGTTGATGGAGCCGGGCCTCCATGCCGCGCGATGCGTGGCTACGGCGTAAGGCAAAAGACAAAGATCCGAATTCACCCGAAAGCATCGGTTCAACTTCACCCGAGCAAACGTTCTCCCCCCATTTGCTCCTCTCTGCGCCTCCGAGCCTCTGCGGTTCAACTCCATCGAGATGAGGGAAAACAAGAACACCGCCCCCGTCGGCGCAGACAGGGGCGGTGCGGAATCGATCCAGGAGAACTGTCGGAAAAACTCAGTCTTCCTTGATCGTAAACGTGGTCTTGAACGTGTTGTTGGTCTCGTTGGTTTCGGTCACCTGCGCAGCCGAATCGGCCGTTGCGGTGAGGGTGTGTTTACCCTCCTCGACCTTCTTGAGATCCCAGGTGTAGGTGAGCGTGACACTCTGACCCGCCGGGATCGCAGGGGTGGCCAGCGTGGTCAGCAACTTCTTGCCATCGACGATCTTGGTGCTGGAGGCCACCGCATTGCCGCTGCCTTGGTTGGCAACGAAGACTTTGACGGTCGCAGTCTTGGCATTCTTGGAGTCGTCGTTGTCCTTCTCCGAGCCCTTGCCTTTGCCCTTGTTGCTGGCCGGGGTTTTCTTGGGATCGGGGGTGACGGTGAATCCGGTGATTTGCAGGTCGGGTTTGCCTCCGTCCAATTTGCCGTAGAAGACGTGCGTGTTGCCGTCGGCCACTTTGGAGGTGCCCGCGATCATCGTGTCGTTGATTTGCCAGGCGAAGCTTTCATCTCCCCCCAGAGTGCCCAGTTTCTGCAACCCGTTCACATCGTCCCAGAGGAATGCCTGCGGCGGACCGCCGGCGGTTGGAAATAAGTATCCCACCACCTGACCACGGCTATTGACCGATGTGGGTACACAGTAGTTGTCGATGTCGCCGATCTGGCGCTTCCCATTGACTGAATCCCAGACGAAGCCGCCGTTGTTGTCCGTGCTGATCACATGTCCGCCGTCCCCGGGAGGCCTAAGATCGTTGCCGAATCCGAGCAAAGAGATGGTCCCGTTGACGGTGTCGATGGCCATCGTGCCACCGAACATATCCCATGCCACCGCGATGGTTCCGGATGCGTTGATTCCAACAATTCGGGGTCCACCCATCAAAGCCACTCCACTTGGAATCTCGATGAATCGCCCCCCCCGCGAATTGCGTCCCAGACAAAAAAGCCTCGGCCTCCAGAAGTTGCCGAATTGCCGGGTGCGACGACGACACCGGAGCGTCCGATCACCGGGTTGTTGACGTTGTTTGCGATCCCCGCCGAAATGTCCCGAATCCCGTTCACCGAATCCCAGATGAAGCAATATGCGGCATTTGAATCCGAAACGGCATTGCCGGCTACGAGCCCGCTGTCACTGATTCCGGTGGCAATGGCTTGTCGATGCCCGGGGGGTAGGGGGCCAACATCCTGAAATCCAACGGACGGATCCCAGACGTATCCGCTCATTGAGAAATTATTGTTTGGATCGTAGTAGTAGCCGACGACTTGACTGCGGACGTTCAGGTCAAACGAGGCCAACTGGTCAATACCGGGCGGAGCAATATCCACCGGACTGGTATTGAGCGAGCCAAGGAACAAGTGATAAGTCGCGTCGCCTGGAAGCGAGGAGAGTCCAACGAAAGTTCCCTGCGAGTTGATCCGGTCAACGGAAACATAGTTTCCTCCCAGGCCGGAGATCTGCCGCAATCCGGTGGTTTCGCTCCAGATGAAGGGAATTGTCCGACCATAAGGCCCAAATCCCGGATCGTCGGCGGAACAAGTGATCACTCCCGAGGCACTCAGGAGGACATCTCGAGATGGAGTGACCCCGTTGGCACTACCAAGGTCGATGAGGCTGGGAGGTGCGGCGTGAACGCACGCGTTGAGGGACAGGGCAATGAATGCTGCGATCGTCTGCGCACGAGGGGAACGCAGGTTGGGGAGAGGAAGGTTCATAAGGGGTTTTATCAGTCCGAATGAAGGGTTGAACTTGGTTTCAACTGCGACCTTGAGCGCAAAGTGTACCAAGATTGGAAATCCCCTCCGGACGATCCAAAACGCAGCGATTCCTCAGCTCCGGTATGGATTTAGCGCGATCGAGTAGAGCTGGGGCTCAATTTTGATGGAGCCTGGACTCCATGCCGCGTCGCGCGCGGACAAGGCGAAAGGAGAAAGGCGAAAGGAACGGAAGGCTACCAATCCAAGAACCGCGGTCCAAAGGCAACGCCCCACCGAACCCTCGCTCGTGAGAATGAAAATAGCCCAGGCCTTGAGGCCTGGGGGCAAGGGATGCGCGTTTCATCGAGTCCCGGAGGGGACGACAGAGGGTTGCTTCTGTCGTCCCGATGGGACTCGTTCCGTGTTTGGGCGGGATCCCAGGCCTGAAGGCCCGGGCCATTTTCAATGGATTCCCGGTCGGGTCGCACTCGGGCGTGTTTCCTCACACCCATTAGCGCATCCAGCATCCTCCGATCGATCTGCGATCTGCGATCTTCGAGTCGCGATCTCCCCGGTCGCTTTGTCGGCCATGCGCGAGAATCCGCTTGCCCCGTGTCGGGTCGGACGCTGTGCTTTCCGCGAACCCCTTGCCGCAATGAAACTCTCACGCCGCTCCGCATTGACCACCGCCGCTTCCGCCGTCGCCGCCACCGCGGCCGCCTCGCTCGAAACCCGCCTCGGTGCCGCCGATGCCGCATCGGGATCCAAGGGCCGGGTGAACCACTCGGTGTGCAAATGGTGCTATCCCAAGGTGGGCCTCGAAGACCTCGCGATCGCCGGCAAGGCGTTCGGACTTCGCTCCATCGAACTGCTCGAAGTGGGCGAAATTCCCACGGTGCAAAAACACGGCCTGACCTGCGCCATGGTCAGCGGCATTCCGGGTGGAATCACCAAGGGACTCAACCGCCTTGAGAACCACGACAAGATCGCCGAGTGGTTCGAAGCCACAGCGCCCAAGGTCATGAACCTCGGATGCGAGAACATCATCTGCTTCTCCGGCAACCGCGCCGGTCAGTCCGATGAAGAAGGCATCAAAAACTGCACCATCGGCCTAAAGCGTCTCCTGCCCATTGCGGAGAAGAACAAGGTCACGCTGGTGATGGAGCTCCTGAACTCCAAGGTGAACCACGCCGACTATCAGTGCGACCTCTCCAAGTGGGGCGTGGCGCTGTGCGAATCCGTGGGAAGCGAGCGCTTCAAGCTGCTCTACGACATCTACCACATGCAGATCATGGAGGGCGACGTGATCGCCACCATCAAGAAGCACCACAAATGGTTCGCCCACTACCACACGGGCGGCGTGCCGGGACGTCACGAGATCGACGAGAGCCAGGAGCTCTACTATCCCGCCATCATGCAGGCCATCGTGGCCACCGGCTTCAAGGGCCACGTGGCCCAGGAGTTCATCCCGGCCCGCACCGACGTCATCGCCTCGCTCAAGCAGGGCGTGACGATCTGCGACGTGTAATCGGGCTGCGGAGTTTGAACCGCAGATCAACGCAGATAGACGCAGATGCTGAGAGAAATGAGCCGGTGGAACTGCGGCGGGAACCCTTTCTGAGTGGGTGAGTCTCAGCTTCTCCGATTCCGCGCATCTGAATCTGCGTTCATCCGCGTTTATCTGCGGTTGTGATCTCTCTCGTCAGATTTCTGGTGAGTTGAGCCGAAGATCTGCGCGGGTATTGCGCGTCGAATTGTGCTCTCCTGTCCGCACCTGTGGCTGATTCCAATTCCAACTCAAACAGTAGCACCAGTTCCTCCGATTCCCGGATCGCGTCGCGGATGCGCGCGGCCGGTCAGACCGAGGCGGCGCTTCACGGATTTCTCGGTGCAGTTGCGCGTGTGCGACGCGGCGAACGTGGGTTCCTGCCCGAGTCGGCGATCGACCCCGTGGAATCCCTCCCGCGGTTGGAGGCACTGCAGTCGGCACAGACCGCCGTTTCGGACGAATCGCTGCTGCGCGAGCTCGTGGTGTTCAAGCTGAACGGCGGCCTCGGCACGGGCATGGGGCTCGATGGACCGAAGTCCCTCGTGCCGGTGCGCGACGGGGCCACGTTCCTGGATTTCATCCTGCAACAGATCGGGCATTTGCGAAGCCGAACTGGGACCGATGTGCCGGCGTTCTGCCTGATGAACAGTTCGGCCACCCAGCGCCAGACGCGTGAGTTCCTCTCGCAGCGTCCGGAGCTTGGCGACCCCGCTTCGCTCGAGTTTCTCCAGAGCGCTGTCCCGAAATTGGATCCCACCACGCTGGAGCCGGTGTCCTGGCCCGCGGATCCGGAGATGGAATGGTGTCCGCCGGGGCACGGGGATTTTTATCCGTCGCTGTTTTCGTGCGGGCTGCTCGATCGCCTGCTGGCCCGCGGGATCCGTTACGCCTTTGTCTCCAATTCCGACAACCTCGGAGCCACGGTCGATGCGGCATTGCTGCGTTATTTTGCAGAAGGCGGTTTTCCGTTTTTGATGGAAGTGGCCGAGCGGACCGCTGCGGATCGCAAGGGTGGGCATCTCGCCCGGTCGCGCACTGCGGAGCGGCTGCTTCTGCGGGAATCGGCCCAGTGCCCGAAGGAGGACGAGGCCGCGTTCCAGGACATTGCGCGCCACCGGTTCTTTAACACCAACAACCTCTGGATCCGGCTCGATGCGGTTCGCGAGGCGCTCATGGCGCAGGGGGGGACTCTGGCCCTGCCGTTGATTACCAATGTGAAGACGGTGGATCCACGCGATGCCAAATCACCGAAAGTGCTGCAGTTGGAATCGGCGATGGGTGCGGCCATTGGGGAGTTCGACGGGGCCACGGCGGTGGTGGTTCCGCGTTCGCGATTTGCCCCGGTGAAGGCCACGGCCGATTTGCTGGCGTTGCGGTCCGATGTGTACCGGGTGACCGAAGATCATCGGCTGGTGCTGATCGAATCGCGCGCTGGTCAACCTCCGGTGGTGGACCTCGATGGAGAGCACTACAAGCTGCTGTCCGATTTCGAAACGTTGTTCCCGGGTGGCGTGCCGTCGTTGCGGGATTGCGATTCCCTCCAAGTGCGCGGGCGCGTGGAATTTCGCCCGGGAGTGATTTGTCGCGGCAAGGTGGAGTTCGTCCGCGCGTCCGCCGGTGTCGGAATTGTGGAGCCCGGAGTGTATGTGAATCAGCGCGTGGAGGTGTGAGCCGGGGGCGGTTGAAAAGTTGAAGTGTTGAAGAGTTGAAGAGGAGCGAGGTGCGCTTCTCACGGGTATGGAGTACCGCGTTTACGCGGCTCTGCTGTTCGACGGTAATTCCAACCAAGGTGTGAAATTCAATCTCTTGGCTCCCCTGCCACACGCTTCCCCGAACCGTCTGAAGACGGGACTCCAAACGAATTCGGACGTCTTCGCGAAAACCGCGAATTACCCTTCAACGCTTCAACCTTTCAACCCTTCAACCGCTTTCGCCTCCGGCCCCCGGCCTCAGGGCTTCTTCCGAACCTTCAATCCTTCCGCTTCGCGACGGCGGGCGCCGCGCTGAGCGGAATCCGCGCGTTCCTCGACCAAAGCCATGAACTCCGATTGGCTGCGGCGAGCTGATTTGTCGGAGGAACCCGTCGCCTGGGCTAGCACCGAGGAACCGTCCGGCTGGAGCAATCGCGCCTTGGTGGTGTCGGCCAACTGGATGGCGAGAATCTGGTGAAGGATCCGGTCGCGCAGGGCACCGTCTTCGATCGGCACCGCCACTTCGATTCGACGGAACAAATTGCGCGGCATCCAGTCGGCACTGCCGATGAACACCTCGGGGCGCCCGCTATTTTCAAAGGCCCACACGCGGGCGTGCTCGAGGAAGCGATCGACGATGCTGCGAACCGAAATGTTCTCGCTCAATCCCGGAACCCCGGGACGCAGGCAGCAGACGCCGCGGACGATCAGGTCGATCTTCACTCCGGCCTCCGAGGCGCGGTACAGGGCCTCAATGATTTGCTCGTCCACCAGCGCGTTCATCTTCGCGGTGATCTTTGCAGGCAATCCGGCGCGCGCGTGGGTGGCTTCGCGATGGATGAGTTCCAGCACGCGGTCGTGCATCTGGAAGTGCGCCACCACCAGTTTTCGCGTGCCCTGGAACTGGCAGATGCCGGTGAGGAGGTTGAAGAGATTGGTCGCATCCTCGCCGAACTCGGGCTTGCAGGTGAGCAGGCTCAGGTCGGTGTAAAAGCGCGACGTCGTGGGGTTGTAGTTGCCGGTGCCGATGTGGACGTAGCGGCGGATGCCGTCCTCATCGGCGCGCACCACCAGCGCCATCTTGCAGTGGATCTTGTATCCCACGAGTCCGTACACCACGTGCACGCCGGCCTCCTCGAGCGCGCGTGACCAGCGAATGTTGTTCGCCTCGTCGAACCGGGCCTTGAGTTCGACCACCGCAGTGACCTGCTTGCCATTGCGTACGGCCTGCATCAGCGCGCCGATGATGCGCTGGTCGCCGCCGGTGCGATAGAGGGTCTGCTTGATCGCGAGCACCTTCGGATCGGCCGCGGCTTGTTCGAGGAATTCAACCACCGAGTTGAAAGTCTCGTACGGGTGATGGAGCAGGTGGTCGCGCTCGCGGATGGCTTCGAAGAGATCGGTGACCCCTTTGAGCCGGGGGCTGACCACACCCACAAAGCGCGGGTCGCGCAGTTCCGGGGCCTCGACTTCGTCCACGATCGACATGAGCCGCGTCGGATTCAGCGGGCCATCGATGATGTACAGGTCGTCCTCGGTCAGGTGGAGGCGTTCCAGCAGCTCGGTGCGGATTTCCGGCGGGCAGTCGGCGGCGACTTCGAGGCGGACGGCCTCGCCCTTGCGACGGTTATGGAGTTCCACCTCGACCGCCTTGAGCAGGTTCGGCACTTCCTCCTCGTCGAGATACAGCTCGCTGTTCCGCGTGACGCGAAAGGCCCACCAGCCCTCGATCTGCGTGCCGGGAAAGAGCTGCGAAAGGTGATGCCCGATCAGGTCGCCCTGGAACACGTACTCGTGCGAGGTCGCGCCCTGGCGCTGGAGGCGTACCAATCTTGGGAGCACCCGCGGCACCTGCACCACGGCAACGCGGCGGAGCACCTCGCCGGTGTGGGTGGCGGTGAGTCGCACGATGAGGTTGAGCGACTTGTTGAGCAGCTGCGGGAAGGGGTGCGAGGGATCGATCGCCAGCGGGGTCAGGACCGGATGGACCGCGGTGTCGAAGTAGTGGTCCAGCTGCGCGCGGTCGGCGGCGTTGAGGGCCTCGTAGTCGTGAAAATGAATTCCCTCGCGGGCGAGCGCGGGCACGAGTTTCTCGCGCCAGCAGGCGTAGGCGGTCTGGACGAAGGTGCGGACGCGATGGGTGATGTCACGCAGGGTGTCGGCGGGCGTCCGGCCGTCGGGACCGCGGCGCTTGATGCCGTCCTCGATCTCCTGCTTGAGCGAGGCCACACGGACCTCGAAGAATTCATCGAGGTTGGAGGCCGCAATGCAGAAGAACTTCACCCGCTCGAGCAGCGGATTGCGCGTGTCGAGCGCTTCGTCGAGGACGCGCTGATTGAATTCCAACCAACTGAGCTCGCGATTGAAGAATTGCGGAACTCCGGTCGATCCCGTGGGTTTGGTTGGAGAGGACTTCGGCATGTCGCGAGCGGCTAAACTCACGACGGAGCGGGGCGAAGGCGAGTCACAAATTTGTGACAATCGGCCGGGATTCCCGGGAATCCGGGGAGAATCAGTCGAACGAGGCTCCCTGCTGGATCCACTGGCTGATGGCCAGGATCTGCTCCGGTGTCAGCGGTTCCTTGCCCTCGGGGGGCATGGCGTCGTCGTGCGCCCGGGGGAGAAGCACGTGATACAACAGGCGGCTCTTGCGGATGTCCCCGGGCTGGATGGACGGCTCGCCGCTTTCGCCGCCGGCGAGGGCGTTCTCGCGTCGATCCAGCCGCAGCTTGCCCTTCTGCTTGTCGGGGCCGTGGCAGGAATAGCAGCGCTGTTGGAGCGCGGGTTGGATGACGGTCCGGTACACGCCGGTGCTGCCGGATGCGGATTCCGTGGTGTTCGTGGACGGCTTCGCAGAAGGAGATTCGGTGGCCTTGGGCGTTGCGACGGCGGCGGTAGCGGGGGGCGCGTCGCCCAGAGCGGTACGGACGAATCCGGGGGCGTTCTTGGTCAGGAATCCGGAACCGTGGGTGAGGCTTCCCCCGAAATGCCCCGCTGCACCGAGGAGCGCCATCGCCACGCCGAGAAGTCCGCGATAGGCCCACACACGCGAACCGGTGGGAGCGACGGCTCCGCCGGGACGGACCAAGGCGGCGAGGGTGGCAAAGACGACGATTCCGACGCCGGTCCATCGATGCTGCTGCAACAAGGCGGGGTCGAACTCGCTTCCGGTTCCTGCGCGGAACCAGCCCAGACCGGCGGCGGCGGCGGCGGAGAGGGCCGAAATCGGGAGCACGAGGCTGTTGGCCTGGTGCGCCCACGGCGTTTTTTTCCAGAGGGACCAGGCTTCCAGCAGCGCGGCGAGGGTCAGAAACCCGATCGGCAGGTGCAGCACCACCATGTGAAACGGCCCTAGAAATGCGCCCCAATCGAAGGTTGCGGGCTGCGGCGCACCGGCGGCGGCGTGGAGCGGTAAACCGGCAAGGAGGGGCAGCAGGGCGGTCGCCGCGAGCCGGGTTCGGCGGGCGGAAAATCCTGGAAGCGGGAGCAAAGAGATGGGGGTCACGCGGTCTGAGAGTCGATTGCCGTGCGGGGTTTTGGACGCTTCCGAGGGCCCGATGCATCAAGGGAATTTCGATGCGACGGGATTCCTCTTCCGCGGGGAGGCCACGCTTGCCCCTTGTCATCCGGGGCGGTGTGGCCATGCTCCGCGCCGCATTATGCTGAAAGCCGGAATCGTCGGCTTGCCCAATGTTGGCAAGTCCACCCTCTTTAATGCCGTCACGCGCACTCGTAAGGCGCAGGCGGCGAACTACCCCTTTTGCACCATCGATCCGAACGTCGGGATCGTGACCGTTCCGGATGAACGGATGTACGTGCTGCAAAAGATCGCCAAGACCACCGTGGTCATCCCGGCCGCGATTGAATTCGTGGACATCGCGGGCCTCGTGAAGGGCGCCAGCGCGGGCGAAGGACTCGGTAACAAGTTCCTCAGCCACATTCGTGAAGTCGATGCCATCGTGCAGGTGGTGCGCTGCTTCGAGGATGCCGACATCCACCACGTGGCGGGCTCCGTGGATCCGGTGCGTGACATCGAGACCATCACCACCGAACTCGTGCTCGCGGACCTCGAAGCCGTAAAGAAGCGCCTTCAATCCGTGGCCAAGGATGCCAAGCGCGGCGACAAGCAGGCGCTCGCGGAGGAGAACGTGCTCAAGAAGCTTGAGCCGCATCTCGACGGCGGCAAACCGGCGTTGACGCTGGAATTGACGCCTGAGGACAAGGCGATTTCCCGCCTGTTCTGGCTGATGACCGACAAGCCCACGATTTTCGCCTGCAATGTGAAGGAGTCGGACCTCGCCACGGCGGATTCGAATCCCCACGTGCTCAAGGTCCGCGAATACGCGCAGAACCACTTCGCCTGCGAGGCCGTGGTGATCTCGGCGCAGATCGAGTCCGATCTCGTGGATCTCTCCCCCGAGGAAGCCGCGGAGTTCCTCAAGGAGCTCGGGGTGAAGGAATCGGGCGTCGGCGGTCTCATTCGCGCCACGTATCATCTGCTGGGCCTGCGCACCTATTTCACCGCGGGTGAAAAGGAAGTGCGCGCCTGGACGATTCACGCCGGCGACACCGCTCCGAAGGCGGCGGGCGTCATCCACAGCGATTTCGAACGCGGCTTCATCAAGGCCGAAACCGTGGCCTACGAGGATCTGGTCCAGTGCGGATCCGTGGCGGGAGCCCGCGAAAAGGGCCTCTACCGGATGGAAGGCAAGGAGTACGTGGTCAAAGACGGCGACGTGCTGTTGTTCAAGTTCAACGTGTGATCCGGGAGCGCGTGTGACAACGGGGAGCGGACCATTTCTGGTCTCGCCTCCCCGGGTCGCTCCGTCCTAGGGTTCGCGTCGATGTCGAAGCCGCCCTCCGAAGCCGCTGGCCCCGGAACCCGGGCGGCGTTTCGTTTTCCATGGCGGGTGTTTTTGATCCTCGCGGGAATTTACCTGGCGTCCGTCGCGGGACGGCTTCCCGTGGTGGATGAGGCGATCATGTTCGCCCAGACCCGCAGCCTGCTTCAGGGGAAACTGTCCATTTCCGGGGTCGGATTGGACCACGTCACGCCCGTCGGTGTGGACGGACTTCATTATTCCCAGTACGGCGTCCTGATGCCCGTGTTGTGGATTCCGTCCACCGTGGCGGTCCGGGCCGTGGCGGCGATCGCCCCGCGTTTTCCTCTTAAGATGTTGGAGGAATTTGCCGCCAGTTTCATCAACGTGGCGGCTTCGCTTGGAATCCTCGGATACCTGGTCCTGGAGTGGCGTCGGCGCGGCGTCTCAGAATCGATGGTCCGATTCGGCCTCTGGGGCGTCGGGCTGTCGTCGCTGCTGTGGGCGTATGCCAAGATGCCCTTCAGCGATCCCTGGATGGCCCTGGGGCTCTTCGCGGCCTTCTGCCACTGGCGATGGCGCTTGAACGTTCCCTCGCGCGCGCTGGGCCTGCCTCACGCCGTGTGGTGCGGCTTCTGGCTCGGCGTCGCACTGCTTTCCCGCAAGCAGGCGCAAATGCTGGTTCCCATGCTGCTCGTCTTTTTCGCCTGGGAGGTGCGTCGCGGTCCGTGGACGGATCTGTTCCGCGTGGTCGCCACCTTCCTGCCCGCCGTGATGATCCAGGCGCTCTACAACTACGGCCGGTTCGGTAACCCACTTTTGGAACGTTATCCGTACGCCGATACCCTGGCGCCGGCCGGACCGGTGCAGATCGCGTCCAACTTCGTGTTGGTGTTCGTCGATGCCCAGAACGGGTTCATTCTGTTCAACCTGTTTGTGATCGCGCTGGCGGTGATTGGCGCGGCGCGCTGGTGGCGGTCCGATCCCATGGAGGCGCTGCTCCCGTGGGGTTTGCTTCTGGCCTCCGCCGCGTTCCTGAGTCGATACTGGTTCTGGAACGGCGGCCTGTGTTTCGGGTCGCGGTACCTGCTGTTCATGATCCCGTTTTTCGCCCTTGGACTGGCCGCCCTGCCTCCGCTCACGCCTGCGTTGCGCGCCGGCTTGCTGGGCGTCATCGCGTTAGGTGCATCGATCCAGTTGGCCGGAGTTTTGGTGGATCCGTTGGCCGTGACCTGGCGCATGCAATTCGTGGAACCCAAGCCCGCGTCGACCCCGGTGGCGTATGTGGGTGAGGTGCGTCGGGTGCTGACCCAATCGCAACCCACGCTGAACTCTGAAGGGCAGGGAACCGCCTACGCCACGCACCCCGCCTTTCGAGTGCCGGATTTGTGGTGGGCTCACTTCGCCTATGAGTTGACCGGCCACGGCGTGTCGCGTCCGGCGGCATCGACGGTGCCCGGAGGAGGAAACCGATGAGCGCCAATTCTCCTTTCACCGCTTCCGATTTAGCCGGAGTTGGAAGCCTTGAAGTTTCGGTCGTGCTTCCGTGCTTGAACGAGGCCGACACCGTGACCGTGTGTGTCACCAAGGCGGTTGCGTGCCTGCGCAAGCTCGGTGTGGAGGGCGAAGTGATCGTGGCCGACAACGGCAGCACCGACGGTTCCCAGGCTCTCGCCACCGCAGCGGGCGGACGCGTGGTGCCGGTGACCGCCCGCGGCTACGGAGCGGCGCTGATCGGGGGCATCGCCGCAGCGCGCGGACGCTACGTCATCATGGCCGATGCCGATGACAGCTATGACCTTTCGGATCTGGGCAAGTTCATCGAGGCCCTGCGCGCCGGATGCGATCTGGTGCAGGGGTGCCGTTTGCCCTGGGGCGGGGGAACGGTGATGCCCGGAGCCATGCCGTTCCTACATCGGTGGTGGGGCAATCCGATGTTCACCATCATGGCGCAATGGATGTTTCATTCGCCGGTGAGCGATATTTACTGCGGCTTCCGCGGGTTCCGTCGGGACTGGCAGCAGAAGCTTGAACAGCGCTGCACGGGCATGGAGTTCGCGACCGAGATGCTCATCAAGGGCAGCCTCACCGGGGCAAAAATCGTGCAGGTGCCGATCACGCTGCATCCCGACGGACGCAAGGCGCACGCGCCGCATCTGAAGACCTTCCGCGACGGATGGCGCACGCTGCGATTCTTCCTCCTGTGCAGCCCGCGCTGGCTGTTCCTGCAGCCGGGATTGCTGCTCATGCTGATTGGTGCGATCGGCTACGCCGTGGCGTTGCCCGGCGTGCGGATCGGCCCTGCGACCTTCGATGTTCATTCCCTGCTGTTCGCGAGTCTGGCGATTCTCTGCGGATTCCAGGCCTCGATGTTTGCGGTGATCATCAAGACCTTCGCCGTGTCCGAAGGCGTGCTCCCGCCCGACTGGCGCATGGCCCGCTTCTTCAAGGTGGCCACGTTGGAGCGCGGACTCATGATCGCCGGAGTGGCCCTCGCTGCCGGGGCGGTGCTGCTCGGACTGGCGATCCATAAATGGTACGCGGCCGGGTACGGTCCGCTGGATTATCCCAGCACCATGCGGCTGGTGATTCCCGGGGCGACTCTGTTCGCGCTCGGATTCCAGACCGTTCTGGGCGGATTTTTTGTGAGCATGCTGGGGATGTCCCGCCGATGAATTCTGAACCCAAAAACTCCGGAACTCCGGCGGGCGACTCGGTTCAATCCGTGTGGGAAGCGGCGTATCAACGCTTCGAAACGCCCGAGGCTGAGATCCGCAAATTCATCGCACGGCTCCGCGAGATGGGTGCGGAGGAGTGGCCGAGGAACGCGGAGGTGGTGGAAATCTTCTGCGGTCGCGGCAATGGGCTTCACGCCTTGAGCCAGTTGGGATTTGCCCGGCTCGAAGGCGTGGATTATTCCCCGGCGCTGCTGGCCCGCTACACCGGGTCGGCGAAATGCACGGTGGCCGATTGCCGCGCGCTGCCGTTTCCGGATTCGTCGCGCGACATTTTGGTGGTCCAGGGCGGATTGCATCATTTGCTGGAACTGCCGTCGGACCTCGAACGCTCGCTCGATGAAGTGGTGCGGGTGCTCCGGCCCGGCGGACGCTTCATGGTGGTGGAGCCGTGGCTCACGCCGTTCCTCCGATTCGTCCACGCGGTCGCCTTCTTCCCACCCACCCGCGCGGCGTGGGGCAAGCTGGATGCGCTCGCCACCATGATCGAACACGAGCGCACCACCTACGAACAATGGCTCGGACAGCCCGAAGTGGTGCTCAATGCCCTGAAGAGCCGATTCCGGGTGGAACGCTGCTCGACCACGTTTGGTAAACTGCGATTTGTCGGCCGGAAGGCGGACTGAACCCCAATTCATGGCCACAGCGGTAGATCCCTTGTTGGAAGCAGTGCACGGCGGATACGTCCACCGGCGCCGCGTCCGCGTGCTGTGCGATCATCTGGCGTCGATGATCCCCGCCGGCACCACGAGTCTGCTCGACGTGGGATGCGGCGACGGCTGGCTGGCGGCGAAGGTGGGGCAGGCGCGTCCGGAGTTGAAGCTGGCGGGACTGGATGTCCTGGTGCGTTCCGGCACCCACATTCCGGTGGAGGGGTTCGACGGAAAGAAACTTCCCTGCGCGGATGGATCGTGGGATGCGGTGATGATGGTGGACGTGCTCCACCACACCGAGGATCCGTCGGTGCTGCTGAACGAGGCGGCGCGGGTGAGCCGGAAGTGGGTGTTGATCAAGGACCACTACCTCCAGGGACTCGGCGCGGAGGGCACGCTGCGGTTCATGGACTGGATCAGCAACGCGCGCTACGGAGTCGTCCTCCCCTACAATTATCAGACCCCCGCCCGATGGGACCGCCTGATGGCCGGGGCGGGGCTTCGCCGACATGAGGAGCGGGTGCGTTTGGGCCTCTATCCATGGCCTGCTTCGTGGGTTTTTGGACGTCGGTTGCACTTCATTGCCTGCCTCAAAAAAGAGGCGTGAACGTCCGATTTTGGACTCCGTAACACGGCGCGTCCGAAAACTAACGCTTGCCCGGAGGAGAGTTGCGGGGCTACACGTCCGCCCATTCGTCCATGGGAAAATCCCTCATCATCGCAGAGAAACCGTCCGTAGCCGGCGACATCGCCAAGGCTCTTGGCGGGTTTGAACGCAAGGACGGGGGCGAGTTTTACGAGAACGACAAGTACGTGGTGTCGTCGGCCGTCGGCCATTTGCTCGAGCTCACCGTCCCGGAGGAGTTCGAAATCCAGCGAGGCAAGTGGTCGTTCGACAAGCTTCCCCACATCCCGCCCCGGTTCGCGCTCAAGCCGATCGAGAAATCCCAGGCCCGGCTCAAGACGCTGGCCCGGTTGATCAAGCGCAAGGACGTGGACACCCTGGTCAATGCGTGCGACGCCGGCCGCGAGGGCGAACTGATCTTCCGCAACATCGCCGCCTACACCGGCGCCAAGCAACCGGTGCAGCGGCTGTGGCTGCAATCCATGACCCCGGCCGCGATTCGCGACGGGTTCCAGGCGCTGCGCTCCGATGCGCAGATGCGTCCGCTGGCCGATGCCTCGGTGTGCCGTTCTGAATCCGACTGGCTGGTCGGCATCAATGGCACCCGGGCCATGACGGCCTTCAATTCCAAGACCGGTGGATTCCACCTCACCACGGTCGGACGCGTGCAGACGCCGACCCTGGCCATCGTGGTGGAACGCGAGGCCAAGATCCGCAAGTTCGTCTCCCGCGACTATTGGGAAGTGCTGGCCACCTTCGATGCCGCGCGCGGGAATTATCCGGGCCGCTGGTTCGATGAGAAGTTCGTCCGCAGTGACGACCGCGATCCGGAAGCCAAGCCCGAGCGCCTGTGGGACAAGGCCCGCGCCGAAACCATCCGAGCCAAGTGCGAAGGCAAGCCCGGTGTGGTCACCGAGGAGAGCAAGCCCAGCACCTCGATTTCCCCGCTGCTGTACGACCTCACCACGCTGCAACGCGAGGCCAACGGCCGGTTCGGATTCAGCGCCAAGAACACGCTCGGTCTGGCCCAGGCGTTGTACGAAAAGCACAAGGTCCTCACTTATCCGCGTACCGATGCGCGGGCCCTGCCGGAGGATTACATCGGCACGGTGAAGCAAACCCTCGATTCCCTGCGCGATTCCGCCGGGCACGGAGTGTTTGCCGAACGGATCTTGCGCGAAGGCTGGGTGCGTCCGAACAAGCGCATCTTCAACAACGCAAAGATCAGCGATCACTTTGCGATCATCCCCACCGGCGTCGTGCCCAAGGGATTGTCCGAGCCCGAGCAGAAGCTGTACGACCTGGTCACCAAGCGCTTCCTTGCGGTGTTCTATCCCGCGGCGGAGTTCCTGGAGACCACCCGCATCACGCGCGTCGAGGGCGAAGCCTTCCGCAGCGCGGGCAAGGTGCTGGTGAAGACCGGCTGGCTCGAAGTGTACGGCAAGGAGGCGGACTCCGACGACACGCCGATCCTCACCCCCGTGGATCAGGGCGAGCGCGTCAAAACCGCCTCCATCGAGGTCAAGGGCAGCGCCACCAAGCCGCCTCCCCGCTACACGGAAGCCACCTTGCTCTCGGCGATGGAAGGCGCGGGCAAGCTGGTCGATGACGAGGAATTGCGCGAGGCCATGAGCGAGCGCGGGCTCGGCACTCCGGCCACCCGTGCGGCGATCATCGAAGGCCTCATCACCGAGCAGTACATCCACCGTCAACAGCGCGAGCTGGTGCCGACGGCCAAGGCGTTTTCCCTCATCACGCTGCTGAATGGACTCGGGGTGGAAACCCTCACCAAGCCGGAAATGACCGGCAACTGGGAGTACCGGCTCAAGCAGATGGAACGTGGACAGCTCAAGCGTGAGCAGTTCATGGAGGAGATCCGCACGCTTACTCAGGAAATCGTCGGCAAGGCCAAGCAGTTCGAACACGACACCATCCCCGGGGACTTCGGCGTCCTCACCGTGCCGTGTCCCAAATGCGGCGGCGCGATCCACGAGAACTACAAAAAGTTCCAGTGCCAGAAGTGCGACTTCTCGTTGTGGAAGATCACGGCCGGACGTCAGTTCGAACCGGCGGAAATTGAAACACTGTTGCGCGAGGGGCGTGTGGGTCCGCTTCAGGGCTTCCGCAGCAAGCAGGGATTCCCCTTCGCCGCGGTGATCAAGATGACGCCGACCTTCGAGGCGAAGTTTGATTTCGGCGACGACAAGCAGGAGAACGGCGAGGCCGCCGTGGTGGACTTCACCGGCAAGGAGCCCGTCGGCAACTGCCCGAAGTGCCATGCCCGCGTGTTTGAAAACGGGATGAACTACGTCTGCGAGAAATCGGTCAGCGCCGAGCGGACCTGCGATTTCAAGACGGGTGCGATCATCCTCCAGCAGCCGATCGACCGCGTGCAGGCCGGCAAGCTCTTGTCGGAGGGAAAGACCGATCTGCTCAAGGGCTTCGTCTCAAAGAAGACCAACCGCAAGTTCGAAGCCTTCCTCAAGCTCGACGGCGGCAAGGTTGGATTCGAATTCGCGCCGCGCGAAAAGAAGGCGGGCGGACGCTTTGGCAAGAAGGCCGCCGATGCCGCGCCGGCGGTGAAGCTGGATTTCACCGGATTGAAACCCCTCGGGGCCTGCCCGAAATGCAAGGGCAAGGTGTACGAAGGGCCCACGGATTACGTGTGCGAGAACGGCCAGCGCGACACCAAGCGCTGCACCTTCAAGGCCGGGAAGACCATCCTGCAGCGCCCGATTGAGGCAGAGCACATCGTCAAGCTGCTCGCCGATGGACGCACCGAGCTGTTGGAAGGCTTCATCAGCAAGGCGGGCAAGCCATTCCCCGCGCACCTGGTTCTGGGTGAAAAGGGCAAGGTGGAGTTCGAGTTTCCTCCGCGCTGATCCCTGATTTTTCCCCGGATTGTTCCTTCCCGAAGTGCCACCTATTCGTCACTGTTTAGACGTTCGCCTTGGATCATGCTGAAACGTTGGTTCTCAACCCTACACGTGTTCGGTCGTGAACTGGTCGCCAATCCGCGCCAGGTCGGGGCGGCGTGTCCCAGTTCCCCCATCCTTGCGGGGCGCATCGCGGCCCTCGTGGGGCGGCAGCCTGAGGGATATGTGATCGAGCTCGGAGCCGGCACCGGAGCCATCACCCACGCCCTCCTCGAAGCCGGCGTGCCCGCCTCCCGCCTGATCCCCGTGGAACGCAGCGAACGCCTCGCCGCGCATCTTCAGAAACGCTTTCCCGCCGTTGGCGTGCATCACCGCGATGCCCGCGATCTCAAGCAGCTCGCCAATGAGCTCGCCCGGACCGGCGATCGCCATGTGTCCCACGTGGTGTCCAGCCTTCCCCTCCGTTCCCTTCCGGAAGCCGATGTTCAGCACATCCTGGCTGCCGTGGGGCAGGTGCTCGGAGAACGTGGGCTCTTCATCCAGTACACCTACTCGGTGCGCGGCGGCAATGAGCCGGCGCATCAGCTGCACTGGTGCGGACGCTCCGTGGTCTGGCTGAACCTCCCGCCCGCCCGGGTGGATGTGTTCGCCACCCAGCCCGCCACCGCCGCCGAGTTCCGCAAGAACTCCGGTTGGTCGGCCCCAGACGGGAACCTCGCCACCGCGTCCTGAGCGTTCCGCTGACGGGCTTCCAATCCGGCAATGCCGGCGCCGCGAGGGCTCATCATTCGTTTGGAGTCCCGTCTTCAGACGGTTCGGGTAGGCGTGTCTGGAGTGAGCTTGAGGACGGAAATTTGCCCTTCGTCTCTATTCACCGTCCAACAGCAGAGCCGCGTAAACGCGGTACTCCAAACGTGTGAGCAGAACCGCCGCCCCCCCTTCAACGCTTCAACTTTTTAACCCTTCAACTGCCGTTTCTAGGCTCAACCCTTCAACTGCGGCGCGCCGGCCGCAACTTCGCCGCGAGATCGCTCAGCAGCGTGTACACCACCGGGATGATCACGAGGGTGAGGAAGGTGCTGGTCAGCATGCCGCCGACCACGGCGATGCCCATCGGACGCCGACTCTCGGCGCCGGCACCAAATCCGATCGCGATCGGAAGAATGCCCGCGATGGTGGCGAAGGCAGTCATGAGGATCGGACGCAACCGGACGCGTCCCGATTCCTCCATGGCCTGACGCGAGGTCGCTCCGCGTTCGACCTGCTGATTGGCGAAGTCCACGAGCAGAATCGAGTTCTTGGTCACCAGGCCGATCAGCAGCACGAGACCAATCTGGCTGAACAGATTCAGGTTCATCGCCGGGATCGGCGGGTAGAGCCCCGACTTGCCGCCGAGATCCAGCAGCCACAGCGCCCCGAAGGCGCCGACCGCCGCCAACGGCAGCGCGAGCATCACGGTCATCGGATGAACCAGGCTCTCGAACTGCGCCGCGAGCGTCATGTAAACGATCGCGCCGGCGAGGATCATCACCCACCAGAATTCATTCGATGCATCGGACAAGTTGCGCGCATCGCCCTCCCACGCGTGGAGGAATCCGGCGGGAAGTTCCTGGGCGAGCAACGGCTCCACCTGTTTCACCACCGTGCCGATGGGCACCGCGCCCGGAGACGCCGTGATGCTGGCCGAACGAAGACGTGCGTAGTGGCTGATCGAATTGGGTGCCGCGCCCTCGCTGCGGGTGACCAAGCTGGAGAGCTGGATCAATTCGCCGCGCCCGTTGCGAACGAACACTCGGTCCAGATCCCGCGGCGTGAGACGCGAGGCGCGCTCGAGCTGCGCCATTACCTGATACTCCTTGCCGTCCACCTTGATGCGGCTGAGGTCCAGTCCGCCGAAGAGGATCTGCAACGTGCGGGAAATGTCCTCGATGGTAACGCCGAGCGCGGCGGCACGGTTGCGGTCGATGCCGATGCGTAGCTCGGGTTTGTTCACCTCATAGCTCACACGGACGTTGGTGAGCAGCGGCTTTCCAACCGCATTGGTCAGGCCGCGGAGGCGGTTGGCGACCGCAGTGGCGGTGGTGTTCAGGGCGTCGAGATCCTGGTTCTGCAGCACCAGTTCAAACGGCGAGCTGTTGAAGCTGGTTTCGATGGCTTTGGGAAGATTCGCGATGGCGATGCCGCCCTCGACTTCCGCGAAGAAGCGCTGCGCGAGTCCGCCAGGGCCGTTCACGATTTCCTGCGTGTTCCGTTTGCGGTCCGCCGGATCCTTGAAGCTCACGAACACGATGCCGAGGCTCGATTGACCAGGTCCACCAAAGGCCGGCGCTACAATCGCTCCGAAGCTCCGCACTTCCGGAATGGAGGCGATGATGGCTTCGGCCTTCTTCAATTGGCGGTCGGTGAATTCCGAGGTGGAGCCGTTCGGCGTGATCACCATGGCGAACATGCGGCTCTTGTCCTCCTGCGGGAGGAAGTCCTGCTCCAGCGCCCGATATGCCGCCACCATCAGAACCAGCGTACCAAAGGTGATACCCACGATGACGATCCGGTGATCCAGCGCCCAGCGCAGCAGTGCCAGGTAGCGACGCGTGAAGGTGTCGAGCATCCACTCGAACAAACGGAAGATTCCCCGAGGTTTCTCGTGATGCACCGGCTTGAGCCACCGGGCGGCCAGGGCGGGGGAGAGCGTGAGGGCGACAAACGCGGAGATGCCCACCGATCCCGCCACCGCGAGCGCGAATTCGACGAACAGGCGTCCGGTGGTGCCCTTGAGGAAGGCCAGCGGGGTGAACACCGCGATCAGCGACAGCGTGATGGCAATGACCGCGAAGCTGATTTCCTCCATTGCCTTCTGTGCCGCCTGCATCGGGGGCATGCCTTCTTCGATGTGACGGAAGATCGCTTCGAGCACCACGATGGCGTCATCGACCACCACGCCGATGCTCAGCACAAGCGCGAGCATGGTGAGGATGTTCACCGAGTATCCGAACGCATGGAGCAGCGCAAAGGTACCGATCAGCGAAACCGGCACCGCGATGGCCGGGATCAGCGTGGAGCGGAAGTTGCGGAGGAAGACGAAGATGATCAGCACCACGAGTCCGAAGGCGATGGCCAGGGTTTCCCAGACTTCGCTGATGGCCTTCTCCACGTACACGCTGGCGTCGTAGGACACCGACAATTCCGTGCCTTCGGGAAGCGTGGGGTTGATGGCTTTGACCTCGGCGCGAATCGCCTGGGCGACGCTGACGGTGTTGGCCTTGGCCTGCTTCACGACTCCGAGGAAGACGCAGGGTTTGCCCGCGGCGCGCGCGATGGTTCGGTAGTCTTCAACGCCGGCCTCGGCGCGGCCGATGTCGCGCAGGCGCACCAGCGTGGTGCCTTCGGTGCGGATCACCAGGGCGTTGAATTCCTCCGCGGTCTTCAACTCACCGCGCGTGAGGATGGTCATTTCGCGGTCGAGGTTCTCCACCCGGCCGCTGGGGAGTTCGACGTTTTGCTGAGTCAGCGCGCGTTGCACGTCGAGCACGGTCACGCGTCGCGCCGCCATGCGTTCTGAATCCAGCCACAACCGCATGGCGAAGCGCTTTTCGCCGCCGATGGTGATCGAGGAAACTCCGGGAATGCCCTGGAACCGCGGCTTGATCTGCCGCTCCGCCATGGTGGTGAGATCCAGCGGGGAGTAGCGGGAACTGTTCAGCGCCACCCAGATGACCGGCTGCGCATCGGCGTCCTGCTTGGAGACGATCGGCTCCCGGATGTCCACCGGCAGCGCACCGCGAACGCGCGACACGCGATCCCGGACGTCCTGCGACGCCACGTCGATGTCGCGCGAGAGATCAAATTCGATCGAGATGCTGCTCACGCCTTCGCGGCTTTCCGATCGCAGCGTCTTGATGCCGGAGATGTTGTTGACCGCTTCCTCGAGACGTTCGCTCACCTCGGTCTCCACCACCTGCGCATTCGCACCGGGGTAGATGGTGACCACGCTGACCACCGGCGGATCGATGTCCGGCAGCTCGCGCACGGGCAGGCGCGAGAGGCCGATGACGCCGAACAGGACCAGCGCCAGATTCATCATCGTGGCGAGAATCGGGCGTTGGATGGAAATCTTGGAAAGGAACATGCGGGGTTCGGGTTCCGGTCAGCGGGGTTCAGCGGCGTCGAACGGGATTCACGGTCGGCACGATCACTCACTTCGTGTACGGGGCGGTGGCTTCGGCTCCGGCGATTTCCACCGGGGCACCGGGTCGCAGTTTCTGGACCCCTTCCACGACCACGCGATCCCCCGAGGTGAGGCCGGAGAGGATTTCCGCGCGGCCGGCGAGCCGCAGGCCCACCTTCACGGGCTTCATCTCGGCTTTGTTCTGCGCGTTCACGATGAACACCATCGTGGTGTCGCCGTTGTTCATGATCGCCGGCTCGGGAATCACGAGGGCGAGCTTCCGCAGTTCGAGGGCGAGATCGAGATTGGCAAACATGCCGCCACGGAGGCGTCCGCCCGGATTGGCAATGCGAGCCTTCACCAACGCAGTGCGGGTGCCGGCGTCGAGCTGCGGCGAGATGAAATAGACTTCGCCCTTGAACGATTCCCCGGGGAAGGCGGCGACCTTGAATCCAACGGCGAGTCCCACCTGCACCTGGCTGAGATACCGCTCGGGCACGCTGACCTCGACCTTCACGGTGTCGAGATCCACCAGCGTGGTGATGAGCGTGTTCCGCGAGATGACCTGTCCGGGGCTCACCTGACGTGCGCCGGCGATGCCGGAAAACGGCGCCACCACCCGGGCGTCGGACAACAGGCGTCGCTTCAGCTCCACACTCGCCTCGTTGGCTGAGAAGGTGGCCGAGGCCTGGTCGTAGTCCTGTTGCGAGATCAGCTTGCTCCGGTACAGGTCGGCGGTGCGTTCAAACGAAGTCTTGGCCAGGCGCATGTTGGCATCGGCTTCGGCGAGCGACGCCGCGAGTTTCGATTCGTCGAGCAGCACGAGGAGCTGGCCCTTCTCGACCCGCTGGCCCTCGTCGAAGCCGATCTGCTTCACCGGACCGTCGATCTCGCATTTGACGTCGATCATCTCGTTGGGAACGACCGAGCCGACCAGCGACACGGACTCCACCACGGGTTGCTCCTTGGCGGCGACCGCCACGACGCGCACGGCGAATCCGCCCCCGCCGCCTCCACCGGCTGCAGGGTTCGCCGCCTTGCGGCAGCCGCTGACCGCCGGCCCGATGGCCAGAGCGAGAATGGAACTGAGAAGAATCGAAGAAGTAAGGCGCATGACAGGCTCGCTGGTGTGCAGGAGAGTATTCCACCGGGCCGCAACCGGGCGAAGCCTATTTCGAGCGGTAACATCGAGGTGTCGGCCGCCCCTGGCCTTGCGTCCCGGAAAAAACCGGAGGAGCGTGCTTTCAGCGTCGTTTCTAGCCGCGTCAAAGCATGACTCTCCCATTTCGAAAGGAGCGGACCTGGCACTTCTCGCGTTCCCAGGCCTTCACCCTGATCGAGCTTCTGGTGGTGATCGCCATCATCGCAATCCTTGCCGGGCTCCTGCTTCCCCATCTCGCGCAGGCCAAGGAGCGCGCGTATCGCACCCAGTGCGTCAGCAACAACCGCCAGCTCGGCCTCGCCCTGCAGCTCTACGTGGGCGACAACGCCGACGCCATGCCCTGGCCCAATTGGGAAAACGTATATGGCCCGGGCTGGCTGTATCAACCCACCGGCGGCCATGCCCCGGATCCGTGGAAAACCAACGAACTGCCCTTCGTGCTGCAGGGCGGTTACTACAAATATCTCGGAGATCGGAAGGTGTATTACTGCCCGTTGGATCGCACCAATCACGTGTCCTTCGTGAAGCGCGGACAACGCATCTCGAGCTACATCATGAACGGGGCGGTCTGCCATTTCGGTCAGCTCGACAAACCCAAGTACAAGATCTCGATGTTTAACCCGTCCGCCTACGTGCATTGGGAGCCGGACATCAAGCAATTCGGATCGGTGTGGGATGCCAACCAGGGTCACGACGCCAGCCAGTATCCGAGCCTCGAGGAGGGAATCGGGCGCCGACACAAGAAGGGCGCGGTCATCACCGGGTTTAGTGGGCAGGTTCACTTTATTCGATTCGAAGATTTTCAACGCGAGCAGAACTTCAACAAACCCGGCCTGCTCTGGTGCGTCCCCGACAGCAACAACGGGCAGTGAGAATCGAAGATCGGAGTTCGGAGATCGCAGATCGAAGAATGTCCCTCGGTGGAGGGCGTGGTTCCACCCACGCCCCATCTTCATCTGCGGACCCCGCGTGAAGTCGCAGGCCGAAATCAGGGAACAACCGCAGAGACGCGGAGACGCAGAGGAGAGAAAATGCGGAGGAGGTGGCAGCTGGAAGATTGGTGATCGAACGGCGCCGCGCGATTGTGGAGTGCGGTGGCAGAGCGGAGCGTCGACACCGCTTTCGAAACCGTCCGTGGTATGGCACCGACCGGAACCATCGCATCAATGTGCAAAACCTCCCCGAATCCGCTCAGCGTCTCCGCGCCTCTGCGGTTCATTTGCCCTGCAGCGCTTTCTGCGTTGCGATGCGGTGGTTCGCTTCTAAGTGAGGCGCGCGACTGATTGGGGCGCGGGTGGAACCGCGCCCTCCACGCCGTATTTGATCCATGCGCTTGGATGGCCGGTCCGCTCGGGAATTCCCCCAACCCGACGTTCAGTGGCGTTTGCCACGGTGCGGGCGTCGTACGCGTTTCAAATCCGTGTTCATCCCGTGTCGATCTCTGGTTTCACGCTCTGGATTTTGGTTGAACGGATTCGGGAGGGGCATTGTCTGCGGATATAAGTGGCCGTCGAATCGCAGGAACACGCCGCTTAAACTCGCAGTCGGTATTTCGGAGCTGTTCGGAGTCCAGGGGCCCTTCCCCTGGGGTTCGTCGGACGCCCATTCCAAGGAGCCATCCACCGCGTCGCACTTCCTTCCCCACCCCATGAAAATCACGCTTGTAAACCCTCCGCACACCGCGATTGGGAGCCGCATTCCACGGGAGCATTTGCCTCCGCTCGGGTTGTTGAGTGTCGGGGGGCCGCTGATCGATGCCGGGCATTCCGTGTCGCTGCTGGATGCCGAACTCGGTCCGCTGGGCCTGGATGAAATCGTGACGCGGCTGGCGTCGGATCCACCGGAAGTGGTGATGATCGGTCACTCGGGTTCGAGTTCAGTGCATGCCACCGTGGTGGACCTGTGCGCGCGGATCAAGGTGCGGATGCCCGCGGTGATCATCGTCTATGGCGGTGTGTATCCAACCTATTGCTGGAGGGAGATTCTCACCGAATGCCCGGCGGTTGACCTCATCGTCCGCGGTGAGGGCGAACGCACCACGGTTCGCCTGATGGAAACCGTTGCGCGGGGAGGCGACCTCGGACGCGTGGAGGGGATTGCGTACCGGAGTGATGGACGCGTGGTCGGAACGGCACAGGCTCCGATGATTCGCGATCTCGATGAATTCCGCGTGGGGTGGGAGTTGATCGATCACCGGGACTATTCGTACTGGGGAGGCAAGCGCGCGGTGGTGGTGCAGTTTTCGCGCGGATGTCCGTATCAGTGCAGCTACTGCGGTCAGCGCGGATTCTGGACCCAGCGTCGTCACCGGGATCCAGTGCGCTTCGCTAGGGTGCTGGCTCGGCTGCATCGGGAGCACGGGGTGGAGTTGATCAACTTCGCCGATGAACTTCCCACCGGATCGCCCGCAGCGTGGAAGGCGTTTCTCGAAGCGTTGATCTCAGAGAATGTTCCCCTCTTGCTCGTGGGTTCCACCCGGGCCGGCGACATCGTCCGCGATCGCGACATCCTCCACCTGTACCGTCGCGCAGGGGTGATTCGATTCCTGCTTGGGATTGAGAGCTACAACGAGGACACCCTGCACACGATCCGCAAGGGGGGCACGCCGAGTCAGGATCAGCTGGCGATCCAATTGCTGCGGGAGCATGGGATCGTCTCGATGGCGACCTACGTGGTGGGCTTCAACGAGGAGCGGGACCGGGACTATTGGACCTCGTATCGCCACCTGCTGCGTTATGACCCGGACCAGGTGCAGTTGCTCTACGCGACGCCGCATCGGTGGACTCCGTTCTATGACACGGTGAAGGATCGCCGGGTGATCCAGACCGACACGCGTCGATGGGATTACAAACACCAGGTGCTGGCGACGCGCGGCGTTCCGTCGTGGCGGGTGTTTCTGTGGTTCAAGTGCATGGAGGTCTTGATGCAGATGCGTCCCCGCGTGGTGAAACGAATGCTGTTCCATCGGGATCCGGACTTCCGTCACGCAATGCGTTGGTACACGCGCATTGGCCGACGCGTGTGGTTTCACGAGGTGTTCGAGTTCCTCTTCCAGACCCGCCATTTGAAGCACGGTCCGACCCTGGGGGAATTCCTCGGCGCCTCGCTGTCGTCGGAGGAGTACGCGCTCAAGCGTCCCGCGAATGCGTTGAAACTCGCTCTCTTTCCCTCGCGGGATGCGCGGGAGTTGGACGAGGCCCCGGTGCAGCGGGCCGCCTGAAGCAGACGCGCGCAACGCGGGTTTTTCCTCGACCGTCCCCCGGGTTTTCGCTGAGTAAATGGGCCTCACAATTGGAGGAAGAAACGTCCATCCCGGTTGAAGACCACAGCGGGCCAAGCCTCTGGCGCCTGCTCTGGCCGGCACTGCTGCCCGTGGTGCTGGTGGCAATCTTCTTTGCCGTGGCTCCCGCGTGGCTGAATCGGCGGCTCCAGACAAATGCACTGGAACGACGGGCGAATCAGACGGCGGAACGAATCGAAGCCATCCGAGGGTTGGATTACGAGGCCATTGGAAACGGGGACAATCCCCGGCAGCTCCAGATTCGACAGGCCCTGCAGGCGCGCGGGATTCCCCGGCGTTTTGCGAATCTACGCATCGGATTTGGTGTTTCGTTGGGGCTGCTGGCGTTGATGGGAGGGGCGCTGCTCTGGATGCATCGCTTGCAACGCCAGGCCGCGGAATCCAACACCGACCTGATCCGGAACTATCGTCGCGGATGGAATCTCGCCATTGGCGTGGGAGTGGTGAACTTGGTGTTTCTCACGCCGTTGATTGTCTATGCGATGGATCAGTTCGGGCGGCTGTTGGTCGGTCGGCCGTCGGGCTGGTTGGAATTTGCCGCGGCGAGTGGAGGGGTGATGTCGCTCTGGCGATGCGGATGGATCCTCGCCCGTCGCGTGCCGTTGGAATCGGACGAACGATTCGTCCGCAAGGTGACGCCCGAGGAGTGTCCGAAATTGTGGGCAGTGGTGAGGGAGTGCGCCGCGAAACTGGGGACCACGCCGCCGGACAACCTTTTGATCGGAATCCAGCCCACGTTCTACGTCAGCGAATTCCTGATCCGGTTTGGGGAGCATCAGGTGGTCCAGGGGCGCACCCTGTTCCTATCATCGTCCATGCTCCGGCAGCTGAGTGCGGAGGAAGTGATTGCGGTGATTGGTCACGAGTTGGGACATTTCATCGGGGCGGATACCCAGCTGACGCGTGAGTTTTATCCGCTGCGTTACAAGGCGCTGCAGACCGCCGATGCCTTGGAAAACGGCAAGTGGTGGACGCGCTCCAGTTTTCAGTTGGTGCTGATCTTTCTTTGGAATTTCGGGCACGTCGAACGACGGGTCTCCCGGGCTCGGGAATTGCGGGCGGATCTGAAGTCGGCGGAGCTCGCATCGAAGGAGATTGCGGCGCGATCCCTGGTGCGGATTCACGTCCTGGTGGACGCCTTCAATCGACGGATCTCCGACGCCATCCGGGGCGAGCAAACCGGAATGTTGCACGCTCCGTTGTCCGAATACGTGTCGAAGCGGCTTGGCGAGGAAAAGCAATTCTGGACCGATCTCCTTCAGGCTCGGATGGCTCATCCACTGGATACGCATCCCACGCTTTACGAGCGGCTGACCGCACTGGGATCGAGCTTCACCCGCGATCAAGCCCTCGAGGCGGCGAGCATGCCGGTCGTTTCCGCGTGGGACAGCTGGATGGGCGAGTGCGATTCCGTTCTCGAGGAGGCGGAGAAGGAGTTTGATGAATTCTTCACCGGATTGCGCAAACAGACGCAGCTGGATTCTGCCGATGCATCGACCGAAGAGGGCCGGGTGACGCTCGAAAAGCACTTTCCCGAAGTGGTGTTTCAGACCCGCTGGGGGCATTCGATCATCTCCGGACTCGCGGTGCTTCTGCTCTCGTTGCCCCTGATTCTTGTGGTCGCCTTGGCGTCGATTCCGGCCAAGGAATATGCTGTCGCGTTTCTCGGCCTTTCAGTCCTCGGGTTGGGTGTGTTCGTGGCATTGAAATCAAAGCGCGGCGTCCTCCGCCTTCATTCGGGCGGCTTGGCGTGCAGTGGGTGGAATCGCGAACTCTCGTTTCAGGAGGTCGAGCAAATGAACGCCACAGAATCGATGGGAGCCGTCACGCTCCGAGCTCACCTAAGGAAGAAGCAACGACCGTTCTCCCGTTTTTCGCTCCTGCCGATCCCGCGACGAACTGTATCGATTTCGATCAGCCGGTATCGGGGCGAGGCTCCGAAAATCCTGGAACAAATCTACCGCTACTACCTCCGGCGCGCGGAGTAGTCGGCGTCGCCGCCGGAGAAACGTTGTGGGAGCGGGAAGGATTCGGGCGTTTCAATCGCCCGTTTCAGGGGTTTTGCATGCGCGGAGCATTTTTTCTTTGCCCGACGCGTTGGATTTTGCGGCTCTTGGAGCATGACGATTTCCCGAACCCTGATCGCCTCGGCGCTTCTCGCATCCGCCGTCGCCGAGGCCGCCGAGTTCAAGGTCAACGGCAAACGCTTCGTCGTGCCCGATGGTTTCGTGGTGGAATGCGTGGCCACCTCGGAACTGGTTCCGCATCCGGTCAGCGCCAGCTTCGATGACAAGGGCCGCCTCTACGTCACCGATTCCGACGGCTCCAACGCCAAGCCCGATGAGCAACTGAAAAACCCCGGAGCGCGCATTCTCCGGTTGGACGATTCCAACGGCGACGGCGCCTTCGACAAGGCATCGGTGTTTGCCGACAAGGTCATGTTTCCCCAGGGATGCCTCTGGCACGACGGCTCGGTGTACGTCGCCGGACCGCCGAGCATCTGGCGCTTCACCGACACCAAGGGATCCGGCGTGGCGGATCGACGCGAGGAGTGGTTCAAGGGCGGGAGTCTCACCGGATGCGCGAACGACATCCACGGTCCCTATCTGGGCCCCGAGGGCTTCATCTACTGGACCAAAGGCGCCTTTGCCGAGCAGACCCACACGCTGGGCAACGGCCGCATCCTGAAGGACAAGGCAGCCCACATTTTCCGCATGAAGCCGGATGGGACCGGGCTCGAATCCATCATGTCCGGCGGCATGGACAACCCGGTGGAGATCGCCTTCACCCGCGATGGGGAGACGTTGTTCAGCAGTACCTTTATTGATTTCACCCAGCCCGGATTCCGCGACGGCATTGCTCATGCGGTCTATGGCGGAGCGTTCGGCAAGATCAACGACGTGATGGACGACGGCCGCGTGAAGCGCACCGGGCCAGAGTTGTTCCATCCGTTTTACCAGGCGGGGCCGGCCGCGGAGTGCGGATTGACCCGCTATGAGAGCGATGCCTTCGGGCCCGGCTATCGCGACAATTTATTCGCCACCACGTTCAATCTGCACAAGGTCACCCGCCACGTGCTGCGCAAGGAGGGGGCCACGTATGCCAGCACCGACTCGGATTTCCTGGTGTGTGACGACGTGGATTTTCATCCCACCGATGTCCTGCCCGATGCCGACGGGAGCCTGCTCGTGGTGGATACCGGCGGCTGGTACCGGCTCTGCTGCCCGAGTTCGCAGCTCGCCAAGCCCGATGTGCTGGGCGCGATCTACCGGGTCCGGCGCGCGGACGCTCCGCATGCCAAGGCGGCCAACCCCGATTACGCCAAGCTGACTTCCGGTCCCACGGTTGAGATTCCCGACCAGGCCGGGAAGTTCGACAACGAGCTCTGGCAGTCGTTGTCGGATCCCGCCCTGTGGACTTCGCCCGCTCTCGTGGCGGAGATGAAGAAGATCAACGCCGACCCAGAATTGATGCACGCCGCGCGTCGCGTGGCTGCCGACGCCGGGGTCACCCGCAAGCGAGAGGTCATTCCGCAGATTCTCGCCGCGGCGGGACATACGTCGGATGCGTTCCTCACCCACGGCCTGATCTACGCCCTGATCGAGATTGCCGATTCCGGAGCCACGCGCGCCGGGTTGACTCACGGCACCGACCGCACGCATCGCGCGGCGTTGATCGCGCTCGACCAGATGGATGGATCGGATTTGAAACCGTCCGAGGTCGTGCCGCACCTGACCTCTGCGGATCCGGGCCTCAAGTCCGCCGCCGAATGGATCGTGGGACGCCATCCCGAGTGGGGAACGGATCTCGCCAAGTGGTTCCGCGAACAGCTTCGCAAGCCCGCCGCGCCGGCTCAGGAACTGGCCCGGATTCACGCCCAATTCGCCGTGCTCGCCGGATCGAAGGAAGGCCGCCTTCTCCTCGCCGAAAGCACGGTGGAACCCGGATTCGCGGGCGCCACGCGCATTGCAGCGTTTGAGACGATGTCGAACGCGGGTCTCAAGGAAGTGCCGGCCAGCTGGACCAATTCGATTCGTGCCACGCTGCAAAAGGGCGCGGTGATGGTGACGGGAAACTCGGGCGCGGGCGGCAAGACTCCCACTCTGCTGGCGTCCGCAGTCCAGGCGGCGCGCATCGTTCAGGGCGATGCCGTGGTCCAGAAATCGCTCGTGGAAATCGCCGAGCAGGCGGGTCTCCCGGATGACCTCCGACTTCAGGCCTACGCCGCACTTCCCGGCGGACGCTCCCTCGCGGCGGCGGATGTATCATTCCTGATCAGCCTCTTGGATCCCACGCGTCCTCCGGCGATTCGCTCGGGCGCGGCCGGGGTGTTGGGAAAGGCGCGGTTGGAGGCATCCACCCGCGACGTGGTGGTGACGGCGTTGAAGACGGCGGGTCCGCTCGAGTTGACCCGGCTGCTGGCGGCGTTTGATTCCGGCGGCGACGAAGCGTTCGGGGCATCCTTGGTGGCGGCGCTTCGTGAGTCCAAGAGCGCACGGGCACTGCATCCCACGCAGATCCAGCCGCACTTCGCCAAGTTCCCGGAGGCGACGGCCAAGCAGTTGTCCGAATTTCTCGCCACGCTGAATGCCGATGCCGCGAAGCAGGGCGCCAGACTGGAAGCCCTGCTGGCCGAGCTGCACGCGCTCACGCCGGATGTTCGACGCGGCCAGTCGGTGTTCAATGGCACCAAGGCATCCTGCTCCGCGTGTCACCGCATTGGTTACCTTGGCGGGAATGTCGGTCCGGAGTTGACCAAAATTGGGGAAGCCCGCACCGAGCGCGATTTGCTGGAGAGCATCGTGTATCCGAGCGCGAGTTTTGTGCGCAGCTACGAGCCTTCCACGCTGGTGCTAAAAGATGGCGAGCAGGTGAACGGGATCATCCGGCGCGAAACGGCGGACGAGTACGTGGTGACGGTCGGACCGGCGGCGGATCAGCACGTGCGGCGCTCCGACGTGGTGGAGACGCGGCCCGGGACGATCAGCGTGATGCCCGCCGGATTGGAGGAGCAACTGAGCCGTCAGGAACTCGCCGACTTGTTGCACTTCGTGAAGACCGTCCGCTGGCGCTGATGTTCTGATGTGCTGACGTGCGAGGCGGGCGCAGTGAAAGACCCAGACCCGCACTGAAACAAAAAACCCCCGGCGGAATGGCCGGGGGTTTTGTTTTGCCTGGAGCGGATCAGTAATCGCTCTCGGGTTCGAGCGGCGGACGGACGCCGTATTTCTTCTTGAGCGCTTCCACCTGGGCCAGGGGCTTCATGCCACCGGTGCAGGTCGGGTCGCTCAGGGAGGCCGCAGCGGCCATGACGCCGGTGAGCAGGCAGCGCTGGAGTTCCCAGCCTTCGTGCAGGCCCATGAGGACGCCCGCGCAGAACGCGTCGCCCGCGCCCGCGGTGCCGGCGATGTGCTTGTCCGGAACCTTGAGGGAAGGCTGCCAATGGTCCTTGCCGTCCCGGGTGCGGGCGAAGCAGCCCTCGGGGAAGTGAATCACCACGAGTTCCTTCACGCCGTGCTGGAGAATGGCTCCGGAGGCGTGGCGCAGCGACACGGTGTCGAGCACGCCTTCCTTGCGGATGCGGAATCCGGTGACCTGACCGGCTTCGTATTCGTTGATGATCGCGTAATCGCAGTGCTTGAGCGCGGGGACCACGACGGCCTTGAAGCGGTCGCTGGCTTCGCTGACCACGTCGATGCTGGTCTTGAGTCCGGCGGCCTGCGCGGCGGCGAGCAGCTTGGCGGCGGGCGTGATGCCTTCCTTGTTCACCACGTCGAGCTTGTCGAGCAGGAGCAGGTAGCCGAGGTGGAAGATGCGGGCCTTGACCTTGCTGAAATCGATTTCCTTCGCATCCCACAGGGCATTCGCGCCGCGGGAGTGGAAGAAGGTGCGCTTGCCGGTGGACTGCACGGTCATCACGTCCGTGTAGCTCGTGGTCGCCTCGGAGGTGGTCTTGACCAGCTTGGAGTCGATCTTGTGCTTGGCGAGGTCGGCCAGGATGGATTCACCCAGGGCGTCCTTGCCCACGAGGCCCGCGCCGCTCAAGGGAAACTCGGCGCCGAGTTTGGCGAGGTCGAGCAACACATTGTATGGGGAGCCACCAGTGCCCTGGTGCTGGGACTTGATGTTGGCCAGCTGCTCCGCCGCCGGATAGGTGTCGATGAGCTTGACCTGGTCGATGATCCAATTGCCCGCGGCCAGGATGCCGGAGCGTTTGGATGCTGCGCTTGCTTTCATTCTCTTATAGGGACGGGTATGCGACGCTGGGTAAGCCCGGTGCGTTCGCGGTGGTTGGGAGGCTAGACCATCCGCGCCCGAATGTCTCTAACGAAGTGGAGTTCGCCTCAGCGGCAGACGGGCAATCCGCGTCGGAGCGAGGCCCAGGGCTCATCGCTGGAAACATCCACGGTACCCGGTTCCTCAGCCTTCGCCGGGGAGAGAATCGCGAGGAAAATCACCGGCTCCGGATGAGGGTTGTAGGTCCCGTGCACCTCGCCCTTCGGGATCAACACCATCTCGCCGGCCCGCAGCAGGCGCTTCTCATGCCCACACCACTGCTCGGCCTGGCCCGAGAGGATGTAGATGATTTCCTCGCGGGTGGGATGGTGGTGAAACGGGTGGCACCGGCCCGGATCCAGCGTGGCACGAACCAACAGAAGCTGGTCGCACGGAACGATATCCGGTCGCGACAACCAGGTGTTGAGCGTGAAGGCGGTCTGCTCCGCGATCACTCCGTCGGCGGTCACAAACCGTCGCTGGGCCAGATCAGATTCGCTCATGGGATCGACTGGGACGGCGCCGCCCTCTCCGGGGAGCTCAGGCGCCCTTCCGGAGGGAGTTCCAAGGGGCCGATGCGCTCACATCCACGGCGAACGGACCGCTGTAGGTGGCCGGGGACAGGATGGCCAGGATCACGGCGTCACGCTGGGTGGGATTGAAGGTGGCGTGCACCACGCCCTTGGGAATGTGGGCCACTTCGCCCGGTTTCAGCAGGCGTTTTTCGTGTTCCACCCATTGCTCGACCTCGCCTTCGAGCACGTAGATGGCTTCCTCGAGCTCCGGATGCGTGTGAAACGGATGCCCCTCGCCGGCGGGCAGGATGGCCCGGCAGATCTGCAAGTCTTTGGCCTCGCAGACCTCGCTATGGCAGAGCCAATAGTTGGTCCGCCCCTTGAAATCCTCCTTCAAGGCTTCGGCCGTGGTGATGAAACGACGAGGGGTGCTCATGCGGCGAATGGGTGCGAGGGATCGAAGACGCTTACTTCTTCTTCGCGAACTTCTTCGCCCCCGGGGCCTTCAGGCTCTTGAATTCCTTGGTCAGGTTGGTGAGCGAGGCTTCCACGCCCATGCGTTCGAGCGAGCTGGCGCCGACGAAGCCCACGGCATCGGTGGCCTTCATGACGCGATCGGCATCCTGCGGGGTGTTGATCGGGCCGCCGTGGCAGAGATAGAAGATGTCCTTCCGAACGCGGTGCGCCGCATCGATGATCTCCTGCGTGCGCTTGATGGTGAAGTCCCAGCTCACCACGGCCTTGGTCACACCGATGCTGCCGCCGACGGTGGTGCCCACGTGCGCGATGATGGCATCGGCACCGGCCTTGGCCATTTCCACGGCTTCCTCGGGGGAGCCCACGTACACGATCGAGAACAGGTCCATCTTCCGGGCGAGCGCGATCATCTCGTACTCCTTCTTCACGCTCATGCCGGTCTCCTCCAGCACGCCGCGGAAGTGGCCATCCACAATGGTGTGGGTGGGGAAATTGTTCACGCCGCTGAAGCCCATTTCCTTCACCTGACCGAGCCAGTGCCACATGCGGCGGCGCGGGTCGGTGGCGTGGACGCCGCAGATCACCGGGCATTCCTCGACCACGGGCAGCACTTCGTACTCGCCGATCTCCATCGCGATCGCGTTGGCGTCGCCATAGGCCATCATGCCGCAGGTGGAGCCGTGGCCCATCATGCGGAAGCGGCCGGAGTTGTAGATGATGATCAGGTCGGCCCCGCCGCGTTCGATGAACTTCGCGCTGATGCCAGTGCCGGCACCGGCGGCGATGATGGCGTCGCCCTTTTTCAGGGTGTCCATCAGGCGTTCGCGAACTTCTTTGCGGGTGTAGGGATTACCTTTGCCGGTCCAGGGATTGGGCATGGGATCAGGAGCTAGTGGATGTGAAACTCAGACAAGTCACCGACTGCGAAAGACCGGACCATAAGCAATCGATGCCCGGGGCAAAAGGACGAAGGCGATCTCCTGATCCTGGGAAATCCCTGGTCCCGCGACTCCGCCCGCCCGCGCGGATCCGATCAGGGCAGGGTGATGGTCAGGGCGGAAAGGTCGTCGTCCAGCGGAAGGAAGCGCGTGCGGTCCATGGCCCGTGCGAGCAGGTCCGACGGATCAGTCCAACGGTGCACGGCGAGTTCGCGTTCGAAATCGGTCAAGGTGGCCACGCGGTCCTCGTTGCCGATGAGTTCGTACACGCCGTCGCTGATCAGGTGCAGAACCGACCCGGGCGGCACCTGGTGTTGGGCGGATTGAAACTTTGCCTCGGGCAGGAATCCGATGGGCGGGCCGTGGGTCCGCAGTGCGACAAACGGGGATTCTCCCGTGAGCAGGTACGCCGGAGGATGTCCCCCGCTGGCGAAGCGCAGCGTGCGGGTCCGGCGGTCAAACACGCCGTACCACATGGTGAAGTACTGTCCGCGGTTGGCCTCCATGGGGAAGGCGAGATTCAATCCGCCGAGCACCGCCGCCGGATCCGCGAAGTCGATTCCGGGCAGGTTTCGCGCGCGCAGGGCGTTCATCACGCTGACCGAGAGCAGGGCACTGCCGACACCGTGGCCGCAGGCGTCGAGCAGATAGACCACAAATTGATCTTCGTTCAGCCAGTGATGACCGAAGGCGTCTCCGCCCAGTTCCGACGACGGCTGGAACACCCAGGCCGAGGACAGAGGACCGGTCGGGCCGGGCGGCGGCAGGAGGGAGCGGACGTAATCCGAGGCCTCGCGAATGTCGTTGGCCAGGCGCTTCTGGCTGGCGCTGATTTTCTCATGCGCCTGCCGCAATGCGCGGTTCGTGCCCACAAATTCCCGCGCCAAGTGGAGCGACGCGGCCACGACGAACGCCGTCATCCCTCCCGGAAACAGCCACACCGCCCAGAGTTCATCGATCAATCCGCCCGCCAGTGTTCCGACGAACTGACACACGTAGAACACCAGCAGTCCGCAGCCGATGAGCACCGATCCAGGACGCCGCCCCCGGTAGGCTCGGTGCGCGATGCGCAACATCTCGCTGGCCACCAGGATCGCGAGCGCGAAGTTGAAGAACGCCGAGAGCCCCTGGATGAGGCCCGGATTCCGCGTGCCGTTCCACTGGCCCCAGATGAACAGCAGGCAGAATCCCCACAGCACGTAATACCGTCGGGACACCCGTTCTGCGAAGAGGTTGTACACCAGCCGCAATCCGATCATGTAGGCGATCGAGAGCAGCGGGAGATTCACCCAGCCGAGGATTGTGGAGTCGTCGCGATTCCACTCCGCCACCAGAATTTGGAGGACGCCGAACCCGGTGAACAAGGCCGTGTACCCGTCGCTGTGCTTGCGTCGATCGCACAGGAAAAGGAACAGGTGCAGCATCGAGAACGAACCCAGCACACCGGCGAACAGCAGCGACACGGCGAGCGTTCGTCGGCTGTAAACCGGGGCCAATCCGGCGGGCACCGGTTGGTTTCTGAGATTGCGCTGAAACTGCTTCAGCCGCGCCTGGCTTCGAAACACCTTGGAATCTTCCAGCAGCGCCGCGGCGGCCACCGGCGATTTGCTGGCCAGGAAATCCAACTGCGCTCCTGCGGTCTCGCGCACGCGGGGCACCGGATCGAACGCAAACACGCTCGCCAGCGCGGAGGCCACGTGCGGGATCTGACCGATGGTGGCCAGGTCGATCGCCGCCATTTCGCGGATCCACGGCTCCGGATCGTGCAGCTCATTCACCAGCGTGGTGGCGAACACGTTGGTCGTCTGCTTGCTCGCCGCGGCGGTGGGAATCCGCACGGTCAATTCCCGACGCTCATTCGCTTGGAATCGAAGGTCCTGGAAGATCATGCGTCCGCGGGGATCCAGGACCTCCAGCACCAGTGGTTGGTTGGTCTGACGGATGGCCAGCATGAAACGGCCATTTCCCGCGATCTCGCTGCCGACCGGCTTCTGATCGACCGGATGTCGCTGGTTCGGGTCGGGATCTTGATCGCGCGATTGCAGCAGGGCCGACCTGCCCAGCGTCCCGGTCCGACCCGCCGCCAGGATCCGGCCCGCGGTGTTGCGGAGACGAATCTGCGCCAAGTTGATCGGCTGTTCGTTCGAGTCGACCACGTACCCCGAAAGCACCGCCGGGTGGCTCAGCGCCGCCGGATCCGGCATGGCAAAAGGGATAAAACCTGCGTCGCCCTCGGCCTCGGCCCGGTCGGCTGGGGAGTCGCCGTTCAGGGTGTTGTCGAGGGACCATCGGGCGAGCAATCCCGGAGTGCCGGGGGAAATGCGTTCCCGGTAATGCTCGGCGATTTCGGTGGCGGTGCGCGCGGTGTTCCAAAGTCGAACTTCCGTCATCGCGCCGGCCAGAATCCCGTTCGCCCCGTCCCAGACGCTCTTGCCCAGATACGCGGGACCGTTGGTGGTGAGCACCCCGAATCCCATCGGAGAATTGTTCGCCGCGACTTCGCGTCCGTTGAAGTACAGCCGCATTCCCCCGCGTCCCGAGACCAGCGCGAGATGGAACCATTCGTTCGTCTGGAGCAACCCGGTGACGTGGATCGCGGAACGGTTGGTGAGATCCTTCCAGACCTCGGCCATCAGATTCGGCGAGGTGTGGAAATGGGTGATGTTGACCGAATTGAACACCGATCCCACATCGAAGAACCGCGAGTAGCTGGTGAAGCGATCAAACCGGAGCCAGCCCTCGATCGTGGTGTCCTGGAGTCCGTCAAACCGGGATCGCGGAAGCCGGATCGTGGTGTTGCTGCCGTTGAACGCCAGCGCATGCCCCCCGGTGGCGTTCTGGATCGGAGCGGCCGACTGTCCCCACGCAGGCCAGCCCAGCGCGTACAGCAGCACGCCAAGGAGGATCCAGCGGCAACGGAACATGGAATGCACCCTGCCTGAATCCGTCGCCGGAAGGCAACCGCACTGCGAGGAGGGCAGGGGCATGGCGGGACGTGACATCGGGATCGATCCGTGGAGTTGAGTCAGCGGTCGGTCAGTGACGTGGCCGAACCCGGCGGAGAAATTCGCGGGTCCGCGCGTGGACCGGATCCGAAAGCACCTGCTTCGGCGGCCCGGATTCCACCACGTGGCCGCCCTCGAAAAACAAAACCCGGTCCGCGAAATCGTGCGCAAATTCCATCTCGTGGGTGATGATCAGCATGGTCATTCCCTCCTCCCGAAGTTCGTGCAGGACTGCCAACACCTCCCCGCGCACCTCTGGATCCAGCGCGCTGGTCGGCTCATCGAACAACATCACCCGGGGCTGCATGGCCAGCGCCCGCGCGATGGCCACCCGCTGCTGCTGTCCGCCCGAAAGCTGGCTCGGATGAAAGTGCGCGCGATCCGACAGTCCCACCTTCTTCAACAGTTCGTGCGCCCGCGCTTCGGCCTCGGCTTTGGAAAGTTTCAACACGTGCAGCGGCCCCTCCATCACGTTCTCCAGCGCTGTTCGATGCGGAAACAAATGGAATTGCTGGAACACCATGCCCGACTGCATCCGCAGCCGCCGCTGGGTTTCCCGATCCAGCCGCGCCCCGGCGTCGAGGGTCACTCCGTCAATCGTGATGCGTCCGGAATCGTGCGACTCCAGTTGATTCAGACACCTCAGAAACGTGCTCTTTCCGCACCCGCTCGGGCCGATGAGCACGACGGCTTCCGCCTCGGCCTGTCGATGGTCGATGCCATCGAGGACCGTCAGCGTGCCAAACCGCTTGGTCAGTGCGTCAACGTGGATCATGGCGCAATTTGCGTTCGAGCTGCCGCGCCCCCAGGGAAGCGGCGTAACTCATGACGAAATAGATCCCCGCCGTCATCAGTCCGAGTCCGACATAATCGCCGGTGTCGATGGCCCGGATTTGGTACTGCTTGGTCAGTTCCACCAGGGCGATGACCGACACGATGGACGAATCCTTGAACATCGCGATGAAGTCGTTGGTGATGCTGGGCAGGGCGATCCTCAGCGCCTGCGGAAGCAACACCCGTCGCAACGCCAGTGCCCGGCTCATGCCCAGCGCGGCGGCCGCTTCGCTCTGTCCCCGCGGCACCGCTTGAAGTCCCGCTCGGTAATTCTCCGCTTCGTTCGCCGCGTAGTTCAAACCAAGCGACACGATCGCCGCGACTCCGGCAGGCAGACGCAGGCCGAACTGCTGCGCGAGACCGAAGTAGAGGAAGTAAATCTGCAGCAGCAACGGAGTGCCGCGAAACACCTCGATGTAGGCAATCGCCGCCCAGCGCACCGGCCTGGGCCCCTCCAGTCGGGCCAGCGCGAGGACCAGTCCCCACACCACCGCCACCACCATCCCGCCGCAGGTCACCCACACCGTGGTCACCGCCGCCTTCAACAGCAGGGGCAGGTACGTGGACCACTCGCGCAACGCCGAGCGGTGCTGTTCACCCACCTGGCCTTCATCCTTCCAGTCCGCCAGCCGGGGCTGATCGTCGTTCCACAATCCGTACTTCGTGTAGATGCGTTCCAGCGTGCCGTCGGAGAGCATCGATGCGATCAACGGGTTCAATAATTCAAGCAGTGACGCCTCGTCATGTCGCACCGCAATGGCGTAGGCACCCCGGGCGAAGGGCGGTCCGGCGGGGATCAACTTGGTGTTCCCGGAAAGGTACGCCCGTGCAATCGGAGTGTCGGTGAGCACGGCATCCAGTCGGCCCACCTCCAGATCCCGGAAGTAGTTCACATTGTCCTGATACACCTTCACCTCGACGCCGGGTTCCGCCTCGGCCAGACGCTGCGATGCGGTGCCCGACAGCACGCCGATCTTCTTGCCGCGCATCCCGGCCAGTCCGCTCACCGGCGGCGTTCCGGCCCGCACCACCAACTGCTGCGCGAAGAAATAGTACGGCCGGCTCATCGCCACCTTGGCCTGGTTTTCCGGCGTTCGCTCGAGTCCGGCGATGATGATGTCGATCGATCCCCCCTGCCTCAGCGTTGGAACGAGCATGTCCCAATTGCCCTGAACGAACTCGCTCCGGAGTTTGAGCCGGCCGGCGATCTCGTTGGCCAGGTCCACCTCGAATCCGGTCAAAATCTCCGGGTGATCGGGGGCGTGGAAAATATACGGAGCGCCCCCCTCCGCATCGTTTCCCCATCGCAGGACGCCCCGGCCTTGAACCAATTCCCACGCGTTGGTCTTCGCAGGAGCGGCGGACGAAAGAAAGATCCCGCAGAAGAGCGTCAGAATGGCCAGCCAACACTGCGGGAGTTGGTGGGAGACCCGACCACGTCGCCAACCTGCGCGCCGGGACGCGGGTTCGGGGAGGGATGGGGTTGCCGCGGGTTTCACTGGGTGCGACTTCAGGCCCCGGCACCCCGGGTGACAAGGGAAAACAAAAACGCCGCCCGAATCCGGGCGGCGTGAGTTGAAAAGAAGATCGAACCTGGCGGGGGCGGATTACTTCGAAGCGGCGAAGTGCGCGGCCACGGCGTTCCAGTTGACCACGTTCCACAGCGCCTTGAGGTAGGCGGCGCGGAGGTTCTGGTACTTGAGGTAGTAGGCGTGTTCCCAGACATCGACGCCGAGGATGGCCTTGCCTTCGACACCGGAGACGGCCTTGCCCATCAGCGGGCAGTCCTGGTTGGCGGTGGAGACGATCTCCAGCTTGCCGCCGTTCACCACGAGCCAGGCCCATCCGGAACCAAAGCGGCCGACGCCGGCGGCTTCGAACTTTTCCTTGAAGGCATCGAAGCTGCCGAAGCTGGCGTTGATGGCCGCGGCGAGGTCGCCGGTCGGAGCGCCGCCCGCGTTGGGAGCGAGAATGTTCCAGAAGAACGTGTGGTTCCAGTGGCCGCCGCCGTTGTTGCGGACCGGACCGCGGATCGCGTCAGGCACCGAAGCCAGATCGGAAATGATGGCTTCGAGCGACTTGGACTCCAGCGGAGTGCCGGCGATCGCCTTGTTCAGGTTGGTGACGTAGGCATTGTGATGCTTGCCGTGGTGGATGCCCATCGTTGCGGTGTCGATGTGCGGTTCCAGAGCGTCCTGGGCGTAGGGAAGGGGAGCGAGTTCGAAAGCCATGGTGGATCGAATGATTTGGATTAGTTAAAGCGAACGGGCGCCAAGGTAACGGGAGAATCGGATGCCGCAAGGCCCCGCTGCGCCGCTTCAACCCTCTCCGGGAGCGGCGGCACCGGTGCGTGTTGCCCCGTCGCAAGCCCACGGATCGTCCCCAACGGCCCTCCCGGTTTCGTCTCCACCCAAAACCCGCAGCCAGGGAACTGCCACGGTTGCCCCGTCTCAACCCCAGCGGTTGCTTGTGATTCAATTCAAAATTCCCCCGGGTTTAGCCCTTCGAAATCAAGTGGGCGTAGAATTTTCGACACTGCACACCGTGCGTACGATGCCCATTGCCCGAATGGGGAAAATTTGATGAAAGATGAGGAAATCGCCCACGCGGAATCTCCTTCGCAGCACTGAGATTGAACGGCGTCGTTCCGGTACTGCGGCCCGCTGTGGAGGTTGAAAACCAAAAGCCAAATGAAACACGAAGAAATCCGTTCCAAGAGTCTGCTGTCGGGCCACTCTGTCAAAACCGGTGTCGTGCTGCTCGCGTACCTTGCCAGTGTTGACGGATCGCGGGCTGAAATCCCCGTCAATCAATGGGCGAATCCGGTTCTCGCCTCGGCGGACTCGGTGCTTGGACCGCTCTCGGACGCTGCCAAACTGGTTTCCGGCATTTATACCGACTATTGCAAGTTAAACGCCTACACGACGATCCAGTATTATAAATCGGTTGAAATCTCCACCCGGGGAACTCTTCCCGTGGAGTCGTTTCAGGCCACCATCGTGGAATCCGGAGTGGATCCCCGAAATCCATCGAACCTGATCAATATCAAAACGGTGAAGAACCGGGATTCCTCCGGAAAGATCACCACCACCGTCGATACCTCGCCGATCCTTATCAGCAAAATTGGCAATGTGGCCACCAAGTGCGAGAAATTGAACGCGGACGGAAGTTTGGTTTCGCGGTTTGAACTCACAATTGAGCCGACGCTCATCAATGTCCACGTGGATGTCGCCAAGTACGCGACCTACTCGATGCGGAATCCAACCTTTGTGTATGTGGAATTGTCGTCTGCTGCGGACATCCTGACCAACTGCAGCTCCAATGATAAAGCCACCGATTGGAATCAAGTGACTCGGGTCTGCCCGGGGGTTCAAAACATTATTCCATTCGCCGGCAAAAATGTTCTCGCCCGCACGGCTTGGCCGTTTGTGGACATCGGATACAGCTATACGCCTCCGGCGAAGTAATGGGCGATCACCCGACCGGTTATGAAACGTCCAGTCGCAATTGCTCTTGCCGCGCTCATGCTGGCGTGGGTGATCTTCTATGTCGCGAGACGGGTAAAAGAAGCGGTCCAACTTGAAATGGCAGCGCCATCCCAGGCAGCCAAGGAGGCTTCGTTTAGTCCGGTTCAGAGCCGGGGAAAGAGTGGGCTGAAAGGGGGCGAAACCAATGAACCGGTGGCGTTTCTGCCGGTCACTCCTGCAACCATTCAAGATGGCGGTTGGATCCTCTCGTTCCCCCTCGTCGAGCCCCACATGGTTCTCTGGGCCTTCACCAACAATGGAGTCTCCGCGGATCATGCAAAGGGGTTGCTCAGGCCCGCGCTTGCCCACCTGTTTGCGGGGTCCGTCTACAAGGACCGAATCTCACACTCCGATGTGAAGGAGTTGGAGGAATTGAAGCGGATCCGGGAGAGCGATGAGTACAGTCAGCGCGAAAAGTCAGGAATGATGACGGTCGTCGCCTCAGCCTATCGCACTTCAAAGGAACGCTGGGCTGCAGAGCGCGACGAATGGATGGAGGAGTTCACGTCCTGGGTTGTTTCCTTGGGGGTGAAGGATCCGGTGGCCCTCAAGAATGACCTGCTGCTGATTCAGCCGGCGAATCCTCCCCCGGATCCGAAACCACCTGAATAAACAACATTCCTGATCGGTTTCCGATCAGTGTTAAAGAGGGGCTCCCATCGGTTTGAAGCAATTCAGGCCGGTGGGAGTTTTTGTTTCGGCTTGGACCGACGCGGCGGTTCTGACGGAGCGGCCGATTGCGCGGTCTTCATCGCCTTCGTGCCGGGAAAGTGCTGCTCGCCCCACGCGGCCAATGCCTTGATCGTGGGTAACAGTCCGCGGCCTTGCTCGGTGAGCACGTACTCGTATCGGGGCGGACGCTTGAGATAGAGCTGCGATCGGATCAGCCCCCCTTGCTCCAGGCGCACCAGCCGTTCGGCGAGGAGATTGGTGGGGATCTGCTCGGGCGATGCAAGGAACTCCCCAAATCGCTGCTTCCCCCAGAACAGATCGCGCAAAACCAGAAGCGTCCACCGGTCGCCCAACAGATCCAACGCCGCAGCCACAGGACACGTAGAACGCAGGTCCGTTCCTGCGGTTTTCCCAGAGGGAACCGCCTTGCGTTGGGGAGCTCGGCGGATGGTGAGTTTGGAAGTCACTTGCACGTTGCAAGTATCTCCTTGATCGTTGAATGGATGCAAGCCACGTTTCGCGACGTGAAGACCTTTGAGGGATACAAACTGATCACTCCCGGGGAGTTGCACTGGCGGCCGTCGAACCGAATGCGCATCCCGAACGCCGATTATTTGGAACGTACCGGCAGTGAGAATTTGGGGGCACGGCTCTGGCGGATGCCCGCTCGGAGTGCGAACACGCTTCACAAACATATCCGATCCGAAGAGTTCTATTTCGTGCTCGAAGGGGTCGGCCGGATGCGCGTGGGGACGGAGACGCTCACCGTCCCCAAATACGGTGGCGTGCTCGTTGGCCCAGGGGAGCTCCGGCAGGTGTTCAATGACTCCGAAGAAGAGGTGCTGTGGTTGATCGTTGGCGCCCCCGAGGAACCGGAGTTTCTCCCCGGCGGGAATGCGGATCTCTCCAAGTTCTATCCGGTCGATCCCACCCAACTCCCGCCCGAGCTGGCCGGTGTTTCCTGGCCACCGAAGGAGTGAGACTAACTCCCGTTCCTCTCCGGGAACTCGCGGAAATCTGCTTTATGCAACATGTCCTCATCATTCACGAAGTTGCCGATTATCCGGCCTGGAAGCGCGTGTTCGATTTCGCAGCAGGCATTCGGAAGGAGGCCGGCGAACGTTCGTATCAACTGCTTCGATACGAGAACGATGCCAACCGGATTGTTCACTTCTCCGCCTGGACCTCGATCGCCGACGCCCGGAGATTCTTCGAATCCCCAAGATTAGTGCAGATCCGCAGGGACGCCGGGGTGAAGGCGCCCGAGTTCATCTACCTTGATGCCATTGAATCCGGGACTCTGTGATGCGAATCGACTACTTCCAGCACAAGCCGGAGTGGATCACCCGAATGCGTGAACTCACCCGGGAGCAGGAATCGTTTTCAATCGATCCCCGGCTTCGCGCGCTGGTTGAACTTCGCGTTTCCCAAATCAACGGCTGTGGCTACTGCGTGGACCTGCACGCGCGCGAAGCCCGGGATCGGGGAGAAAGCCAGCAACGACTCGATGCCCTGCCGGTGTGGCACGACTCGCCTTTTTTCAGCGATCGTGAGAAGTCGGCCCTCGCTTGGGCGGAATCCCTGACCCGGATTTCGGACACCCATGCCGGCGACGCCGAGTTCGAGGCAGTTCGCCGCCATTTCACGGAGCAGGAAACGGTGGAGCTCAGCCTCTCGGTTTCCCTGGCCAATTTCTGGAATCGGGTGGCCGGCGGGTTCCGTCGCCAGCCCCAGGTGCGCTGAGCGTACCGGCCGTACTTTTGAATGACCCCGACCGCAGTTGGGGGCATTCTCGGCCCGTGCCTGAATCCACTTCCAAGAGTTCCGCCACCGCGCTGTGGCGGTCGTTGAATCGAAAGGACCGGCTGTTTCTCATCGCGGGTCCGTGCGTGATCGAAGAGGAGGCCCTGTGTCTCCAGATCGCCCGACGTATGAAGGCGGTCTGCGCGAAACTCGGGGTGACCTATATTTTCAAGGCGAGCTTCGACAAGGCCAACCGCTCTTCCGGCGCGTCGTTTCGCGGACCCGGATTGGAAGAAGGACTGGCCATCCTCGGCCGCATTCGCAAGCAGGTCGGGGTGCCCGTCCTGACCGATGTTCACACCGAGGAGCAGTGCATCGCCGCCGCCCGGGTGGTGGATGTACTGCAGATCCCGGCGTTCCTGTGCCGGCAGACCGATCTGATTCGTACCGCCGTCCAGACCGGCGCGATTGTGAACATCAAGAAAGGCCAATTCCTCGCTCCCAAGGACATGGCCCAGGTGGTTCGAAAAGCCAGGGAAGCGGTCCCGGCGGGGCGGGCCCGTGTGATGGTGACCGAGCGTGGCACTACCTTTGGGTACAACAATTTGGTCGCCGACATGCGATCGCTGCCAATTCTGGGTACCCTTGGCGCGCCGGTGGTGTTTGACGCCACGCATTCGGTCCAGCTTCCCGGCGCCGGTGGCGATTCCTCCGGCGGACAACGCGAGTTTGCTCCCGTCCTTGCCCGCTGCGCGATGGTCGCGGGCGCCGATGGACTCTTCGTCGAAACCCATCCAAATCCGGACAAGGCCCTGAGCGACGGCCCCAACATGATCCCGCTCGCGGAACTTCCCAAGCACCTCGCGCAGTGGGTCGCCCTGCGCCAACTGGTGCGGAAATGAATGAGACTTCCCGCGGGTCCGTCTTGACCTTCCATCGCTTCGGTTTCAGAACCTTCCCATCCATGAGCCGGCTGTCCTTGTTCTCCCCCCGATCCCTGTCGTTTTGCGCCCTGGTATTCGCGACCCTGACCCTCCGGGCGGCTGACGCCCCCGCCGCGGCCAAGCCGGTTGCCAGCACCAACAAGCCCCCCGAAGTGTCGGTGTTCGCCGACAAGAAGCTCGAGGACGCCGTCCGCCAGCAGGTGTTCGCCAAGCGCTACACCAATTCCCCGCTGACCGCGGCCGATGTGGCGAACGTCTCCACCTTCAACGGCAACGGCAAAGGCATCACCAGCCTTGCCGGTTTGGAACACTGCAAGGCTCTCGCTGCCGCGGATCTGGCCGGCAACGCCATCACCGATCTTTCGCCGCTCAAGGGATTGAAGCAGCTGCAGTACCTCAATCTCGCGACCAACAAGATCAAATCGATCGCTCCGCTCGCGACCCTTCCGGCGCTTCAATACATCGAGATTTCGAAGAATCAGGTGGTGGACCTCTCACCGGTCGCCGGTTTGACCAACCTCGCCAGCTTCTATGCCGGCAACAACCGGATCAAATCGGCATCGTCCCTCACCAACCTGCCGCGGCTGGTGTCGGTGCACCTGGAGAACAATCAGATCGCCTCCATCGCCGGGTTCCAGAACCTCCGCGGACTGGGCAGCCTTTCGATCGCCCACAATCAGGTCTCCGATGTTTCGCCCCTCACCGGATTGCGCGCGCCGACCTATCTCTTCCTTGAGGACAACCGGATTCGCGACCTGACCCCGCTGAATTCCTGGATCACCGCGGATCTTTCGGGCGCCAAGAACTTTGCCCCGTTTGTAAACCTCTACCTCCACGGCAACCGCTTGAACTCCAAGAGCCGTCAGCTTCTCGCCGATTGGAAAAAAGGCGGCGTGCGGGTGAATGAATGACGGTCATCCGCCCATTTGACAGTTTTCCGCCTCAAAGCACCTTTCCCACTCAAACCCCGGGCAACCGGTTCACGCAGCACGCTGCTCCCAGCACGAATAGCTCACCATGAACTCCAACTTCAAATTCACGTTCCCCCTCGGGCTCGTTCTCGCCGCCATGACCGCCATTGCCGCATCTGCACCGACCGTCCAGTCGATTCCCTTGAAGGACATCGATGGCAAGTCCACCTCGCTGAAGGCCTACAAGGGCAAGGTGGTTCTCGTGGTCAATGTGGCCTCCAAGTGCGGGCTGACTCCCCAGTACGACGCGTTGGAAGCCACCCACAAGAAGTACGCTGCCAAGGGCTTCACCGTGGTGGGATTCCCCTGCAACGATTTCGGCAGCCAGGAGCCGGGAACCGCCGAAGAGATCAAGACCTTCTGCTCGACCAAGTACAAGGTGAGCTTCCCGCTGATGGAAAAGTTGCACGTCAAGGGACCTGAGCAGCACCCGCTTTACGCTGCCTTGACCGGTCCCGGGTCGGCATTTCCGGGCGACATCGAATGGAACTTCGGCAAATTCCTGGTCGGCCGGGACGGCACGGTGTTGAAGCGTTTTAAGCCTCAGACCAAGCCCGACGCGCCTGAGGTCATTGAAGCCATCGAGGCCGCCCTCAAGGCCCATTGATTGTCGCGGGCTTTGTTCCGCACCCAATTCTGCAAAACGGCGTCCGACTTCGGACGCCGTTTTTGTTTTTTGATGGCCTCGGAACCTTCGAAGACGGCTCAGAGTCGGCCGTTGTCGATCAACCGCGTTTTTCCGAGAAAGACCGCGAGGGCCATGTGGGTTCCCTTGCGGACTTCGTCAACAGGCTCCAGGGATTCGCCATGGAAGAACTCAACGTAGTCCAGCTTTGCGGCCGGAGCTGTGGCAATCAATCGGCGGATTGCCTTGGTCAAATCGGCAACTCCCACGGGTCCGCGACGCACTGCGGTTCGTGCGGCTTCGATGGATCGGATCAGGACGGTGGCCTGCTCCCGTTCTTCCGGATTCAGGTAGGCATTCCGCGAGCTCAACGCCAAGCCGTCCTCCGCGCGCCCGGTTGGAGCCACCACGATTTGAATGGGGAAATTCAGGTCCGTGGTCATGCGACGGATCACCGCCGCCTGCTGCCAGTCTTTCGCGCCGAACACCGACACGTCGGGCAGTACGCAGTTGAACAGCTTGGCCACCACGGTCGTGACGCCTCGAAAATGGGCCGGACGAGACGCGCCTTCCATGCGTCGGGTCAATCGCTCCTCCACGACATAGGTCGAGTAAGCCCCGGCGTCCCGGCCTGGATACATCACCGCATCGCTCGGAAGAAACAGCGCGTCCACCCCTTCCGCCCGGCACAAAGCGCGATCCCGCTTGAGATCGCGCGGGTACCGGGACAGGTCCTCGGTGGGGGCGAACTGGGTGGGATTGACGTAAATGCTTACCACCACGATGCCGTTGGGGCCCACGCGCTTGCGTGCGTCGCGCACAAGGCTCATGTGGCCGTCGTGGAGGTAGCCCATCGTGGGGACGAAGCCGATGCGTCGTCCCTCCTGCTTCCAAAGCTTCGCCGCCCGCTGCATTGCCGCCGGAGTGCTGTAAGTCTTCACGCCGCAGACAATGCGCATCGTCCGGAGCTTGCCAAGGGGATCCTGAGATTCGCTTCGGGCGGGCGCGATGACGCCCTTTGAACCGTTCCTGTTCCTCTCCGTTCCCGTTTCTAATTCCCGCGGATTCGGCCTTCCTGACCGCTTGCCAACCCGGCCCACCCGATTAATCTGCCGCCCGACATGGATTCGCAGCTCAAGCAGTATCTCCCGGTTTTGATGTTCCTGTTGGTGGCCACGGGTTTCGCCGTGAGCACCCTGATCATCTCAGTGGTCGCCGGGAAATTCGGCCGCCGCACCCGCACGAAGGACATGCCGTACGAATGCGGCATGGCCCCCCAGGGTGAAGGTTCCTCCCGCTTGTCGGTGAAGTTCTACCTCGTGGCGCTCCTCTTCGTGCTCTTCGACATCGAAGTCGTCTTCATGTATCCGTGGGCCTCCGTGTACAAGGAACTGCTCCACGAAAACGCTGCCATGATCCTTGGCGGAATGGTGAGTTTTCTCGGAATCCTGTTCGCAGGATACGTGTACGCCTTGAAAAAAGGCGCCTTCAACTGGACCGAGTAATCTCGGCTCCCGGTTGGAGTTCCGTGTTACCCTTCGCCTGCGTTCAACCTCGAACGCATCGTCACGGATTCAATTTGGTTTTTCCGCCATTCGAGTTCGAAAGGGTGGCGGTCGTCCCGTTTTCCGGTTTGAATCCGACACCCCATGCACTCGCCTCAGCGTGCCTTTGATTTTCTGGTGTTGGGCAGCGGCATTGCCGGACTGACCTTCGCCCTCAAGGTGGCCGATCACGGCCGCGTTGCGATCGTCACCAAGAAGAATCGCGCCGACTCCAATACCAACTGGGCCCAGGGCGGCATCGCCAGCGTCACCAGCAAGGAGGACTCCTTTGAGCTCCACGTCCGGGATACCCTCGAGGCCGGCGCCGGATTGTGTCGGGAGTCGGTGGTTCGGACGATCGTCGAGGAAGGCCCTGCCCGCATCGCCGAGTTGATCGAGCTGGGAACCCGTTTCACCGAGCGCGACATCCCCGATTCCTCGGGTGCGCGCGAGCTGGATCTCACCCGCGAGGGCGGTCATTCGAAGCGTCGAATCCTGCACGCCCGCGACGCAACCGGGGCGGAGATCGAACGCGCCCTGCTGGCCGCAATCGCGCGTCATCCCAACATCGCTGTATTCGAGAACCATCACGCCATCGATTTCATCACCACCGGCAAGCTGGGAGTTTCCGGTCCGAATCGAATGGCCGGGGTTTACGTGCTCAACCAGCCTGAGAATCGTGTCGAAGTGTTCGCCTCCCCGGTGACGGTTCTGGCGACGGGGGGAAGTGGTAAGGTGTACCTCTACACCACCAATCCCGACATCGCGACCGGCGATGGTTTGGCCATGGCGTTTCGCGCCGGGGCGGCGGTCTCCAACATGGAGTTCGTGCAGTTTCACCCCACCTGCCTGTTCCATCCGAAGGCCAAGACCTATCTGATTTCCGAGGCGGTTCGCGGCGAGGGGGCCTATTTGCTCGGCGCGGATCGTCGCCGATTCATGCCCAACTATGATCCGCGGGCGGAAATGGCCCCGCGCGACATCGTGGCTCGCGCGATTGACTCGGAGATGAAGCGCACCGGTGCCGACTGCGTGTTTCTGGATATCTCGCACAAGCCTGCGGAGTTCATCCGGGAACATTTTCCAAACATCCACGCCAAGTGCATGGAGTACGGGATCGACATGACCCGGGAGCCGATTCCCGTGGTCCCGGCCGCGCACTACCAATGCGGCGGTGTGGTGACCAACGTGGATGGTGAAACGGAAATCGCCGGCCTCTATGCGATCGGAGAGGTTGCCTGCACCGGATTGCACGGGGCCAATCGGCTCGCCAGCAATTCGCTCCTGGAGGCTCTGGTCTGTGCCCACCGCGCGTCGTTGAAGGCGCTTAAATTCGAGTCCGGATCACTCCCGGGACTTCTTCCGCCCTGGCAGCCGGGTGGGGCAACGGACGCCGATGAACTTGTGGTCGTGTCCCACAATTGGGATGAGATTCGTCGAACTCTTTGGGATTACGTCGGCATTGTGCGAACCGACAAACGGCTGCGTCGCGCCGAGAAACGTCTCGCGAATCTGCAGGAGGAAATCCGCGAGTTTTATTGGGACTTCAAGGTCACTCCCGATCTGCTCGAACTGCGTAACCTTGCCACGGTCGCGGAGTTGATCGTCGCCTGCGCCTTGCAGCGTCCCGAGAGCCGGGGATTGCACTACAATCTCGATCATCCGCATCCGGATCCGGCCTGGCAGCAGCGGGACTCCCGGGTGCAGCGGATTTCGGGTTGAGGGAGTTGCCCAGTTTCGGAGTCAGCGGAACGGATTTTTGGTCTTGGTTCGCTTGGATCCACCTCCCAATTCCGAGCGGTCCGCCGATTCGTTCTGAAATGGATTTCGAGAAGCAACGCCGCGAACCTTGACCGCCGCCCGGGGAAGTCGCAGCACCGCCCAAAAGAAACCGAGCGCGGCCACGCTCGGCTGTGACAACACAGCGATCGCAAGACCGGGCAGTCGAATCCAAGAGGTGGCGTACAGGATCGAACCCACCGAAAGGCAACACCATCCGGTCACGGCGGAAGCGGTCCCCATTTTCCAAGCTCCGCTCAGAGTGAGTTGGCGGCCAAGGGCCCAACCGAGCAGCAGCCCGGGAATCGCTGCAACGCTGGCCAGGATTCCCACCCAGAGCCAGACGATCAGGAATCCGCCGATCAGGAGAAGTGCAAGAATCGGCCAGTTCCAAGCGAGCCAGGCCGCCGATGCTCCGGTGCGATCAAGGCTGAGGGTGAAGTCGGGCGGGTACGCGAATTCTTGATGCCCCAGCAATCCCTCCAGTCGGAGTACGGTGGGGCGGAATTCCACTCGAAGATCCCCGGCGCTGCCGGCATCACCGTTTCCCGTTGGGTTTACCGAGAGACTGAACTGGGGGCGCTCCGCAAGCAGCACGGCCTGTGTGTCAGGCCATATCAGCCTCCCTTCACGGATCTCAGCGCCTGCGTTCGGCAGTTTGGGCAGCGCTGCGCGAACCGCGGGAAACCAAGCCTGTCGGAGACTCCAAACCAGGACGAGGGTGATCAGGCTGCTGAATAGAGTCTGGAGAACGAGGGTTCTTACTCCCGACGCGGTCGAAAACTTCGAAATGCCGCCGCCGGTGAGCGGCTGCCACGCGCCCCATTCGAACATGCGTCGCCAACCGGAGAATCGTTCCGGGTTGGGATTGGGGGAAGAAGCGTCCGCCACAGCGCCGAAAGTATGACATCCCTCAACGACAACGGCCAGCGACGGAAGAATCCTGTCGCTGGCCGTAGGTTGAAAGGGAATCGGGATCAGCCCTCAGCTCCAGGGGCCGGAGCGCCCGGCTGAGGCACGACGACCACGGGCACCGGATACCGAAGCTTCATGACATCGTCCACCAGCACTTCGACGTAATAAACGCCGCCGGCGGGGAACTCGAGCTGACCGAAGACCGACACATTGGTGACGTTCTGGACCGGGTCAGGCAGGGCGAGCTTCGCCGAGCTCTTGCGCAGCACAGTGGAACCATCGGGGCCGATAATGCGGACCTGTTCGGTGAACTGGCCCACGCCGGCAGTCCAGCGGTTGATGACGCAAAGTTTCGGGGCGACGATGGGCACGCCGGGAACCCGGATGAGGCCGATTACGCCGAGGAGAATAAGGTTGCCACTCGCTTCCTGGCGGACGTCGTCGCACAGCAGGGAGCACTGAAGATCTGGAAGGATGCGGTTCGGAGTCATTTGCGATGGGAAGGTTCCAGTAGGGAGGGCCAAGGTCAAAACTTTCCAAGCAGGAATCTGAGACCGCTCGGAATAGAATGAACCGGCTTCAAGAAGGCTCAGCTTCCTCGTCTTCCGAGGGGCATGAGTCGCTCTGTGATGCAGGGCTGCTGGCTTGCTGCGCCTTGGAAGATCGACCGTGAGGGTTGAAGCGAACCCAGGGGCGATTCCATTCCGGGTACAAATCGGAATCAAACTGGCCGAGCTGAATGAGGTCGCGGACGTCGCGAATAATCGTTCTTCGGGAAACTCCGAATTCCCGGGCGAGGCCCGAAATGTTGGGCCGGTCATTCACCTCACGGAGGCGAATCTGCAGGCGCTGCATGCGTTTCAGTCGGTCCACATAACGACTCGGTGGCTCAGCCTCATCCCGGGTGCTGGCGGCTTCTACGGATTGCAGGAGCTGAATCGCAGCCGGCAGGCCGCACTCCGATCGCGCGCGCTCCACCGTCTGGGTGAGTTGTTTGATATCCACCGGCTTTTCGAGAACGAAGTCGGCGGACAATCCACCTTGAAGCGCTCCCAGCTGTTCGCGAATCCCCAGAGTTCCGGAAATAATGATAACCGGAACCTGCGGGGCCGCTTTTTTGAGCCGATGCACATGGTCCGCCCCCCGTTGACCGTCCCCGAGGATGTGGTCCATGAGAATGACGTCGGGCGAATGGTGACGAAGCACTTCAAGGCCGGCCGAAATGGTGCTCACTGGAATGAGGCGATAGTCCTGCAGCACAGCAGAAAATAGATCCACTTGCAGCGGGTCATCCTCGATGACCAGTAAGGTGCCTTTGGAGTTGGTTGAGTCTGATTCTTTGGCGAGGTTTAGTTTCAGGAGCTCTGAGATGCTCATGGTTTCCCCGTGGTTTTGAGGTTGAGGTTGAAGGGTTAGATCTAAGCTGAAATTGCTGGCAGGATGAGGTCGAAGCGGGTTCCTTCCCCGACCTTGGATTGAACCCCCAGTCCGATCCCCTCGTCCTTGGAGAGGGTGTGAACGACATACAGCCCAAGGCCGGAACCGATCCGGTTCTGCCGGTTCTTGGTGGAGTAGGAGGGCTGAAACAGGCGGTGGAATGCTTCCGGAGCGATTCCGGGACCGGAATCTGTGACGGAGATCCGGATCCAGGAGGCGGCACCGGCGGGAGGGAGAATCAAGGAGGCATTCTCCAAGGAGCGGATCCGCTCCACTTGAATTCGCAGGCAGCCGCGACCTTCCATCGCTTCGCCGGCGTTGATCATCAGGTTCAGCAGGATCCGATGCAGCGAGGTGGTTTGGACCCGTGCAAGCAGGGGGGCCGAAGGTGTGATGACCTCGACGCGGGTGGAGGCCAGATGGGATTCCTGCACCGATTGAACGGTATCCGAAATCACCTGGTCCACTTCGGCGCTCACTCCGCGCGGTTCGGGCCGGGAATACAGTCCGACCATCGATTCGATGAGCTGCCGAGCTTGCTGGAGGGAGCGTTCGATTCCATCCGTCCGCTTCTGGATTTCGGGGACCCCTTCGGCCATCCGTGCAATCAACTGGCTGGACATCCGAACGGCCGACAACTGGTTGTTGAGATCGTGAAGGAGCCCGGCGGCCAGCAACTCCATTGATTCCCTGGAAGGGATGGGTTCAGTGCGTGCGATCTGCTCGAGCGGTTCGGCATTGGATCGCCCAGCAAACCGGTCCGTCGTACCCAGGGAGGAAGCGGCTGCACCGCTTTGGCGCACCGAGCGAATCGAAGAGGTAACCGTTGCAACCGCTCCGGCGGCGAGGAGCCCCAGCCCAAGAGGGGCCACCGGCGACTGCATGGCCAGCAGGGCATCGGTACCTGTGCTGCAGAGCGCAGCGAGCGGCGCAGCTCCGAGGCAGCACGTCAGAATTCCCACGATTCGACGGAGCGACCTCGATCGTTGAACTGCGGTGGGCTGTTCCTTTTGGAATGCCGCCGGCTGTCTGAAGAGCCTGTGCATGTGAAAAACAATGCAGAAGACCCTTGAGAGGCAGAAGCGAAAATCGGAACTTTATTTGAATGTCAACACCATTTTTCCAGTAACCTTAAGTTTTTTTCGGCTTACAGAAAAACAGGACACCTCGTTGCCAAGGTGTCCTGCGATTGGATGAAGATCCGTGGTACGGAGTGCGCTTTAAAGGAGGCTGGTTAGGGCTCAGGATCGGGTGGGCCGGTCTTGATTCGGGTGGATCATTGAGCTGCGCCGCCGCCACCGGGACGACGATTGCCACCACCCTGACCGCCGGCACCGCCGCCGCCGCGTCCGCCGAAGCCTCCACCGAATCCGGGAGCGTTCTTGAGGCTCTCAATCTGTTCCGCCGTGAATTTGTCGCGAATCTTCGCGAATCCCTTGGCGCGGGCCACAGCGATGTCGGCTTCAATCTTCGCAACAGCGGCCGATTTTTCACGGATGGAAGCCTCGTTGACCGTCTCGGCGTAGACGGCTCCGTTGAGTTCCTTGCGGGCCTCGGTGAGCTTGGTGTTCAGCTCGCGAGTGTCTTGGCTCAGCGTTCGGAGGGCCTCGCGCTGTTCATCGGACAGGTTGGCCATGGGGCCACCGCCGCCGCGTCGACCACCTTGACCGCCGCCTTGGCCGCCAGCTTGTCCACCACCGCCGCCGCCGGCGTTTCCGTTTTGGGCGAAGGTGGGGGTGAGATGGAACAGCGTCGATGCGGCGAGCACGGCCAGCGCGCTGCGGAGGAGGGAGGAGCTTTGTTTCATGGGGAGGGACCTAGTGTGAGTCTTTGTGTGTGACACACCTGCCGGGAGGCAGGGGGTTGCGGCTGATGCAACCGTGTGTGGAGAAGAAGACGTGAGCGCGGACCGATTGGTTACCGAGGCCGATCCTGCGGGCGGCCCTGTACCGTTGCCGAATTGCGGCGCAACGGGTTGCAAGGAATCAGCCGCGCGCGAGCAGGTGAACCAGGCGGAACGCGATCACCACGGCGGTGATCAGGAGAACAATTCCGCTGCCTTGGGAGACGCGACGGAGGAGGCTGGCTGAGAAGCGGCCGTGTCCCCGGGAGACGCCCCAACTCACCCCTGCGAACCAAACCATGCCGCTCAACGCCACGCCCGCGCAGAAGGTCAGTTTGGAGTTCCACTGACTGTCGAGAACGCCCTGCGAGATGAGGGATGCCGTGATTCCGAGCCAAAGCAGCAGCACGCCGGGATTGGCGAGGACCCGAACAAATCCGATCCAGAACGCGGTGTGGGGATGCAGGCGTCTCTCGACCAGTTCCACGCCGCGGGCTTCTCCGGGGACGTGTCCGGCGAGCAGGTATTTGATTCCGAGCCAGAGCACGAGGACGAAGCTTGCCAGCTGCATGGCAGCCTGGACGTTGCGGGAAAGAAAGAAGCTGGAGAAACCCGCGAACGCGATGCCGCAGTAGATGGTTTCCATCACCACCGCCCCGGCTGCGATCATGAATGCGCGCAGAAAACCGTTGCGCGCGCTCTCGTTGACGATGGTCACGTTGATGGGACCGCCCAGCGCGGATGTGATGAATCCGGCCAGCATTCCCAGCCCCCCTCCGAGGGCAATGTCTCCCCAGTCGATCATCCGGTCGTGATTCCGGTTAGTGCTTGCCCGAAATCGGTCCGCTGGATTCGGAGGCATCCTCGGCTTCATCGGGTTCGTCATCGACCTCGATCTCGCGCTGCATTTGACGCGAGATGCTGGGGCGGATGAAGCCGTAGAGCAGATACGCGGTGAAACCCAGCGGAGCGGCCACGGGCAGCACCTTCTGCCAGAGAAGAAACAGGAAGGCGATGACCACGACAATGATGAGCGTTTTGACGAAGGGGCGTTGGGTTCTCCAATCGAGTTTCTTGAAGGTCGGATACTTCACCTCGCTGACCATCATGATGGAAAGAAACACGAGGATGACCGGGAGGATGAATCGCCAGCGGCTTCCTTCGAGGTCTTGGAACGGCTTTTCATCCCACCAAAGCAAAAACAGCGTCAGCGAGGCGACCATTCCCGCCGCTGCGGGGATGGGAAATCCGAGAAAGTATTTTCCCCCGCCGGTGCCAGCCTGGGCGGCGAGGCAGTTGAACCTCGCGAGCCGGAAGGCGCCGCAGATGACATACAGCGAGGCGATGAACCATCCGAATTCCGGGTGGTTTACGAACACCGGCTTCAGGACGATGCGATGGACGAGGAACGCCGGGGCCACACCAAAGCTGACGATGTCAGCCAGGGAGTCGAACTCGCGTCCGAACGGGGATTCAAACCCTCCCATTCGCGCGACTCGGCCATCCAGAAGATCCAGGATGCAGGCCAGGAGGATGTAAAGCAGAGCCGTTCGGATGACGGAACTGAAGTTCGACGCGCTGGGGTCGGCTTCCACGATGCGCGTCAGCGCCAGGAACCCGCAGAAGAGATTTCCCGCCGTGAAGAGATTCGGCAGCAGGTAAATCTTCAACCGGCCGTCGGGACCGATCCCTTCGGTGGCCGCGGCCGGGGCGCTGACTGGCGGGGTGGGCTTGGCGCTCATGAAGTCAAAGCAGACGCCCCAGCACCGTCTGACCGCCAAACACCTTGTCTCCGAGTTTCACAGTCACCTCCGACTTCAACGGCAGGTAAACGTTCACACGCGATCCAAACTGGATCAGGGAAATCCGTTCGCCCTTGGCCACGATTTCGCCGATGCGGGTCCAGGGAATGATGCGTCGGGCGATCAGGCCCGTGATGAGCCGCACGCCGATGCGCACGCCAGGCGTTTTCGTGGCGTTGAATCCGATCAGCACGTTCTCGTTGTGGGCGGCGGACTCGGTTTTCAACGCATTGAGAAACAGGCCGGGCGTGTGTGTTTGATAGAACACCGAGCCCTCGACCGGTGACTGCTGGACGTGGACGTTGAAAACGGACAGGAAGATCGAAATGCGGCGGCAGGGCCCGCCCATCACTTCTTTTTCCGTGGTCTCATCGATGACGTCCACGGTTCCGTGGGCCGGGGCGACGATGAGCGAAGGATCCGGCGGGACGACAGGATCCGGATCGCGGAAGAACCACAGGACAAAGGCGAAGAACACGAATCCGAGCGCACAAATGAGCGCCGCCAGCCCTGGCGATTTCGGCCAGAAAAATGCGGTAAACCCGGACAGCAGGACCACCAGCATGAGTCCCTTGCCCAGAATGACGGACGCGGCATTGAGCGCCTTTCCCTTATGCTTCACCGCGGCAATCTAGACCCTGCCGGGTAGGCAGGGGAAGCCCGGGTTATGGGGCAGGGGGGCGGCGTTTCTGCTGGGGCGGGGAATCGGGATCGATCAATTGACTGATCATCGGCCAAAGCGGGCGCAAATCATCGTCGCGAAGCGCCTGCTCCCGGAGTGCCGCGGGATTTCCCGTGCTCCGCGCGCGCCGGTACCAATTCCAGGCTTCATCGAGCTGATTCTCCTGCGCGCAATAGCACGCAAGATTGTAGGGAATCAGCTCGTTGTCGGGAAACAGGTCGGCTGCCGGAACGAGCAATTCAAAGGCACGAGGAATTCCTCCGCCGGGCATGCGTCGGGCCGCGTAGGCGCGATGAATCCATCCACCGGCCGAGCCCGGATGGTTGCGGACGAGCAGCTCGGCAATGGCATACGCGGCGGTCCAGTTCTTCTGCAGGGCAAAGGCCTGCCATTGGAGATCGAGGACCTCGGGGCGGACCTCGGTGCCTGCGGACAGGTCGCGCAATTCCGACTGAGCCTCCGCGGGCAATCCGAGCATGAGCCAGCCTTGGGCGGCGTTCACCCGGTGCAGATCGGAAGGCGCGAAAGGCTCCACGCGGCTACCTTAGGAGTTGGTCCCGCGGGGGCAAGCTTCGTGCCGTGCCGTGGCGGGTTCGTGGTTTACCAGCCGGACGGCCAGCGCACGGATCCGTCGGAGTCCAACTCAAAGGGCGCTGAATGCACGACCGCACCGAGGGGAATCGGCCCATACACGTGCGGAAACAGTTCGGCCCCCCCGCGGGTGTTCTCACGTTTGACCTGCGTCCCCGATGGAAGCAGCGACTCGTTCACGACGAGCAGGGTCAGCCCGGTTTTGCCGCGGTAATAGCGTTGGGCAACTCCCGCCACCTGATGACGCTCCGAGAAATGAATGAACCCCTCCGCAGCCAAATCCGGGCTGGCGAAGGAACCCGTCTGCTGCGCTTCGGTCCAGTGGGCGGCTTCAGCGATGCGATAAATCATGGGTAAAAGACGGAGAGATGCGTCGAGTGCGATCGTTCACTTCGAACCGCTGGAGACGGGTTTTCGAAGCTGGAGTCGGGTGGCCTTTCCCGGGGTGGTGGTGCGGGTTCCGGGATTCGGTTCCAGAGGTTCGGCGGTGGAGATGCGTGCGGTAATCAACTCGCGCTGGCGTTGAATCATCCGCGGTGCGAGGCCCGTGCGAAAGGCAGGATGAGCGGACCATCGTTTGATCCAGGCATCGGCCGCTTCAAATTCACCGGCACGTCGGTGGAGATCGGCGCGCACGAGAATGGCTTCGAAATCAGGGGTGGTGCCGGTGGCGGTCTTGGAATCCAGATGGCGATCCAGCCAGCGAGCGCTCTGCTTCCGACATTCCAGTTCTGCGGCGCGATTGGGGCCGGATTCCCACTGCCATGAGGCTGCGAGCCAGGTCATGGCGAGTTCTCGCGGGGAATTTTTTTGCGCTTCGAAGATCACCGCGAGGCGATGATAGGTCGGAGTTCCTGCTGGCAGATGGGTAAAGCGGGCGGACTGGACCGCAGACCGGATCGACTTCAACTCCGACTCAGCGAGCGGTTTGCCCTCGGATCCGAAGCGGACGTTTCGACATTTCGGACACTCCGGCAGCGTCCAGGGCGAGGCAATGGGCCCGGTGGGGCGGAAATCCAACCGCATGCCGGTTTGGGTTCCCGAGCCCGCGAGGTGTGCCACAAATTCGGTTCTACAAACCGTGCAGGTGAGCCGGGCCGGAGGCGCGGGGGTGAGGGCGCGGAGCGAAACGAACGAGAAGAGCCCAGCGACGGCAAGCAGGGAGAACCGACGCCGGGAGTGGAGGAAACTCATGCGCCGGGAGGAGGAACTGGAACCGTGGAAGTTCCACCCCGCTCTCGCCGCGGTTCGAATGGGAATTCGGGGAAATCCCATCCGATACCGCGGCGTGCGGAGTTCGGTGCCGGATCAGGCGAAGATGATTTCGCCGTCCGTGCGGGTGCGGGCCTGGAAACCGGCCAGCAGCTTCGCCGTGACCGGACCGGGCTTGCCGGTGCCGATGACGCGTCCATCGACCTTCACCACCGGGATGATTTCCGCAGCGGTGCCGGTGAGGAACATTTCATCCGCATTGTAGACGTCGTAGCGGGTGAGGTTGGGTTCCGCGAAGGCGATTCCCTGTTCCTTGGCCACGTCGAGCACGGTGTTGCGGGTGATGCCGTACAGCGCGCCGGCGCTGAGCGGCGGGGTGAAGAGCTTGCCCTTCTGGACGAGGAACACGTTGTCCCCGGTGCATTCGGCCACGAATCCGTCGGAGTTCAGCATGATCGCCTCTTCGACGCCGGCGTTGTTGGCTTCGATGCGGGCGAGGATGTTGTTGAGGTAATTCAACGACTTGATGGCCGGGTTGACCGAGTTGACCAGGTTGCGCGTGGTCGGGACGGTCACGATGGTCAGGCCCTCCTGATAGTACTTCTCAGGATAGAGCTGGATCGTGGCCGCGATGATGATCACCGAGGGCTTCGGGCAGCGGCGCGGATCAAGGCCGAGGGTGCCTTTGCCGCGGGTGACGAGCAGGCGGATGTAGCCGTCGCGGAGATTGTTCTGGCGGCAGGTTTCCACGGTCGCCGCGATCATCTCCTCCTGGGTCATGGGGATGTCGAGGAGGATGGCCTTGGCGGACCAGTAGAGGCGCTCGATGTGTTCCTTCAGCTTGAACACCCGGTTGTGGTACATGCGGATGCCCTCGAACACGCCGTCTCCATAAAGAAGACCGTGGTCGAAGACGGAGACCTTGGCATCCGCTTCGCTGACGAACTCACCATCAAGATAGATTTTCATCGAAGATATTCGGTTGAGGCTAGAAAGCCGCCGGCCGGGCGGCAACGGTTTTAGACGGACTGTTGGTTTTGTGGTTCTGCAATCGCTGCGTTTTTTGGGCTGGGTACAAAAACAAAAAGGGCGCGGCTGGTGTGGCCGCGCCCTTGAAGATGGGGAGTCTGCGTTTACTGAAGCTGGGCCAAGGTGGCCTTGATGGCTTCGAAGTTGGGCAGGTCCTTGGGCGTCGGCGTCTGCTCGGCGTAACGTACTACGCCCGCCTTATCGATGACGAACGCAGCACGGGCCGAGGTGTCGCCTACGCCGGCGAGCATCGGGAACCGAACCTGGTACGCATCGGTGACCGACTTGTTCAGGTCGCTGGCGATCTTGATGGTGATCTTGTTGTGGTTGGCCCACGCCTCCTGGGCAAACGGGCTGTCCACGCTGATGGCGATCACGTCGGCATTCAGCGCGCTGTAGGCACCGAGTCCGGAGGTGATGTCGCACATCTCCTGGGTGCAGACGCCGGTGAAGGCCAGCGGGAAGAACAACAGGACGGTGTTCTTGCTGCCGAAATTGGCGGACAGCTTGACGTCGGCAAGACCGGCGGCGGACTTGGACTTGAGCGTGAAATCAGGGGCTTGGGAACCGACAGCAATAGGCATGGTAGGAACAGGTTGGTAGGTGAGCGTCGAACGTGGCGGAAGAAATAGGGGGATGCGCGCGGAGTGTCAAACGACAGTCTTGAGGCCTCGCGGGATCAAATCTCGGCGAGCACTTCGGCCGCATGCTCCTCGGGTTTCACTTTTGGCCAGACTTTCTGGATCCGGCCATCGGCTCCGATCAGAAAGGTCACCCGGTGAATGCCCTCGTACTTGCGCCCCATGAAGCTCTTCTCGCCCCAGGCTCCGTAGGCTTTGACGATGGATTTGTCCTCATCGGCCAGAAGCAGGAAGGGTAGCTTGAACTTCTCGGTGAACTTGCCGTGGGACTTCACGGAGTCGGCGCTGACGCCGAGGATCACCGCGCCCTTCTTCTTGAACGCCGCATAGCTGTCGCGGAAGGCGCAGGCTTCCTTCGTGCACCCCGGGGTATCGTCCTTGGGGTAGAAATAGAGAATGACCGGGTGCCCCTTGAGATCTGCCAGACGCACGGTCGAGCCATCGGTCGCGGTGACCGTGAACTCCGGCGCCGGATCTCCGGGCTTCAGGGCGAGAGTGGGTTCTTTTGCCATGGCGGCGGACGCTAACCCAGGTTGATTGAATCGCAAGTTGGCTGGGAGCCTCCCAGCGGGCCGGACCCTATTTGGACGATTCCTTCCGAGCGCGCAGGTATTCGAACACCATGGGCAGGCAGGACACGGCGATGATGCCAATCACCACGAGTTCGAAGTGGCGTTTGATCACCGGGATGTTTCCGAAGAAGTAGCCGGCCGGAAGGATCAGGCCGACCCACAGGGCGGTGGCCACGGCGCTGTAGCCGATGAAGCGGGAGTACGGCATGGCCCCCATGCCGGCGACGAACGGGGTGAAGGTCCGCACGATCGGGACAAAGCGCGCCATCAGGATGGTCTTGCCGCCGTAGCGATCGAAGAAGGCGTGGGTGCGGTCGAGGTGCTTCTGCTGGATCAATCTTGGAAACCGCTTCACCAGCTGGGTGCCGACCTGTTTTCCGACCCAGTAGTTGAGGTTGTCCCCGACGAAGGCGGCCCCGGCGATGATCAGTGCGCAGTTGGTCAGGCTGAGTCCGCTGGCGGGATCGGCCGCTAGGGCTCCGACCGCGAACAGCAGCGAATCCCCGGGCAGGAACGGGGTGATCACCAAACCCGTTTCGCAGAAGATCACGGCAAACAGCATTCCGTAGAACCACGAGCCGTACTGCTGGAGCAGCTGGTTCAGGTGGTCCTGGAGATGCAGGACGAATTCGAGGGCTTGTTTCAGGAGATCCATGAACTTGAAATGACGCGATTGCCCCTATTCTACACGGAAACCGGTTCGCCGCGAGCCGGTGTCATGGGGTTCCGAACGGTTCCGGGGCCGCCGAGGTTCAATCTCCGGGAAACGCTGCGGGAACTTCGCCTTGCGGTGCAAGCCGCTTGTCCGGGAAGTTCGGTGTGTGAAAGCCGCTGTGTTACATGGCCGTGAAGATATCCGCGTGGAAACCGTCGCCGAACGCCCGCTGGCGGAGGGCGAGGTGCGGGTCGGCATCCGGGCCGCCCTGACCTGCGGGACGGACCTGAAGGTGTATCGACGCGGCTATCACGCGCGGATGCTCACCCCTCCGTGTGTATTCGGACACGAGCTCGCCGGCGAGATCACGGAGTCGCGTCACCCCTCGTGGAAACCCGGCCAGCGGGTGGTGGCCGCCAATTCCGCTCCGTGCGGCGCGTGTTTTTCGTGCACCCATGAGCAGCCGAACCTTTGCGACAACCTGCTGTTTCTCAACGGGGCTTATGCCGAATCCATTGTGATCCCGGAACGGATCGCCACGCGGAATCTGATCGAACTCCAGCCCGGGACCGCCTTTGCCGACGCCGCATTGACCGAGCCGCTGGCCTGCGTGGTGCAGGGAATCGAGGATCTGAACCTGCGCGCCGGGGAATCGGTGCTGATTCTTGGAGCAGGGCCGATCGGGTTGTTCGCAGTGGCGCTGGCCCGGCAGGCCGGATGCGAGGTCACCGTGGCGGGCCGTGGCGATTCACGACTCGCGCTTGCGCGTCGGCTGGGAGCGTCGCAGGTCATCGACATGGCGGGTTCCGAAGACCTGGTGGGTGGAGTCCGCGCCGCGGGGAACCGGCGCTACGACGTGGTGTTCGAAGCCGTGGGAAAGCCCGCAGCGTGGGAGGCGGCCGTGTCGCTGGTTCGAAAAGGCGGGCGCGTGAATTTCTTCGGAGGCTGCCCCGGCGGGACCTCGGTCCAGCTTGATACCACCTTGATCCACTATTCGAATCTCACCCTGCTGGCGAGTTTCCATCACACCCCGGCGACGATCCGACGGGCCTTGGGATGGATCGAATCGGGAGTGATCCGTGCGGCGGATTTCGTCGATGGCAATGCGACGTTGGATGCGCTTCCGGAACTGTTTCGATCGATGGCCCAGGGGAATCGGGCGGTGAAGACGCTGGTGTCGATCCACTGACCTTCCAAGCCGCCACGGATTCCTGCCACCACTTCGCACTTCGTTCCCGCGCCGTCCTCCGCCATAGTCCCGTCCGGAATTGTCCTCGTGACCGCCATGAAACTGCGCCTGTTTGTCCTTCTTTCGCTGATCTCGATCTTCGCCGGCTGCCGCACCAAGCAGTTGCCGCACATCCGTGTCGAGGATTACCAGGATCGCCGCCGCACCGGAAATCCGGTGATCAAGATCGCCTGCGTTGGCGACAGCATCACCTACGGAGCCGGGGTGGAAGGGCGCGAGACCAACAGCTATCCCGCGCAATTGGCGGAGTATCTGGGCAAGGGATTTCAGGTCCGCAACTTCGGCCGTTCCGGTGCGACCCTGATGCGCAACGGCGATCTGCCCTACTGGACCACCGAGGAGATGAAGGCGGCGGACGAGTTCCAGCCCGACGTGGTCATCATCAAATTGGGGACCAACGACACCAAGCCCCAGAATTGGAAGGGGCGCGCTCCGTTCATTGCGGACTACACGGCGCTGATCGAGCACTTCCGTTCCTTGAAGTCGAAGCCCAAGATTTGGGCCTGCCTGCCGGTGCCCGTGTACGGCGACAAGTGGGGCATCAATGCCAACACGCTCGATGCGGTGTTGGAGGCGACTCAGGACGTGTGTGACAAGCGCAAGGTGCCGGTGATTGACCTCAACGACGCGTTGATGGGCCATCCGGAGATGTTCCCCGACCAGATTCATCCCAACGCCGCCGGAGCCGTACTGATGGCCAAGACGGTGTATCAGGCCATTCGGCCGTGAGAGGGCGGTGAAGCCGCCAGTTGAAGGGTTAAAATGTTGAAGTGTTGAAGGGGGGGGAACCGGTTGCATCCCGTATGGAGTACCGCGTTTACGCGGCTCTGCTGTTGGGCTGCGAACTCAGCGGAGAGATGGGTTCACCCCCTTGGATGACATTCTGCGCCCCTGCCCAAGCTTTCTGAAGACGGGACTCCAAACGGATAACGTCGTCGTCACGACTGCCGCGAATTCCCCTTCAACGCTTCAACTTTTCAACCCTTCAACCGCCGCACCGCGGCTTTCAATCCGCAATGCGGTACAGGTGCGTCCTCGTGCGGAGGTAGAGCGCTTTTCCTGACACGGCAGGGGAGGCCATGAAGCCGTCGGGAAGCGTGTTTTCCGCGAGCTTCTTGAATTCGCGGGAGGCGGCGATCACCACGGTCTTTCCCTCCTCGCTGAAGCAATAGAGTCGGCCTTCTGAAGCGAGCGGAGACGCGGAGTAATTTCCACCGAGTCGTTCGTTCCACACCACGTTGCCGGTCTTCGCTTCCCAGCAGGTGGCGAGTCCGCCGTCCTCGATACCAAACAGCAAATCCCCAACCAGCGTGAGCGCGGGTTTCTTCGGGGTTCCACGTTTGGAACGCCATGCGACTTTCAATTCGCTGTCGGGGGCGGTGGTGGCGTTGACGTCGAGCGACTCACCCTTTTTCCCCGGATGAATGGCGAGGGTTTGGCCCTGCGACCAACCGGTGGGGAAATAAACGAGTCCGTGTGCGGCGATCGGACGCGTCCCGGCCGAGTGACTGGTGCGTTCCTCAATGCGCCAGAGCTCCTCCCCGGTCGCCGGTTCGTACGCGTAAAACGCTTTGGCGCCCTGGCTGAGCAGGGTGGGGTGGCCGTTCAACGGAGCGACCTGACAGGTGGCGAAGGCCTTGCGCCAATCGCCTTCGGAGGCCGGTTTTCCGTCCGGTCCCAGATCCTGATAGTCCACCGAACGTTCCTTGCGCCAGACGGTCTTGCCGGTGCTCTTGTCCAGAGCGACGAGGAATTGGTGATCGCTGCCGTCGAAATTCAAGAAGAGCAGGTTCCCCCAAAGGATCGGAGACGAACCCGCGCCGCGGTAGTGGTTGCACACGAAGTCGCGTCGTTCCCACAGCACCTTGCCCGTGGCGGTGTCGAGGCACGCCGTTCCCGGTGAACCAAACGTGATGTACACCCGGCCCTTTTCGATCGCCGGGGTCGGGGATCCGTAGCTGTTGAACTTGTGGGCGAACTGCGGTTTCTCCACCTCGAACAGCGGGAGGTCGCGCAGAATTTTGCCCGAGTCGCGATCGATGCAAATCGCCGAGAGTGTGCGTCCATCCTCGGTGGCCGTGGTGAGCCAGATCTGCTTGTCCCAGATCACCGGCGAGGACCAGGCCTTGCCGTGGATCGGTGTCTTCCAGGTCACGTGGCGGTCCACGGCCCAGTCGAGCGGAAGGCCGGTGGAAAGCGTCGTGCCGTCGCCGCGCGGGCCGCGGAATTCCGGCCACTGAACGTCATCCTTGGGCGCTGCGGCGAGGCCGCGTCCAGCAACCACGCTGGTCAGGGCGGCCCATCCGATCAGGTTCTGGATCCACAAGCGACGCGGGGAGTGCATGGGCGGACTCTATTCGAATCCGCCCCCGGACGAGGAAGGCAAAAGAGTGAAATGCGCGTGGCTGCCCGGGTCTGCAATTCGGCGCGGGGACTGCGCGAAGGGCTCGCGCAGTCCCCGGATTCGACGCCGTTTACTCGCGTCCGGCTGCGGCGAGGAACGGCTTCAGATCCTTCATCAGCTCACGGAATCCCTCGAGCGAGAGCTGTTGGGCCCCGTCGCTCCAGGCTTCCGCGGGGTTCGGGTGCACTTCGATGAGCAGCGCATCGGCCCCCATGGCCACCGCGCCTTTGCAGAACGCGGCGACGAGATCCGCGCGTCCACCGCCCTGGCTGGGATCGATCACCACCGGGCAGTGCGATTCCCGCTTCACAATGGGAATGGTGGAAAGATCCAGCGTGTTGCGGGTGTAGGTCTCGAAGGTGCGGATGCCGCGTTCGCAGAACATCAGGTTCGGATTGTCATTCGCGAGCACGTACTCGCCGGCGAGCAGCCATTCCTCGATCTTCATGGAAAGCCCGCGCTTGAGCAGAATGGGCCGCCCGGTTTTAGCAGCCGCCACCAACAGCTGGAAATTCTGCGCGTTGCGGGCGCCGATTTGGAGGATGTCGGCGTACTCGGCCACCAGCTCCACGTGATCCTCGGAGAGCAACTCGGTGATCACCGCGAGTCCCGTGGCCTTGCGGGCCTTGGCGAGGAGTTTGAGTCCCTTTTCGCCGAGCCCCTGGAATTCGTACGGCGAGGTGCGGGGCTTGAACGCGCCGCCGCGCAGGACGGTGGCTCCGGCTTCCGCCACCGCCTCGGCCGTGGTCATGAGCTGACGCTCGCTTTCCACCGAACAGGGACCGGCCATGATCACGCATTTTTTCCCACCAATCACCACCGGGGCGCTGTTCCGTTTCGTGCCGGTGGCGGGGGGGAGGGTGATGGTGGAGTTCTGCGGATGCGCCTCGCGGCTGACCAGTTTGTATCGTTTTTGGATCCGGCTGACGCTCTCCACCTGGGGCCAGGCGGCGAGGGACTCGAGGGAGGCGTGCTGGCGTTCGTCGCCGATGGCGCCGATGACCGTGCGGGCGACCCCGCGCATGACGTGCGGGGTGTAGCCGAGGCGTTTGATTTCGGCGCAGACGGTGTTGACCTGCTGTCGGGTCTGTTGGGGCTTGAGGACGATGATCATGTTCGGAGCGGTTTGAGGGATGTGGCGTGGTTTGTTTGTTGGACGGGAGAAACGCACGGCCGCTGGCGAAACAAAAACGCCGCCAGCGGGAGCCGGCGGCGGTGAGGCACAACTTCAGTTCATGCGCCCACGCACCGACCGGCCCGGCTAAAATAAAAGCCGAACCAGAATGCAAATCGGTAGGTGAACGCGCTGAAACTCACAGCGCGGGCAACATGGCCAGTCCCCACGTCGGAGTCAAATCGCCCTTGGCCGTCGTTCCTTGGACTTTGGACTTTGTTCGCCCTTCCTCGTGCGCTTCGATGACGGCATGCCGAAGAGCACGTGGGTGTTTGCAGCGTTTTTTTCGATGGTGCTGATCCTGATTCTCGGGGGATTGCAGATTCGGGAAAAGGGGCGCGCCTTGGAGGCGGCCGAGCAGGCGGCACTCGAAGCAAAGAAATCCGTCGAACTCGCCGCCCAGACCAACGCGGCCTACCTGGCCGAAGTGGAGGCGCTGAGGAATCAAGCGACGGAACTTCAGCAACAGGTCAAGGCCGCTGCGGCCGATCGCGACACCCTCAAGCAACAAATGCAGGCGGAGCTGGATTCCAAGGAAGTCACCATTTCCGAGCTTCAGGGAAAGCTGACCCTCAGCATCCTGGATCGCATTCTCTTTGATTCCGGTCGTGCTGAAGTGAAACCGGAGGGACGCGCGGTTCTGAAAAAGGTCGCCGGTGTGCTTGGGAAATTTCCGAACCGACCGGTTCAGGTCATCGGCCACACCGACAACGTCCCGATTCGCGGCCGCACCCCGGACGGATTCTCGGACAATTGGGAGCTTTCCGCGGGGCGCGCCGTGTCGGCGGTGCGCTTCCTGGTGGAGCAGGCGGGGGTGGATCCGCACCGGATCTCCGCGGTCGGGAGCGGCGAGTTCAAGCCCATCGCCGACAACGCCACCGCCGAAGGCCGCGCCCGGAACCGTCGAATCGCCATCGTGGTGCTGCCCGAGGAACTTGGATCGGCGGATATTCCACGCGTGAAACCGCAAGAAATTCAAAAGCCGGTCGAAAACCCGGACGCTGGAACCCCCACGCCCTGAGCGTTTTGGCGGAGGCGAAAACGAAGGAAACGGGAGGCGAGATGTGAGCTGTTCAGGAACCGAATTCCCCCGAATTAGCGGGCATAAAGTGTCGTCCAATGTTCGCTTGTGAAAAATTTCACGAAGACACTTGACCCGAGTAAGTCGGGTGTTAGCGTCGATCCGTTTTCGCGAGAGGCATGGTCATGATTGCTAATGATCAGCCGTGCCGTTGACCGAATTATTCATTCCCATGAACACCACGCTTAAGACCCTTGTTGCAGTGGCCGCAACGGGTTCCGTCCTCAACGCCGCTGAATTGACCGGCAAGATCACCGTGAAGGGCACTCCGCCCCCGGCCAAGGCGATCTCTGCGGTGAAAGCGGATCCGAACTGCGGAAAGACCCGCACCGACGACGCCATGACCCGCACTTGGGTGGTTGGCGCAGACAGCGGTCTCGGCAACGTCGTTGTTTACATCAAGGCGGGCCTCGAAGGAAAGACCTTCACCGCTCCTGCTGAAAAGCCCCTGATCGATCAGGTCGGCTGCATGTATGAGCCCTACGTGACTGCGGTCATGGCCGGCCAGACCTTCCAAGTCCGCAACTCGGACGCGTTCATGCACAACGTGAATGCCACCCCGAAGATCAACAAGGGTTTCAACTTCGCCCAGGCCAACGCCGGTCAGGTGAACGAGAAGGTGTTCGACAAGCCCGAGCTCGGCGCGAAGTTCGCCTGCAACGTGCATCCCTGGATGATCTCGTACGTCAGCGTGATGGAGAATCCGTTCTTCGCCGTGTCTGACAAGGACGGCAAGTTCACCATTAAGGGTGACCTTCCGGACGGCAAGTACACCCTCGCTGCGTACCACCAGAAGGGTGGCGAAGTGACTCAGGACATTGAGGTCAAGGGTGGCAAGGCCACCGCGAGCCTCGCGATTGAAGTCAAACAGTAGTCGATCGTTTTCAAGCTGGGGCCGGATCGGGGTAATTCCTGATCCGGCCCTACCTTTGCCCAAGCCGAAGTTCCGAATTTCGAATTCCGATTTCCGACGTGCCCTCTGAGAGCTCCCAGCGCTGGATGTTCCGGTTTTCCGCGTTCACTGCGGCGTGCACACTGGTGCTGGTTTGCATCGGTGGACTGGTGACCAGCAAGGGCGTGGGAATGTCGGTGCCCGACTGGCCCACCAGCTACGGGTACAACATGTTCGCCCTGCCGCTGTCCACGTGGCTGACCGGCGGCGTGTTTGACGAGCATACGCACCGATTGGTGGCTACCATCGTGGGCACCCTCGTGGTGGCGCAAACCCGCTGGCTCGGAGGGGCCGCCTCCCGCCGTCCGCTGGGGATCATCGGCGTTTCCGAACTTCTCTGCGGCCTTCTCCTGTTGAAGCTGGGTCCTGACTGGAAGGGTGCCGGCCATTTTCTTTCCGGAATCGGCGGTTTGGTGCTCCTGGCCTCGCTGGTTCCGGTGAAGAATTCCCCAGCCTCGGCTGGAATTCCGTCGCTCGTCTGGGCGGCCTTCGTGCTCGTTCAATTTCAAGGCCTGCTCGGCGGGCTCCGTGTGGTGCTCGACAAAGTGGTGGTGTCCGACACCACCTTGGGAACGGTGCTGGGTTTGATTCACGGTTGCCTCGGACAGGCGTTTTTCGTGCTTTTGTGCTTCATCGCCCTGCGTTTGAGCCCGGTTTGGCAGCGCGCGTCCGTTCCGGTTCAGGGCGGGCTGCGGTTCTTGCTTCCGCTGGCCACCTTCGCCGTCTGCGCCCAATTGCTCCTCGGTGCTTCGATGCGCCATCAGCATGCCGGCCTGGCCATTCATGATTTTCCGACCGCGTATGGAAAAGTTTGGCCCGCAACGGATTCTGCGGCGCTGGAGCGCTACAATCATGCCCGGACTGACGAGGTGGAGGTGACCGCCTTCCAAATCCAGCTCCAGATGTTTCATCGCATCGGGGCGGTGATCGCCGTGTCGCTCGTTGCGGCCTGCGCGCTGGCGTCCCGCGCGTCCAGCACGGATCCGGTGGTGGGGCGTGGTGTTGTGATTTGGACGTGCCTGCTGGGAGTGCAGTTTGCGCTGGGAGCAGCGACCATTTGGACCGCAAAGGCCGCTGACGTGGCCACGGCACACGTGGCGGTGGGGGCTCTTTCGCTGGCCACTGGCGTCTTGGTGACCCTCCTGAGTCGTCGTCAAAGCACAGTTCCCATTCGTGACGCTTCCCATGTTTCCCCAAAGACGGCAATCTGGCCGGGATCGGTTCCGTCGTGAGCCGGTTGGTTCGTCTTTAGTTCCTGTTTTTTCGTGTCGAATGCTTTGAAAGCACCGTCGCCAGCTCTGTCGCCTGAGGTCGAACTCACGGAGAAGAGCCGGATGTCCGTCTTCACCGAGCTGGTGAAGGCGCGTCTCACGCTGCTTGTGTTGCTGACCACCCTGGTGGGCTTTTACCTCGGGGCAACGTCGCCGGTGGACTATGCGCTGATGCTGCACACGCTGTTGGGGACGGCCCTAGTGGCCGCCGGCGCCGCGGCGTTGAATCAATTGATGGAGCGGGAACACGATGCGCGGATGCGTCGTACCGAAGGCCGTCCGTTGCCTTCAGGTCGAATTTCTCCCAATGCAGTGGTGGTGCTGGGATCCTCCCTGAGCGTTCTCGGCCTGACCTGGCTGTTGTTCGCCGTCAACGCGATGACCGCGCTGCTCGGCGTGATCACCATTGCCAGCTACCTGTTCCTTTACACCCCCCTGAAGCGTCGGACGGTGCTCAACACCGCCGTGGGCGCGGTTCCCGGGGCGTTGCCGCCGCTGATGGGCTGGACTGCAGCGACGGGTGGGATCGCGGCGGAAGGCTGGGCCCTGTTCGCCATTCTTTTTTTCTGGCAGCTGCCGCACTTCATGGCGATCGCCTGGTTGTATCGTGAAGACTATGCCCGGGCGGGTTTCCGCATGCTTTCCGGCGTGGATCCGGAAGGGCGGCGAACCGCTGCTTCTGCCGTGCGGAACACGATTGCTCTGCTGGTGATCAGCCTTTTTCCCTTTGTTCTCGGTATTTCCGGGACCGTTTATCTCGCCGGGGCTCTGATCCTTGGGCTTGCATTCATGGCGTTTGCCGTGATTTTCGCCCGATCGCTCACCGAGAAGTCCGCCCGGCGATTATTTTTGGCCAGCATTGTTTATCTTCCACTGTTGCTCGGCTTATTGGTTGCAGACAAACGCAGCAAAAAATTGACACCAGTGATCGGGATTTCCCAACAATCCCCGTGGCACGTTCACGTCGGGTAGTTCCGACAGGCCGTTCCGCGCGCTCCCGTTTTCGAACTGACGCAGAAAATTATGCATACCGCGACGACTCACGCTTCTGACCATGGACACGCCCATGGCGGCGCGCATGACCACCACGAGCCGGGCTTCTGGAGCAAATACATCTTCTCCACCGATCACAAAATGATCGGCATCCAGTACGGCATCACCTCGCTGGTCTTCCTCTTCTTCGGCTTCCTCCTGATGCTGGCCATGCGCCAGCAGCTGGCCTACCCCGGCAAGGCGCTTCCGATCGTGGGTCAGTTCCTCGCCAAGACCTTGGGCGATGACATGGCCAAGGACGGCGTCATGCAGGCCGACTTGTACAATTCCTTCGGCGCGATGCACGGAACCATCATGGTGTTCCTCGCGATCGTGCCGCTGGCCTTCGGTGCCTTCGGAAACTATGTCACCCCGCTCCAAATCGGCGCGCCTGACATGGCCTTCCCCCGGTTGAACATGGCCAGCTTCCACCTGTATTTCCTGGGTGGCGTGGTGATGCTCGCGAGCTTTTTCATCCCCGGCGGTGCGGCGAAGTCCGGTTGGACGAGCTATTCCCCGCTCGCAACGCTCGCGGACCGCGACCACATCATCAACGGTCAGACCATGTGGCTGATCGGCATGGTGCTGCTGATCACCTCCTCGCTGCTTGGCGCGGTCAACTTCATCACCACGATCATCCAGCTCCGCGCCAAGGGGCTCACCTGGATGCGCCTGCCGTTCTTCGTCTGGGCCCAGTTCGTGACCGGATTCCTGCTGCTCCTCGCCTTCCCTCCGCTGGAAGCCGCTGGTGTCATGCAGCTGGTGGACAACGTTCTGAAGACCTCGTTCTTCCTCCCGACCGGTCTCGTGACCAGCGGCGGTCAGGTTCCGGTGTCCGGTGGCGGTAGCCCGCTGCTCTGGCAGCACTTGTTCTGGTTCCTCGCGCATCCTGAGGTGTACGTCCTCATTCTCCCGGCGATGGGCATTGTTTCCGAAATCATCGCCAACAACACCCGCAAGCCGCTGTGGGGTTACAAGTCGATGGTGTACGCCGCCCTCGGCATCGGCTTCCTGGCCTTCATCGTCTGGGCTCACCATATGTACCTCACGGGCATGGGAACGAAGATCTCCACGTTCTTCCAGACCACCACCATGATGATCTCGATTCCGTCGGTGATCATTCTGACGGCCCTGTTCATCTCGCTCTGGGGCGGTTCGATCCGCTTCAACACTCCGATGCTCTTCGCATTGGCGTTCCTCCCGATGTTCGGCATTGGCGGTCTGACCGGTCTCCCGCTCGGCTTCAACGCCTCGGACATCTACCTCCACGATTCTTACTACGTGATTGGACACTTCCACTACGTCGTGGCTCCGGGAACGATCTTCGGCCTCTTTGCCGGCGTGTACTTCTGGTACCCGAAGGCCACCGGCCGCTACATGAGCGAGATTCTCGGCAAGATCCACTTCGCCGGATCGCTGCTCTGCATGAACCTGATCTTCGCCCCGATGTTCGTTCAGGGTCTGAAGGGCATGAGCCGTCGTATGTATGACGGTGGCGCCACCTACTTCGGCGGCGGACTTGGTGCGGATCCGGGAATCCTGCAGCTGAACAAGGTCATCACCCACTCCGCAATCCTGCTCGGCCTCTTCCAGCTGCCGTTCATCTTCAACTTCTTCTGGAGCCTCTGGGCCGGCAAGAAGGTGGAATCCGACAATCCCTGGCAGGCGACCACGCTCGACTGGCAGACCCCGACGCCTCCTCCTCACGGCAACTTTGCCAGCGAGCCGGTGGTGTATCGCGGACCCTACGAATACAGCGTCCCTGGTGCTTCCAAGGACTTCATCCAGCAAGGCCAACCCGGCTGATCCGTTCCACCGAATCTCCGACCTCCAACGATCGACTTCATGGAAATCCCCTACACGGTCAAACCCCGGCCTGATACCGGCCTGTACAACGCCAAGGTGGGCATCTGGCTCTTCCTGGCTTCCGAAGTAATGCTCTTCGGAGCGTTCTTCTCCTCGTACATCCTGCTGCGCGTGGGCGCCCTCGACGGCTTCTGGCCCGATGTCCCCACCGCCTGGCCCCACGGGTTGCTGAACATTCCCATCGGCACCTTCAACACTGCGGTGCTGATCATCTCCTCGGTTACGGTGGTGATGGCCTGGGTGGCGCTGAAGCAGGGTAACTTCAAGAAGTTCCAACGCTTCATGACGGTCACCATCGCGTGCGCCCTCGGGTTCCTCTGCATCAAGTCGTACGAGTACAACGAGAAGTTCACCCACTACGTCATTCGCCTCAAGGATGGCTCCGCCGTCACCGGTCACTTGGATATCGATGGCCACAGCCCCCGTTTCTGGACGCTCGCAACGGTTACCGAAAAGAAGATGGCTTCGGTGAAGGTGCATGTGGATGTGCCCAACCAGTTCCGCTATCCGGTCGGGATGAAGCGCCCCGAGGCTCACCACGAAGGTGGCGAGCACGCTGAGCATGCCGCCCGCGAGATCAAGACCTCGGACATCACCTTCCTTCAGGCGTTTGTTCCGGCGACTGGCACGTTCTTCGCGATCTACTTCACGATGACCTTCCTGCACGGTCTCCACGTGCTCGGTGGTGCCATCGTCCTCGCCTACTTCACCTACTGCAGTAAGAAGATGTGGGAGACCGATCCGGAACGCCTGACGAACCGTATCGAAGTCGGCGGCCTGTTCTGGCACTTCGTTGACCTGGTCTGGATCTTCCTGTTCCCGGTCGTGTACCTCCTGTAGTCGACCGTTTATCCCTTCTATTTCCATGAGTGATACCTCTCATTCCCACGCTGCGGATCACGGTCACGACGCTGACCACGGACACGATCTGGAGAGCCACAAGAAGCTCTACTGGGCCGTCGGTGCCGCGCTTTTGGTTGGCACGATTGTGACCGTGCTCGCGCGCTACTGGGAGTTCAACAGTGTCTCCCTGACCATCGCGGTCGCCTTGTTCATCGCCAGCATCAAGTCGTTCCTCGTGGCCGGCTACTTCATGCACTTGCTGTCGGAGAAGAAGACGATCTATTTGATGCTCGGAACCACGGTGGCGTTCTTCATCGGCATGATCGCCCTGATCATGTGGAGCGACAGCGATCTCCCCCGCGGTTCCAAGCCCAAGACCCACTATGTCCCTTAAGACGTTCCATCTGGTGTTTGTCACCGCGTCGGTGCTGCTGATGCTTTCCCTCACGGGGTGGTGTCTGGCGCAGTACCGCGACGGCGGACAGGCGGCTCAGTTGGTCTATGCGGCCATCAGCATGGTTTGCGCCGTGGGTCTGGTGATCTACGGACGGATCTTCCTGAAGAAACTCAAACACATCAGCTACCTGTGAAACACCGCCTGACCGCCATCGCGTTTGGTCTGCTTTTGGCTTCGCCGCTGCCCACCATGGCATGCGCCGCATGCTTTGGGCGCTCGGACTCGCGTCTGGCGGTTGGCATGAACTGGGGGATTTTTTCCCTGCTGGTGGTGATCGCCACCATGATGGGCCTGATCGCCTCCTTCTTCGTCTTCATCGCGCGCCGCGCGGCGACGCTCCCTGTCGAGCAGCCGACGGAATCTCCAGCGCCTGCCTCCACGCCCACGTCTCCGACCGCCGACCGAATCGAATCCTGACACGACCCCTTTCCCTGACCGCACTATGGAATTCTTTAAATCCCTGTTGTTCCTCCCGAAGGTTGCCTCGGAGCATGGCTCTGGACTGGACGACCTGTTGGTCTATGTCCACCTGCTGATGGCAGCGTTGTTTATCGGCTGGCTCGCGTACTTCATCTACGCCGTGGTGAAGCACACCAAGGGCAACAACCCGAAGGCCGATTACCACGGCACCCGCAGCCACTTCTCGAGCTACGCTGAAATCGGCGTCGCGGCGATCGAAGGCGTGCTGCTCCTCGGTTTCGCGGTTCCGCTGTGGGCGAAGGCCGTGGACAAGTTCCCCGAGGAAAAGGACGCGACCGTGATTCAGATCATGGGTCAGCAGTTCGCTTGGAACGCGCACTACGCCGGTCCTGACGGCAAGTGGGGCAAGCAGGAAATCGGCTTCGCGAGCGCGACCAATCCGTTCGGTCTTGATTCGAACGACCCTGCTTCCAAGGACGACATCACCTGCCTCCGTGAGAAGTTTCTCGTTCCGGTGAATAAGGAAGTGATCTGCAAGATTTCCAGCATGGACGTCATCCATTGCTTCAAGGTGACTCACATGCGCGTGACCCAGGATGCGATTCCGGGCATGAGCATCCCGGTTCACTTCAAGCCGACAAAGACCGGCGACTACATCATCACCTGCGCCCAGCTCTGCGGAAACCTTCACTCCACGATGCGTGGTGATTTCAGCGTTGTGGATCAGGCGACGTACGACAAGTGGTTCGCCGAGAAGGCCAAGGCTGGCGGCGGCGGCAGCTTCGAGTGATTCGGTTTTTTCCTTCAAAGGCCGCCGGAATCCATTCCCGGCGGCCTTTTGTTTTGTGGTTGGAGCAGCACCGGATTCCTCCACGGGGATCATTTGATTCGAACCCATTCCTGTGCTTCCGTGCACGCGGTGATTCTCAGCGGCGATATCCAGGATGAATGATCGATTTCAACGGGTGGTTTGGGCGGTCTTTGCCGTGCTGCTGGCTGGCATCGGCACGGTCGCGTTTCTGCGTGAATCGCGTCGCTCGGTGCTGCCGGTGATTGGCCCGCTCCACGACTTTTCCCTCACCAATCAGGTGGGCGGACTGGTCGGGTTGTCCTCGCTCAAGGGAAACGCCGGCGTGGCCAATGTGATCTTCACACTCTGTCCCACGCAGTGTCCGAAACTCACCGCCCAGATGTCGCGCATTCAGTCCAGGATGCCACAGGGGGCCCGCTTGGTTTCGCTGACCGCGGATCCGCTTCACGACACGCCGGCGGTGCTAAAGAAATACTCGGAGACGTATCATGCAGATCCGAGCCGGTGGTGGTTTGTCACCGGTACCAAGGCTGAGCTTTACCGGTTCGCGGTGGAGGATTTGAAGTTCAATCTCCTCGAAGCCGCGGATCCAGCAACCGCGAAGCTGGAGGACCGGTTCATTCACTCCACCGACTTCGCTGTGTTTGACCGTTCCGCGCGATTGCGAGCCGTGGTTCACGGCGAGGATGCGGATGCGGTGGATCAAGTGGTGCGTCTTTTGAAGGAATTGCAGCGCGAACCCCTCCCATGACTGTTTCCGATCTTCCAGCGATCAATGCGACCTTGAACGGCCTGAGTGCGATCCTGCTCGCGTCGGGTTGGTTTGCGATTCGATCCGGCCGCCGCGACGTCCACCGCAATTGCATGGTGGGGGCGCTGGTGACCTCGGCGGTGTTTCTTGCCTGCTACCTGACTTATCACACGTTGATGCAGCGGACGCACGGCCGGGCCCATACGGTGTTCACCGATCCGGCCTGGTTTCGGCCCTTCTATCTGGTGCTGCTCGGGACTCATCTGATTGGGGCGATTGCGATGTTGCCGTTGATCTGGATCACATTTCAGCGCGCCTTTCGTCAGCAGTTTGAGGCGCATCGACGCATCGCGCGGTGGACGTTGCCGATCTGGTTTTATGTCTCCGTCACTGGCGTGGTGATCTACCTGTTGCTGTATCAAATCTTTCCGCAGAAGGCCTAGCCACCGAGTTGCCTGGAGTTTGCTGGAGTTCACGCATCATGCCGATCACGCCCCAGCAGTTTGAGGAGATTCAACGGCGGCTCTCCGGGAAGGGCCCCCGAAAGACCTCGGAGTCCGCAGAGGCGGCTGGCATTCGTGCCTCGGCACCGGCATTGCCCGAAGCTCGGATCGTGCTCGGGATTGATCCGTCCCTCCGGGGAACCGGCTATGGAGTCATCCGTGTGGCCAAGCCGCGTCACGAACTGCTGGCGCAGGGAACGATTCATTGTCCCGCCCGCTGGGAGCGCTCGCGGTGTCTTGGGAAGATTGCCTCCGATCTTCGCGACGTGATTTCGACGCACCATCCCGATGTCTGTGTCGCGGAGGGGTTGTTCTTTGCTCAGAATCTTCAGACTGCGTTGATCATGGGTGAGGCGCGTGGGGCTGCGTTGTCGGTGGTGGCGATGGCGGGGTTGCCCATTTTTGAAATCGCGCCGCGCAAGGTGAAGCAGGCGATGGTGGGCTTCGGCGGCGCGCAGAAGGACGCGGTGGCGCGCATGGTTCAGCGGATGCTCCAGCTGGAGGAGATTCCGGATCCCGATGCTGCGGATGCCCTGGCCCTCGCGTTGGTTTATTTGCAGGGCGGGGGACAGTCCGCGCTCAATCCGCTCAAGCGAATCTAAGACTGCCGTGGCTCGGCTGGGATTTTGGCACTTGGCCGTGGGACGGGATCAGGGGAGGTTTGGGGATTGAGTTATGATTGAAGTTTCCGGGTTGACCAAATGCTACGGGGATTTCGTGGCCGTGAGGGATTTGTCGTTCACGGTGAGGCCGGGAGAGATCCTCGGCCTCGTCGGCCCGAATGGCGCGGGAAAGACCTCTGCGCTTCGATGCCTTGCAGGGATTATTCCTCCGAGCGGCGGGAGCATTCGGATCTCCGGACACGATTTGACGGCGGCACCGTTGGAAGCCAAGCGGGTGATCGCGTTTTTTTCCGATGAGCCGCGATTGTTTGAGTATCTCACCCTGCGTCAGCATCTCGTTTTTACCGGGCGTCTGTACGGGGTGGCGGATGTGGAATCGCGGATCGAGTCGCTGCTGACGGAGTTGGAGTTGACCGGAAAAGCGGACGAGCTGCCGGGGGCGCTCTCGCGCGGGATGAAGCAAAAGGTCGCGATTGCCTGCGGGCTGATTCATTCGCCCCGGGTGATTTTTTTCGACGAACCGCTGACCGGCCTGGACCCGATTGCGATCCGAAAGATGAAGGACACGATTCGACGTCTGGCAGCTGAAGGGGCTGCGATGGTGATCAGTTCCCATTTGTTGCACTTGTTGGAGGAAGTCTGCACGCACGTGCTGGTACTCAAGCGCGGATGCAAGATTGCACACGGTAGTCTGGACGAGATTCGGCAGCAGTTCGCAGCCGGGGATGCTTCGGTGGATCTGGAGGAGTTGTTCATCCGTATCGCTTCGCAGCCCGAGCCTCCGGAGGGGGGAGGGACATGATCCTGTCGGCACTTTGGTATCTCCAGAGCCGCAGCCTCGTGAACCGGGTTCGCAGCCGCGTGCTGCGGTTGCGTCAGCCCAAGTACCTCATCGGGGCAGTGGTGGGGTTTGGCTACCTCTGGATGGTCGGGTTTCGACACCTCTTCACCGGTGCGGTGGCGCATCGTTCACCGGTGGATGGAGTGGTGCTGTCCCCCGAGCTTCGGCTTGGGCTGCAGGCGATCGCGATGTTGGTGTTTTTGATTTTCCTGGCGGGTTCGTGGGTGTTTGCCGGGGATCGTGCGAGTCTTCAGTTCTCGGAGGCGGAGGTGGCATTCCTGTTTCCGGCGCCGGTGGCGCGTCGCGCCTTGATTCAATTCCGACTGATCCGCCTTTTGCTGGGCAGTTTGTTCTCCGCGGTGGTGTTTAGTTTTTTCACCGGCCGTTCCCTGCACGATGGACATGGCTTGTTTCGTCTGGCGGGCATGTGGGTGGTGCTTTCCACCTTGGGGCTTCACGCGCTTGGGGCGTCGTTCGCCGCGCAACGCCTGACCGAGCGGGGACTTTCGGGGATGCGACGAAGACTGCTGGTAGTTGGGACGTTCGGTGTCCTGATGTTTGCGCTGTGGAGCTGGGGACGCGCCGTGGCGGCGGAGCATATGCCCCAGGGATTCGAAGAGTTCGGCGTGTGGCTCGGAAAGCTCCCGACGGTGGGGCCGGTTCCCTGGCTGTTTACTCCGATTCGATGCGTGGTGGCTCCCTGGTTTGCGGGATCCTGGTCCGAGTTCATTCGAGCCATGGTCCCGGCGTTGGCGGTTCTACTGGCGCATTACATCTGGGTGATCCGTGCCGATGTTTCGTTTGAGGAGGCGTCGGTCGAGGCCTCCAAGAAGCGCGCGGAACGCCTCGTTGCGGCGCAGGATCAGCGCCTGGGGGCGGCGCCCAGGCCAACCCGTCCGCGAAGGGATCCATTCGTCCTCGCCCCCACGGGGTTCCCGCCGATGGCGCTGCTGTGGAAGAACCTGATTTCCGCGGGACAGGTCTTCACGCTGCGGTTCTGGCTTCTGATGGTTTGGATTCTGGTGGTTGGGGGCACGGTGGCCTCGGGGGTCATCAAGGGGTCGCAGGAGACGAATCCGGTTCAGTTGATTCTCGCCGGATTTTCCGCGGTGGTCTTTCTGCTCTCGTTTGCCCTCGGGCCCCAGGTGTTTCGAACTGACTTCCGGACGGATCTGAAGAACGCCGACTGGCTCAAGGCGCTTCCGCTCCCTGCCTGGCAGATTGCGTTTGGGGAATTGATGGCTCCGGTTTGTTTGATGGTGGGCGTTCAGTGGATTCTGCTCGTGGTGGTGGCGATCTTGAGCCGTGGATTGGAGCTTTCGGACGGCCCCCAACTCGATGCATGGCGCTGGCAGGCGTTGGGGTCTGCCTTTCTACTCTGCGGGCCTTTGGACCTCTTGTTGATCGCGCTTCCGAACGCCGCCGCGCTTTTGTTTCCGGCCTGGGTGCAGATCGGAACGGACCGGCAGGCGGGCATTGAGGCGATGGGACAGCGGATGGTTTTTGTCGTCGGGCAAATGTTGATTCTGCTGGTGGCCCTTCTCCCGTCCGCGGGGGTGGGATTTGGCGTCATCTGGTTGGCCTCCCGGGTTATGGAGCTTCCGAATGCAATTCCGCTGGGAGCGATTGCCACAACGTTGGTGTTGGTTTTGGAAGGCTGGCTGGTGGTGCGAGCGCTGGGTGTGGCGTTCTCGCGGTTCGATATTTCCCAGGAGAACGGGTGATCCGGCCGGTGCGGAATCCATCGAAGTATGATTTCTGATGAAGCCAATCCGATGGAGTCCTCGCAGGAGGAAAGCCAGTCCCCGGGCGCAAGCCGTTACCTCGTTTACGCGTTTCTGATCGTGGTGTTGTTTGTGGTGGCAACGGTGTTCGCGGTGCAGGCCCGCCGGGAATATCGGCTTCAAACGGGCATCCGATTTGCGGAACGCGCCTCGATGTTGCTGGATTCGGGCGAGTACGGCCAGGCGGTCAGTTCCATGCGTGCAGCATTGCAACTCGCACCGCTTCAGCCCGAGGTCCAGCGTCGTGCCGCGCATGTGTTCAGCACGATGGGAAATGCGAACGCGTTTATCTTCTGGCACAACCTGTTCCTGCTCGAGCCGCCGCGAGGGGATGACGTCATTGCATTTGCCGACTGGTGTCGTCGCGTCGGGAGGGAGGAGCTCATTTCGGATCTATTGCCCGACGTGGATTCCCCGGAGGTCCAGTTGGCCCGGGCGTTGACCACGACCAATGTGTTTGAGCGCGTGACCGTCCTGGATCGGCTCGCGACAAATCCGCTCCCTTCGGTTCGGTTCGAGGTGGCCCTGCAGGGATGTGTAAGCACGAACCTCGCCTGGATGCGGATTGGCCGGACACGCATGTTGGATCTGGCCCGGGATCGCTATGAGGCTGCGCAGTTTTTTCTCCTGACCCAGCCCGCCTCCGAGACGGCCTTGGCGGCGTCTTCCCTGGAGCAGATGGTTCCCGATCCCTGGCTGCCAGGCTGCAAACCGATGGCGGATTTCGTTCTGCGCCAGATTCCGTTGCCCGACACCTTTAGGCAGCAGGGGCTGACGAACCAGGGAATTGCCACGTTTCTTCGCCGCCAGGGACAATCGCTGCTGCGACCGGACTGGCTAAGGGCGAGTCGGACGAATTATCCGCTTTTTCTGCTCCAGGCGGAGCAGTTGGCGGAGCGTGGAAACTGGGTGGAGTTGCTTTCGGAATGCGCGTTGACCAACCGCGTGATGCTACCGGAGGTTCGTCGCGCGCTTTCTGCGCTCGCGTCGGATCGACTCGGCAGGTTCGACGATGCGTTTCGATTCCGGACCGAGGCCATTCGCATCGCACGAGGCCAGCCGGCGAGGTTGTTGAACCTTCTTGGCTTCGCGCACCAGAACGGATCCCCGGATTTTCATGCGGCGCTCCTTCGGGAGTTCTGCCAACTGCCCGGTTGGAGGGAGAAGGCTTCACGGCTGTTGTTTGAATTGGGGAAGTCGGTTCGCCAGCTGCCCTGGATGATTGAAGGGGCGGAGTATCTGGCCAGGGGTGATCCGAAGTCGCCCTGGTACGGAGCTTGGATTTATGGTCGCTGCCTTCTGGAGTCGGACTTAAGCGGCATTACTCCCCCCGAGGGGAATTCCCCGGACTTGATGGTGGCGCGGGCGCTCCTGCTGGCCCGACAGGGAATCATCGACGCCTCCGTGGAGGCCATTGAATCCATTCCCGACGCCTATCGAAATACTCACTGGCAGGTCACCGCCGCCTACGTGTATCGCCGCGCTCTTCAGCGTTCCCGGGCGGAGGAATTGATTCGGCGGTTGAATACATCGGAGTGCTTTGATGAAGAGCTTTACCTGCTTGGATTGACCGGCAGTCGCACGCGCTAGCGGGATGAAGTCCCGTCGAAGAGGAGCTCCATGAAGCCGGGTTTTCTGAGCGTATTGGGCCCGATATTAGATGCTAATATGAATTGCTCATGTGCTTTATATGCACACTGAGCATTGAGATGTGTTCTTGTTCGTATTAAGGGAATCGGAGTGCAGCGGGTAGGGTTGTTGAACGGGAGCCGATGTCGGTTTCTTGTTTCATGACTCCAATCAAAAACACATCTCCCTCTCGATTCATTCACACGGCATTGATCGGCTCGCTCCTTTTTTCCGGCGTCGCCGTGATCGCCCAGACGACGAGCACTATCACCAGTAGTTTCAATTCCACAGCGGTGGGTGGAGACAACTGGCTTTGGATCAACGCCCGCATGACCTCGATTAATTTCAGCGGAGCGAGCGCGAGTGCGCCCGTGGTGCGTGTGTACGTCACGGGAGCGAATCTGAGTTTCACTGACGCGGCGGCTGGTCAGAGTTACTCGATTCCCCTGCCCAACGAGGTGCTTACCTTTAGTGGCGGGATTCTCACGTCGTCGGTGACCTTTGGGGCGTCGAAATGGAACGCCGATTTCCCGAAGCCAGGTTCAACGACTTCAGCAACCAGCCCCTTCCTGACCGGACTAGCCTACCAGCTTTCCCCCTCCGGGATCTCAGGCGGGATCAGTCCGGTGTCGATGACGGCGCTGTTCTCCACGGATCAGCCGGGTGTTTCGTTTAATTGGAACTGGTCCGTGGCGGCGTATTCCCAGATGTCGTCGGATCCGAACAGTCTTGGGGTTACCGCTGCGGACGGGTCGGGCCTGCAGTCGGGAACTCCCCGGAATGTCACCCAATATCTGATTGCCGGCGGCCGTGGCGGCGGGGTGCCCAACTACACCGGGACAACCACCCCGACGCTTTTGGTGACGCCTGCGGTGGTCGCCGGAGACCCCACCGTGGTTCCAGTTCCTGAACCTTCGACCTGGGGGGCGGCTGGTACGGTAGGAATCCTCGCAGCGCTCAGCTACCTGCGTCGGCGCCGTTCCGCTTGAGAAATCAGAACTCAAAATTGAAACAATTCCGCGGAAGTTCCCTCTCCCGGGAGGCGGTTGTTGAGCTGGGGTAGGGAAGTGAGTAGGAGGAGTCCGTTAGGCGTTGGGCGGGTTAATCCGAGCGAAAAGGAGCGAAATTGTCGGGTGTGCGGTTGGGTCTCTGGCTGAGAGGGTTCCACCTGTGCGGACCGGTAATCCCTGATGAGGCTAGGGGAGTTCCTGATTGTAAATAGGATGGTCCAAAAGTACTAGGAGCCCTGTGCTAAAGGATCGATGCGCAGAGCTTTCTCCATGGGCTGGATAGCCCGGATTGGCTGGCTGCTGGGAATTTGGATGCAACTCCATTTCCCAGCGGTCGCGCAGAATCTTTTGACCAACGGAGATTTTGAGACCGGCACGGTGAGTGGGTTCAGTACCACGCTGACCTTGGACAATACTGGAACGATGTCCTACGGCACCTATCGCCTTGCCACGTCCGCTGCCGCCGCTGGCACTGGATGGGTCCCCACGGCGGATCACACCACAGGCTCCGGCCAGTACATGTATATCACGCGTGGAACCAACGGGAGCAACACAGTGACTCCCGTTTGGTCCGCAACGGTGAGTCAAACCAACGGAGGGAGGTACACCTTTTCCGGCTGGGCTGCGGTGCCGACCAGCCTCACTGCGGCACGAACCCCGACCTTCCGCCTGACCATCTCCGGGGCGGGCGGGTTTTCGGCAACCTACAATTTTTCCTCACCGACCACCGCGTGGGGCGCTTTTTGGGTGGGTTACGACTACACGGGAACCTCAGGCAATGTGACCTACACCTTGTCCATGGTGAATGGATCGTCTGGCAACAATCAGGCGAATGCCATTTCGTGGGACGATTTTCTTCTGACCGCACCCGAGCCCTCCACCTATGTCGCGGGCGTGGCGCTGGCGGGCGTAGTCGGGTGGAATTGGTATCGTTCAAGACGACGAAATCGCGACCGGGCCAGCGGGCATCTGCAACGAATCCTCGAATTGGATCCGCTTCGGTAATCCAGCCTTGGTTGTGGCTCGTTTGGATTCCTTGCCGTGACCCGCCTTGGACTCCGGCAAAAATCCCGCTTTTCATTCCCACGATTCTGGGTATCGAGGTGGAAGTGCACGCTCGGGGCGGCGTGCTCAACCCAATAATCCTATGAACCGGTTCTTCTCCGTGTCGGGTGCTTCGCTTCGGTCACGTCGGGCTTTCACACTGATCGAACTTCTCGTGGTGATCGCCATTATTGCGATCCTTGCCGGCATGCTCTTGCCGGCGCTTGCCAAGGCCAAGCTCAAGGCAACCGGGGCCGCCTGCACCAGCAACATGAAGCAGCTGATTCTGGGCGTTCATGTTTATGCCAGCGACTACGGCGACGCGCTTCCCGATTCCACTGGGATGAACGCCGGAGGTTACTGGGTCGGACCGACGCCGGGGATTTCAGCGGGGATTTCCAAGGACGAGGCGCTCAAGCGTGTTCAGAAGGGGCTGACCAACGGTCCGCTCTGGAAATACATCACCGCCTTTGCGGCATATCACTGCCCCGGGGATCTCCGCACCAAAAACCGAAAGCCCGGGCAGGGCTGGGCGTACGACAGCTACTCCAAGTCCGATCCGATGGGGAACAACAACAGCGGTGGCTGGGTGGGTGCGCCCAAGTTGTTCAAGCGGATGAGCAACGTGGAAAACCCATCGGATACCTTCGTGTTTGTCGAGGAGTCGGATCCCCGCGATTACGAGAACGGCACCTGGGCCTTCGACGTGCCCCCGGGCTGGGTGGATACCTTCGCGGTATTCCATGGCAACTGGAGCACCTTTGCCATGACCGATGGGCACGCGGAGGGTCACAAGTGGATTGATCCCCAGACCATCAAGGCGGCGAAAGATTCCGCGAATGGCATTTCGAGTTTTTACTGGCAGGGAGGCGGCGCCAAGAATCCGGATTTCGTCTGGGTGGCGAACCACTATCAGTACAACGGCTGGAAGCCCTATCCCTGATCCGGCTGCGGGCTGAGGGGTGAGTGGATCGGAACGGTTTCCATTCCCCCCTTGACCGAACCGGGGGTGTCCCTCGACAACGGGGCATGCAATTCCCCCGTCCGTTGGCACCTTCGTCGCGCGCGCTTTGGCTCGGACTCGCTGCCGGTCTCTCTGGCCTGCTGGCCCATGCCGCGCCCAAGAACACCCTGCACCTGTTCTCCAAGCAGGAGTTGAGCAATCAGTTCTGGAGCGAAGGCGCGAACATCGGCGATTTCAACCACGACGGCATTCAGGACGTGGTGGCCGGACCGTTCTGGTACGAAGGACCCAACTTCCAGGTGCGCCATGCGTTCATGGCGGCGGACAAGGTGTCCACCAGCACCAAGGACGGGAGGCCGGTGACCTTTCCCGGGTTCAAGGGACGTCTTGGAAATGAGAACGAGTACTCCGCGAATTTCTTCGCATATTCCCACGACTTCAACGGCGATGGGTGGGACGATATCATGATCCTCGGATTCCCCGGGGAGAACTCCTGGTGGTTCGAGAATCCCGGGAAATCGGGGGATCCGAAGTCGATGTGGAAGCGGCACGTGGCGCTCGATGTGACCGACAACGAATCGCCCGCATTCCTGGACATCACGGGCGACGGAAAACCCGAGATCGTTTGCTCCTCGAAGGGCCATTACGGCTACGCCTCACCTGATCCGAAGGACCCCACGAAGCCGTTCACGTGGCACTCGATTTCGCCCGACAACAAATATCACAAGTTCACCCACGGTATGGGCGTGGGCGATGTGAATGGGGACGGAAAGCAGGACCTGCTCGAGAAGGATGGCTGGTGGGAACAGCCGGCATCGCTCGCCGGGGATCCGATCTGGAAGTTTCACAAGTGGCCGTTTGGGATCGGCGGGTCGCAGATGTTCGCCTACGACGTGAATGGCGACGGGCTTCCCGATGTGATCACGAGCTTGTCCGCGCATGGCTACGGACTCGCCTGGTACGAGCAATACCGCGAGGGCGGAGAGATCAAGTTCCGCGAGCACGTGTTCATGAACAAGGAAGCCCGTGAGAACAAATACGGCGTGCACTTCAGTCAGCTGCACGCGGTGGATCTCGTGGACGTGGATGGCGATGGAGTGAAGGACCTCGTAACCGGCAAGCGGTTCTGGGCGCACGGGCCCTCGGGGGATCCGGAGCCCAACGCGGCACCGGTGCTCTACTGGTTCCAGTTGAAGCGGAATGCGGACAAGTCGGTGGACTGGATCCCGCATCTCATCGATTCCAACAGCGGCACCGGCACGCAGGTGGTGGCCCGCGACATCAATGGCGATGGCCGCCCGGACATCATCGTGGGCAACAAGCACGGGGTGTACGTGTTCACGCATCGCGTGAAAACGGTGAGCGCCGCGGAGTTTGAGGCGGCTCAGCCCAAGCCAGTCCAACCTTGAGCTGGCATTGGTGAATCCAAGGGCGGGCGTGGATTCTACGCGCCCGCCCGGACCAGCAACACGGGCATGAGGGCCTTGTGTCTCACTTCTGAAATCGTGCTGCCGTAAACGAGGTCGCCGAGAAAGCGATGCCCGTGGGTGGTCATCGCGATGAGATCGCACCGTTCCTCATCGGCCGCCTTGAGGATCTCGGTGGCCGGGTCTCCCATGCGGAGGCGATGTTCCACCGTCAGGCCTCCCTGACTGAGGGAAAGCGCGGTGGATTCGAGGTAGCGTCGGTCGCCGACGATCTCCTCGGACTCCGCGAGTTTGAGTGCCTGGAAATTTCGCGCCGCCCATCCGTCCGCCACGTGGAGCAACACCAACTCGGAACCCAATCTTGCCGCCAGTTGGGCAATGTGTGGGAGCAGCGCCTGATCCGCAGGGCCGTTTTCGAGGGCAACCAGAATCCGTCGATACATGGGTTTCAGGGGATGCAGGTTCAGGACTTTGCGGTGGCCACGTCGTACAGCAGTCGCACGTTCAGCGCGATAATGATGACTGCGGTAGTCCAGGCCAGTGCCTTGACCCAGGCGGGGCTTACGAATTCGCCCATCTTGCGTTTATCGCCTGTGAACAGAATGAGTGGAACGACGGCGAAGGGGAGTTGGAGGCTGAGAATCACCTGACTGAGAACCAGGAGTTTTGCGGTTCCTTGTTCCCCTTGGAGTGCAGCCACGATCACCGCAGGGACAATCGCGACTGCCCGTGTGATTAGTCGACGCAGCCAGGGGCGGAGCCGGATCTCGAGGAAGCCTTCCATGACGATCTGTCCGGCAAGCGTTCCGGTGAGCGTCGAGTTCTGCCCGCTCGCGAGCAGGGCCACTGCGAAAAGCACGCCGGCGACAGTGGTCCCGAGCATGGGGGCAAGAAGTTCGTGCGCCTTGCCGATTTCATCCACCACCGCGCCGCGGGAGTGAAAGGCCGCTGCGGCAACGATCAGGATCGCCGCGTTGATGAATAGCGCGCTCATCAGGGCCACGGTGGAGTCGATGGTCGCAAACCGAATGGCCTCGCGGCGTCCTTCCGAGGTGTGCTCGTACTTACGGGTCTGAACAATGCTCGAGTGGAGGTATAGATTGTGAGGCATCACCGTCGCACCGAGAATGCCGATGGCGATGTAGAGCATCTCGGGGTTCTTGAGGATTTCGGTGGTGGGAATGAACCCCGCCATCAGGGCGCGAATCGGTGGCTGCGCGAGGATCATCTGCACCAGGAAGCATCCGCCGATGAGCAGGATGAGCGACACCACGACAGCTTCGAGATGACGAAAGCTCCGGTGCGTGAGGTACATGACGAGCACCACATCGAGCCCGGTCAGCACCACGCCGTAAACCAGCGGGATGTGGAAGAGGAGGTTGAGGGCGATGGCTGATCCGATCACCTCCGCGAGATCGCACGCGGTGATGGCGATTTCGCAGACGATCCAAAGCAGGATTGAGACGGGGTTTGAGTAGTGATCGCGACACGCCTGCGCGAGGTCGCGTCCGGTGGCGATGCCGAGCCTGGCGCAGAGCGACTGCAGCAGGATCGCCATCAGGTTTGAAATCAGGATGACCGACAGGAGCGAGTATCCAAATTTGGAACCGCCTGCGAGGTCCGTCGCCCAGTTGCCCGGGTCCATGTAGCCGACGGCGACGAGATATCCCGGGCCGGAGAACGCGAGCAGCTTTCGCCAGAATCCGAGGTGGCCTGGGATCGCGATGGTGGCGTTCGATTCAGAAAGACTCTTGTGCGCGGACACTCGTTTCCACGCCGATTCGGACGGCGGCGTGGGAATGGGTGCTGGGGTGGGAGTGGAGTTGGGCAAGGGTCAGAGTTCGAAATGCGCGCGGACTCCAAAAACGTGAATGGGTCCGCGATCGCGGTTGAAGGCCGGGTTGGCCACGAATTCATAGTGAACACTGGCGGACAGTCCCCGCGCGATGTTCAAACGGTAATAAACTTCAAAAAACTGTTCCCATCCGTAACGGAGTGCTCCGTCTCCCGCGAGGATTCCGGTGCCGCCAGCCGCAAAGTACTCGCGATGCACGCGAGAGGCTCCATTGATGCCGCCTCCGAGCCCCACCGTGTCCAGGGGGCGTCTCCAGGAGGTTCCCTGCAGACTGATGCCCCCATTGACGGTTCGATCGACGTCATTGAAATGCCACGCCTCGGTCTGTCCGTCGCTCAAGCCGGCCCGGGCAAAGACTCCCAGCGATCCGGTCACCGCCTGTTCCCAGTTTAGACCGAAGCCGGTATGCTGCCGTGTCGCGCGGGTGAGGGTGACGTCGGCAGGCGTGGCGCCGGAGGCAAGGGCGTCGCCGTAGCTGCCCATGTTCGCCTGGTTCAGAAACACCAGCGCGCGAATCGTCCCGGGGCGTTCCCCGACTGCGTATCGCCACTCGATTTCCGTGGCCATGGCCCAGGCCTTCAACACGGCGAGATCCAGCGCCATGCCGTTGGAGCGTTGCGGAGTTTGAAAGAAACCGTATCGAACGGCCCAGCGGGGCTGATTGAGTTCGAGGGTTGCGCCGGTGATGTAGCCCAGGGCATCGGCCGGATAATCCCACGCGTTGTTGGCCATCAGGGACCAGTTGAGGAACTGCGTGCGGGGATCGTTGGCGTAGGAGTTGTTGTCGAAGACGTCCTTCGCAGAAAGTTTTCCAACCGTCAGCGTCACGCGCGAAACATCGCGCCGACCCGCCAATTGAAACGGTTCGTCCTCGACCGTCTCTTGATCGCCTCCCAATCCGAAGTCCTGTCGCACGAAGAGCCGCGACATCGTGATGTTCGGAACCGAGCTGCCCAGACGGAAGGCCTCGCCATTCGGAAACGCTTCGATCCCCATGGAGTTTCCGAGCCCGTAGCCCTGGCACACCATGGCATCCGCAAACGCGGATGCTCCCGCCCAAAGCCGGACTCCGCCGGTGAGATCGAACGACACGGTCTCCCGCACCTCGTTGACGTTGGGAAGACTCCGGTCCCCGGAATAGGGTGCGGTGAAACGACCGTGCCCCTCCACCACCACGGTGGATTGCGCGTGGAGGTTCCACAGCGCGGTGGAGGCGGCCTCCTCCGCCTGGAGCGCAAAACCAGTGGCAATCAGCAAACCGAAGATCTGATGCGATTTTGCAGGGCGTTCGCGCATCCGTGTTTTAGAGGTAAAACATTTTGGAGCGGTTGGCAAATTAATTCATCCTCTGCTTGGCGGGCCGAGGGGGGGCTGGATACGGTCGCGGCGTGGGCGGCGACTCAACCTCATCATCCCGTCGCGCGGCGGCGCGGCGTTCGGAATCCACCGAGGATCATCTCGAGCGGATCAGCGAATTGCTGGCGACCAAGGGTAGCGCCCGCGTGACGGACATCGCGGTGTCGCTCGGGCTCCAGCGGTCGACTGTATCAAATATGGTGCGACGCCTTGCCGCCCGAGGGTACGTCAACCACGAGCCCTACCAGGGGTTGTCGCTGACGGCGGAAGGGCGGGCGGTGGCGCGGCATGTCCGCAAGCGTCATGAGACCCTGACGGCGTTTTTCGAGCAGCTCGGTCTGGAGTCGGCGACCATCGCGGCGGAGGTGGAGGACATCGAGCATCACCTGAAACCCAAGACGCTCGCGGTTTTTTCCTCGCTGGTGGAATTCTGGCAGGAGCGACCGGAGCAATTGGCCGATTTCCTCCGATTTCACGCCCGGAACAAGGAAGGTTGAACATCCTTCCGCCCCCCGGCGTCGCTACACCGATCATCATTCCCGCAGTAAAAGGTTTTGACCCGCCGGTTGGCGGGGATTAAACGGGGGTGCGCGTTGGATATGATGAGCGACGAACGACACCAATGAATCTGCCCATAGGGCCTCTGCTTGCCGCTGAAGGTGGCATGAGGCTCACCTACATCTGGGAAAAGGCCACCCCAGAGGCAAAAGTCATCATCATTGTGCTGATGATCTTTTCGGTGTTCGCCTGGTCCGTCATGGCCTCCAAAGCGCTGCAAATGCGGCGCGCGAGGAAACTCAACCACTACTTCGACGCGGAATTCCGCGCCCAGAAGTCGGTGTTTGGGATCTACGACCGACACCTTCCCGTGGACGGCTGCCCCCTGTTTGTTGTGTACCAGGAAGGGTGCACGGACTTGGACGGCAACCTGAAGCTGCCGGAGGGCGGCCGCCGGACCTATGCCTCGATCAAGATGCTGGAGCACGTGAAGCGCGCCCTGGAAGGTGCGGTTTCCCGGGAGGCGCTGCAGTTGGAGTCCGGCCTGGTCCTGCTTGCCGTCGCGGTAAGCGGAGCGCCCTTCCTGGGGTTGCTCGGCACGGTCTGGGGCGTCATGGATGCTTTCGGAAGCGTGGCCATGGCGGCCAGCAACGGAAATCGGGCCGACCTCGCGGCGATGGCTCCCGGTGTTTCGGCGGCCTTGATTACCACGGTGGCCGGCCTGCTGGTGGCGATTCCCTCGATGTTCGGCTACAACTGGCTGGTTCACAACCTGCGCGTCCTGACGGTCGAAATGGACAATTTCGCCCAGAGTCTGGCCTCGCGCATGGAGACGGAGTTCCTCAAGGACGATGAGTGAGCCCAAGTCACGCCGGAGGTCTTCGAGAAGACGCCGCGACGATCTGGACCCGATCACGGGTCCGGCGGGCCCCGCCGTGCTTTGCGGGAAGTGCGAGACCCTCAGTCCCATTGGCACGGAGGAGTGCCCCAAGTGTGGGGCGGATCTGTACGAGGAGTGCGACGACTGCGGGGCGGTGAAGCCGAAGGTGGCGCCGCGTTGCCCGTCGTGCGATCCCGCCGGGGTTCGCTCCCTGATTCCGGAATCAATGCCCGAAGCCCCCCGGGGCAAGGCGGTGCTGTGCCGTCACTGCGATCGGTTGAATCCGCAGGGAATCGAGGATTGCGATCGTTGCGGTCGGGCCCTGTTCGTGGTGTGTGAGGACTGCGGCGAACGGCGCCCGCGGATCATTGAATCCTGCCCGAGTTGTGAACAATCCAGGCAGCGTCGCACGCATGTGCCGGCGCCGGCGATGGTGCTTCCCAAGGGGCGGGGCGTGCTTTGTGCCGAGTGCGATCACCTGAATCCGACCGGCATCGAAGAATGCGAGCTCTGTCATCGGGCGCTGTTCTCGATCTGTCGGCACTGCGGGAATTCCAAGCCCCGGAATCAGACCAAGTGCCCCACCTGCCAGCCCCCGGAGGCACCGCGGGCCGAGGATCTGACCCCGGTCAGCAAACCCTCGGGCCGGGGCGTGCTCTGTGCGAATTGTGAGCATTTGAATCCGCAGGGATTGCAGGAGTGCGAGACCTGCGAGCGCCCGCTGTTTCTTACCTGCAAGGAATGCGGTACTCCCCGTGCGCGGGTGTTGAGGGATTGCCCGGTATGCAAGCCGCCCGAGGCGGTGCCGGTCGAAATCCCGGTGGAACAACAGCCCCGGGGCAAGGGGGTGCTTTGCAGCCGGTGTGACCGGTTGAATCCGCAGGGAATCGACGAATGCGATCGTTGCGGCACCTCGCTGTTCACGGTGTGCGAGGACTGCGGCGAAAAGAAACCGCGAAACTCCCGGCATTGTCCGGTCTGCGCCCGAAATCGCGCGCTCGAGGTCAACCCGGTGGTGGTGGTTCCGACCCTGACGGCCGAGGAGCGGGGTCCGAAAGGAAGGGGAATTCTTTGTGCCGAATGCGAGCACCTGAATCCGCCAAATCTTCGGGAGTGCGAGTCCTGTTCCGCGGACCTGTTTGACGAATGTCCGGAATGCGGATTGGAAAAACAGGCAGTACGGGTTGAGTGCTCGGCGTGCGAGGAGAAGGAACGAGCCCGTTCCGCGCATCGACGCGAAACCGGTCCAAGCGGTCGCGCAACGCTTTGTGGCAAGTGCGATCATCTGAATCCCTTTGGGCTCAAACAGTGCGAGACCTGCGGGGAGGACCTGTTTGTCACCTGTCCGGACTGCCAGATCACGCGTCCGGCCGTGGTCACCGAGTGCGCCACCTGCCTTGGAACGGTGCCGAGGGCCAGGGATTTGATGGATCCAACCCGGGAGAAGGGGCGGGGACTCCTCTGCAAGGAATGCGAGCACCTGAATCCGTCCGGCCTGGAACAGTGCGAGCGGTGTGATGAGGATCTCTACGTCAACTGCCACCGGTGCGATCATCGCAATCCTCGCATCCGTGCCCGTTGCGAACGCTGCCGGCGGCGTCTGCAGCAATCGATGAGCGATCGGATCAAATCCGGTCCCGATCGTTCTCCGGCCAGCGTGCTCGGAGTGATTCTGGGTGCCCTTTTGCTGCTTGGGTTGATGGCCTTTGGCCTGTTTTGGGCCGGATTCCGTCTGCCGCGGCTTTGGTGAGTTCTGACGGAGGTATTTCATGCGCCGATTTTCCGCCCGCAATCAGCTCGTCACCCTGAACGAGATCAACATCACGCCCCTGCTCGACCTGGCGTTCGTGTTGCTCATCATTTTCATCATCACCACGCCGCTTCTTGAGCAGAGCATCAGCGTCAAGCTGCCCAACGGCGGCGACTCAAAGGAGGCCGGGAATCCCGCCGACGTGGTGACCGCAGAGGTTAGCACCGCGGGAGTGTACTACCTTCGCGGGAAGCGGCTCGGGTCGGCCGCCGAGATGGAGCGAATCCTGGTGGCGGAGTACCGCAAGAATCCCAAGATGATCGTTCGAATCCGTGCCGATGCCGGGGGGGCTTACCGGCTGCCGGTGAGCATCATCAACATTTGTAAACGAAACGGCATCACCCGATTCGACATCGCCACCGAGCCCGAAAAGCCCTGATTTCTCGTCACGCTCATGATGCGGGTTGAACAACGGTGCCTGCTTGGCTCGGCTGGGTTCCATGCCGCGCTGCTGCTGTTGTTGTTGTTGTCTCCGAAGCTGGTGACGACGCCCACGGTGGTGCCGGTGCTGACCCTGATCCCGACGGATCTGAAGGTGACCGACGGAGACAAGGTGGGGGGAGGCTCGCCCACCGCGAAGCCGCCGGCGCAATCGCCGGTTCCCAAGCTCCAGGCGCCCCCAGTGGCCAAGCCGGAGGTGAAGCCCGAGGCCAAGCCGCAGCTGAAACCCGAACCGCTTCCGGAAGCGCCACCCAAGCCGGAGCCGAAGGTGACGCCGCCCAAGGCCAAGGCGCGGTCCACGCCTTCGGAACCGCAGATCAAGATCAACCCTGAGATCCACTCGCAGGACACGGATCCCGCCTTGAAGTCGAAGCCCAAGAAGCTTCGAAGCCGCGACGAGATTCACATCGCAGATCAGCCCAAGAAGTTCACCAAGTCCGAATTGGAGGAGCAGCGTCGGGAAGCGCAAGCCAAGCGGCGCGAGGCCGAGGAGGCGGAGGCGGAACGCGAGGCGGCGCGGCAGGCGGAAAGCCAGCGGCGCGCCCGTGCGGCTCAGGTGGCGCAGCTGAATGCGGACCGCGCCCGCATCGCCAACGCAATTGGTGGAGCGGCCAGCGTGGTGGGGAAGACCCTCGCGGGTTCCACCACCATCGAAATGCCCGGACCGGGCGGCCAGGCCTATGCGCCGTATCGCTCGTATCTCGCTGCGTTTTACAAGGAACGCTGGCGCAACAAGCCGGCGTCGATTTCCTCTGCGTCGGCGGGGGTGATGGTTGAAATCATCATTGCCCGGGATGGGCGACTCCTCGACTGGCGGGTCACTCAAAGTTCCGGAGTCCGGGAGCTGGATCAATCGATCAAGGATCTCCTGCCGAAGTACCCGCGCCTTTTGCCTTTGCCTGAGGGGTCCACCGACCCCCAGCGCACGTTTAGAATTCTGTTTACGTTGGAAGCCGACACACCTGCATGAAACTGCCCCTCCTTTCCCGGATGGCCCTGGCCCTTGCGCTGGTTGCCACCGCCGGAAGTCTCCGCGCTGCGGACGAATCCGGAGTCATTCACATCAGCGACCAGGCGAAAAAGACGATTCCCATCGCCGTCTCCGGATTTTCCGGGGAGTCCGCCCAGGTCCTGAAATTCGATCTCGAAGTCGCCGGCTTCGACTTCGTTCCCGTGGCCTCCGCGCAGTACGAACTCAAGGGATCGTCTGCGGCGAACCTCCAGGGAACGCTCTCGGACACCGGAAACCATCACACCCTGTTCGCCCGGGCCTATCCCGGCGGCACTCCGCGCGCCCAGGCTCACATGCTGGCCGACGACGTGGTGAAGGCCATCACGGGGCAGAACGGAATCGCCCGCACGCGCATCGCGTTCAAGGTGGATACCGGTCGAACCAAGGAGATCTACGTCAGCGACTACGACGGCGGAAACCCCTTTCGAGCCACGGAGGATAACTCCATTGCAGCCTCGCCGGCCTGGGTTCCCGGAAAGCTTCGTTTGTTTTACACCAGCTACCGCTCCGGCAGTCCGAGCGTGTACACCCACGATCTTCAGAGCGGATCACGGACCCGTGTGTTTGGGTTCAACGGCTTGAACAGCAGCGCGGCGGTCTCCCCGGATGGCACCCGAGTGGCGGTGATCCTCAGCAAATCCGGCAGCCCGGATCTGTGGGTGGCCAACATTGACGGATCGGGTCTTCGGCAGTTGACCAAGACGCTTGAACCCGAGTCGTCCCCTTGCTGGTCGCCCGACGGCCGGACGATTTGTTTCGCGTCGACCCGGGATGGTCGGGCCTCGCTTTACACCGTTCCTGCGGCGGGGGGCGAAATGAAGAAGCTTTCGACGGGTGGAATCACTCCCGCCACCGAGCCGGATTGGTCGCCGGATGGAAAATGGATCATTTTCACGCGCGGAGCGGGTGAATTCACACTCTACATCGTTCCCTCCGGAGGCGGTGTTGCCGAGCCGCTGGTGGCAGGTGAGGACCCTTCCTGGGCCGCCAATTCTCGAACCGTGGTGTTTACTCGCGGTCGGGATGGCGCTCGGCGACTGTCGCTGCTTGACGTGCCCACCCGCCGCGTAAAGGATGTCAACCGAATTTCGGGAAGTTCCTCCCAGCCGAGCTGGGCCCGGTAACCTCCCTCCGAACGCGCACCCATATGAATCGCCTGACCAAACTTGGTCTCATCGCCCTGATCGCCGTCACTGCAGTCGGTACCGGCTGCACCAAAAAGCCCAAAAACATCACTCCGATCCCGGGAGGAATGAGCAACAACGGGGCACCGACGGGGGATCTCGGCGGCCGCGGCGGCCCAATCCGGGATCCGAACGCCGGCAAGTTCGGCGGTCTCGGCGGCCCGACCAGCACCGATCTGGCCAACGGCGGAGGCCTTGGCAACGGCAAGAGCGATCCTTCGGCACTTCCGAGCGGGGATCCCCGTGCGGGAAAAGACGAGGATCGTGAGACCTTCAAGTCGAACACCGTCTATTTCGCCTACGACAAGTCGGCGATCGTTGCTGCGGAAGCCGGAAAGATCAATCCGGTCATCGAATTCCTGAAGAGCCATCCCGACAACAACCTGCTCATCGAGGGCCACTGCGACGAGCGCGGCACCGAGGAGTACAATCGCGCCCTGGGCGAACGCCGCGCCCTCGCGCTGCGTGAGAAGGTCGTGGGCGCCGGCATCTCCGGCGAACGTGTCACCACCATCAGCTACGGCGAGGATCGTCCTGCGGATCCCGGCCACGATGACTCCGCCTGGTCCAAGAACCGCCGCGGTGAATTCATCCTGCTGACCCCGTCGAAGGGTGGTTCGCTGAAGTAACCTTCGGCGAATCCCCGGCAACCGGTTTCAATGAACCCCGCCCTCGTGGCGGGGTTTTTTGTTGTCGCGGGCCGAAACCAGAAGGGAATGGGGAATCCCCTTGAATGGTTTTGCCCCTTTACCGGTCGGATCCGAACACGTAAGTTGACCCCCTGTTGAATTTCGAAATGAACTTCTTGCTGCTCGCCTTGCTCGGGACCACCGAGATGATCGTCATCGCCGTGGTGGTGGTGATTTTGTTTGGTGCCCGAAAGATTCCCGAATTGATGAAGGGCGTGGGCACCGGCATCAAGGAATTCAAGAAAGCCTCGAAGGACGATCCCGAGGCCAAGTAACCGATTTCGTCAGGATTTGGTCGGCAGCTGATCCGGGGGATCGCGCTTCGGCCTCGCAGAAAACCGATTAAGACGCCCTCCGGGGCCATTCCGATGAACATGCCTCTTTTTTCAATGCTGGGTACCACCGAGATGCTGGTGATCGCGGTGGTGGTTCTGATTCTTTTTGGTGCCAAGAAAGTTCCCGAACTCATGAAGGGTGTCGGTACCGGCATCAAGGAATTCAAGAAGGCGTCCCGTGACGTCCAGGATGAGTTGGAACGTGCGGTTCACGAGCAGCCCCAGGCTTCCAATCCTCCCCCGACTCCCAAGCCCGCGTCGGACACGGTGTCTCACCATTCCTCGACTCCTTCGGGCGCCCCCCCGGCCTGAGTCTCGGTTGGTTCGCTTCCCACCAAGCCTAGTGGTCCCGGTCCCTTTCTGGCATGTCGGATGAGTTGGAGGTCATGCCGCCTGAGTCGTCGTTTGAAGACGATGGAGGCGGTCCGATTAAGAGCTTCCTGGAACACCTGGAGGATCTTCGCTGGACCTTGGTCAAGTGTGCCGCCGCGGTCTTCATCGGCATTATTGCCTGCCTGAGCGGCAGCGATTTTATCATTGGTCTGCTCAAGTGGCCCCTCGACAAGGCCAATGCGATGCGGACCTCGGATGAGTCGCAAATCGCGCTCACGCTCGGAACCAACGTCCTGGCCAAATTTGGGGCCAAGGAGTTCCCCAGCTTCCGTCCCGGTGGCTTCTCCACCAATCAGGCACTACCTCCGAAGTCGTTCACCGATCGGTTGGGGGATTTGTTTCATCCGGGAGGATCTGCCGGCGGCACCAACCTGCCTCCAAAGAGCTTCACACAGCGGTTTGGCGATCTGTTTCATGTCGAGAGCTCGGTGACCAACCGGGACGTGTTTCTTCGCATCGAGCCAGTCACGATTGGCACCAACACGATTCTGGCAGTCGTCCCGGATTTGAATCCCCCGAAGGCGGCCACGGATGGCATGCAAACTTCGCTGGCGGTGCTCAGCCCGGGCGAAGCGTTCACGGTGGCCATCCAGATCGCGATCTACGGCGGCTTCACCGTCAGCGCCCCGTTTGTGATCTTTTTCCTCGGGCAATTCATTCTCCCGGCGCTGCACGTTCACGAGAAAAAGTTCCTCTACAAGGTGTCGGGCTTTGCCACCGGACTGTTTCTGGCGGGCGTGGCGTTCTGCTACTTCGTGATGATGATCATCACCCTGAGCACCACGGTGGGCTTCGCCAACTGGCTCGGGTTCCGTTCCGATTCGTGGCGCGCCTCGGAATACATCAGCTTCATGTGCTGGTTCCTGCTGGGCATGGGTATCAGTTTTGAGCTGCCGCTGGTCCTCCTTACCCTGGTCAAGATCGGCATCCTGGACGCCGCCAAGCTCTCCAAATTCCGGATGTATTGGGTCGTGGCCGGACTCACTCTGGCGGGTTTCATCACCCCCGACGGCAACCCGCTGACCATGGTGATCATGTTCCTGCCGCTGCACTTCCTTTACGAGGTCAGCGTGATCATCGCCTGGTGGTGGGCCCGCAAGGAGCGCCTCGCTGCCGAACGGGGCGAGGGGTGACCCCGGATCGTGAACAAAGGTAAACATCAGTAAACTCCGTGCTTGCCTGACTGCCCCGCATCACTAGCTTTTCCCCACCACTTACTCCATATGCGTCTTTTGAAGTCCCTTTCCATCCTCGCCGGAGCGGCCGTTCTCCTCACGGGCTGCGCCAGCGCCGAGAAGAAGCTCGGTCGCGGCTTCAACAATCTGACTGAGCCGTTCCGCATGGGCGAACTCTCCCGCTCCTACGAGCAGAGCTACCTTTGGAGCGGTTCTGATGTCGGTGGCTCGGTAGGCGTGATCCACGGCTTCAACCGTACCGTCGGCCGTACGTTCGTGGGTGCCTTCGAGGTCTTGACCTTCCCGATCCCCAGCGAGCCGTATTTCAAGCCCGAGCATCCTGTCTATCCTGACAGCTACAAGCCCGGTCCGTTGGACAACCCGATCATCCAGACCGACACCCGCGTCGGCTTCGACGGCACCGACAGCGCCTCGCTCATCCCGGGCAGCCGCTTCACGGTGTTCGGCAACTGATCCAGGGCGGGCCAAGACTCGTTCCATTCCTTTACGCGCCAGCCTCTGGAAACAGGGATGGCGCGTTTTCCATTTCGACTATGCCGATCCGCCGCAACTCCCCGTGCAAGGTCAACTTTGTCCTGAACCTGCTCGGAAAACGTTCCGACGGATACCACGAGCTGGAGACACTGTTTTTCCCGGTGCCGCTGCATGATGTCCTGACCGTGGATCGCGCTGCGGCTGCGTCGTCCGGTGCGACGGCGGACAAGGTTCTTCTCACCTGCGATCACCCTGGACTGCCGTGCGACGGCACGAATCTGGTTCACAAGGCCGCGACGGCATTCCTCGCCGCTTCGGGGATTCCGACCGCAGTGTCGTTGAACTTGGAAAAGCGTCTGCCCCTCGCCGCCGGGATTGGTGGCGGCAGTGCCAATGCTGCGGTGACCCTGCTGGCATTGAATGAACTGTTCGACTATCCGCTCGCCATTGCGGATCTCGATCGCCTGGCCGCTGGGCTGGGCAGTGACGTCAATTTCTTCCTGCAACCCAACCCCGCGCTCGCGTCGGGACGCGGGGAACGCATTGAACCGCTGGCCCCGTTTTCATCGCTTCGCGGAACGGCCATGTTGTTGTTTCATCCGGGATTTGGTGTGTCCACGCCGTGGGCTTTCAAGGAGCTGGCTCGGTTCCCTGAAGACCTGAACGGACGACCAGGACGCGCCCGTGAGGTGGCTCAGTTGTTTCAATCGGGGGACCTCACCGCCGCGGGCAACGCCCTGTTCAACGGGTTGGAAAACCCCGTGTTCGAGAAGTATCCCATCCTGAAACTCTACACCGGGTTCATGCGGCGCAACGGGGCGTTCGGGGCGCTCATGAGCGGTAGTGGATCCACGACCTTCGGATTGTTCCCCGATTTGAAGACGGCGCGCGAGGCGTCGGTTGGGTTTCGAAAAGAGTTTGGGACCGCCGGGTGGCTTGAAGTGGTCGCGCTTTGACGTCGGCGTGCTTCTCGGCGTTCGCGTCGTTTTCCTAGGGGGAAACCTCGCTTGACCGCCGTGCGCCTTCTGTAAAACGTCGCTTACTGCTGAGAAGCGTTCCGGGCACCTCGCATGGGCAAACGGAGCGCGGGCTGGAGGGGGTCCATTCCGTCAATCAAGGAGCACGTGATGAAACAATTTGGTCTTCGTTGGGGTCGCATTGCCGCATTGGTGGTGCTGAGTGCCGTAGAATCGATTGTTCACGCTGCCCCGGTCATCATTGCTCCTTTGTGGACCGGCCGTGGTCTGGTGACCGGTGCCGGTTCCGTGGAAGCCGGGAACTCGGTGAGTTTGGAGGCGGTTCCCGAAGTGGACTGGGCGTTTGACCATTGGGAGGGCGTCGATGCCTCCGTCCGTCAGACCAATCCGATTTCCATCACCGCCGGCGGCGCCTCGGTTCCCGCGGCGGTGTTTGTGTCTTCTCCACGGAACGGTCGAATGAATGACGGAACGCTGGCCCAGTGGCAGTGGCCGTTTCTCAACTCCAATTACGGCGCGCTGGATTCCGCTCCGCCGGGCACGGGCTACACCAGCATTGCGGCTGGAACTCTCGGGTTTTTTGCGTCGCGAACCGATGGAACCGTGGTTGGCTGGAAACACTCGGGAGGTGCGGTTCCCTCAGCAGTTCGCTATGCAGTTCCGAATGGGCTGGCGAACGTGGTGTCCGTCACTGCAGGCACGTTCTCGGCCATCGCCATTCGCTCGGATGCTGTTCCTGCGGCATGGAATGCGGGAGTCTTCTTCGACAACAGTCAGTTCGGATATTCACTTTTCCCAAGCGATTCCCGGCGAATCGTGGATGTAAGACCGGATGGAGCCGCGCTGGATGAAGACGGAACCATCACCAAGTGGGGCCCGAACTATCCAAGCGTGGCACCGGTGAGGACCTTCAATCGATCGACACGATCGGTGGTGTCCCTGTTGTCGAACGATGGCACAGCCCTGCTGGCCGACGGTTCCGCGGTGGGCACCGCTTCCCTCGTCTCGAAGACCGCCACCATCTCGGCCTATCTGGAGGCTCACCCGGAGACGGCCGCGTACTACATTCAGGACACGGTTTCGTGGTTTCCGCCGGGCACCCCTGGAATTTTTGAGATTCGAAATGATGGACAGCTGGTGATTTCCGGTCCGCGTGCCGCCCAGCTTAGTGCAATCATGACGAGCAACACCGACCACGTGGTCGACATGGTGTTTAATGATTTCGACGGAGTGGTGATTCGCGCGACCGCGTTCGGGTTGTATCAGGGGGCTCCAGCATCGTTGCGATTGCAGACCGGCGATCCGTTGACGTTGCGTCCGCGGTGGGTGGCTGCGACGAGTTTTCAGTGGTATCGGGACGGAGTGGCCCTGCCCGGAATGACAGGGCGCACGCTGAAGTTGTCGTCAGTGCAGGCATCGGACGCAGGCGTGTACCGGCAGATTGCATCGGACGGGACAAAGCGCTTTGTTGGCCCCGAGACCCGTGTGGGTGTTTATCCGAATCGGGCAGCCGCCATTTTCCTGGACGGGACCCGGGTGGTGGAAGATCAGGCGACGGTACATGGGACTGGATCAGTCACCTTGGAATCCGCACTGGGTGGACCGGTGTTTTATACCACCGATGGAACCGCGCCGAGTGCCTCTTCCACTCCCTATTCCGGACCGATCACCGTCAGCAGCGACACGACACTTCGGGTGCTTGCGTTCAGTCTGGATCTCGCCACGAGCGAGCAATCGCAGACCCTGCAGCTCAAGGTGGTTCCCACCTATAATGTTTCTTGGAGCGTTGCCGGGCAGGGTCATGTCGAAGGCGTAGGAGTGAGTGCCCGGGTGGATGGGGGAGCGACGCTCAAACTGACTGCGGTTCCTGATTTTGGATGGAAGTTTGACCACTGGGAGGGGGGAGCGAGTGGTACCTCTGCGAACCTTTCGCTGACGGTCAATTCGGATGCGGCGGTAAAGGCGGTGTTTGTGTCGGCAATGGTCCAGGTGATTCTGGTGAACTCGGACGGTGGCTCGGTTGAGTTTTCGGACGGAATCGGAGGTTTCTTTTATCCCGGCGGGCGGTACCGAAACGTCCTCGAGGGAACATCCATCACGCTGACTGCGACGGGAGATCCGGGCTGGAGTTTTGTTCGATGGACTGGTTCCTCCGTGGGTACCGATGCGACGTTGACGTTTGTGGCGAATGCGACGGTGACGCTGCGGCCGGAGTTTGGCACCCCAGTCACGGCAACAGCGACGGGAGGCGGTCGGATTGCCCTGGATCCCCAGTTGCCGTTGTACCCCTATGGAACGCGCGTTCATGTGGTGCCGGTACCTGATGCGGGAAAATCCCTCGTGGCCTGGAGTGGCGATGCTGCGGGAACGCCGCCTACTGATTGGTATCTTACGGTTACCAATCCGACTCCGACCCTGACCGCGCTCTTTGCCGGAGCACCGCAACGTCTGGCGCAGAGCATCACCGCCCAGCCGGTTCCTCCCCAAAAATCCGGCGCAGCGCCGGTCACCTTGAGCGCGACCGCGAGCAGCGGGCTGCCGGTGACTTTCAGCGTGGTGAACGGGCCGGGGCAGGTGACGGGAACCTCCCTGCGGTTTACCGGAATTGGTACGATCTTGGTGCGGATCGATCAGGCGGGTGACAGCCAGTACGAACCAGCGAGTACGACACTGTCGATCGTGGTTGCCCCAGCGTGGACTGGGCGCGGATTGGTTACTTCCGTTGAATCCGGCGCGACGTTGACGCTGGAGGCGGTGCCGGAAGTCGATTGGGCGTTCGATCATTGGGACGGCGTGGATGCGGGAGTGAGCCACAGCAATCCCTTGAGCCTGGCAGCAGGAGGGGGCGCAACACCCGCCGCGGTGTTTGTTTCGGCACCGCGAAATGGTCGAATGAATGACGGGAGTTTGTACCAGTGGCGTTGGACTTTCCTGACTTCGGAGTACGGGATCCTCGAGGCGGCACCGACGGGTGAGGGATTCACCGGAGTTGCCGCCGGAGGCCATGGATTCTTCGCGGTACGAACCAACGGAACCGTGGTCTCTTGGAAGCACCTCGGAGGAGTTCTTTCGAATGCCATCACCTATTCGGTTCCGGCTGGAGTGTCGAATGTCCTCTCCGTATCAGCTGGCACCTTTTCGGCCATGGCCCTGCGCTCCGACAACATTCCTGCCGTTTGGAAGGCCGGGGTCTTTTTTGACAACAGCCAGGCAGGATATTGGCAGCTGCCGAGCGGCTCGCGGAGGATCGTGGATGTAAAACCGGATGGGGCAGTTCTCGATGACGCGGGCACAATTACCCAGTGGGGAACTTCCTATCCCTACGTGGTTCCGACGAGGATTCCGAATCGATCGACGCGTTCGATTGTGTCCCTGCTCTCGAATGACGGAACGGCGTTGTTGGCCGATGGATCGGTTGTGGGGACGGCGTCGGTGGCATCCAGGTACGCCACGGTCTCCAGCTATTTGGAGTCACACCCCGAGGTGGCAGCGTATTACATACAAGATTCCGCATGGTTCACCCCCCAGACGGCGGGAATCTTTGAAATCCGGAACGACGGACAACTCGTGGTTTCGGGCCCACGCGGGCCCCAGCTCTCGGCCATCATGACGGATCACACGGATCACGTGGTGGACATGGCTTTCGGCAACTTTAATGGGGTCGTGTTGCGAGCGACCGCGTTTGGTTTGTATCAGGGGGCTCCGGCCTCGCTGCGACTTCAGGCATCGGACCCGCTGACGCTGCGACCCCGGTGGGTGTCGGCCACCAGCTTCCAGTGGTATCGCGATGGAGTGGCGCTACCCGGGATGACGGGGCGCACCTTGAAGCTGCCTTCGGCTCAGCCAAGCGATGCGGGGGTTTACCAGCAGATTGCTTCCGATGGAACGCGCCGTTTTGTGGGACCGGAGACGCGGGTGAGTGTCTATCCGAATCGCGCGGTCGCGGTTTTTCTGGATGGCACGCGGGTTGTGGAAGATCAGGCCACCGTTCACGGGACGGGTTCCCTCACTCTGGAGAACTCGCTGGGGGGAGCGATCTTTTACACCGCCGACGGATCCGTTCCGAGCGGGTCTTCCACGATTTATTCCGGAGCAATCCCGGTTCCCAAGAACACCACGATTCGTGCGATCGGTTTTAGTCCGGACTTCTCCTCCAGCAGTTCATCGCAGGCACTGGAGCTCCGAGTGATTCCCGCTTTTGCCGTCTCGTGGGGGGCAATTGGCAATGGTCATGTGGAAGGTGTGGGCGTGAGTGAGCGTGTGGACGGCGGAACGGTTTTGACGCTGACTGCGGTCCCTGATTCCGGCTGGAGGTTTGACCATTGGGAGGGCGGACTGAGCGGAACCTCTGCAACGTCCACGCTGGCGGTTGCTGCGGATACCCGGGTGACTCCTGTGTTTGTCATCATTCCTCCCTTGGCGGAATTTGAGGTTCAGGTCTCAACGCAGGGCGGGGGCGTTGCCCGGCTTTCTCCGGGGCGATTCGGTGGTGATGTGGGCACTGGAGCTTCGGTGACGTACACCGAAGGCAGTTCCTACACCATGACCGCAACACCCAATGCGGGTTGGAGTTTTCTGCGTTGGACGGGTTCGTACACCGGTACCGATTCAGTGGCGACGCTGGTTGCTCGGGGATCGGCTGCATCGAGCGCGGTCTTTGGCACTGCGGTGACGGTCAGTTCGACCGGAGGCGGACGCGTCGTGTTGGATCCGGACCTTCCGGTCTATCCTTACGGAAGCCGCGTTCACGTGGTTCCGATTGCCGATGCCGGAAAACTGCTGGCGGCCTGGGGTGGCGCTGGGACCGGGAATCCGCCGACGGATTGGTATCTGACGGTGACGAGTCCAGCACCGAACCTCACGGCGTTCTTCACCGCCGCGCCGCAACGCCTGCCTCAAACCGTCAACGTTCAGCCCGTGGCACCTCAGAAATTCGGAGCGGGCCCGGTAACCCTCAACGCGTCGGCCAGCAGCGGTCTGCCGCTGACCTACAGCCTTGTGAGCGGTCCGGGGCTGGTGACCGGCTCCTCGGTCCGAATGGTCGGAGTGGGCACAATCCTGGTGCGCATCGACCAGGCGGGGGACGCTCAGTACGAGCCGGCCAGCACGACGGTGTCGATCCTGGTCTCGCCCTCGTGGACCGGACATGGATTGGTTATCGCGAGGGAGGCCGGCGGGACGGTGACCTTGTCAGCGGTGCCCGAAGTCGATTGGGCCTTCGATCACTGGGACGGGGTGGATGCTTCGGTGAGTCGCGTCAATCCGTTGTCCGTTTCAGCGACCGGAGGATCCGCGCCTTCGGCCGTGTTTGTGTCCGCGCCTCAGAACGGGCGGATGAAGGATGGGAGCCTGGTTCAGTGGGGAAACGTGATCCGTGAGTTCGGTGACATGAAGCCCGCTCCTTCCGAGTCAGGCGTCGCAGAAATCTCGGCCGGACCGTGGAGCTTTGCAGCCCGTCGAATCGATGGAACGGCGGTGGCCTGGACCCACGTCGGTGGCGGCGGTGTGTTCGGAACTCAAGTCGCAACCGTTCCGAATGGGGTGGCCGATTTGGTGGCGGTTTCCGTGGGAACCAATTCCGCGATGGGTCTTCGAGCCGATGGCACGATTGCCGCGTGGCAGCAGGGACTCTTCAAATTCAACTATCCTAGCGGCTACTGGACCGTTCCGCAGGGGTTGAAACCGATTGTTGAAATCAAGCCCGACGGCGCCGTGCTGGATCAGGAGGGAACCATCACCCGGTGGGGTCCGGTTTATCCGTTCTCCCCGCTGGTGGTCATTCCCAACCGATCCACCCGGTCGGTGGTCTCGCTGCTTTCCTACGATGGAACCGCGCTGCTCGCGGACGGGTCGGTGGTGGGAGACTCCTCCGTCGCGTTGACGTACCTTGCTTCGGTTGCCGCGCTCGACGCTCATCCGGACGCGGTGAAGGTGCTGAGGACGTCCATCGCAGGCGAGGGAATGGTCACTTTTCTGGTGCGCGAGAATGGGACGCTCGACGTCTCCGGTGATCGTTCGGAGTGGGTGATCAATCCAATGCCCAGCGGCCTTGACCATGTGGTGGATGTGGCCGTCAACGACACTCATACGCTGGTGCTTCGGGCTTCCGCGTTCGCGTTGTTCAAGGCGGCTCCATCCACGCTTCGATTGCAGGTGGGCGATCCGTTGACGCTGCGCCCGCAGTGGGTTTCCGCCACGAGCTTCCAATGGTACCGGGACGGCGTGGCCCTTCCCGGGATGACGGGCCGGACGTTGAAGCTGGCTTCGATTCAACCCTCGGACGCGGGCAGTTACCAGCAGGTCGCATCGGACGGCGCGAAGCAGTTTGTTGGGCCTGCAACCCGCGTGAGTGTGTATCCCGGACGGGTGGCTGCGATCTACCTCGATGGAACCCGCGTGGTGGAGGATCAGGCCAACGTTCACGGGAGCGCGACGCTGACCTTGGAATCCACGCTCGGTGGGCCGGTGTTTTATACCACGGACGGATCTGCACCGAGCGCGGCTTCCACGCCTTACCTGACGCCGGTTTCGATCTCCAAGAACACGACGCTTCGAGCGGTGGGCTTCAGCGCGGATTTCACCTCCAGCGGACCATCCCAAACCCTTCAATTGATTGTGGGACCGGCCTATTTCGTGAACACGAGTGTCGAAGGCAGTGGAAGTGTTCAGGGAGTCGTGAGCGGTTCGCGAATCGACAGTGGGACGGTGTTGACCCTGACGGCCGCGCCCAATGCAGGTTGGAAGTTTGACCACTGGGAAGGCGGGTTGAGTGGAACTTCGGCGACATCCTCGCTGACGGTCGAGGCGGACGTTTCGGTGAAGGCGGTGTTTGCGGTAATTCCGGCCCCCGCCCGATTCGTGGTGGAGTTGTCCACGGACGGTGGGGGCGTTGCCCGTCTTTCTCCTGGTGTCGGCGGTGGAGATCTCGGAAGCGGGGCTTCAGTGACGTACCTCGAGGGCTCGGCGTACACCATGACGGCGACTCCGAATTCGGGTTGGAGTTTTGTCCGGTGGATCGGTTCCTACGCCGGCAGCGATTCACCGGTAAGCCGCGTGGCCACCGGCCCTGCGACTTCCACCGCAGTGTTTGCAACTCCGGTGACGGTGACCACCTCGGGAGGAGGGCGCGTGGCCTTGGATCCCGACCTGCCGGCCTATCCCTATGGAACCCGGGTGCACGTGGTGCCGGTGCCAGATGCCGGAAAGTCTCTCGCCGCGTGGAGTGGCGCCGGACTTGGGGTGGCCCCAACCGATTGGTATCTGACGGTCACCAATCCCACGCCCAACATCGCGGCTCTGTTTGCATCGACCCAGCCAAGGCTCGCGCAAACCATCGTTGCCCAGCCGGTGCCTCCGCAGCAGTTTGGGGCGCCGCCGGTGACCTTGAGCGCAGTGGCCAGCAGTGGTCTGCCAGTGACTTTCACGGTCCTGAGCGGCCCGGGCGAGATGACCGGCAACGCACTGCGATTGTTGGGAGTGGGTACGGTGGTGGTTCGCGTCGATCAGGCGGGTGACAGCAGGTATGAGCCGGCCAATGTGACCCTATCGATTTTGGTGAACGCGGCCCCGCAGACGATCACCTTCAATCCTCCGGAATCACTCACCTATTTCCCGTCGCAGGCCTTGTTCCTGACCGCGACTTCGAGCAGTGGCTTGCCGGTGTCCTTTTCGGTCAACTCGGGTCCGGCCATTCTCATCGGCAACATCCTGTCCATTCAAGGGGCCGGAAAGATCGTGATTACCGCATCGGTCCAGGCCTCCGACGGCAGTCCTGCCGTGTCGGTAACCCGGACGGTCGTGGTGAATTCCGTTGGGAAACCGCAGACGATTCGTTTCGACGCCCTGGCGGACCAGGTGCTGGGTGCAAATCCGCTCGCTCTGTCCGCCACCGCGAGCAGCGGGCTTGCGGTTAACTACACCGTTCTGGATGGCCCGGCCGTGATCGAAGGATCGACCGTTCGATTTACCGGTGTGGGATTGGTGCGTCTGGCTGCTGACCAGGCGGGCGATTCGAACTACGCCGCGGCTCCGCGCGTGGTGCAAAGTGTGCAGGTGGTGCCGGGTCTTCTGTTCACTCTGAAACCCGCGGGCGCGCCAGACGGAAACCGTCTCACCATCACACTCGACGAAGGAGTCACCGCGGACGTGGAGGAAAGCACCGATCTTGGAACGTGGATCCCGTTGGGAAGCGTTCAAGGCCATGGTTCCGGACAGCCGGTGAGCTTCCCGCTCGGAGGCGGAAGCTCGACCTCCCGATTCTGGCGCCTGCGGGTGCGTCCCTGATCCATCCGGCCCGCCGCCCTGCTGAGTGTCCGGGTTCCGTCCCGGCCGAGGCAGGGCGGCGAGCCTTTTGTTGGATCGCCTCTGCGGACCGGTCTGCGCCTTCGCGTTGACTTCAACGCTCCGGTTCGGACACTCCCCGCATGCCTGCTCCCAAAGAGTTCACTCACGTCACCGCTGTCACCAAAGCCAACGTCTATTTCGAGGGCAAAGTGGTTTCCCACTCGATCCTCTTTCCCGACGGCTCCAAGAAGACCCTCGGCCTGATTTATCCCGGCGAATATCACTTCGGCACCGAGAAGGCTGAGCGCATGGAGATCGTCGCCGGCAACTGCAGCGTGAAGCTGGACGGAAACACCGATCGCACCAACTTCACCGCCGGTCAGCACTTCGACGTTCCCGCCAAGTCCGGGTTCGACATCGCCGTCGCCGGCGGGATTTGCGAGTACGTTTGCTCCTTCATCGGCTGAGTTCCGAATTGAGGTTTCCTTCTTCCTTCACGTCATGAATCGCCGCGCCTTCCTCGCCGCCGGAGCCACGCTGCCCTGGGTTGTCCAGGCGGCGGGTTCCGGATCGTACACCTTCGGCCTGATCGCCAAGTCGCAGGGCAATGCCGTCTTCCAGGTGGCCCGCGCCGGTGCGGAACAGGCGGCGCGCGAGCTCGGGGCGAAGCACGGACTGAAGATCAAGATCGACTGGCGCACTCCGAATGAGGAGGACGCCCAGAAGCAGGCCGAGGCGCTCGAGCAGCTGGTGCTCGCGGGTGCGGACGGCATTGCCATCAGCTGCAGCGATGCGAACAAGGTGACCGATGCCATCAATCGCGCCGTGTCCAGCGGCGTGCCGGTTTGCACCTTCGACAGCGACGCGCCGGCCTCCAAGCGCTTCGTCACCTATGGCGTGGATGACTTGGAATGCGGGCGTCAGGTGATGACCGAACTGGCCAAGGTTCTCGGTGGAAAGGGCGTGGTGGCCATCCTCGCCGGAAACCAGAACGCACCGAACCTTCAACGTCGTGCGCAGGGCGTTCGCGAAGAGGCGAAGAAGTTCCCGGGCATCAGCATTCGCGACACCTACTACCATCGGGAGACGCCGCAGGATGCCGCGGCCCGCGTGGAGCAGGTGATGCAGGCGAATCCGGAGATCACCGGTTGGGCGATGATCGGCGGCTGGCCGCTGTTCACCGAGCACGCATTGAAATGGGCTCCCGGAACGGTGAAGTGTGTGAGTGTGGACGCGCTGCCCGCGCAGCTAGCCTACCTGCGTTCGGGCCACGTGCAGAAGCTCCTTGCCCAGCAATGCCACGCCTGGGGCTATCGCTCGGTCGCCCTGCTGCTGGACAAGGTTCACTTCAAGAAGAACCCGCCGGCGGTGAAGGAAATCAGCGCCCTCGTCCCGGTCGATTCTTCGAACGTGGACGCCTACGCGAAGAACTGGGAAACGTGGCTCCCGCGTTGAGCTGAGTCAGAGTCGATTTGGCACAGCGTCGTCGGCTCACCAAATGAGACCGTACCGCGCCAGTCGCCGCTGAACTGCGGGAAGGTTCCATTCCTCCACCGATCCGTCCTCGCGGTGGAGATGCAGCCAGGCGCCGTTGGGGGACAATCCCAGGCGCTGAAGGTTGTCCGAATTGGGGAGCCGGATTTCGCCGCCGTTGGTTCGCACGAGCCACACGCCGCCTTTTTCCCAACGCGCCACTGAAACGGGCGGCGTGTTGGTGACCACCTTTTCGCCGGTGGGGACCAAATGAACGAGGTCGCGCGAGACGGAGAACGAAATCAGACGAGGCACCGCCTCGTCCTTCTGTTGAACCACGAGTCGGACCGCTCGGGGGGACCACTGGATTCGTTCGATTGGGGATCCCGTGAGTTCGACGCTGGCAATCGGGTGGATCGATTTTGAGTCCCAGACTTCCAATTCGGGTCCGGACCGTGCGAGGGCCAGCAGCGCGCCGTTGTCGCTGACTGCGAGGGCGCTGATTTCCTCCAGGGGTGGGCCGAAGGGAGTCGCCGTTTTTTCCTGCGTGTCCACGCGGCGAATCCCAGCGGGAGTGGCCACCAAAAGCTGTCGAGCGTCGGGCATCCAGCTCAGGTCCGTTGGCACGGCATCCAACGGGATCTGGCTTTCCACCTGATCGAGCGCTGGTTGGATGACCATCAGCGCGGGCAGACCTTCGCAGAGCGAGGCGAGCCGCGTCCCACTGGGGGAGAATTCGAAACGGGTTGGAGACGCGGGCAGCGAAATGGCGCGCACTCCGGTGTCGCCCTGCGGCGGGAGGGGAGCGAATTGCAAACCCGGAGCCGATGACTTCGGTCCGGTGATCGCGAACCGGGAAAACTCAGGATGAATCGAAATGCGCGGGGGCTGATTCGGAGGGAGGTTGGTTCCGATCACCGCTCCGGACGACGCGTTGGTGCTCTCGGAGAGCAAACGAAAACTCCAGCGCCCCTCGTCATTGATCGACGCCAGCCAGCCGGATCGTGAGTCGAATCGGACCAGTCGGCGATCGCGCGGGGTGGATGCCGGGTAGCGCGTCTTCACGGCGCCCGAGTCCAGATCGTGAACGGTGATCTCGCCCGAGGTCGCCAGTTGGATCGACCGTTTGGTTTCAAGATCGATCCAGGCCGAAAGGGTTCCCGTCGCGGGTTTCCAAGGTTCGACCGCGACTTCAGGGGTACCAAAAATGACAATGGCCTCCTGGATCAACGCCGTGCGTGTGCCGGAGGAAAGCGATGGAGCGTTGGTGCGGAGGGCGCTGCCGTGGTGATCCAGCCACTCGAGGGCTTCCGTTCTCCAGCCGGGTTTCGCGGATTCGCGGATTGCCTGGAGCGGGCCTGCGGTGAGGTTGGATTCGATATCCGCCCCCGACGCACAAAGACCGAGCAGGGTGCCCAGGAAAAGTGCGGCGGTGCGTTGAATTTGAATCCGGCGGGAATTCACGTGGGAGAAACCCTAGCGAAGACGCATCAAAAAGCGAAGGGCGTCGCACTTTTGCGCGGCCAAGGTTGCCGGGCCGGGAGGGATCTGAAACCGTTGCTTCCGTGAATGCGCCGATACTCAGTGCCACGGGATTGGTTCGACGGTTCGGGGAACGGGTGGCCGTCGATGGATTCCAACTCGAGGTGAAGCGCGGCGAGGCCGTGGGGCTTTTGGGGCCGAATGGAGCGGGCAAGACGACCACCATTTCCATGCTGGCCGGACTGATGAAGCCCGATGCCGGCGTGGTGCGAATCGATGGCGTATCGTTCGAGGGCGAAGGCGATCCCCGCAAACAATGGGTCGGACTCGTCCCCCAGGAGCTCGCGCTCTACGGGGAGATTTCCGCGATGGAGAATCTTCGCTTCTTCGGCGCGCTGCAGGGGTTGACTGGATCGAAGCTAGCGACGCGCTGCGGCGAGGTGTTGGAGATCGTCGGACTTTCCTCGCGCGCGGGCGACCGCGTGAAGACCTTTTCCGGCGGCATGAAGCGGCGGCTCAATCTGGCCGCGGCGCTGGTGCACGACCCGGAACTGCTGCTGCTCGATGAACCCACCGTGGGTGTCGATCCGCAGAGCCGAAACGCGATCTTCGACAACATTGAATCGCTGCGTCGCGCCGGAAAGACGCTGATCTACACCACCCACTACATGGAGGAGGTGGAGCGGCTTTGCGATCGCGTGGTGATCATGGACCACGGACGCGTAATCGCGGACGACTCCCTCGCCGGGCTGCGTCAGCGCGCGAGCTCCGCGGGACGGCTCACGCTCGAACTGTCCGCAGCCGCAGCCACGGACGCCCGGTGGCTTGATGCGGTTCGGTCCCTCGATGGAATTCTTGGGGCGGAGCTCACGGGATCGACGTTGGTCCTGGAGGCCCGCGAGGTGCATTCCGGGGCGGCTCGGGCACTGGATTGTTTGGCCGCGCACGGCGTTCGCGTCACGGGCTTGGCGAGCCATCAGGCCCGACTCGAGGACGTGTTCCTCCAACTCACCGGACGAAGCCTTCGCGACGGATGATCGGAGAAGGTTAAACCACAGATGAACACAGATTCACACAGATAGGCCCGGAGCTTGGAGTCTCGACGCAGCATGAACGTTTTCACCTTCGGAGTAATTTCTGAGTCTTTCCGTTCCATGCATTTTCATCCGTGTCCATCTGTGTGCATCTGTGGTTGAGCTCCTCTTCAACTGCAGGATTTAGGTTTACGAAATCCCGAACGACTATGAATCGACTCACCCAGCTTCGGGCTCTGATCCGTTTGGATCTGCGGCTGTTCCTCTCGGACCGACGCGCGCTGATCATGCTGTTCGTCGTGCCCATCGGGATTGCGTCGTTCATGGGATCGCTCTTCGGCGGATCGGGGACCAAAAATGGGAAATCCGGTGCCGCGGGTGGCGGCGGTGGCATGGATCTCGTGCTGGTGGATGAGGACGATTCGGCGGTGTCGCGCGGGGTGGTTCAGTCGTTTGCCTCCGATGCGAACTTCCACGTCCAAGTGACCAACTCGACCGTGGCGAAGGATTGGGTGATGACCGGCAAGCGTCCGGTGGCGGTGTTGCTTCCCAAGGGATTTGGAGCGGACGTTCTCCCCGGTCTGTTCGACTCCAAGCGCACACCGGAGCTCACCGTGTGGCATGATCCGGGCCGCTCGATGGAGCGGGCGATGGTGGAGGGTATCCTTGTACCCAAAGTGATTCAGTCGGTGGTCGCCAATGCCGTGAACCCCGAGCTGGGACGCGAGCAGATCCGCAAAGGCCTGGCCCGACTGGACGCCCGCGCTGCCGCGGGAACCAACGCCTCGGGGGACAAACTTCTCCGGGAGTTGATGACCCGTGCAGATGACTTCCTGGCCTCGCGCCCTGCGGGAAGCCTCCTTCAATCGTCCGGAACCAATTCGGGTCCGGCCTCGCTGCCGCTTCCGTTCAAGACCCAGTCGGTGCCGCTCACCAAATCCCGCGGGGGCGAATACAACGGCTACGCGCATTCCTTCGCGGGGATGGGAATTCAGTTCGTGCTGATGTCGTTGCTCGACATGTCGATTGGTCTGCTGCGCGACCGCGAGGCCGGAATGTTTCGTCGATTGCGATCGGCTCCACTCACACGCGCCACGTGGATGCTGGGCAAGGTGGGGAGTTTTACGCTGATTTCCCTCGGATCGCTGGTGGGCTGCTTTGCCTTTGCGATGGCGGTGTTCGGCGTTCGGATCGAGGGAAGCATCGCCGGATTTGTCGGATGCCTGATTTGCGTGTCGCTGATGGCGGCCTGTTTGGCGCTGGCGATCGCCGCGGTGGGAGGCACTCCGGCCGGCACGCGCGGGGCCGGGATCGCGGTGTTGTTGCTGCTGGTGATGATCGGCGGCGCGTGGGTTCCGACGTTTGTCTTTCCGCGATGGCTCCAGTCGGTGTCGCTGATGACGCCCACGCGCTGGGGAGTGGATGGTCTGGATGCGATGACCTGGCGGGGGCTCGGATTCGATGCGGCGTTGGCTCCGATCGGTGCGCTGCTGGGGTTCAGCGTTCTGCTCGCGGGAATCGCGTGGCTGCGATTCCGGTGGGATGACGAATAGGTTCCGTTCGCAGTGCTGGGCACTGCGAGTGGGCGCCTTTGAATTCGGCCGCAGGGTCGTGTTGGACGCGGCTTAGGTCTTCGCCATGAACCAATGGATGAATCCGCAGTGGTCGCACACCAGGCAATAGGTCTGGCGGTCGGCCCAGTCGGGATTCATCGCAGTGCTCAGGGCGACGTCGATGTGGGAGCGACGTTTGTGGAACGCCTCGTGATGGCACATGAGGCACTTCAACTGCTGACCGTCAATTTCCGCCGCGACGGGTTCGGTCTTGAGGACAGACATGGCTGGTGGGGGGGGTGGGGGTGGTTGGGTTCCTTGCTGGCGGATTCCTTCAGGGCACAGCACGGCACGATGGGTTGAAACGGATTGCGAGGCCGTCGCTGGGAACTCAAGGGATCAGTGGCATTGAGTCACAAGCCGGGCGGGAAGGGAAGCTCGGAGAACATCCACGAATCGGGGTGGGCCTTTCCGCTGGAACGGGACTCGGGACCGGGCTCAACATGTCGGTGTGAGCGCGATCCAATTCTCCTTTCCCACCCCGACTCTCTACGGTGCCGGCTCGCTGGCAGAACTCCCCGCGCGGCTCGCGCGGTTGAACGTGCGTCGTCCCCTCGTCGTGACCGACCCCGGCCTCGTCAAAACCGCCGCCTTCACCGCCCTGGCAAAAACGCTGGGTGTTGACGGTCAGGGCCGCGACTGGTTCCTGTACTCGGGCGTGCATCCGAATCCGGTGGAGTCGGACGTGGTGGAATCCGCCGCGCTGCTGCGCAGTTCGGGATGCGACGGCGTGATCGCCATCGGCGGTGGAAGTCCGCTCGATGCCGGCAAGGCTGCGCGTCTGCTTGCGAAGCATCCGAATTTCCCGCTCGCGAAATTCTACGAACAGCCGGCCGACTGGACCGGACTCCTTCCCTTCATCGCCATTCCCACCACCGCCGGCACCGGCAGTGAAGTGGGTCGCAGCTCGGTGATCACGCTGGATGCGACGCACCGCAAGGCCGTCCTCTTCCACCCCGAACTGCTCGCGAAGTTGGTCATCCTCGATGCGGAACTCACCGCGGGCCTGCCCCCGGGACTGACTGCTGCAACCGGCGCGGATGCGTTGACCCATTGCATTGAGAGCTACACCTGTCCGGCGTTCCACCCGATGTGCGACGGCATTGCGCTGGAGGGAATCAGCCTGGTCGTGGATGCGCTTCCCCGGGCGTTCAAGAACGGCGGCGACCTCGATGCGCGCGGTCGCATGCTGGTGGCAGCGGCCATGGGCGCGGTGGCGTTCCAGAAGGATCTCGGCGCGGTGCACTCCCTGGCGCATCCGTTGTCCACGCTCTGCGGCATGCACCACGGTCTGGCCAACGCGCTGTGCCTGGTGGCCGTGATGAAGTGGAATGCGGTGCGAAAGCCTGGTCTGTATCGCCGCGTGGGCATTGCCTGCGGACTCGATGTGGTGACGGGTTCGGATGCGGATGCGGATCGCAAGACGATCGAGTTCATCGCCAAGTTCCTCGCGGATCTCGGCCTGAACAAGAAGCTCCGCGATGTCGGCGTGCCGCTCGACAAACTCGACGCCCTCACGGCGCAGGCGTGGGAGGATCCGTGCCACCGGACGAATGCGATCCCGGTCACGGCGGACGATCTCCGGGCGCTGTACCTCGAATGTCTGTGAGGTAGCCGGCGGCGAAACTCGAATCCAACCCGGCATCCCCATGAATCCTCCGGAAACCAGCACTGACGAACATCTGCTGGCCCGGATGGGATACCGGCAGGAGCTGGCCCGGCGCATGTCGGGCTTCTCCAATTTCGCGATTTCGCTGTCGATCATTTGCATCCTCGCGGGCGGGATCACCTCGTTCCATGTGGGGCTCGATTCCGCGGGCGGGATCAGCATCGGACTCGGCTGGCCGCTCACCTGTCTGTTCTCGATGTGTGTCGCGGCCACCATGGCCCAGGTGGCTTCGGCCTTTCCGACGGCGGGCGGGCTGTACCATTGGGGATGCATGCTGGGTGGACGCGGATGCGGCTGGACCACGGCCTGGTTTAATCTCGCGGGTCTGATCACCGTGCTCGCGGCGATCAACGCGGGGACCTACGACTTCACTCTCGCAGCCTTTGGTTTGAACAGCGCCGGCTCGGGCGTGCGGCTCGGTCTGGTGGTGGCAATGACGCTTTCGCAGGCGCTGTTGAATCATCATGGGATCCGGCTCACCACGCGTCTCACCGATGCGAGCGGTTGGTTGATCCTGGCGGTGGCCGCCGTGCTTACCGTGGCCCTGCTCGTGGCCGCGCCGCATCTCGACTGGAGTCGCCTGTGGACGTTCCAGAACTTCAGCGGGCTTCCCGAGGGCAGTCCTGTGTTCCCAAAGCAAAGCAATGCGGGATGGTTGTTCGCCCTTGGCTTGATGCTGCCGGCGTACACGTTGACCGGATTTGATGCATCGGCCCACACCGCCGAGGAAACCCTCGATGCCGCACGCAACGTTCCGCGCGGAATTGTTCGTGCGGTGGCGGTCTCGGGGTTGGCTGGCTGGGCCCTGGTGGTGGCCATCCTGCTGGCCATTCCGGATCTTCCCGCTGGAGTGGCGCAGGGGGCCGACGTGGTTCACAAAACGATTCGCGCCGTGCTGCCGGCTCCGCTGGCCACGCTGTTGCTGGTTGGAATCGTGCTGGCCCAATACCTCTGCGGACTCGCTGCGCTGACCTCGGCCTCGCGCATGATGTACGCGTTTGCGCGCGACGGGGGGTTGCCGGGGTCTGGGTGGCTGCGTCGCGTGCAGCCGGCTTCGGGCTCGCCCTCGGTGGCGGTCTGGGCGGCTGCGGGGGTTGCTGCGGCGGTCACGCTGTTGCTGCGGTACGAGACGATTGCCGCAATTGGAACGGTGTTTCTTTACGTGAGCTATGTCCTGCCGGTCGCGGCGGGGGCGATGGCTGTGGGCAGGACCTGGCATCGGATGGGTCCGTGGCAGCTCGGCGGCGCGTTTCGTCCGCTGGCGGTCGTGGCGGTGCTGGGATGCGTATTCCTGATGGTCGTGGGAGTGCAGCCTCCGAACCAACAAGCCCTGCCCATCCTGGGTGGAACCGCGCTGGTGATGGTGCTGGTGTGGTTCGGACTCGAGCGCCGCCGCTTCCAAGGCCCGCCAAAAATCTCCGACGAGCCAGGTTCGAAATAGTCGGCGCAGCACGAATCACGAGCCTCGCGCCACGATCCTCCCATTTTTCATTTTAAATTTTTAATTTTGCCTTGGTCTCTCCTCCCCGTTCCCGGGGATCGCATTGAACGTGTTTCGAATGGAGCCCGCGCTCTGCTGGTGTCAGCCTTGAGGCATGAAGTTGCCCGGACAACTGTACGTGGATGGTGCCTACCGCGAAGCCGCCAGTGGCGCCCGAACCTCTCTCATCAACCCTGCGACGGAAGCGGAATTCACCACGGTCTCGGCCGCGGGAACTGCCGACGTCGAAGCGGCTGTCGCCTCAGCCCAGCGCGCCTGGGAAGGCGGATGGCGCGATCTGGCCCCCGGCAAGCGGGCCGAAATCCTTTATCGCATCGCGCGGTTGCTGCGCGATTACGTGGAGCACATCGCGGAGTTCGAGATGCTGCAGATCGGCAAGCCGATCGCCGACGCCCGTGACGAGGCGGGCCTCGGAGCGCGCGTGTTTGAGTACTATGCCGGGGCGATTTCGCAGTTCGGCGGACAAACGCTTCCGGTGGCTCGCGGTGGATTCGATTTCACGCTGCGTCAGTCGATGGGCGTTGTGGCGGCCATTGTTCCCTGGAATTTCCCCTTCCCCATCGCGTGCTGGAAGGTTGCCCCTGCGCTCGCCGCCGGAAACTGTGTGGTGCTGAAGCCCGCTTCGTTGTCGCCGCTCACGGCTCTCGCACTTGGCGAAATTGCCCACGCGGCGGGATTACCCGCGGGCGTGCTGCAGGTGTTGCCTGGATCGGGCTCGGTGGTGGGCGATGCGTTGGTCTCGCATCCGCTCATTCGCAAGGTTTCGTTTACCGGTTCGACCGAGGTGGGACGCCACATCATGGGACTCGCTGCGAAGGACATCAAACGGGTGTCGCTCGAGCTCGGGGGCAAGTCGCCCAACATCGTGTTCGCCGATGCCGACTGGCAGAAGGCGGCCGACAATTCCCCGATGAGCGTGTTTGCGAACACCGGTCAGGATTGCTGCGCGCGCAGCCGCGTGTACGTGGAGCGGTCGGTGTATGAACCGTTTGTGGAACGGTTCGTGGGCGCGACCCAGAAGTTGATCGTCGGCGATCCCACCCACACGGAAACCCAGCTCGGACCGATGGTGTCGGCCGGGCAGCGCGCCTCGGTGGAGGCTTATCTGGACGATGCCCGGAAGACCGGCGCGACCATTGCCTGTGGCGGCGGACGTCCGCTCGCGAAGGGCTATTACCTGTCTCCCACGGTGCTGCTCAACGCGGGGGCCGATTCGAAGTGCTGGCGCGAGGAGATCTTTGGGCCGGTGGTGGCGATCACGCCGTTCGACGACGAAGCCGCGATGCTGCGCGATGTGAATGCGTCGCCGTACGGACTCAGTGGATCGATCTGGACGCAGAATCTTTCCCGCGCGTTGCGGGTGTCGCGCGCCGTGCAGAGTGGCGTGTTGAGTGTGAACTCGCACAGCAGCGTGCACGTGGAGGCGCCGTTCGGCGGCTTCAAGACCAGCGGACTCGGACGCGACCTCGGCATGTCGGCCATGGAGGGATACACCGAGTTGAAGAACGTGTACGTTGCGGAGTGATTCCCGCGCCGCCAACCGTCACAGCAAACCGAAGCCTGAACCGATGAGCCTCTCCCTGAAACAACTGCAGGCCGCCGTGAAGTCCGGCGCCATCGACACCGTGCTGGTGGCCGCGCCCGACCCGTTCGGCCGGCTGGTGGGCAAACGCTTTCGTGCGGATTATTTCCTGAAGTCGGTCGCCGAACAGGGAACGCATGGCTGCAATTACCTGCTCACGGTGAACCTGGACATGGACCCACTGGACGGCTTCAAGCTGGCCAACTGGGAGTCGGGCTTTGGTGATTTCGAGCTGCGGCCGGATCCGGCCACGATGCGCATCCTGCCGTGGCAGACTGCATCGGCGTTGGTGCTCTGCGATTTTCATCGTCACGACGGTGCGCTGGTGGAGGAGGCTCCGCGGTCGGTGCTCCGTCGCCAGGTGGAGCGTCTGGCGAAACTGGGCTTCACCTGCGAGTGCGCCACGGAGCTCGAGTTCTATCTCTTCAACCAAACGTTCCACTCGGCGCATCAGGCAGGGTATCGCGATCTGCAGCCGTCGAGCGATTACCGCATCGACTACCACCTCATGCAGCCCACGCGGGATGAGCCGCTGATGCGGGCGATCCGCAACGGCCTGACCGACGCCGGCGTGCCGGTGGAGAGCAGCAAGGGTGAGTGGAGCCGCGGTCAGCACGAGATCAACTTCACGCACGCGCAGCCGCTGCCGATGGGCGACATGCACGTGCTCTTCAAACACGGGGTGAAGGAGATCGCCGAGCAGCACGGCAAATCGGTTACCTTCATGGCCAAGTATGCGCCGTCCGAGGCGGGCAACTCCTGCCACGTGCATCTCAGCCTGTGGAAGGGCGGGAAGAATCAATTCTGGGACGCCAAGGCCCACGCGGGTTCCAAGCTGTTCCGTCAGTTCCTGGGCGGCATGCTGAAGTACTCCCCCGAGTTCTGTCTTTTCTACGCGCCGACCATCAACAGCTACAAACGCTATCAGGCCGGCAGCTGGGCTCCGACGCGCATGGCGTGGTCCACGGACAACCGCACCTGCGGATTCCGCGTGGTGGGCCACGGCAATTCGTTCCGGCCCGAGAATCGCATGCCGGGCGCGGATGCGAATCCCTATCTCGCGCTCGCAGCGATGATCGCGGCAGGCCTCGCCGGGGTGGAGGAGGATCTCGAGTGCGGCGAAGCCTACGCAGGCAACGCCTACATTGATCCCAAGCTGCAGCGCCTGCCTTCGAGCCTGCGCGATGCGGCGGACCTATTCGCCGAGTCGAAGCTGGCGAAGGAGGTCTTCGGCCAGCCGGTGGTGGATTTCTACACGCACCACGCGCGACTCGAACTCGAAGCCTTCGGCGCAGCGGTCACCGACTGGGAAAAGCAGCGCTACTTCGAGCGGATTTGATTCCGCTCGGTTCGAAAATAGGTTTCTAAAACAAAACCCCCGGCCGTTGGCGGCCGGGGGTTTCGTGTTTCTGAAGGGATGGAAGCGGGCCGTAGGCGCCGCCTCTTCGCTTCACTTCATGCGGTCGAAGTTCTTCTGGAGGATCTGCCAGTCGGCGGCGTCGCCGACCTTGGCGCGATGATCGGCAATGATCTTGGCTTCGTTGCCGTTCTTCGTGGGACGCGTGGTCTTGTAGAAGATGCCGAACTGACCGGGCCAGGGAACGTCGGCGAGCTTGTAGGCCGCGTACTCGTCGGTGACGTCGTGTTCCTTCGGCACTTCGTTGAACACGCCACCCTTGCGGGGAATGGCGGCGTCGAAGGCACCGGGGTGGAACTCAACGCATTCGCTGAGGCACTGGATGAAGCTGAATCCATCGTGATCCATCGCGGCTTCCATGGTGGCGAGCACGTGATTGGGAGTCATCGCGGAGGTGCGGGCGACAAAGGTCGCGCCGGCGGCGATGGCCTGCTTGATCGGGTTGATCGGGCGGTCACCGGAACCCCAGACGTCGGTCTTGGACTTGTAGCCGAGAGGCGAGGTGGGGGAGGTCTGGTTCTTGGTCAGGCCGTACACCTGATTGTCCATGACCACGTAGGTGAGCTTGATGTTCTTACGGGCGGTGTGGGTGAAGTGATTGCCACCGATCGAGAAGGCATCGCCGTCACCACCGAACACGAACACGTGCAGGTCGGGACGCGAGAGGCTCACGCCGGAGGCGAAGGGCAGGGCGCGTCCGTGGATGAAGTGGGCGCCGTGGCCCTGCACGAAATACGGGAAGCGGCTGGAGCAGCCAATGCCCGCAACCGTGGTGATCTTCTCGTGCCACATCTTGCGGCGCTCGATGAGCTTGAAGTACAGCGCGAGGACGGAGAAGTCGCCGCAGCCCGGGCACCAGGTGGGGTGGTCGGCGGAGATTTCCTTCTTGGTCAGCGGCTTGCGGTCGGCGTCGGCAATCGGAGGAACCGGCGTCAGCGGAATGTTGCCCGTGCGGGGCAGGGTGGCGAAGGGAAAGGTGATCGCACTCATATCAGATCAGATCAAAAACGATTCGATAAATTTGGAATGTCGGGGTTCGGATCAGGCGGTGGGGGGCTGGGCCTGAGCGCGGACGCGATCGAGGATTTCCTTCACCTTCCAAGTGAGGCCGTCGACCTTGGTGATGCCCTGGATGCGGGGATCGGCATAGCGGGCGCGGAGCACCGCACCGAGCTGGCCGTAGCCGTAGAGACCCTCGTCGTTGAGTTCAACCACGAAGATGCGGTGGAAGCCGCGGAAGATCTTCTCGAGCCCGTTCGGGAGCGGGTTGATGTACTTGAGGTGGAGGGCGGAGATGGGTTCGCCGAGCGAGCGGGCCTTGTCCACGGCTTCGCGGAGCGGTCCCTGGGTGCTGCCCCAGCCGACCAGCAGGACGTGGCCTTCGTTCGGGCCGTAGGTGGTGGGGAGCGGAATCTCGTTGGCCAGCGTGCGCAGCTTGTTGCGGCGCTTCGCGGTCATGTTGACGTGCAGCTTCGGCGAGCCGGTCGGGTGACCGAGTTCGTCGTGTTCCAGACCGGTGACCACCGGGTACTTGCCGCTGGCAACGCGGGTGCCGGGGGCGAGGTGGCGGGTGACGCCGCCAGGGGCCGCGAGATCGTAGGGCTTGTGGTCGGGAACCGGGGAGAGATCCGGGGTGAGGTCCTGGCAGATCTCCTGGAGCTTGGGCTCAGGGAAGGCCTCGATGCGGGTCGCGATTCCCTGGTCGGTGAGCAGGATGACCGGGGTGCTGAACTTGCGGGCGATGTTCACCGCTTCAATGGCGGTGTAGAAGCAATCCTCGACGCTGCTCGGGGCGATGACCACGCGGGGGCTGTCGCCGTGGCCGCCGAAGGTGGCGATGTTGAGGTCGGACTGTTCGATGTTGGTCGGCATGCCCGTGGAGGGACCGCCGCGCTGAACATCGATGACCACCAGCGGCATTTCGGCCATGGAGGCCCAACCGATGGCCTCGGTCTTGAGCGAGATGCCCGGGCCGGAGGAACCGGTGACCGCCACACGGCCGCCCCAGCTGGCTCCGATGGCCATGGAGACGGAGGCGATTTCGTCTTCGCACTGAACGAAGGTGCCGCCGTACTTGGGGAGTTCCTTGCGGAGGAGCTCCATGATGTCGGACCACGGAGTGATCGGATATCCCGCGCCGAAGCGGACGCCGGCGGCGAGCAGGCCGTAGGCGATGGCTTCGTTGCCGTTCATCACGACCTGGGTGCCGACCTTGTTCTGGGCGGCGTAGAACTGGTAGCTCTTGAGGAGGTTCTCGAGGCTGTGGTTGTAGCCGGCGTCGAAGCAGGCGTTGGCGTTGTTCAACACCGACGCGTCCTTGCCGCCGAAACGCTCGGTGATGAGCTTCTTCAGCTTGGCGACCTCGAGGTCATAGATCTTCGCGAGGAGGCCGAGGACGTAGATGTTCTTGCCCTTGTCGCGACCGGTGCCGCCGATGGCCTCCACGGTGAGGCTGGAGATCGGCACGCCCACGTGGCGGTAGTTCTCCTGCCACTCGGGCTTCGGGGTCACGTGGTCGGAATCGTACAACACGATGCCGCCGAGCTTGAGCGAGTTGATGTGGCCTTCGTAGCTGTGCTGGTAGAAGGCGAGCAGCATGTCGGCCTCGTCACCGGCGGTCAGGACTTCGCCCGAGCCAATGCGGACCTGGAAAATGGAGGGACCACCGGAGATGGTGGAGGGAATGGTCATGAAGGTCATGACCTCCTGCTCACTCCGTCCGGCGAGGCGGGCGAGGAACCCGCCGATCGCCTGGATGCCGTCCTGGGAGTTGCCCGCGAGACGAATGACCGCCTCGTTGATTTTGGTGACCTTCGGCTGGCCGCCGCTCGATGCCGGTGTTTCTGCAACTGCGCTCATGAAATGTGTCCGTTACTCGTAAAAAGTGCCGCGGTCCGCAGCCAGGAAAACCCAGCTTGGGGCACGCGGCGGTTCGTTCAAATAGCAGCTTACCGGGGTGCTCCGACGCGTCAAGCGACCGGTCCGATCAATTTAACTAAAAATGGGACGCATCCGGATTAGCAACGCTTCACGCTTTGTTTGATCCCAGGTCGGTGCGAAGGCCGTGGAGGATCAAGCCAACCCGCTTCCAGGAAACGGGTTGTATCAAAAAAGATGCATCTTCTTGGGCGGCTAGCGTGGGATTGCAGTTTCGAGCTCGGCCAGCGTGTAGGCGGTGGCCGCCATGACGGCGGTGCAGCGGGCAAGGTCGGCGGGGTCGACTTTGTCCACGGTGTCGGCCGGGGTGTGGTGGTACCAGAAGTAGCGTTCGCGCTGCACGCGAAGTCCTAGATTTGGAACTCCTTCCTCCAGCAACGGGGCGATGTCCATTTCACCGGCGCCTTCTTCGACCTTGCCGGCGTTGAGGCGGGAACCGAGGAAGGCACCGAGGGCCTGGATGACCGGCCGGGCGGCGCGGCTGCCGGTGAAGGCGATGCCGGTGGGGGCGAAGGTGCCGGAGTCGGATTCCATGGCGGCGACGTGCTTGGGGAGTTCCTCGAGGTGGGTCTTTTTGTAGGCGCGCGCGCCGGCGCCGCCGGTTTCCTCGTTGGTCCAGAGGACGAGGCGGATGGTGCGGCGGGGGCGGAGTCCGAGCGATTTCATCAGCCGGATGGCCTCCCAGGCGGCGACGCATCCGCCGCCGTCGTCCTGCGCGCCCTGGCCAACGTCCCAGGAGTCGATGTGTCCGCCGATGACGATGACTTCATCGGGCTTTTCGCGTCCGCGCAGTTCGGCGATCACGTTGCGCGACTTCACGTCGGGACGCGTGCGGGCGGACATTTTCAACCGCACCACCGGAGTGATTCCGCGGTCCTGCCAGCGGGAGAGGCGGGCGGTGTCCTCGGGCGTCAGCGCGGCGTGGGGAATGCGCAGGACGTTGGTGGCGTACACCATCATGCCGGTGTGGGGAGTTCGCAGGGAAAACGGGGTAACGCTCCGGATCAGGCTGGCGCGGGCTCCGACCTTGGCGGCTTCGACGGCACCGCGGACGCGGATGGCAACGGTGGTGCCGTAGTCAGTGTATGGAACATCGAAGACCACGATCTTGCCTTCGGCTTCGTGGCCGCGTTGCCGGAGTTCCTCCATGGTGTGGACGACCAGCACCGGGGCAGTGATGCCTTCGGGCGGCGTGGCGACACTGCCGCCGAGACCGAGCATGGGAAGGTGCTCGGCGCGCGGGGAAATCAGATCGACGGATTCCTCACCGCGAATCCAGTGCGGGACCATCACGCCTTCGCCGCGGACGTTTTCAAATCCGTCGGCTTTGAGCTGGCCGAGGATCCAATCGATGGCCATTTCCAGATTCGTCGATCCGGTGAAGCGGGGGCCAAAGGTGTCGCATAATTCGGCCAGCCGACGGTGTCCCGCCGGTTGATTGGTGGCCGCTGCGACGATGCGATCGAGATTCGAAATGAGCGCGTCGGGCAGCGGGTTGAGCGCGGTCTTGGGTTTTGCAGGGGCGGCCGATTCCAGCCGACGGAGGCGGATGTTTCGCACCTGCGAGGTGGTGCTCCAGCTCGCGATTCCGAAGGGTTTGCTGGCTTCGATTTCGCCCGAACGGAGGGAGACGGTCTTGCCCTTGATGTCGACCTGGACCACCTGCGCGCCGTCAATCCACGCGCTGAGTTTGTCGGCGGTGACTGCGAGGCGGATGGTGTACCAGCGGTCGTTTTCGAATCGACGGTAGGTGGTGGTTGCGTTGTGGGCCGCGTCGTCGCCGTTGATCGACGAGATGCCCACGACCGATCCGCCCCAACCGCCCACCACCAGCGTGGCGAAGGTGTCGCGAACAGGGAAAGTAAGGCCGCAGAAGAAGTCGATGCCCTGGGTGCGACGCGCTTCGAGCTCTACTTCATAATCCACCGTGGGGGTGGCGTTGGTGTAGTTGACGCCGGTGAGAATGCCCTGATTGAGGGTGAGCGCGCCGTCGAGGACCTCAACATCGCCATGGCCCGCGAAGCCGGTGACGCTCCATCCGGCCAACGATTTGCCGTCGAACAACGATTGCCATTCCGCGGCGAGCAGGGGGCCGGTGCAAACCGTAAGGCAGAACAGAAACAGCGCTTTCACGGTTCGAAGCATGGACGGCCGGGCGTCGCTCGTCCACGCTTCAGGCCGAAGCACGCAGAACTCAATTCGATCGACCGCGTTTATACCCGCCCATGTCCTCCGTCATCACCCGGCTGACCATTGAAGACATCCGTTTCCCGACGTCGCGCGCCCTGGATGGCTCCGACGCGATGAATCGCGATCCGGACTATTCCTCCGCGTACGTGATTCTCCACACCTCGGACGGTCTGGAGGGCCACGGGTCCACCTTCACCATCGGACGCGGCAATGAGATCGTTTGCGCCGCCATCCGGGCACACGAGCATCTGGTTGTGGGCCGCACGCTGGAGGAATTTGCCGAGAATCCCGGCGCGTTCTGGCGTCATCTGAACGGCGATTCGCAACTACGCTGGATCGGGCCCGACAAGGGAGCGGTTCACCTCGCGCTGGCCGCAGTGGTGAATGCGTTGTGGGATTTGTACGCAAAATCCCGCGGCGTGCCGGTGTGGCGGTTGATCTCGGAATTCTCCCCCGAGGAGTTCGTCCGTTGCATCGATTTTCGCTACCTCACCGACGCCCTCACGCCGGCCGAGGCGCTTGCGATTTTACAATCCCGTGTGCCGGGGCGCGCGCAGCGAATCGCCCAGCTGGAGGCGGAAGGTTATCCGGCTTATACCACCAGTGCGGGGTGGCTGGGGTATCCCGATGACAAGATCCGCCGGCTATGCCGCGAGGCCGTGGCCGAGGGGTGGAATCACATCAAGATCAAGGTGGGACGCGATCTGCAGGATGATCTGCGCCGGCTCGCCATCATCCGCGAGGAGATCGGATGGGACCGCAAGCTGATGGTGGATGCGAACCAAGTTTGGGACGTGCCGCAGGCCATCGACTGGATGAAGGAGCTCGCCCGGTTCAAGCCGTGGTGGATTGAGGAGCCGACCTCGCCGGACGACGTGTTGGGTCACGCGGCCATTGCGCGGGCCATGGAGCCGCTCGGAATTGGCGTGGCCACTGGCGAACACGGGATGAACCGGATTTTGTTCAAGCAGCTGCTTCAGGCGAAGGCGATTTCGTTCTGCCAGATCGACTCGTGCCGCGTGGGCGGGGTGAATGAGAACCTGGCCATCCTGCTGCTCGCGGCGAAGTTCGGCGTTCCAGTGTGTCCGCACGCGGGAGGCGTGGGGCTGTGCGAGTTCGTGCAGCACCTGTCGATGATCGATTTCATTGCGGTCAGCGGGTCGTGGGACGGCCGGGTGTGCGAGTTTGTGGATCATTTGCACGAGCACTTCGTTGAGCCGTGCCGGATCCGGTCGGGTCGCTACCTCGCGCCGAAGCTTCCCGGCTACAGCACGGAGATGCTGCCCGCGAGCCGGGTCGAGTTCGGCTTCCCGGACGGTGCGGCGTGGAAGGCCTGATCAGTTCCGTCGAGTTTCGCGTTTCGTTGCGCGTTTCTGTCAGAGGATCGGTTGCGTTTTTGCAACAGGGCTGGCAGGGATTGAAAAATGTCCCCCCGGTTTCGTTGCCACGCGTCGGCGTTCACGCTGATTGAATTGCTGGTCGTGATCGCAATCATCGCGATTCTTGCCGGTCTGTTGCTCCCTGCTTTGGCCAAGGCTCGCGACAAAGGGCTCGGCGCGGCGTGTCTCAGCAACACCAAGCAGGTGGGGCTCGCGATCCAGATGTATGCGGACGACAACCGCGACGTGTTTCCGAATCAATGGTGGGCGGTGGGGCCGTACAAGAATTCCCGCGGGTTTAACGCCGGAGGGGAGTGGCTGCGGACGCCGGCTTCGATGCTGTCGAACTACACCGGAGGATCCAAGGTGTGGGTCTGTCCAAAAAAACGACGCGGGCTCACCTACAAATCAGAGCGCGGTGAATTCAATCCCGCGATCACCGGTTTCCTTTCGTATGGGTTTAATTATCTCGGCGTGTTTGGCGGCGACGGGGGGCAGCAAACCCGCTCGTTCAAGTCGACGACGGTGGATCGTCCGGTCGATGTGGTGTCGGTGACCGAAGTCAGCGGGACCGATGATCCGAAGGAAATCGGAGGTGGAATCGGCAATGAAAAGGCCGACGCAGCGTGGCTCGATGGATATTGGGCGAATGGGTCCTATCCCAATCAAAAGGCGGCCAAGGGAAACCAGAATTACCGGTTTCAGTCGCAAATGAAGAAGCACAACTTCCGGGTCAACACCGTGTACGTGGACGGCCACTCTGCCGGGGTGCGACCGAGCCAACTGGTGTGGGGACAATTCTACGGGGTGTTTACCGGTGCCTCGATTCCGAATGCTGGCGGGTTGAAGCCGGAGGCGCCGGTGAGCACGGTCGTTCTCGATGCATCGGAGACGCCGCCCTGATTCAAAGGACTCCGGCGTTTAATCCGCGCGTTGCCAAGGATCCCCGCTTTCCTTCGCGAATCGCGATGGCTAACTTCCGGCCCGCATCCCATGTCGTTTTTGTCGTTCCACGGTGTCTCGAAGCATTTCCCCGGAGTTCAGGCTCTGGATTCGGTGAGCTTTTCCATCGAGCGCGGGTCGTGTCATGCGCTGATGGGTGAGAACGGCGCGGGAAAGAGCACCCTCGGCAAAATCCTGGCCGGCGTGTACGTGGCGGATGGCGGGGAAGTGAAGATGGAAGGGCGTGGGATCGCACCCTCGGATCCGTTGGAGGCCCGCAAGCTGGGCATCGCGATGGTGCATCAGGAACTCGCCTTTTGCCCGAACCTGTCGATCGCCGAGAATCTTTGCCTGGGCGACATGCCGTCGCGCGGCGGATGGGTGGATCGCACCGCCATGCGGGAACGCGCGCGGGCGATGCTCGCGGAAATCGGGGCGACGTTTGATGTCGATCAACCGATCGCGCGGCTGACCACCGGACAGGAGCAATTGGTCCAGATCGCGGCAGCGGTGGGGACCGGGGCTGGCGTGATTGTTTTTGATGAGCCGACCAGTTCGTTGTCCACGGCGGAGAGCGAGCACCTGTTCGAACTCCTCGGCCACCTGAAGGCGCGCGGCATCACGGTGATTTATGTGTCGCACCGGATGAACGAGATCTTCCGGCTGTGCGATTCCATCACGGTGCTCCGCGATGGACGTCACGTGGCCACGGAACGGATCGCGGAGACCACGCAGGACCGCGTGATCCACCAGATGATCGGTCGTGATGTCGAACTGCACGAACCGCGGCATCTCGAAGGTCAGCTCGGCGAAGAAGTGCTGCGGGTGGAGAATCTCTCATCGCCCGGCCGCTTCCAGAACGTGAGTTTTTCCGTGCGCGCCGGCGAAGTGCTCGGCGTGGCGGGATTGATCGGTGCCGGACGTAGCGAGGTGGCGCAGGCGGTGTTTGGTTTGGATCCCGACGCCACCGGAGAGGTGTGGGTGAAGGGAAAGAAACTCCCGCTGGGAAATCTGCGCGCCGCACTGGATGCCGGAATGGGCCTGCTGCCCGAGGATCGCAAGCGGCTGGGGCTCGTGCTGTCGATGAACTGCCGCGAGAACACGTCGCTCGCCGTGCTGGAGCGGCTGGTTCGATTCGGGTTCATCCGGTCGGACGAAGAAAAATCCCTGGCCAAGCGCTACTCGGACCGGCTGCGCGTGAAGACGCCTTCGATGGAAGCGCCGATCGCGGGTCTCAGCGGTGGCAATCAGCAAAAGATCGCCCTCGCCAAATGGCTGGCGCGGGAGTGTTCGATTTTGTTCGTGGATGAGCCGACCCGTGGCGTGGATGTGGGAGCCAAGGCGGAAATCCACAAGCTGCTCGATGAGCTGGCCTGCGCGGGGCTTGCGCTGGTGGTGATTTCCAGCGAGCTGCCGGAAGTGATGACGCTGAATCGTCGCGCGCTCGTGATGCGCGGCGGAACGGTCGCCGGCGTGCTCCCGCGCGCGGAGGCGACCCAGGCGGCGTTGATGCGCCTGATGGCCGGTGTCGAGGCCCCGCATTAATCCGGTCGGCTGCTGCGTGGGATCCCTGGAGTTCGATTCCGGTCAGTGAGGTTTTGCGCTGGGGCCGGGATCGTTGTTCACTCTCGACGTGATTTCGTTCGCCGAAGACGCCGCCGCACCCGACCTCGTGGAGAAGGTCGGGCAGATGTTTTCTGCGACGGGCATTTTCTCGAAGGCGAAGAATTTCGAATTCCGTCCGCAGCAGCAGCAGATGGCCATGGCCGTGGCCCGGGCGCTTTCGGGCAAGACGCATCTGATCGTCGAGGCCGGCACCGGGGTGGGCAAGAGCTTCGCCTATCTGGTCCCCTCAATTCTTTACGCGCTCTCCCAGCAGAAGAAGGCGATCATCTGCACCCACACCATCAACCTGCAGGAGCAGTTGGTGGAAAAGGATCTTCCGCTGCTGCGTCAGGTGCTGGGGGCGGACTTCAGCTACGCGATGTTGAAGGGGCGCTCGAATTACCTCTGCACACGCCGACTCCAGAAGGCCATGCAGCAGGCCGATGCGCTGTTCACGTCGCCCGAAGTGGCGGAGCTCAAGCGCATCTATGAATGGAGCCGCGAAACGCATGACGGCTCCCTCAGCGATCTCGACGAGGAACCGGATCCCAGGGTGTGGGAGCAGGTGTGTTCGGAACGCGGGCTCTGCACGCCGAAGAAATGCGGTCACGCGAGCGAGTTCGCGAAGAATGGCACCACCTGTTTTTTCCAGCGGGCGCGTCAGCGGATTCTCAGTGCGGACGTCCTCGTGCTGAACCACACGTTGTTTTTCACCCTGCTGAACGGAGTTGAAACCGATCCCGAGGGCGGGGTGTTGTTCAAGAACGACTTCGTCATCTTCGACGAGGCCCACACGGTGGAACAGGTCGCGGCGCGACACATCGGCGTGAGCGTCAGCAGCGGACAGCTCCGCTACTCGCTTCAACGGCTGTGGAATCCGCGAACCGAAAAAGGCCTGTTGTCCGTGCTGCGCAAGGGCGAGTCGGTGAAGGCAGTGTCGGAGGTGATCTCCCAGGGCGATGCTTTTTTCGCCAAGATTGAAGAAGCCTGCGAGGAGCTGGCCCGCGTGAGTGGCGGCGGCGATGCGGGATCCAGTTCGAGTTCAAGTTCGGCGGGTGATTCCGACGATGCCGCACGATCTGCGCGCGGAGACGCCGGACGGCCGTGGAAGGAATTGCGGATCCGTCGTCCCGACCTGGTGGAGGACAATCTCACCCTCGCTCTGCACCGGTTGCGTGACGAGGTTGCTGGATTGATCGACGCGACGGAGGACAAGGAAACCGGCGAGGAATTGATGGAGTGCAACCGGCGTCTCACCGAGCTTCGTCTGGCGGTGCAGACCTTCCTCAAGCAGGAGGCCGAGGAATTTGTTTACTGGGTCGAGCGTGGCGGACGGACGATGCGCAACCTGTCGTTGAATGCCGCCCCGGTGGATGTGGCGGATCATCTGCGCGAGCGTCTGTTCGGCAGCGGAACGAGCGTGGTGATGACCAGCGCGACGCTGGCCATGAAGAGCGACACCGCAACCCCGCCCGCAGCGTCAGCCTCCGCGGCCTCCGCCTCCAGCGGGACCAAACGTGATACGCCGGGCGCCTCGTCTTCCTCCTCTCGCCGCTCGGGACCGGGGCCGTTGGACTACATTTCCAAGCGCGTGGGAGGTGAATCGGCGGTGCAGCTTCAGGTGGGATCCCCGTTCGACTACGAGAAGCAGGTTCGTTTGTTCGTGGCGGGCAAGATGCCTGATCCGCGGGATCCCGGGTACGAGTCGGCGTTGATTGAGCAGATTGAACGGTTTGTGAAGTCCACGCACGGAAAGGCCTTCGTGCTGTTCACGAACACGCGGCTGATGCAGTCGATCGCGGCGCGCATGGAGCCGTTCTTCAACCGGCTTGGCATCGAATGTTTCGTGCAGGGCACGGGCATGCCGCGGTCCACGCTGCTGGAGAAGTTCAAGGAAGACGTCAATTCGGTGCTCTTCGGGACCGATTCCTTCTGGCAGGGCGTGGATGTTCCAGGTGAAGCGTTGAGCAATGTGATTATCACGCGGCTCCCGTTTGCGGTGCCGGACCATCCGCTGATCCAGGCCCGGTTGGAGCGCATCGAAGCGAGGGGTGGAAATTCGTTTTTTGAATTCTCGCTTCCCGAGGCGGTGCTGAAGTTTCGTCAGGGCGTGGGCCGTTTGATCCGCACGGCGACGGATCGCGGGATCGTGGTGGTGCTCGACAATCGGGTGCTGACCAAGCGGTACGGTCAGGCGTTTCTCGATTCGATTCCGAAGTGCCCGATGGAAGTGGTCTGATGCGAAAGCCGGATCGGAGATGGGAGATGGGAGATGGGAGATGGGAGATGGGAGATGGGAGATCGGAGTTGGACGCGGGGCCATCGAAGAGTTGGAAATCAACCGGCTGCATGCCTCGAGACACGCTTCCCTGAACCGTCTGAAGACGGGACTCCAAACGTGTGAGAAAACCGTCGCGGTAGCGTCGGATTCCCCTTCAACGCTTCAACTTTTCAACCCTTCAACTACGACGGAGCTCCCCCTCAGTGCTTGAGCACCGGGTTCTGAGGCTTCTTTTTGGCGGCGGGTTTTCCGTTCTTCGATGAGCCCGCCGGTGCCTTTGGAGCCGGGGCTTTCGGGGCTTCGAAGCGAAGGGGAAGTTCGGTGGACCACATGCTCCGACCGCGGAAGACGGTCTCCACCCGAAGCGAATGGGTTCCGGCGGGGAACCTCGCGAGTTGGAAGCGATAGGCTCCATCGGCACCCGCCACGGTTTGGGTCAGCAGTGCGGTACCAAAATAGAGACGCACCGTCCCGCCCGGTTGCGCGCTGCCGGAAAGTTCGAAGGGCTGCATTGGGGCCAGCACGGCGGTGGAGAGCGGTTGCAGGATTAGCGTCGCAGCCATCGGGGGGGGCGGCGGGGGGCGGTGCACCACGGGGACCTTCCGCGCCGGCAGCACGAACATCAGCACCACCGTGACCAGCAGCAGAATCGGAGCGGCAATCGACGGGGTGTCGTACCCGGGAATCCAATAGCGCGGAGCCCAGGCGGGAGGGGCTGGAACCGGAGCGGTGGCCGTGGAGGACATCGGGTGGGGGCGTTCAGGAATCCCAAATCACGATTCGCGCGAGGATCCCAGCAGGCGGGCCTTGGCGATCCAGTGTCCGTAGTCCGGGGGCTGGGTTCCGTGACCGGGGCAAATTTCCGACAGGGTCTCCAGCGGAGTCGCGGCCAGGGCGTCGAAGGTGCAGATGCCGGCTTCGTAGAGCCGTCGTTCCTGCGCGGCGCTGATGCCTTCGATGAGTTCCAAGTCGTCGGGCTGCGCGCCATTCCAGGTGCGTCCAACGGAATGGGTGTCCCGCGCGAGCCGGGCGGCGTCGTGGCGCAGGTCGTCGAAATCCACGGCGGCGCGCTCGAGTTCTCCCAGCTCCAGGACGCTGGCCAGTTCGTCGTCCGACAATTGGGCGAGGCTCCAGAAACTCCCGATGCCCCAGGCGTACAAGCGCTGTTCGAGCACCGCGTCGATGCCCTTCACCTCCGACAACGGCTGCGGGCAGGGTGAGACGAGTCCGGCCGGTGGAGCTTCGTGCGCGGCCGCTGCGGGAGCGGCAGCGGGCTCGGGTACCAATTCTGGTTCAGGCTCCGGCGACGACTCAGGTTCCGGCGCGGGTGCGGCGGCTGTTTCGGATTCGATCGGGCCGTCGAAGATGGGCAGTTCGTGGGTGGCGGCTTCGGGGGCTGCGGCAGGTACGGGTGCGGGAGCGGCAGCCGGCTCAGGAGCCGGGGGCGGTTCCGGGAGGAGAGACAGACTGACCTCGGCCGGTGCCGGGGCTTTTTCTTTTTTGGTCCGCTTGGTGCCCGGGGCTCGGGCCGGTTTGGCCGGGGCGGCGGCGCGGAGGGTCGCGAGTTCAGCGGCGAGTTCGTTGCGCTCGCGCGACATTTGGTCGAGCTCGGCGAGCAGGGCCTCGGTGGATGCGGAAGGCGTTGCGGGCATCGGCACCGGAGCAGGCGCCGGTGCGGGAGTGGCCACTTCCACGGCGGCCACGGCGAGGGCGACGGCGGTGGCGATGCGGGAATCGAGGTCGGCCTGGAGCTGGGCGTGGGCTTCGGAGATGGCTTTGAGTTCGGCCTCGAGTTCGACGGTTTTCTCGGCTTGGAGGGCGATCTCACGTTCCCGCTGCGCGTTTTCGCGAACGAGGGTGGCGCGCGTTTCGGACGAGGCCTCCAGGTTGGCTTCCGCCTGGGCGGCCCGGAGTTTTAGCGCGGCGACTTCCTCGGTGGCTTCGCCGAGCTGGGTGGTGAGTTGCTTGACCTCCTCCTGTCGCGCCTTGAGCCGTTGCTCCAGCGGACCGGAGTCCGACTTGATGTCGCTGAGCTGGGTTTGGAGTTTCGCGAATTGCTGACGGAGGGTGGCGAGTTCCGTGGCCCGGGCGTCCGACTCGGCTGAAACGGTCTTCAGCTGTTCCTCGAGTTCGGTCTTCGACTTGCGGGCGACCTCGAGGGCGGCGTGGGTCGCGGCGAGTGCGGTGCGGGCGTCGCCGGCGGCGGATTGGGCATCGGCCTGTCCGCGGAGGGCGGCATCCAGGTCCGACTTGAGGGCGGCGGCGGTGCTGGCTTCCGAGGCGAGGGCGGATTCGAGCTGGGGAACACGGCGGGCGGCGAAGTCGGCGATCTCCGAGAGTCGCTGGGACTCGGCGCGAAGGTGGGTGAGGGCTGCGGTGGCGGTGGCGAGTTCGGCGTCGCGTTCGGCCAGCTTCAGCGCGAGGTCGGTGGCGGCGGCGGTGCGTTCGCGGATTTCTCCCTCGGCTCCGGTTCGCGCCATCCAGGCGGTGGTGAGTTCCTCCTCCAGTCCAACGATGCGGACGGACGCCTGTTTCGCTTCGGCAGTCAGTGTGGCGAGCTGGGCGCGGAGTGCGGTGTTGGCGGTTTCAGCGAGTTCGCGGGCCTTGCGGTGCGTTTCGCATTCGGTGGTCCGCGTCTTGAGGTCGTTCTGGACGCGGCTGTGGGCGAAGCGTTCGGAGTCGAGCTCCTCGCCCCGGCGTTTGGCGCGCGCTTCGGCCGTGAACAGGCGTTCGCGGAGGACGAACAAATCCAGCAGCCACTTGATCGTGTACCCGAGAAGGAACGCGGCCAGGACGCTCAGCGCCGGGTGCTCTGCGATGAGGGTGATCATGGAAATCCACCGGGAGGTAACGCCCGGTGCAGGCACGCTACACGGCCCGCACCCGGGCGCAATGCCCGCGGCGAATGGAGCACGGGATTTCCGCGCTCCACTGACGATCACCGAATGACTGACTTACTGCGAGGTGTTCAGCCGGAGGCGGAACAAGGCCGAGGCGCCGGGGTCGGCAGGGACTTCGAGGATGATCTGCCGCGTGGTCCCGTCGTCGGTCACCGCATTGGTGGCGGCGGTCCAGGCTGCAGGGATGACTTTCGGAGAGGTTTCCAAGACGAAGCTGGTGGCGGCGGAGGGCCACTGAAGGGTGAGCAGGGAGGAGGTGATCTGCTCGAAGGAAAGCAGCGGGAATTGCGAGGTCTGGGAGGTGGTGGCGGTGTTGTCGGCGGCGGTGGCCTCCGGGGTGTCGCTGGAGGCTTCCAGGGTGGCGCTGACCGTGCCCGGGGCACCGAGGCGGACGCGCACGGTGGCGCTGATCGATCCGTTCGGTTCGATCGACGGGGGACGCATGGTGACCTTGCGTCCAATCACATCAAAATCGGAAACGCCGCTGGCGGAATCAAAGGTGGATCCCTCGGGCAGTGTGAAGACGAGCTTCGGATTGAGGGCCGGGAGGGCGCCGCGATTGACGACCCGGATTCCAAACGCGAGCGGGCTGTAGGCTACCGGCGGGTTGAGTCCAGGGGTTAACGTGACGCGAAGGTCGGTGGAGGTTCCCACGGAGAAGTTGCCCGTGCTGGTGGCCTGTCCGGCGGGGTTGGTGACGCGGATCAATCCGGTGGTGGCTCCGGCGGGAACGGTGGCGAGGACGCTGGTTCCGCTGATGCTGAAGGTCGCGTTCACGCCGTTGAACTCGACCTTGGTGGTGCTGACCAGGTTGCTGCCCACCAGGGTGACCACGGTGCCGGCACTGCCCAGTTTGGGCGTGAAGTCGGAAATCAGCGGCACGCGACCGATGGGGGTAAAGCTGTTGGCACTGTCGGCCGATCCGCCGGGCGTGGTGACGCGCCATTTGCCGGTCGGTGCGCCGTCGGGGAGGGTGACGGTGATCCGGTTGGTCGCCGTGACGGTGAAGCCGGGGATGTTGGTTCCGCCGAGAAGCACGGCCGTGGCTCCGGTGAAGTTGGCTCCGGCAAGGGTCACCACGGTGCCGGGTTGTCCGGATTGGGGATCAAAGGAATCGATTCGCGGCGCCACATAGAAGGGTACCGAGGTGGGGCTGCTTGATCCATTGAGGGTGCCCACCGTGATGGGTGCGGTGAAGGCACCGGCCGGAACGACGGCGGTGATCTGCGTGGAGGAGATGTTGGTGGCGAGGGTGACTGGGACGGATCCGAACAGGACCGAGCTGGTGTTGCGGAGGCCTGTACCAGAAATGGTCACCACCGTTCCCACCGGTCCGCCGGCGGGGGTGAATCCGGTGATCGCGGGAAGCACGCTGAAGTTTGACGTGGTGATGAAGCTGCCACCCGGAGCGGTGACGGTGATTTTGCCATCCACCACCGACGCAGGCACCACGGCCTGAAGGTTGGTGTTCGACTTCACCGTGAACGCCGCGCTCACTCCGCCGATGAGCACGCTGGAGGTGTTCAGAAAGCTGGATCCGTTGATCGTGATCGTGTCGCCCGCAGCGGCCTTGGCGGTGAAGGATGTGATCTTCGGATTGAAATAAACTGGCTCGGTGGAGAGGGCGGTTCCGGCCGAAGTGACCACCTTGATCGGACCCGATTGAGCCGTGGTGACGAGCGTTCCCAGGATCTGCGTATCGGCACTCACTGCGCCGGGGATTTGAACGTCGTTGATGTAGGTCGCGGTGCCGGCGGGATCCGAGAAATTGAATCCCTCGATCGTGATTTGTTGTCCGGGCACGCCCTTCACCGGGATGACCGGGTTTCCGAAGATGTCGGAAGTGGTGTAGATCTTGGTGATGCGGGGAGCGGCCTGAAAGGTCTGCGCGCTCACGTCTTGGCCGCCGGAAGTGGCCACGGCGATCGGACCGGTGGTGGCATCGGGCGGAACGAGAATGACGATAACGGAGTTGTTGAAGGACTGAACGGTGGCGCGTCCCTGTCCCACCTGAACCTGAATCAGTCCGAGGAAGTTTTGTCCGGTGATGGTGACGCTGGTGCCCGGGCCACCGCGGACCGGGCTGATGCCGGTGATGCGGGGCGAGGCGGCGTTCGCGACCGACGCGAGGCCCAAGGCCACGGCGAAGCTGAAGGCGAAAAGAACGGACCGGAAAAACGAGAGGCGCTGAATCATAGACGTTCGCCGTTGTGAACGACGTGAACGGCTGCAATCAATGCGAACCGGAACGGTCTGTCAAAGCCGGACCCCGAGGCGTTTTACGATGAATTCCCGGAGGACTTCGATCTCCTGTCGGCCTGCGACGGTGTGGGCTTTTTCAAATTCGCGCCATTCCAGGCTCAGTCCGGCGGCCTTGAGAAACGCGACCTGCTCGCGCACCGGTCCCAGGGGAATGAGCGGATCCTTGGTCCCGTGCGTGAAAAGAGCCGCCTGCTCGCGGGCAACCGGGGAGAGTTCGCGGACGAGTTCGGCGGGTTCCCACACATATCCGCTGATGCCAACCAGCCCGGCGAGTCGATGCGCGTAGCGGAATCCGACGTCGAGCGTCATGAGGCATCCCTGCGAAAACCCGAGCAAAATGGTCGATTCGCTGGGATATCCGGCAGCGCGCTGGGCATCGAGGAGTTCGATCAGGGCCGCCCGGCTGCGTCGAATGCCCGGGCCGCCATCGCCCGGAATGTCGTACCAGGAATAGCCGCCGTAGTAGGAATCCGGTGCGTTCACCAGCAGGTAGCTCACCTCGGGCAGATCCAGCTCCTCGGGGAGCCAGCGCCATCCATCCATCGAGTCGCCCAAACCGTGGAGCACCACGATTTGCTGCCGGGTATTGCCACGCTGGGCCGGGATCCGCTCGGTCGTCAACATGGACGAAGCCTGTCCCAAATCGGGACGCGGGACAACCGTGCGACGCAGTAGAATCCTGCGGTGCCTGGTATCAAAAGTGGTATTGCTTCCGCATTTCTTGTGAAGAATGGCAAAAGTTTGCATCGGGGCTTCACCGACCGCGAGGTGGCGTGATTCGATTTGAGGAATGAAATGGTTGATGCTGAGCCTGATTGGGCTGTGGGCGCTTTCCGCAAAGGCGGGTGTGGCGTCCGTGGTTCGCGATGAGCCGTTCTATCAGGATGTTTCGGTCAAATACCGGCTGCATCCGACCGTGGCCGGGGCGAAGTTTTTGAAGCTTCTGGTCAACCGCGACGACGTGGCCTACGTGCTGACGGATCGCGGCGTCGCCCGTGTTTTCGGGGAAGAACTGGCGCTGGACCGGAGTTTTCGTCCGCTGGGAGCCCTCATTCCACTCGACCTCGCACTGTCGCCGGAAGGGGATCTCTACTACCTGTTCGCCGATCGCTGGCTGTCCAACGGGAAGAGCGGGCTGCCCAAGGGACACGTCCCCGCCGGGACCTTTACGCGCATCGCGGTGGGCGGGAATGGAACCGTGTGGCTCGCCGGTCCAGGCGGAGTGGCCCGGGCGAATGCGGACGGCACGTGGAACTGGGTGACGCAATTCTCCGGAGCTTCGGCGGTTCAGGTGGAGCTGCTGCCCCTTCAGGCGGGTTCGATCGGGAGAACCTCCGCGGATCTCGCGTTCATTCGGGACGGACGCGTCCAGTGGCTCACAAGCGGGATTTCCGGGAATGCGGTGACCGAAGTCGGCCCTCCGCGGGCCACGACCCTCGCGCAATCCAAGGGAACGCTGGTGATCGGGACGGATTCCGGCATCGCGGCGTTCTCCAGTTCCAATCCTGATACGGCTTCATCCACCGGTCTTGTCACGCGGCTTCCTGGCACCCACATCACGCGGATCATCCCGGTGAGCGGCGGTCGTTGGGTGGGCACGACCCAGGGGGCCTTTTTCGAAACCGATGGCACCGCGTCCAAGTGGGCCATTCCCTCCGCGGGACCGAAGGCACCTGCGCCCCAATTCCGGTACTACGCCTCCAAGCGCTGGCTCGCGGATGATTCGGTGGTGGACCTTGCTCTGGACCGTCAGGGATCGGCCTGGATCCTTTCCAAAACGGGCCTCCAAAAAGTGGAGTACCATTCCTGGACCCTCGCGCAGAAGGCGGCGTGGTTTGAGAAGAAGGTGCGGTCGCGTCACATTCGGTACGGTCTGACAGCGGAGCGCCGGCTTCCGGTGTCGGGCGATGTCGCCACAAGCGAGATGGTGGACACGGACAACGACGGCGGCTGGTCCAGCTACTGGCTCGCATCGCAGGCGTTCCGCTATGCCATGACCCAGGATCCCGAGGCGCATGCCTGGGCGTGGGAGACGTTTGGCGCGCTGGAGCGGTTCCAGTTGATGCATTCGTACAAGGGTTTCCCGGCGCGAACCATGGAACGCGCGGGGTTCAAGTACTCGGATCCCAACCAGTGGCACGCTGCGACGGATCCCGACTGGGAGTGGAAATCCCACACCAGCAGCGACGAGATCATCGCGCACTTCTTTGCCTACGCGGTTCTGTGGGAGTGCGCGGCCAAGACGCCCGAGGAAAAGGGGCGGATCCGCAACGTGGTGGTGCGCATCGCGGATCATATCCTCGAACACAATTTGTATCTCATCGACACCGACGGGAAGCCGACGCTCTGGGGCCGGTGGCATCCGGAGTACGTGAACCAGTTCCCGCCGACGGTGTACGACCGTCGCCTGAATTCCGCGGAGTTCACGGCGATGATGCAGTTCGCGTTCCACCTGACCGGCGACCGCAAATACAAGGACAAGGCCCTCGAACTATTCCGCACCGCGGGGTATCTCGACAACATCGTCCACACGGTGAAGCAGCTCCAGGCCACGCCGGGCGCGGTGCACCAGGGAATCGAGATGGGCGATGTGTGGAACCACAGCGACGACGAACTCGGCTTCGTGACCTACTGGGTGCTGTGCCGTTTTGCCTTCGATTCGTCGCTGCGCGCGAAGTATGTCGGATCGGTCGTGGATCACTGGGAGGTGGAGCGCGGCGAGCGGTATCCTTTTTGGAACTTTGTGGCCGGTGGCTGCGGAGTTCGCGATTGCGCCTCGGAGGAGGCCGTCTGGACCCTGCGCGGATTTCCCACGGACACGATTGCGTGGACGGTCCGAAACTCGGTACGGAACGATTTGACCCGCCTGCCCAAGAATTTCCGATTGCAGGACACGGTGGAACTGCTGCCCCCGGGCGAGCGTCAATACGTGCGCTGCAACACGCAGCCGTTCATTTTGGACGGCGGGGACGACGGACACACCGAGTTCGCCGGCGACGAGTATTTGCTGGGCTACTGGATGGGCCGGTTTATTGGCGCGATCAGCGGCCCGCGCGCGCGGTGAATCGTTTGGGGCGGTGCCCTGGATCTACGGTTCTGTCGCGTCGGATTGTGGAAGTCGTCGGGCAAAAGCGGCGTGGCGCTGCGCTCCAGCGGGAGGACGAACGGTCTGAATTCCAGGGAGCGGGGCTGGGAATTGTTCCGGGGATCTGACAGACTTTCCCGCTCAGGAATGAACGATCCGCGGATCATTGAGCTGAAATCGCTGCTCCCACGCTGCCTGCTGCCCGATTGGGTGCGCCTCGGCGCGCGGGCTTCGCGTCTCGTGCAGGAGTCCGGTTCCCCGGAGGACCGCGCCCGCGCCCTGGATCGACTGCTCGTCGAGGCCCGTCAATCCGCCGAAGTCTGCGAGCTTCGACGGATCCACGTGCCCCGCGTCACCTACCCGGAATCGCTGCCCATCACTTCGCGCCGGGCCGACATCGTGGCCGCGATTCGCGCCAATCCGGTGGTGGTCCTCGCGGGCGAAACCGGATCAGGAAAAACCACCCAGATTCCCAAGATGTGCCTCGAAGCCGGACTCGGCATCGAGGCCATGATCGGTTGCACGCAGCCCCGTCGCGTCGCCGCCTTATCCATCTCGCAGCGCATCGCCGAGGAGCTCGCGGTTCCCTGGGGACGCGAGGTCGGATGCAAAATCCGCTTCGACGACCGCACCGGCCCTGAGACGTACATCAAGCTCATGACCGACGGCATCCTCCTGGCGGAAACGCAGGGGGATCCGCTGCTCTCGGATTACAGCGCGATCATCATCGACGAGGCGCACGAACGGTCGCTGAACATCGATTTCCTCCTCGGCTGCCTCAAGGGGCTCATTGCGCGACGCAAGGATCTCAAGCTCATAATCACCTCGGCCACCATCGACACCGAGGTCTTCTCGCGTCATTTCGGAAACGCGCCGGTGATCGAAGTGTCGGGCCGCAGCTATCCGGTCGAAGTGGTGTATGCTCCGGAAGGGGATTTGAGCGGGGCTTCCACTTCGGCGGACTCCGCGCGGGGCGGTGAATCGGCGGAACCCGGGGACACGGATTTCGTCGCCGCCTCGGTGCGCGCGGCCGAGACCGTGTTGATGGATTCGGATTTTGGGGACCTGCTGATTTTCCTCCCGGGCGAACGCGACATCCGCGAAGCCGCGGATCTGCTCGAAGGTCGGTACGGACGCGAAGTGGATGTCGTTCCGCTCTACGGCCGGTTGAGTTCCGGGGACCAGCAGCGGGTGTTTCAGACCAGTCAGCGTCGCAAGGTGGTGGTCGCCACCAACATTGCCGAAACCTCGCTGACCATTCCTGGGATTCGGTTCGTGATCGACGCGGGCCTCGCCCGAATCAGCCACTACAACCCCCGCACCCGCACCCGGCGGCTTCCGGTGGAACCGGTCTCGCAGAGCAGCGCGAATCAGCGCAAGGGCCGCGCGGGACGCGTTCAAGCCGGTGTGTGCATTCGCCTGTATTCGCAGGAGGATTATGAGGCCCGACCCGCCTTCACGCCCCCTGAGATCCAGCGCTCAAATCTCGCCGAGGTCATCCTGCGCATGATGGCGTTTCGACTCGGCGACATTGAAACCTTCCCATTCCTGCAGCCGCCTTCGCCCTCCTCGATCGCCGGCGGATTCGCGCTGCTGCAGGAGCTCGGCGCGTTGGATGAGAAGCGGCAGTTGACCGCGATCGGACAGGAACTCGCGCGCCTGCCCATCGATCCCACGTTGGGCCGCATGCTGCTGCAATCGCGCGAGGAAAAGGCCACGCGCGAACTGCTCATCATCGCCGCCGGCATGAGCATTCAGGACCCGCGCGAACGCCCGCTGGACCAGCGTGAGTCCGCCGACGCCGCGCATCGACGGCACGCGCATCCGCAGTCCGATTTTCTCGGTTTGCTCAACCTGTGGAACGCGGTCCACGAGCCCTGGGATTCGCTGCGCACGCAGAACGCGCGACGCAAGTTCTGCCGACAGAATTTTCTCTCCTACCTCCGCATGCGCGAGTGGCAGGAAGTTCATTCGCAATTGGAGGAGGCGCTCGACGTCGATGCCCACCGCGTGGAGCGCGCCGGTCCGACGCCCTACGAGGCGATTCACCGCGCGATTCTTGCGGGCCTGCTCGGACACGTGGCGCATCGCGAGGAACGCAACCAGTACAAGGCAGCCGGGAATCGTGAGGTGATGGTGTTCCCGGGCTCCTCGATGTTTGACCGTGGAGAACCGCGATCCCGGGGTGGTCAACGCGGTCCGAAAACGCCGCCCGCTCCGAAGGTGAAATCGAGCCAGCCCGAATGGATCGTGGCCGGCGAAATCGTGGAAACCTCGCAGCGGTTTGCCCGCATGATCGGAGGGATCGAACCCACGTGGATCCTTCAGCTCGCGCCGCACCTTTGCAAAGTGGCGCACGTCAACCCGCACTGGAGCCCCGAGGCCGGACGCGTGCTGGTGGAGGAAGTGGTCACCTTCCAGGGATTCGAAATCCAGCGGCACAAGGTTTCCTACGCGCAGCACAATCCCGCGGACGCCACCGCGCTGTTCATCCGGTCCGCGCTCGTTGAGGAACGACTCTTTCCCGTCCGACAACTTCGCAGCCGTCGCAACGAGGACGATGAGACCACCGCGCCGGACCTCGATGATGCGGCCGGCGGTGAGGAGGGAGCCAACCTCGAGGAAGCCTTCCGCAGGTTCCCGTTTTTGGAACACAACCATTCCGTGCGCCAGAAGGTGGAGACGTGGCAGACCCGCATGCGTCATCACCAGTTCGACCTCGATCAGGCGCTGTTCGTGTTCTACTCCGCGCGAATCCAGGGCGTGGCCTCGGTGGCGGAATTGAACCGGTGGGTCAACGGCCTGACCGATCGCGAAGCGCTCTGCGTGCGCGAGACCGACCTCGTGGGGGATCGCGATCTGGGGTACGACGAGGATGCCTTTCCGGATCAACTCGCGCTTTCGGGTCAACCCATCGAGCTCGCCTACGCGTACGCGCCTGGGGAGGAAAACGACGGCGTAACGCTGCGTTTGCCTGTTGAACTGGTCGGGGAAATCTCCGCCGCCGTTGTTTCCTGGGCGGTGCCCGGGCTTCGTCAGGACCAGGCCAAGGAACTGTTGGAGAGCCTTCCGAAATCGCTCCGACGCGAACTGCAACCGTTCGCTCCCAAGGTCCCGGAAATCGCGCGCGGATTGATCCCCACTGGGTCGTCCCTCGGCATGGCCCTGAGCGGATTTGTCCGGCAGAATTATCGCGTTGAGGTGCCGTCCGACGCGTGGAAATGGGACGCCATTCCCGCTCACCTGCGTCCGCGTCTTGAAGTGGTGGATTCGCGCGGACGCGTGCTCGGGTCCGGGCGCGACCTCGCCGCGCTGCGGGTGCACCTGGAGCAGCAGATCGCCCGCTCCGCGCTCAAGGTGGCCGATGACGCCCCGTTCTGGCGCAAGGCGGTCCAAAAATGGGAACGCTACGGAATGCGCGGATGGAACTGCGGAGATCTGCCGTCGCGCGTGGTGGTGCACGAAGGTTCGAATCCCACCATTTATGCCTGGCCCGGTTTGAAGTCGGAGGAAGGCGGCGTGAGCGTTCGTCTCTTCCGCACGGAGGCCACGGCGCGCGAATCAAGCCGCATCGGCCTTGGGCGGATTGTGGAGCTCGCGTTGGAAAAGGAGCTCGCCTGGCTGGAGAAGGATCTCCGCGCGCTGTCGCGTCTGGAGGGGTTCGACTCCGCCCTCGGCACGACGGCTGAACTGGAGGAATCCGGTCTCCGGTGTCTCAAGCGTTACCTGTTCCCGTCTGCCGCCCCGGCCGAACTCACCGAGGCGCAGTACAAGGCGGCGGTGGAGCATGCGGGCCGGCTGTTACCAGGATTGGGACAGCAGCTGATCGACCGCGTTCGCACCCTGCTGCAGATCCGCATGCAGGTGCGTCAGCGCATGGGATCCGCCGCCAGTGCTGCCGCGCCCGCGCCGGCCTCGCGTCCGGTTCGGCTCACCGACTTCAGTCAGCTCGGATTGAAAACGCCGACGGCACCTGCGGCCTCCGCCGCATCGGGCGGGAACCCCTGGGCCGTGGAATTGGGTTCGCTCCTGCCGCCGCGCTTTCTGGATCACATCCCGTTTGAGCGGATTCATCACGCTGCGCGGTATCTCAAGGCCCTGCTGCTGCGGATCGAACGCGCCTCGGCCAATCCTCCCAAGGAACTCGAACGCACCCGGCTGGTCGCGCCTTATTCGGCGGTGCTGTCGCAGTGGCGGGATCGCGCCGCCGCGCTTCCCGAAGGATCGCCGTTGCGAGAGGAGGTGGAGGCACTGCGATGGATGATCGAGGAATACAAGGTGTCGCTCTTCGCGCAGGAACTCGGCACCGCGGTGCCGGTCTCGCCCAAGCGTCTAGATGAACAGGTGGAAAAAATACGGCGCGCCGGTTGACCAGCGCGCCGTGAAGGAAGGGCGCGCGATCCACGCGCCCAAAAATGGAACAAAGCTCCCGGATTACTTCAGTTCGTGATCCGAAGGTTTGACGCCCTTGATGAAGCCGTTGAAGCCGTAGGCGGTGGGTTTGAAGGTTCCGACGAGGTCCACGTTGGCCTTCTTGGGCACCTTCTTGCCGGTGTAGCTCAGGGCGGCGTTGACGATCAGGCGGCGGAGTTCCTCGTCCTGCAGGTCGGTGGCCGAACCCATGGTGGTGGTGAGGATCTTGTTGGTGCGGCCGGCCTCATTCTTGAACTCGCGCGTCCAAACGATGGGCTGCATGGGTTCGTTGACGCCCTGCTCCACGCCGGAGGAATTCTTCTTCCGGTAATCGGCAGGGGCGTCGGTCTTGTTCATGCCCTTCAGTACGCGGCCGCGGAAGAGGATCTTGGCATCGGCGGGCGGGTGCGCCTCGTACACATCGGTGTCGCCGAAGAGCGTTTTGACGCCACGAACCAGTGCGTCCTTCTCAGCGCCGGCCTCGAGGATGCCCAGGGTGGCCTCGTGCTTGTGGTTGCCCCAGTGGCTCACCCAGGTCTCGCCGAGCACCTGCTTGCCGAAGCCCTGGGGCCATTCGCGGCTGTTCCAGGAGAACTTCTTGTACGAGCTCGGGCTGTTGTCGGGATAGGAAAAGGCGTGCGTGCTGGTGCGGAGCGCGATGATCGGCTTGCCGGCCAGGTAGTAGTTCACGAAGTGCTTCATCTGGTCATCCGGCCAGGCGCGGAAGCGCAGGAGCATGATGCACAAATCGGCCGAATCGAGGGCCTCGATGCCGGGTTGGTTCGTCTGGGTGTTGGGATCGATCTCGCCGGTCTTGGACTGGATCGAGAACACCACGGTGCACTTGAAGCCATGGCGCTGGCTGAGGATTTTGCCGAGCTGGGGCAGACCTTCTTCCGAACGGTATTCCTCATCGCCGCTGAGCAGCACCACCGACTTGCCGTTGGCGAGGTTGGCCGGGGGATTGTAGGTGACAGTGTACTGCGCTTGAGCGCTGACGCAGAGGGTCGCCGCGAAGGCAACCGCGCCGAACAGGGATGCGAAGGGCTTCATGATGAGAGGACCATGACCGGGAATCCGCCGGCTGACAACCGTGCGGCGAGGGCAAATCGGAATTTCATGACCAAGTTCTCTCCGACCGCGGAGCCGCGTGAACGAAGTGTTCCGAACGAAACGCGTGGAGGATTGCACGCTTGCCGGGCTGCGTGGCGCTGGCGTAGATCGAGTGGTGAAGATTCCCCATCGTGCCCTGTTGTCGATCCTCGGCTCGGCTGCGCTGAGTCAGCTGCAGGTTCATGCTGCTCCCGCTGTCGTGGGGCTGGATGCGTTCCCTCGACCGAAGGTTTTGGATGAATCACTCTCGCTCGAATTGCTCGCGGCGGAGCCGGATCTGGCGACACCCGTCGGATGCGCCGTGGATCGCAAGGGACGCATCTTCGTCGTCCAGTCGAACACCCACTTTCCGAATGCGAATTATCCCGGTCCCAAAACGGACCGCGTGCTGAGGTTTCCCGGGTCTAAGGGCGGCAAGCCGGTGGTAGTGGCCGAGGGATTCCGCTGGGCCATGAACCTGGTGTTGGATCGCGCGAATCACCTGTATCTCACCCATCGCAATGGCGTGGTCCGTTTCGACGAATCCCCCGCGGACGGTTCCCTCTCGCGACAGACGCAAGTGGTGACGCTGGAGACCTCGGGGGATTATCCGCACAACGGTCTGGGTGGAATCGCGATCGGGGAGGATGGCAGTCTTGTGTTTGGCGTGGGGGAGAATCTCGGTTCCGCCTACACGGTGGTGGGAAGCGATGGCGCGAGGATCGCCGTGCCCGCGGGCGCGGGCGGACGCGTGTTCCGTTGCCGGGCCGATGGATCGCATCCGGAACTGCTGGCGGTGGGATTCTGGAATCCGTTCGGCCTCGAGTTCGATCGCGCGGGACGCCTCTGGACGGTGGACAATGATCCCGATTCGCGTCCTCCGTGCCGGCTCCTCCACGTGATTCCTGGCGGGGACTACGGGTTTCAATTCCGACACGGTCGCGATGGCTTGAGTCCGTTCATCGCCTGGGACGGCGAACTGCCGGGCACGCTCCCGATGGCGGCCGGAACCGGGGAGGCCCCCACAAGCGTGATCGATGCGTCGCGAACCTCCCTGCCTTCGAAGTACGGAACCGCCCTGCTGGTCGCCTCGGCGTGGGAGCACGCGATTGAGTTCTACCGATTGTCCCCGGTGGGGATCTCGTTCAAGTCCACCCGCGAGGTGCTGGTGGAGGGCGGTGAAGATTTTCGACCGGTGGCGATGGCGGCTGCCCCGGACGGTTCGGTGGTGTTCACCGATTGGGTGAAACAGGATTACAACGTGCACTCCCACGGCCGACTCTGGCGGTTGTCGGCGCGCGAGGGATCGAAGTCCCAGCCTGGACGGAATGGGGCCATCGCCCGTTCGCCGGCTGAGCGGGAGGTTGAAAAGGCCCTGAAGGCGTCGGTTTCGAATGCGGATGAATCGCTGCGGAAACTGCTTCGATCGTCCGATCCGTTTGCACGGTCTCTGGCTGTCAGTCGCCTCGCAGAACGGTCGCCTGCCGTGCTGGAGAAATGGGTTCAAGCGTCCGGGGATCCGATGGAACGTCAGCAATCCCTGGTGGCGTTGCGGCGCGCCATCGCGGCGCAGACCCAGTCCGCAGGGCAGTGGAACGCACTTCGCGATTCCGTGGTTCGATCCGCACTCCAGCACGCGGATGCCGGTGTGAGGCTGGTGGCGATTACCTGGGTGGTGGAGGAGAATGTGGAGTCGCTTCGCCCGGCCGTGTCGGCATCGATCAACGCGGGGCCGGTGACGCCGCTCTTGCTGGCAGCCCACGCCGAGGCGCTTAAACGGTGGCGCGGGTCTGGCGGCGTGGTTTCAGAAGGCGCTGCGGACTCGGTGCGATGGATCACGCTCCATGCGTCCAATCCCGACGCAGTACCGCAGGCGTTGAAGCAACTTTCGGATCCGCTGGAGCCGACGCACCGGAAGCGGGACGCGCTCCGGGTGATTTCAGGTCGACACGAAACCAACGTGGTCGAGGCCATGCGACGCGTGGCGTTGGATCGATCGGCAGACCCGCAACTGCGCGCCGACGCGGTGCTGGGGCTGACCGGAGGACACGAGGATCACGTCAGCGACCTGCTGCCCTTGCTGCGCGAGGGAACCACTTCAGCTCCTCCGCCCGTAGCCGTGGAATTGACCCGCGCCCTGCGGCCCTGGCTGGCCAAGCCAGGGGTGCGTGCCGCTTTGGAATCGTTGAACGCGTCGGGGGCCCTCGGCGATGCGGTCTCCTTCACGCTGGGCCGCGGCGCAGCGCGGCCCACCGCAGAAGCCGGCTGGCTCAGCGTCATCGCCTCGGGGAAGGCGGATTGGGAATCGGGCCGGAGGATTTTCAATTCTGGTACGGCGGCTTGTGCGAAGTGCCACCGGATCGAGGGCGTGGGCGGATCGGTGGGGCCGGATCTTTCGACGATCGCCCGCGGGGCCAATCGCGAAAAAATGCTGCGCGCCCTGTTGGATCCGAGCCGGGACATTGCGCCGCAGTTTGCGCAGTACCAGTTCGAGACCAAGGATGGCGAGAGTTACACCGGACGAATTCTCAGCGAGGCAGCGGATGCGGTGACCGTGGTGACCGGGGAGGGCCAGGCGGTAATTCTGCCCAAGCGACTCATTGCATCGCAGGAAATCCTGAAGCTTTCGATCATGCCCGAGGGGTTGTTGGATGGGATGTCAGTGGGCGAAGTGCGCGATTTGATCGGGTATCTGGAAACGCGGCGGTGAACGAAATCGGAACGGAAAGGGACGAAACATTCCATTTTTCGGATACGAACGCTTCGAGCCGGACGTCGGATTTCACCGGGATGCCTGGAGGGCTCCGGCGCCGTTTTGGGAATGCGCGCGCAACCAGGGCAGGAATCCATCCCGACTCCAGATGAACAGGATGAAGGTGATGAGCAGGTCGGGAACGCAGAATAGAAACATCCGGATTCCCAGAACCAGCAACACGGTTCGCGAGAACGGGGACATTCTCCCTGGTTTCATCAGGGAAGAGCGGGCGGACATCCAACCGATGGTTTGGAAATCGAGTGCGAAGAGGAGAAGGCTGTAGAGGGTGATCCCCATCGCCCAGATGATCTGGAGGTCCTCCTTTCCAGAAACGATCACCAGGAGGCACGCCCCCACTGCGGCCACGCCCAAGGCCAGGCTGGCGGGAAGAAAGACCCGCCGTCCCGCACTGAAGACTCCGTCAGGAATCGAACGTTCCGGCAGTCCGGTGCCGAGAATGGGTTCGATCCCGAACTCCCTGAGTCCGGTGAACGCCTCGCAGCAATGCCAGGCATAGAGCACCTTGAGGATCAACCCGGCGAAGGTGAGAAGATAGACGCCAACAACGGCGACGGCTTCGGACTGGCTTCGAGATCGATTCTCGATGGCAACGATGATGAGGAGTGCCGGCGGGACGAACCCCGTGAGCGTGACAAACAGGGAGAACCAACGGTTGGGTCGGCACAGCAGGGCAACCGGATTGTCGGTGTCGAAGCTTCGGGACGATCCTTGCCGGCGGGGGCGTGAAGTCAGTCGCGAAGGGAGCCAGCGCCTCGCGCCGGTCGAATCGAGACTCCGTGGGAGCGTGAACGCCGCTCCGAGGAAAAGGGCCCAACCGCATCCGTGCGAAATCAGCAGCGTCCGCCAAAAAGGGTCGGGGTATCCCGCTGTGATCGGTGCCCGCGCGAGCCACCATGCAACGGTTGGGCTGAGTTCATTGAGCCACTTGGCTCGATCCCACGGCCAAGGCGCCCGTGTGGAGAATCCTGCCAGGAGCGGAAACCCGACGTTGACGACCATGAGCCCGAGAACGGTCAGGAGGACGGCTGTACCGGATTTGGTGCATCGGGTTGAGACGCAGATTCCGAACACGAGCGAGAACCAGAGCAGGTTGATCAGGCTCAGCACCATGCGGAACATGTCGCCGCCGGTGACTCCGCCCATGAAAAACCCGAGGGCAAGGAACGGAAGCAGGGAAACCAGGATGGTGCTCGCCCGGATCCAGGCGGAGGCGAGTTTGCCCGCGAGGATGTCGAGCCCGGAGAGTTCGGTGAGGAAGAGGAATCCGAGGGTTCCGGCGCGTCGTTCGCTGCTGATGGAGTCGGAGGTGAGGGCAACTCCGGAGAGGAACACGCCGACAAATCCGATGGTGCTGAGGGTGCTGAAGAGCGCGGCTCCTCCCATGCCCGAATTGCTCAGCGGAGCGGTCAGGAGAAAAAACCCGGAAAGAACTGCCGCGCCGAGGGTGGACAGGATCCGGAGACGCACGAGCCACGGGGAATGCGATGCCACGAGCAATTCGCGTCCGGCCACGGGGAGAAACGTCATCCTGGTCGAAGGCTAGAATCCCGCGGAGGCGCGGAAAAGGGCCAACTTTGATGCAGTCTGGAAAACCGCCGGTTCGCTTCCATTGGCATCCTCGCGATTCCCCGGTAGGGTTCGCCGCTTATGGAATGGCTGACGGACCCGGATGTTTGGATTGGTTTCCTGACTTTGACCTTCCTGGAAATCGTCCTCGGCATCGACAACCTCATCTTCATCTCGATCCTCAGCAACAAGCTGCCGGAGGAATTGAGGGCGAAGGCGCGTCGCACCGGTCTGGCCCTGGCCCTGATCACGCGAATCCTGCTGCTGTGTTCGCTCGCCTGGGTGATGAAGCTCGACCAGCCGTTCTGGTCCACCACGATTGCCGGCAAGGCGCTTTCCCTCTCGGGCAAGGACCTCATCCTGCTTGCGGGCGGCATGTTCCTCATCTTCAAGAGCACGCGTGAGATCCACGAGAAGCTCGAAGGGGCCCACTCCGAAACCAGCGTGGGCAAGATGCCCTCGTTCCAGGCGGCGGTGGTTCAGATCCTGTTGCTCGACATCGTGTTTTCCCTCGATTCGGTGATCACGGCGGTCGGCATGTCGAACCGCATTGGGGTGATGATCGGCGCGGTGGTGGTGGCGATGATCGTGATGCTCGTGTTCGTGAATTCCATCGCGGGATTTGTGGAGCGTCACCCGACCATCAAGATGCTCGCGCTGGCCTTCCTGATCCTGATCGGAACGATGCTCATGGCTGAGGGATTCCATCAGCACGTGCCCAAGGGCTACATCTACTTCGCCATGGCCTTCTCGGCCGGGGTGGAGATGTTGAACATCCGGTATCGCGCGAAGAGTGGGAAGGTGGGGTAGGTGGGCAGGTGAGTTGAAGGGTTGAAAAGTTGAAGCGTTGAAGGGGAGGGCCTGAAAGCGTTCCAGCGAAGGTGCCTCAGCCCAGCTTTAGCGATTGCCCATGAAAATAGCCCAGCGCCTTTAGGCCTGGATTGAAATGGGCGGATAACGACGAGTCCCGCAGGGACGGCAGAGGGTGCAATTCTGTCGTCCCTGCGGGACTCGTTCCGCGTTTGGGCTCAAACCCCGGCTTCAAAGCCGGGGCTATTTTCGCCGGCCACCGATTCGCTTCGTGTCCAAGGGCGCCTCCTCGCTCCACCCCTTCAACGCTTCAACTTTTCAACCCTTCAACCTCCGTCCCCACGAGAAGAGATTCGAATCCCGCGCCAACCCCGGTTAGGCTTTCCCCGGATGACGATTGCCGAACTACACGCCAACGAGGAACTCCGCCGACACGAGTTCCCGGTGGTGACCCAAAAAATTCACCTTGGCCACGCCGCCGTTTGCCCGCTTCCGCGCCGCGTCGCCGAGGCGGTGCAGGCCCGCGCCCTCGCCGCCACGCTCGATGACCAGGAGGCTTCGCTTCCGCCCCAATACCTTGCCGACACCCGCCGTCTCGTCGCCGATACCCTCAAGGCGCAGTCCGACGAAATCGCCTTCGTGGGCCCCACGTCGCTCGCCCTGAGCTACATCGCCGGCGGCATGCCGTGGAAAAAGGGCCACAACGTCCTGGTGTATCACGATGACTATCCGTCGAACGTGTACCCCTGGATGGCCCTCGCGGATCGCGGCGTGGAAGTGCGCCTGATGAACGTCCGCGAGCTCGGAAAAATCCGCGTCATCGATGTCCAGGGACAGGTGGATGAAAACACCCGTCTCGTCGCCCTCTCGAGCTGTCACTTTGTCACCGGGTGGCGTGTGAATGTGGATGCTCTCGGCAAGTGGCTTCACTCGCGCGGCATCCTGCTCAGCGTCGATGCCATCCAGACCCTCGGCGCCTTTCCGACCTCGGTGGAGCACGTGGACTTCCTCGCGGCCGACACCCACAAGTGGATGCTCGGTCCCTGCGCCGCCGGCGTGTTGTACGTCCGCAAGGAGGTGCAGTCGCGTCTGCAGCCGATCGTTCACGGATGGCACAACGTCCGTTCGCCGCAGTTTCTCACGCAGGATCAACTCCAGTACCGCGGTGACGCCCGCAAATACGAGGTGGGGTCTCATAATTTGCTAGGAATCGCCGGTCTCCGCGCGGCCTTTGCGCTGCTGGAGGAGGTTGGGGTGGATGCCATCGCCGCCGAGCTCTCGCGCAAGCGGGCGTGGATGGTGCCGGCGTTGCTGGAGCGCGGATACGAAGTGCTCCAGGCCGAAATGCCTCCTGAGAATCTGGGCGGTATCATCAGCTTTGCCGTGCCGGGAGCGAACATGCCGGATCTCCACCGCGCATTGGGCGATGCGGGCATCGTGACCTCCCTGCGGACCACGCGCGATGGTCGCCACTGGATCCGGCTGAGCCCGCACTACTACAACACCGATGCGGAATTGCACCGCGTGTTGGAAGTCCTGGAGACTCCGCGGTAACGACGAATGAGTCGCCCGACCGCATCGACTTCCCCTCAAGCCGCCCCCGGAGCGCTACGGGCGCTCTGGGGAATCGTGCGCTTCCTCCGGCACGATCCGTGGCGGGTGGCCGGAAGCATCGGGTTCCTGCTGGTCAACATCGGCATCGAACTCACGCTCCCGCAGCTGCTCGGACGCTCCATCACCGGGCTCGAACGCGCCACCGCCCCCGGCGGCGAGCCATTCCCGCTGATGCGGATGGTGCTGCTGTTTCTCGGGCTGGTGGTGCTGCGAACCGTGGTGGGAATGGTGCTCGGTCCGCTGCGAAACATCACCGCGCAGCGAACGCTCGGACGCATCCGGGGCGCGGTGTACGACGCCCTGCAACGACAGACCTTCGCCTGGCATGACAACGCCCGCACCGGTGAGCTCATCTCGCGGGCCAGCACCGATGTCGGACGACTCCAGGAGTTCATCTTCGTTTGCCTGCTGTTCAGCGTGGACGTCGCCGCGGGGCTGCTCGGCGCGCTGGTGTTGATTTTCTGGCTCAGCCCGATGCTCGGGCTCATGACCCTCGTGGCGATGGTGCCCACCGTGGTGGCGATGGGGTGGTTCGCCTCGAAATTGCAGCCCCGATGGAAACGCGTCCACGAGCGCCACAGCGCCATGAGCACCGTGATCCAGGAGAACATTGCCGGGGTCCGCGTGGTGCGCGCCTTCGCCCGCGAATCCGCGGAAATTGCCAAGTTCCGCGAACGCCGTGACGCCTTTCTCAAGGAAATGTTCGCAACCGTAAATGAATGGGCGGCCCGCATTCCGTTTGCGCAGTTCCTGTTCGGGCTTGGCGTGCCGCTGGTGCTGGCGGTGGGAGGACGCGCGGTGATTCACGGACAGCTGGCGCTCGGAGATCTGGTCAAGGTGGTGTTCTACCTGCTGGGCCTGGGCGGGCGCATTGGCGTCATCGGGCAGGTGACCAACATCGTGCAAAACGCGAGCTCCAGCGCGCAGCGGATTCACGAGATTCTTCAGGCCCCGATCGCGCTGCCCAATGGGTCGCGTCGCGTGGAATCGGTACGCGGCGAGATTCAATTCGAAGCCGTCACCTTCCAGCACGAGCGTGCGCCATCGCTGCGGGTGGAGATTGAAGCGGACGCGAAGCCCGCGGCGACTCCTGCAGATTCCAATGCCCAGCACGGCCCGGCGGTGCGCGAGGTGTCGTTTCACATTCCTGCGGGTTCTCGGGTGGCGTTGGTGGGATCGACCGGGGCTGGCAAATCCACCTGCCTGTCGATGATTCCGCGGTTCTACGATCCGACGTCGGGCGTGGTGCGACTGGATGGCGTGGACCTGCGCGATCTGGATCTGGCGGGGTTGCGCGCCGCGGTGGGTGTCGTGTTCCAGGAGACGTTTCTGTTCAGCACCAGCCTGGCGGAGAACATCGCCTTCGGACGACCCGATGCTTCGCGGGAGGAGATTGTTCGCGTGGCCACGGCGGCGCAGGCGCATGAGTTCATCTCCGCATTGCCTCAGGGATACGACACCGTGGTGGGCGAGCGCGGCATCTCGCTCAGCGGCGGACAGCGTCAGCGTATCGCCATCGCTCGGGCGCTGCTGATGGATCCTGCCGTGCTGCTGCTCGACGATGCGACCAGCGCCATCGATCCGGGAACGGAGCGGAAGATTCGCGATGCACTGGCTTCGATCCGACGCGGTCGGACCACGGTGATGGTTTCGCAGCGCATGTCGGCCGTGCGCGATGCCGACCTGATTCTCGTCATGAAGGAAGGGCGCCTGGTCGAGCAGGGAACGCATGACCAACTGATCGCCGCGCAGGGTGCGTACGCGACGCTCTTTCAATCGCAGTCCACCCACGAATCCGTGCCCGAGATTCCCGCCGGCATGCCTGCGAACGCGTAGCGAATTGATCCGATTCGATGGCCACCCACGACGACATCGCCCTGGAAGAGGAATTCGCGCAATCGCGGATGACCGGTGGATTGCTGCGCCGGTTGTTCAGCTACACGCGTCCGTATCGGCGCCAGTTCGTTCTCAATCTGCTCCTCACCGCGCTGGCCACCATCTCGTCGCTGGCGGGACCTCGATTGATCCAGGTGGGGATCGACCGTCATCTCACCCGCTGGAACAGCGCGCGGGATGCGGCGTGGGGAATCGCGGTGGTGAGCGGGATCTATCTGGCCAACCTGTTGCTCGGATGGATGCTGTCGGTGATGCAGGTGCGTTCGGCGATTACGCTGGGGCAGGGGGCGATGAACGACCTGCGCCTCGCGGTGTTTGATCACATCCAGCGGCTCTCGCTGAACTATTTCGATCGCACGCACCAGGGACGGATCATGGCCCGTGCGGACAGCGATGTGGATTCGCTGGATCGCATCCTCACCTGGGGTGCGACCCAGTTGTTGTCCAGCCTGCTGACCTTGATCGGCGTGGTGGTGGTGATGGTGAGCTACGATTGGAAGCTGTGTCTTGCGGTGTGCACAGTGCTGCCGCCGCTGATTTTATCGACGGCATGGTTCCACGTGCGCGGACGCGAGGCGTATCGGAAGATTCGCGGGACCTTGTCGCGTCTCACTGCGGCGACGGCCGAAAACATTTCCGGAGTGCGCGTGGTGCAGGCGTTCGGGCGCGAGGCGGAGAATTTTCGTCGCTTCACCGGTTTGCATCAGGACTACGCGGATCGCTGGGTGAGTTCCTCGCGGATCTTCCACACCTACATGCCGCTGGTGAACCTGCTCGCGGGCGCGGCCACGTGCATCGTGCTGGGCTACGGCGGCAGCCGGGTGTTGAGCGGGGACATGACGGTCGGAGCGCTGGCGGCGTTTGTCCTGTATCTGGGCATGTTCTTTGGTCCGGTGCAGGTGATGAGCGAGCTCTACAACACCATGCTCTCCGCAGCGGCGAGTGCGGAACGGATCTTCGCCCTGCTCGACACGCAGCCCCAAGTGCAGGACCGCGTCGGAGCTCCGCCGCTGCCGCGTCTTGCAGGAGCGGTGCGATATGAGTCGGTTCGGTTTCGATACGACACCACGCCGGCAGACCGGTGGATTCTGGACGACATCGAGTTCGAAGTGCCTGCGGGTTCGACCGTCGCGCTGGTGGGGCACACCGGTTCGGGCAAGACCAGCATTGTGAGCCTGCTGGCGCGATTCTATGAGCCTCAGTCGGGCCGCATCCTGGTGGACGGCCACGACATTGGTGCGCACACGATGGAGTCGCTCCACTCGCAGCTCGGGATTGTGACGCAGGAGAACTTCCTCTTCACCGGCACGGTGATGGAGAACCTCAAATTTGGGCGTCCTTCCGCGACCGACGACGAAGTGGTGGCCGCGGCGAAACGGCTGGGGGCGGATGCGGTGATTCGTCGATTGGCCGAAGGGTATCAGACCAAGATCGGCGAACGCGGCGGCACGCTCAGCGCGGGAGAGCGTCAGTTGATCACCTTCACGCGGGCGATGGTGGCGGAGCCGCGGATCCTGATTCTGGACGAAGCCACCAGTGCGGTGGACCCGGAGACCGAGCGCATCCTGCAGCATGCGCTGGAGGCCTTGTTTGAGCGTCGAACCAGCTTTGTGGTGGCCCACCGGTTGAGCACGGTGCGGCATGCGAACCTGATCCTGGTGCTGGCTGAAGGACGCATCGTGGAGCGTGGCACGCACGACGCGTTGATTGCCATGGGCGGAACCTACTCCAAGCTTCACGCCGAATTCGTCCGCGCCGTCTAGCCGCTTGCTTCGGTGCGCGACGATCTGCGTTGATTCGGGGATGCAACCTTTCGAATCGATCGCCCTGCGGCTTCATTCCGAGGACGATGTCGCCGTGGCCAAGTCCCCGCTCAAGGCCGGGTCGGTCTGGGACGATCACGGCACGCCGCTGACCGTCGGGGCCGACGTGGGTCGCGGACACAAGGTTGCAGTGCGCCCCATTGCCGACGGAGCCGCGGTTCGCAAGTACGGGCAGGTGATTGGCTTTGCGCGCGGGGCGATTCGTCCGGGCGATCTGGTGCATTTGCACAACCTGGAGTTGAAGGATTTTGTGCGGGATCACGCGATCGGAAGCGATGTCCGCCCGCTCGCTCCGTTGCCGCCGGGATCGGAACGTACCTTTCCTGGTTTCTCCCGCCCCGGCGGGCGCGCGGGAACCCGCAATTACATCGCGGTGATTTCCAGCGTGAACTGCTCGGCCTCGGTGTCGAAATACGTGGCGGAACGCTTCCGCGGACCGGACTTTGCGCGGCAGTTTCCCGGAGTCGATGGCGTGGTGGCGTTCACGCATAAGAGTGGATGCGCGATGCCGGACAATGAACCGACGCGCCTGCTGCAGCGTGTTCTGGCCGGGATCGCGCGTCATCCGAACATCACCGGCTACGTGCTCATCGGGCTTGGGTGCGAGGTGAACCAGACCGATCGTCTGGTGCGCGAGTTTTCCCTCGATCAACTCGCGCCCGGTGAGGTGATGCCGACGGTGATGAACATCCAAACGCAGGGCGGCATTGCCAAGACCATCGAGGCCGCCACCAAGGCGGTGGAGCGGTTGCTTCCAGTGTCGGCAGCCTTGCGACGGACCCCGCAGCCGTTGAGCCGGTTGACGCTCGCGATGAATTGCGGCGGCTCCGACGGCGCGAGCGGGATCACCGCCAATCCCGCGCTTGGCGTGGCGAGCGATGAGTTGGTTCGCCACGGAGCGGCCAGCGTGTTGGGTGAGACGCCTGAGATTTACGGAGCGGAGCATCTTCTGACCCGCCGCGCGATTTCCCGCGAGGTGGGGGAGAAGCTGATCAGCCAGGTGCGGTGGTGGGAGGATCACGCCCGGCTTCACAATGCATCGATCGACAACAACCCGAGCGTCGGCAACAAGGCCGGCGGCCTCACCACCATCGTGGAAAAAAGCCTCGGCGCGGTGGCCAAGGCGGGTCAGGCCCCGCTCTCGGCGGTGTACGGTTACGCGGAGCCGATCACCCAGCCCGGGCTCGGGTTCATGGACACGCCGGGGTTCGATCCGGTGAGCATGACCGGCCTGATTTGCGGCGGCGCCAACGTGGGCGTGTTCACTACCGGACGCGGAAGTGTTTACGGTTGCAAACCTGCGCCGTGCATCAAGGTGGCCACCAACACCACGTTGTTCGAATGGATGCGCGAGGACATGGACATCAACGCGGGAACCATCCTCGACGGCACGGAGACGCTGGAGCAGGTGGGGCACCGGATCTTTGAGGAAATCATCGCCGTCGCGGGCGGAAAGAAAACCCGAAGTGAGGAGCAGGGGTTGGGCGACGAAGAGTTTGCACCCTGGTTGCTGGGGCCGGTGTTTTAATCGGATCCGGGCGCGTGTTCCGGGGTTGTCGGAGCCCGGTTGGCGAGGGCATGCTCCGGTCATGATTCCCCGGCTACCGTTCTCCGTTCGATCGCTCGTGGTGCTCCTGCTCGGAGTGCTGCCGTGTTGGGCTCGCGGTGCGGAGCCGATGCAGGTGAGCTGGACCAACCGGATTCTCACCGTGCGTTCCGCGCATCTTCCGCAGGGGCGATTGGAGATCCTGTACCTGGAGGCCTTTCTCCGTCCGGGGGCGAATCAGCGCGAGTGGGGCAAGACCGTGATGCCGCATCGCACGCGTCTGGTGGAGACCAACGCGGCGGGTACGTTGCTTCGATTCGAGACGCGGGTGGAGCCTTCGATGCTCGTGCTCCATGAGGTCCGGTCGGGATCGGATGAACTCGAGTTTACCTTCGAGCTTCGCAACGAGGGGCTCGCACGGTCGGAGGTGCAGTGGTTCCAGCCGGCGTGCATCCGGGTGGATGGATTCACGGGGAGGGATCAAAAAGGATACACGGCGCGGAGCTTCGTCTACACCGCCGCGGGCAGGACGTTTCTGGACCGGTTGGATCGGACCGAGGAAGCGTTGTATCGCGGCGGACAGGTGTTCCTTCCGTCGTGGACTCGCGAGGCGGATGCGAACCCACGTCCGGTGGCGAAGAACCGGCTGGTGAACGGCCTGATCGGCTGCGTGTCCGCCGATGACCGCTGGATCCTGGCCACGGCGAGCAGCCGCACGCATGAGTTGTTCGAGGGCGTGTATGTGTGTCTGCACAGCGATCCGCTGATCGATGGCCTCGCGCCGGGTGAAGTGAAACGGATCCGGCAGAAGGTGTACCTGGTACCCAATGATCCCGACGCGCTGCTCAAGCGGTACCAACGGGATTTTGTCCGCGGCAACGACCAGTGGTGAGCGGTGAGGCTGGATTCCTGGGTTGCGATTTTGAGGGGCGTTCGGTGAACTTTGGGTCGTGCCCAAGGTGCGTTTCACTCCCCATCTGAGACGGTTCTTCCCGAAGCTGGAGGAAGGTCCGGTGGAGGGCGTGACGGTGGCGGAGGTGATTCGCGCGCTGGATCAGAAGCATCCCGGACTGGCCGCCTATTTGGTCGATGACCGCGGTGCGCTCCGGAAGCACGTGAATGTTTTTCTGCGCGAGGAGCCGGTTCGGGACCGGGATCGCCTGTCCGATGCGGTGGCTCCCGGGGATGAGGTGTTCATCCTCCAGGCGCTCTCCGGCGGTTGAGGCTCAGAACATTTTCCGCGTCATCACGTCCTTTCATCCATCCATGCAACTCCTGCTCTCCACTCGAAAAGGTCTGATCCAACTGGTGCCCGAGGGAACCAGTTGGCGAACGCTGCGTCTCTCGTTTCCCGGGGTGGCGGTGTCGTACGCCACACGCGATCCGCGCGATGGACGAATTTGGGCGTGTCTGGACCACGGTCATTGGGGGCAGAAGCTTCACTATTCCGCGGACGACGGCGCGTCCTGGCAGGAGGTGGCCGCGCCGAAGTATCCCGAGGGCGCGGAAGTGAAGCCCGGAGTGCCGGCGGTGCTGCGCTATCTGTGGGTGTTTGAGCCCGGGCCCGCGGATCAGCCGGGGCGCCTGTATTTGGGAACGGAGCCGGGTGGATTGTTCCGATCCGACGATGGCGGGGCATCGTGGAATCTCGTCACCGGCCTGTGGGATCAACCCACACGAACCACGCACTGGATGGGCGGGGGACGCGATCATCCGGGCATCCATTCGATCGTGATCGACCCGCGGAACTCGCGTCATGTCCGCATTGGCATCAGTTGCGCGGGAGTGTTCGAGACCCTGGATGACGGCGTGAGCTGGCGTCCCACGAATCGCGGATTGAAGGCGAGCTTTCTCCCGGATCCTTCGGTGGAAGTGGGGCACGATCCTCATCTGTTGGTGGCCTGCACCGGCGCGCCGGACGTGCTGTGGCAGCAGAACCATTGTGGCATTTTCCGGAGCACCGATGGCGGAGCGCAGTGGACCGATGTGGGCGAGGCGGGTGGCCCTGCGCACTTCGGCTTTGCGATCGCGGCGGATCCCGCGAATCCGGCCACCGCGTGGGTGGTGCCGGCCCACAGCGATGAGCAACGCCTCGCTCCGTCGGGCGCGTTGTGCGTGTGCCGCACCGACGATGGCGGCGCGAGTTGGCAGGCGTTCCGGACCGGTCTGCCGCAGCGGGATTGCTACGACATCGTGCTGCGTCACGCGCTGGATTATCGCGAGGACCGCCTGGTGATCGGATCGACGACCGGAAATGTGTACGTGTCAGCGGACCGCGGCGTGTCGTGGTCGTGTTTGGGCAACCACTTCCCGCCCGTGTACGCGGCTCGCTTCGCCTGACGAACGCGACGTGGGTTTGATTTGAGGCCGGGGCGGGAATGGGGTTGGATGCGGGAAATCCCATGAATCCCTTCACTTCCACCTCCTCCGAGTCGTGTTCCATGCCGGGGCGTCGTGAGTTTCTGCGCGCCACGGGTTCGCTCGCCGCAGTTCTCGCCGCGGGGCAGGCCCCTCAGTTTCTCAGTGCGGAGACGCTCCAGGCTTCCTCGCGCGTGCGCGTGGCGGTGCTCGGGCTCGGGCGGGGGATGGATCACATCAAGGGCTATTCCCAGGTGCCTTCCGCCGAGATCGCTGCGGTGTGCGATGTGGATGCGCGGCGTCTTGCCGCCGGCGTGGCGGAGGTGGAGAAACGGTCGGGTCGCACGCCTGCCGCAGTGCCGGATTACCGCCGCATTCTCGAGGACAAGTCGATCGATGCGGTGTCGATCGCGTTGCCGAATTTCTGGCATGCGCCGATGACCTTGCTGGCCTGCGCTGCGGGGAAGCACGTGTATGTGGAGAAACCAGGAAGCCACAACGCGCGGGAGTCGGGCTGGATGGTGGAGGCGGCGCGCCGACACAACCGCCGGGTGCAGATGGGGAATCAGCGTCGCAGCGTGCCAGAGATCCGCGAGGCGATGGAGCGGTTGAAGTCGGGAGTGATCGGCCCGGTGCGGTATGCCCGGAGTTGGTACGATGCGAATCGACCGGGGATCGGACGCGGGCGTCTGGTGCCGGTGCCGGAAGGATTGAATTACGGGCTCTGGCAGGGGCCAATTCCGGAGCGTCCGTACGTGGACAACCTCGTTCACTACAACTGGCATTGGCGCTGGCACTGGGGCGGCGGCGAATTGGCGAACAACGGGATTCACGCGCTGGATCTGGTCCGCTGGGGCCTCGGAGTGGGCTTGCCCCAACGCGTGTCGGTCGCGGGAGGCCGGTACCATTTTCAGGACGACCAGGAGACTCCGGATACGATCGTGGCGAACTTCGATTTTGGTTCGTGCGGAGCCACGTGGGATTCCAGCAGCTGTCTTCCGCGGAAGGAGGAGGCGCATCCGTTCGTCACCTTTTACGGCGAAAAGGGGAGTCTCTCGATCGACCTCGGTGCGGGCTACAAAGTGTTCGATCTCGCAGGGAAGGAAGTGTCGCGGGTGAGCGGAAAGTTCAGCGATGTGCCGCACTTCACGAACTTCGTGGAATCGATTCGGTCGGGGGTGGCGTTGAACTCGGAGATCGGCGAGGGGCAGAAGAGCACGATGTTGTGTCATCTGGGGAACATCGCGTATCGGACCGGATCGGTGCTGACGGTGGATCCGGCCACGGGAGCGATCCGCAATGCCACGCGGGATCAACGCCGGCTGTGGGGACGCGAGTACCGGCCCGGTTGGGAACCGAAGGTATAAGGAACTTCCCGCCGCGCTCCAAAATCGTGGGGTTGAACCGAGTTGCGGTCGGCCAACGCCAATGAAACGGCGGAGGCGTTTCCAAGTCCGAATGATCCGCCTCGTCCCCCTAGCCGTTAAATGGGATTGAGCGGGAGGCGTTGCGATACGGAGGCCCGTGCATTAGCGCCGCGCGCGACTAGTCAGGGCGCGGGTGGAACCGCGCCCTCCACGCGGTTTTCGATCCATGCGCTCGAATGGAGGCCATCCCTCGGTGGAGGGCGTGGTTCCACCCACGCCCCATTTTCGTTTGCGTACCGCGTGTGAAGTCGCAGCGGGTAGAACGCGCTGAGGGTAAAAGGTGGCGTCGCCAAATTTTGGAGTGCGGTGGCAGAGCGAAGCGTCGACACCGCTATTGAGTCCGAGTGCTATGCGAAACCGACCGGTGGTACGGCGGGTGATTTGAAGTGTTACCCGTGAAGGCTGGAGTCCTCTGCCGTCCTTGTGGGACTCGATGAGACCTGTATCCACCCAACGCAGGGCTGAAGGCCGTGGGCTATTTTCATTTCCATTCGGCGAATGGTTCGGTGGGGCGTTCCAGTGGCGTCGTAACGGTTCCCGCCCCTTCAACGCTTCAACTTTTCAACCCTTCAACCACCGTCTTCAGGTTCACCCCTTCAACCGCCGGCCTCGGCCGGCTACTTCATCGCGAGCAGGCGGGTCCACTGGTCGAGCTGGCGCTTGACCTCGCGGGTTCCGGGCGAGCCGGGGAGTTTCCGGCGGGCCATGGCTTCCTTCAAATCGAAGACCGAGGTGACGTCCTCGGTGAAGGTGGTGTCGATGGACTTGAACTCGGCCAGCGTGAGTTTGTTCAGGGGCTTGCTGTTGGATTCTGCATATCCGACCACAGCTCCGACCACGTGGTGCGCCTTGCGGAAGGGCATGCCCTTGAGGACGAGGTAATCAGCAAGATCGGTGGCGAGCAGCAACGGATCCGCAGCCGCCGCGGCACAGGCCGCTTCGCGCACCGTGGTGTTGTCGAGCATGGCCGCGGTGAGACGCACGCAGCGACGCACGGTGTCGGCCGTGTCGAACAGGCGTTCCTTGTCCTCCTGGAGATCGCGGTTGTAGGTCATGGGCAGACCCTTCAACAGGGTAAGCAGTGCCATGAGGTTGCCGATCACGCGTCCGGACTTGCCCCGGGTCAGTTCCGCCACGTCGGGATTCTTCTTCTGCGGCATCAACGAAGAGCCGGTGGTGTAGGCATCTGCAATGCGGATGAAGCCGAATTCGCTGCTGACCCACAGGATGATGTCCTCGCTGAGGCGACTGAGGTGCACGGCGATGAGCGCCGAGGTGGAGCAGAATTCGATCATGAAGTCGCGATCGCTCACGCCATCCATGGAATTTTGAGTCACGCGGGCCTTGCCCAGGGAGTCCACGAATCCGAGCTGTTTGGCCACCAGGGCGCGGTCTAGGGGCAGGGTGCTGCCGGCGATCGCGCCCGAACCGAGAGGGCAGACGTTGGTCCGTTCGCGTCCGTCGGCCAGACGGCCGAGATCGCGCGCGAACATTTCAACGTAGGCCAGCAGATGATGGGCGAAGAAGACCGGTTGGGCGCGCTGGAGATGGGTGTACCCAGGGATGATGACGGCCGGATGCCGACGGCCGAGCTGAACCAGCGAGCGCTGCAGGAGGCGGAGTTCGCCGGCGAGGGCGTCGATCTCATCGCGCAGCCAGAGCCGCACGTCGAGGGCGACCTGGTCGTTGCGGGAGCGTCCGGTGTGGAGCTTGGCACCGGCGGGGACGCGGCGGGTGAGTTCCGCCTCGATGTTCATGTGGACGTCCTCGAGCTCCGGCTTCCAGGTGAACTTCCCGGCCTCGATTTCGGCACCGATTTCCTGAAGTCCGTCGCGGATGGCCTTGAGCTCCGCCTCGGTGAGGATGCCCGCCGAGCGGAGCATGGTGGCGTGGGCGATGGAGCCCTGGATGTCATGACGCCAGAGGCGCCAGTCGAAGCTGATGGACTCCGAGAAGGCGGCTACGTCGGCCGCGGGACCACTGGTGAAGCGACCGGAGCGGGAGACGACGTCGGAGGGGCGGGGAGTGCGGGCCATGATCAATGAAACGGTGCGCAGGAGGGTGAGGGATCGCGGGATGGGGTGAAAGTCCGAAACGCCCTGTCCTGCGGCCCGGTGATTCGGGGGAAATGACCCATTGCCTCAGCGTCCGGAACTACCTAGTTTCCGGGGCTTAGATGCCGGTTCGCGACATGCGATGAAACACTATCTCGACTTCGAAAAGCCGATCGTTGAACTCCAGCGGAAGTTGGAGGATCTGAAGCAGCACTCCGTGCAGCACGCGATGGGCGATTTTCAGGCGGAATACCAGAGCCTCCAGGTCAAGCTGGACGAGGCCTTCCGCCAGATCTTCTCCAACCTCACTCCGTGGCAGCGGGTCCAGCTCGCCCGCCATCCCAAGCGTCCCTACACGCTCGATTACCTGCGGCTGGCGTTTACCGATTTTGAGGAGCTTCACGGCGACCGCATGTTTGCCGACGACCGCGCGGTGGTCGGCGGGTTCGCCAAGTTGGGCAACCGGCGGGTGATGGTGATCGGCACCCAGAAGGGACGCGACACCAAGGAGAACATCCTCCGCAATTTCGGCTCAGCCCACCCAGAGGGCTACCGCAAGGCGCTTCGTCTGATGCGGCTGGCCGACAAGTTCAAGCTCCCGATCATCACGCTCATCGACACCGCCGGTGCGTATCCGGGCATCGGTTCGGAGGAACGCCACATCGGCGAAGCCATCGCGGTGAACCTGCGCGAAATGATGCTGTTCGAGGTACCGATCGTCGCCGCCGTCATTGGTGAGGGCGGATCCGGTGGAGCCTTGGGCATCGGCGTTGCGGATCGCGTGCTGATCCTGGAAAACGCCTACTACTCGGTGATCAGTCCCGAGGGATGCGCGGCAATTCTGTGGAAGGATCGTTCGGCCTCCCCGAAGGCTGCCGCGGCCTTGAAGATCACGGCCGATGACTTGAAGGAACTCGGTTTGGTGGACGAAATCGTCCGCGAACCTCTCGGCGGAGCCCACAACGACTACGCCGCGGCCGCCTCCAGCCTGAAGGAATCGCTGCTGCGCCACCTCGGCGAACTCGAGGAACGCACCGGGCCTGCGCGGTTGGACGGTCGTTACGCCAAGTTCCGCTCGTTTGGAAAATACCTCGAAGCTCAGGAAGCGGCATGATTTCGGAGTCCGCCACCTCCTCCAGCGTCCCGCTCGCCTACCCGTTGCGATTCGTTCCGCTTTACAAGGAGCGGATCTGGGGCGGACGCAAGCTGGCCGAGTTCCCCGATCGCATCCTGCCTGCGGAAATTCCGGTGGGCGAATCGTGGGAGGTGACCGATCGCCCGGAAGGGGTGTCGGTCGTGGCCAACGGACCCGATCAGGGCCGCACCATTCGGTCCTTGATTGAGGAGCGCGGGAACTGGCTGACCGGCGGGGTGACCGCCCCCGGGGGACGCTTCCCCTGGTTGGTGAAGTTTCTCGACGCACGCGAGGATCTCTCGCTGCAGGTTCACCCGCCCGCGCACCGCGCCGCCGCGCTCGGGGGCGAACCGAAGACGGAGATGTGGTATGTGATGGAAGCCGCCCCGGGCGCGCGCCTGTACACGGGGCTCCGCCGTGGAGTCACGCGTACCGAATTTGAGGCGCGTACCAAAGATGGTACGGTTGCCGGGTTGTTCCACGTGCATTCGGTCCGGTCGGGGGACGTGATGTTCCTGCCGAGCGGACGCGTCCATGCGCTGGGCGGGGGCAACCTGGTGTTTGAGATCCAGCAGAATTCCGACACCACGTACCGGGTGTTTGACTGGAACCGTGTGGGCACCGACGGGCGTCCGCGCGAGCTGCATCTCAAGCCCTCCTTTGAGTCGATCGACTTTTTTGACTGCGAGCCGGGTCTCGTTTCTGCTCGATGGGAGGAAGCCGGGGCGGGGGTGAGCCGTCGCCGTCTGGTGACCGACCTGCTGTTCCGGATCGATCATTGGAAGGTCTCGGCGGGAGCCGCGGCGTCCCTGCCAGGCGGGGAGATGCGAGTGATCGGTTGTGTGGGCGGGGCTGCCCGCATCACGGGCGGGGCGATTCCGGTGGAGTTGCCGCGCGGATCCGTGGCGCTGATTCCTAAGGCGATGGGGCCGGCTTCCATCGAAGCGGAGGGCGGAGCCGAGGTGTTGGTGGTGAGTCCCGGCGCGGTCGGCAAAGGCTGAACGGGAGCGAGGACTGCCCAACGAGTGAGCAAGTGAGTGAGAGCAAGTGCGGGCCGGTGCAAATGCGATTAGCAATCTGATTCGATTCACGACTTTCTGATTCTTCATGGAAACCCCGAACAATTCCCCGACTCCGACCCCGCCGCCGCCCGAGCCCAGTGTGACTCCCGGCGATCTTCCCCCAGGGATGAGCTGGCGTGAGCGGATGGGCGACGGCTGGCTGCGCGTCTTCCTGTTCGACCATTGGTTCGGCATCGCAACCCTGATGTTCATCGGGTTCGTTTTGTTTCTCGGCCTGTTCCTCACGAAAATCTGGACGGCCACTCCCGAGTGGGTGACTCCGCCGCTGAAGATCAGCGGTTTGGACATGGCCCAGGGCTGGTCTCTGGCGCGTCGAGCGGAGTCCACGGCAAAGCAGGGTAATCTGGTGGAGGCGGTGCTGACCTGGCGTTCGGCCAGCGTTCACAGCCCGGGCAATCCTGAGATCGCGCGTTCCATGCTTCGGGCCATCAGCGCTCTGCCCAAGCCGGATCGGCGCTACACTGCGATCGGATACGACCGCAGCCAATGGTTGCTGCGGCTCACCCAAACCAATGTCAACGACCTGACCCTGGTGAGCCATTTTCTGCGAAAGTATCAGATTGATGACTGGCTGCTGCAGTTGACGAGTTCGCTCTCGAACAACATTCCCAGCGAGCTTGCGAGCGACATGCTCATCGCGAGTTTTCACCGCGGGCAGATGACCCGGTTCGGCCAGCTTTGGAGCCTCCACTCCGACACCTTCGGGAAGGACCCGATCCTGAGTCTGTATCAGCTGACTTGGGAGGCGGGTTGGGGTCCGGTGCAGGGGTTTCAGGGGGCGCGTCGAAAAATGGTGGAATTGCAGTCCACCACCACCGGGGAGCAGGCTGAAACGCTCCGCCGACTGCAACTCTACCTGGCCTTTCAGTTGACCGATCTCACGTTGTACCGCTCGGCGCTCGACTGGTTGATCGACCATCACGTCGATCGCGTCTCGGAGAACGTCAACTACTGGCGTCTGCTCACCCGTGTTGGACGCCGGGCGGATGCGCGCGAGTTGGCGCGAAAATTCTCGCGTCCTCCAGAGACGGTGTCCGATGCGATTGGCCTGGCCAACGCGTTCGTGGACCTGCAGCTGCCGACCGTGGCGGTGGAATTTACGCTGAACCAGCTGCGCGACTATCCGTTCAGCCCGGACCTCTGGATGCGGCTGGCGGAGCAGCGAATCGAAATGCGCGACTGGCCGGAAGTCAGACAGACCGCGGTTTCCATGCGAAACGAACCGGCGGTGCAGGGTCGCATGACCGGCATGGCCAGTTTCCTCGAGGGCCTGGTGGCGCTCAAGACGGGTGATCCCGAACTCGCTTCCAAGTTCTTCAAGGAGACTGCCTCCGGCCGGTATTCACGTCCCACCGACGCCTTCTCTGTTTCCGAGCGAATGCTTCGACTGGGCTATCCTGCGGAATCCGCCGCGCTTCTGAAGACGATCGAAACGCAGTACGAGTCGGACATTCAGTTCTGGTTCCAGCTCACCACGGCCGCCTATGAGAGCCGTCAGATGGACCTGATGGTGCGTGCTGCAAAGAAGACCCTGAGCCTGGCGCCGGATGAGCCGACTCACATCAACAATTACTCCGCCGTGCTGCTCGCCACCCGGACTGATCCCGAGGAAGCAGTGAAGCTCACTTTCCGCCTCACGCTGTCGTATCCGAAAAATCGGGACTACAAGATCAACCACAGCCTCGCCTTGATCCAGAACGGGCGATTGGAAGAGGCCGAGGCGATTCTGAAAACGTTCAACCCGACGCTCATGAATCCGGTGGAGGCGTCTTCGATCAATCTCGGCTGGTTTGAAATCCACCTGCGTCGCGGCGACAAGGCCAAGGCAAAGGAAGTCTACCGTCAAATTGACGTCACCCGGTTGATGGAGCCGCAGACCCAGTGGGTGAACGAGCAATTCAAGAAGCTTTGAGCGGAGTCAATCCGCCCGAGCCGCGGGGTGGTGGGGTAGCCCCGCCACCCTTCGAGGGCCAGAGCAGGTAGGCGGTCCGGCCGGAGTGGTTCCAGGCGCGTTCAAAGGTGTCGCGCGGGATCACCCGCGCGGCGCGCTCGTGGGCGACGCCGGGATCGAGCAGCTCGACATCCCCGGTGGTAGTAAATCCGCGGACTACCACGAGATGTCCCGATGGACCTCCGGTTCGCGCGGGCGTGTGGAGCTGGTTGGCGTCCACCGACGTGATCACCGGGCTGCCCGCGGCGATCCACTCCTCCACTTCGCGCAGGCTGTTGAGTCGGGCCACGCACGCGTGCATGCCCGGCAGGGATCCGGCGAAGGCCGTGTTGAACGGCCAGTTTCCCGTCCCGGGCCATCCGGGATCGTTCACCGCCGCCGCCACCTTGGGCACCGGAAGATCCAGCGCGGGAATTCCCAGTCGCTTCGACCAATGGGCCAGTCCCATCGAAAGACTGCTCGGACTGCACCAGGATTGGATCCCCTCGGGAAAATCGACCTGCGACCTCAGGGGAACATCCAGGTGCTTTCCCCACGCGTGTTTCTCCGGCGGCGGCGTCACCGCGTTGGTCCGCGCGGAATCAAAGACCGACAGCGCAATCAGGGAGAGACCACTTGGATCGGAGGACTCCGGGAATTCCACCTTCACCTGAATGCGCGGCCGACGCACCCGAAGCATCAGCGTGTCGGTTGCCACGCGCCCCTCGGCATCGGCCTGTCCACTCACGCTGGTTCGTGCGCCCTGCGTCGGATCCGCTGACCAGTGTCCCAGGTTGTACCAGCCGGAGGCGCCCGTATCAGAAACGGTGCGGGCGAAAACGGAAAGACGGGTCGAGGGCGCTGCGTTCCACGACACCACCAGTTCATTCCACGGTACGGAGGGCGTCACTTCCGGGAGCACCCACGTGGTGAGTTTTTCGGTCCGCGTTTTTTCGGCGGAGTCGAACCGCTGGAGGAGGATCAATTCTGATACAGGCTTCGCAGCATCCGCCGCCCGGGCGGTGGCGGGAGAAGACGGGATCATGAGCAGCAGGGTGGTGGCGAGGATTCCGGGAATGCGCCGTGGCCACCGCGGATTCGGGGCGGGGTTCATGCGGGGAGGCGCCGGTGGTGAACCACGTGGAAGCCCTCGCGTTCGAGCACGGTTTCGCCGCGGTCGAAGCCGGATTCGAAGGCGGGGAAGAAGGCATCGCCTTCCGGGGTTCCATGCACGCGGGAGAGGAACAGATCGCTGCACCGGGGCAGGAGCAGGGAGTAGATTTCCGCGCCGCCGGCGATCCACACGTCGCGCGGATCCTGGGCCACGCGGGCTTCGAGGGCTTCCACCGAGGGCAGCGTGGTGGTGCCGGAGGCGGTGAAGCCGGAGCGGGAAATGATCAGCGTCTCGCGGCCGGGCAGGGGGCGCCCGATCGATTCATAGGTGCGCCGGCCCATGACCAAGATGTGGCCGAGGGTGGTTTGTTTGAACCATTTGAAATCCTCGGGCAGGTGCCAGGGAATCTGGCCCTTGTGTCCGATGACCCGGTTCTCCGCCATCGCGGCGATGGCTTTGAATGCCTTCACGCGGGCATTCATATCGGGACTGGGGAAGAAGAACAGCCCCGGCTTGCGGGCCTGCAGGCTTGCCCGGCGTGGGGTGTCGCCGACACATTCGGGGCGCATGTTGCGCGTTCACAGCAAATCGTCCCGTCGCCACGCCCCCGGGGGGCGCTACGCCATCGTCGCCTCGCTTTACAACCGTCGCTATGTCGATGGCATGGTCGCCGCCGCCAAGGTCACGCTGGGCGAAGCAAAGCCCGATGCCGTCGAAGTGGTGCGGGTGCCGGGCGCGTTTGAAGTGCCGATGGCAGCAGCGGCGCTGGCGCGTCGGGAGAAGGACAAGCCCGATGCGATCCTTTGCTTCGGCGTGATCTGGCAGGGGGAAACCACCCATGCCCAGCACATCGCCGAAGCGGTGACGCGGGCGTTGATGGATCTGGCCATGGAGACCGGGATTCCGGTGATCCACGAAGTGCTCACGGTGCAGACCGCGGAGCAGGCGCGCGTGCGTTGCCTGGATCCGAAGACAAACCGCGGTGTGGAAGCGGCGGCAACGGGGTTGGAAATGGCGTCGGTGCTGCGACGCGTGCGTGGCGGGCGGCGTTAAGGAAGTCACCGGTCGGTGTTTCCTCGCACCCGGGCTCGAAAGCGGTGTCGGCGCTGCGCTCTGCCACCGCACTCCAAAATCGCGCATCTAGCATCCAGTATCTGACATCTGCCCCAGCGGCCCCGCCCTTCGTCATCCCTTTCGGGTGCGTTCGACGAAGCGGCCCATGCGGTCCATGGCCACGCGGATCTGATCAAACGCGGTGGCGAAGCAGCAGCGGACGAATTGTTGTCCGCTCGGACCAAACGCACCGCCCGGCACGCAGGCGACTTTTTCTTCCTTCAGCAGGCCGAGCGCGAATTCCCGCGCGGGGATTCCCACGTTGGCAATGCTCGGAAACGCATAGAACGACCCGCGGGGCAGGTGGCACTTCAATCCCATGTCGTTCAGGGATTGCACGATGAAGTTGCGGCGAAGTCGGTACTGCTCGCGCATCTCGGCGGTGGCGGCGGAGCCGTGTTCCAGCGCCTCGATCGCGGCTTCCTGCGCGATGATGCTCGCGCAGAGCATCGAGTACTGGTGGATCTTCATCATGGCCTCGATGAGCTCCGTCGGACCACAGGCATAGCCGATGCGGAATCCGGTCATCGCGTAGGCCTTCGAGAATCCGTGCAGGAAGATGGTCCGCTCGGCCATGCCCGGGAGGCTGGCGATCGACACGTGTTCGCCTTCGAAGGTGAGCTCGCTGTAGATCTCGTCGGTGATGACCAGCAGGTTGTGTTTGCGCACGACCGCGGCGATTTCCTCCAACTGCGCGCGGGTCATGGTGCCGCCCGTAGGGTTGGTGGGGAAATTCAACATCAGCACCTTGCTGCGCGGGGTCACGGCGGCTTCGAGCGCCTGGGCCGTGACGGCGAATCCATCCTCCGCCTTGCACGCCACCGCCACCGGCACGCCGTACGCCAGCACGATGCTGGGCGAGTAGCTGACGTAGCAGGGTTCGTGATAGATGACTTCATCCCCGGGGTTGAGGATCGCGCGGAGGGCGAGGTCGAGCGCTTCGCTGACGCCGACGGTGACGATCACCTGCGTCTTGGGATCGTACTGAACATGGAACTCCCGGGCGACGTACGCGGTGATGGCCTCGCGCAGACGGAGCAGGCCGAGGTTCGAGGTGTACTGGGTGCGACCGCGTTCGAGGGCGTAGATGGCGGCCTCGCGGATGTGCCACGGCGTGGCGAAGTCTGGCTCGCCCACGCCGAGCGAAATCACGCCCGGGGTGTTCTGGACGATGTCGAAGAAGTCGCGGATTCCGGAACGCGGGATTCCGGAGACGTGGTTCGCAATGAAACTGCGGGGCTCGAACATGGGATGAAAACGCTGGGAGCTGGAGTCGGGAGAGAGGGTCAACGCATCGACCGTTCCGGGAAAGGGGAAATCCCGGGGACTGTCTGCGCTGGGCCCGAAGTGAAGGTCAGGCGTGGCGCAGACTCGAAACGGCGGCTGCCCCGGCCTCAAAGGCACGGGCTGCGGCGGCGGGGGCGATCATCGCGCGTTTCATTTCGGGCCAAGTGGTTCTCCGTTCCGGGCTGCGAAGTCAAGTCTGCGGACGTGGCGCGACGCTTCCGGTATTCTGCTTTTCCCCGCCCGCGGCGCGTGCTATCGCTCTCGAACCCCCGGAAAATGGCCATGGCGCGCACCCGATCTCATTCCTCATTCGAGGCCTTCACGCTGATCGAATTGCTGGTCGTGATTGCCATCATTGCCGTCCTCGCCGGCATGTTGCTCCCCGCGCTCGGACGCGCCCGCATGCGTGCGAAGTCCACCCAGTGCCTCAATCAACTGCACCAGCTCGGGCTCGCGCATGTGTTCTACAGCGATGACAACCGCGCGCGGTTTCCCGAGCGACGCGACACAGGTCGATGGCCCACGCAGCTGCGCGCCGGGTATCAGATGTTGTCGGTGCTCCAATGCCCGGAGGACCGGCGACGCTTGACCGTATCGCAGTTGAAAACCGCGGAGAAGGATCCCGATCAGGCGGCGATCAGCTACATCCTCAATGGGTGGAACGACTACTTCAACGAGGCGTTCGGCTACACCTCGGTGAGTCAGATGACCGGCAAATACGTGCCCGAGGCGGCGGTGAAATCGCCCTCGCTGACCATCATCCTGGGCGAGGTGAAGACCAATTCCGGGAACTACTACATGGACTTCCTCGAGAACGGCGGCAACGACGTGACCGAGATCATTCGCAACCGCCACATGAGCAGCGGTTCGACGGCGAAGAACGGCGGATCGAACTACACCTTCGCCGACGGGCACGCGGAGTTCATCCGGTACCGTGGCGTGTTGTATCCGCTCAACCTCTGGGCCATCACCGACACCTTCCGGAACAATCGCGCTCTGGCGAATTGAATCGGATCCCGAAGCGGCAGCGGATCAACCCGCGTCGCTGTTGGCGGTGACTTCGAGTGCGGTGATGCGCTGCGCAGCGGCTTCCCACTCGGCGGTCTTGGCCGCGAGGTCATCCTGCACGGCCATGAGCTCGCGATTGAGCTGCATCATGGCGCCGCCGCGGGAGTAGGTCTCGGGCTTCTCCAGCTCGGCCGTGAGATGCGTCTGCTTGGTTTCGAGGGCGGCGATTTCGCGTTCCAGGATTCCGACCCGCTTGCGCTGTTCGGAGAGCTGGCGTCGGGCATCGGCTGCCTGCACGCGGCGCTCCTTGGAGTTCTGGCTCGGGTTCGACGCGGCGGCGTTGGCCTGGGCCTGCGGCTGGCCGGGTTTGGCCTGCTGCGGCTTGGCCGCCATCGGGAGCTGCACCGGCGTGCTGTTGGTCAACGCGGCGGTGAGCGCGGCGCGGGCGTTCTTGGAGGATTTGGTTTTCTCCAGAAAGTACTCGTAGCCGCCGGCGTACGCGGTGAGCCGGCCGGCGTTGACGTGGATCACCTTCGAGGCGAGGGCGCGGATGAAATAGACGTCGTGGCTGATGAACACCAGCGTGCCGGTGTATTCCTTCAGCGCGCCGACCAGGGCATCAATGCTCGACATGTCGAGGTGAGTGGTCGGCTCGTCCATGAGCAGCAGGTTGGGCGGATCGAGCAGGATTTTCACCAGCGCCAGACGGCTCTTTTCTCCACCGCTCAGGACATCGGTCTTTTTGAAGACGTCATCGCCGCGGAACAGGAAGCATCCGAGCAACGAACGGACATCGGTCTCGCGCATCAGACGCGGGGTGTCGAAGGCCTCCTCGAGCACGGTGCGTCCGGAGCGGAGCATTTCGCCGCGGTACTGGGCGAAGTAGCCCACCTTGGTGCGAAGGCCGAGGTCGCGTTCCCCGGACTGCGGGGTGAGAACGCCGGCGAGCAGCTTGAGCAGGGTGGATTTGCCGGCGCCGTTCGGTCCCACGAGCACGGTGCGATCGCCGCGTTCGGCCTGGTATTCCAGATTGTCGTACACACGGTGTTCGCCGTATGCGAACGAGATGGAACGCAGGGTGATGGCGCGCTGGCCGCTGGATTCCGGCTGGGGGAACTTGAAGTCCACGGTCGCCGCAGCCGCCTCGGGCGCGTCGATCAACTCCATGCGCTCGATCTGCTTCAGCTTGGACTGCGCCTGGGAGGCCTTGCTGGCCTTGGCGCGGAAGCGGTCGGCGAATTCCTGGAGACGCGCGATTTCCTTCTGCTGGTTCTTGTACGCCGACAGCTGCTGCTCCTGCTGGGCCGCACGCTGGGTGAGGAACACATCGTAGTTCCCGGTGTATTTCCACATGCGCTGGTTGCGCAGTTCCACGATGCCGGTGACCAGCTGGTTGAGGAATTCGCGATCGTGGGAGATGAGCAGGATGCCGCCGGGGTAATCCTTCAGATACTCCTGGAACCACAACAGGGTCTCGAGATCGAGGTGGTTGGTGGGCTCGTCGAGCATCAGGAGGTCGGGCTCCTGCACGAGCAGTCGCGCGAGATGCGCGCGCATGACCCATCCGCCGGAGAGCTCGCGTGCGGGACGGTCGAAATCGGAATCGCGGAAGGCGAGGCCCTTGAGGATGCGCTTGGCCTTCGGGGTGTCCCCGGCGTCGCCCATCATGCCGTGGTCGTCGTCGGAATGAAGCTGCCCGGTGGCGACTTCGAGGACGGTTTCTGCGCCGACGGGGGCGCTTTCCTGCGGGAGGAATCCGACGGTGAATCCGCGCTGGAAGGTGATCTGGCCGTCATCCGGCTCCTCCTGCTGCAGGATGATTTTGAACAGGGTGGATTTACCTGCGCCGTTCGGACCCACGAGTCCGAGCCGGTCGCCGGCGTTCACCTGCAGGGTTAAATCCTCAAAAAGGGTTTTGCCCCCGTAGGCTTTGGAAATGTTCGCAATCGTCAGCATCGAAGCACGGAACCCTGAAGGATTCGCGGAGAAACGACAAGCGTCGTGGCGCAGGCGCTGCGGTGCCTGCGAAGGCAAAAGGAAAAAGGCGAAAGGAAAACGATCCGCGCGGGTGACAAAATCCGAAGCAGATGGGAGCTGGGAGATGGCAGATGGGCAGGAAAGATCCCAAACGATGGCGGATGCTGGATGCTGGATTTAACCCGATCCCCCCAGCTTCCAACTCCCATCTCCCAGCTGCTCTTCTTTCCCCTACGCTTTGAGAACGTCCTGCACGCTGAGGCCGCGCAGTTCGAAGAGGCGCTTGATGGTGTCCTCGATCAGGTTGTTCGGACACGAGGCGCCTGCGGTGATTCCGACCGTCAACGAACGGTCCGCCGGGAGCCAGTTCTTGGTCTCTTCCTCGCGGGGAATGTGCTGGTTCCAGTGACGGATCAGGCTCGCCGACTCCATCTTTGCGGCGTTCTTGATGAAATAGGTCGGCAGGACTTTTTCGCCCATTTCCGCCAGATGCGAGGTGTTGGAGGAATTGTACCCGCCCACCACCAGCAGAAGGTCCATCGGCTCGCGGAGCATTTTTTCCAACGCGTCCTGACGCTCCTGGGTTGCACCACAAATGGTATCAAAGAAGCGGAAGTGTTCCGACAGCTTCGGGGTGCCGTTCTTCTTCTCCATCGCAGCCTTGAAGCGGCGTTGAACCTCCTCGGTTTCGCCGCGGAGCATGGTGGTCTGGTTGGCCACGCCCACGGCGGCCAGGTGGACATCAGGATCGAAGCCCTGGGAGTAGGCGCCTTTGAAGCGGTCGAGAAACTCCTGCTTGTTGCCGCGGTTCAGGATGTAATTGCAGACGTAATCGGTCTCCTCGAGGTTGAACACGACCAAGTAGTGGCCGGTGCCGTAGGCGGTGGCCTGGCTGGTGGTGGCCTTGGTTTCCTCGTGCTTGGCCTTGCCGTGGATGATGCTGGTGACGTTTTCCTTCGAGTACTGGCGCACGCGCTTCCACACGCTCATCACGTCGCCGCAGGTGGTGTCCACCAGCTGGCATCCCTTGGCTTCTAGCTTGCGGCGGGTGGCCACCTCGGTGCCGAAGGCGGGGATGATCACCACGTCGTCTGCGGTGATGTGGGTGATGTCCTCGTTGGTGGGCTTGGGTTTGAGGCTGACGATGCCCATGCCCCGGATCTGATCATTGACCTCCGGGTTGTGGATGATTTCCCCGAGGAGGAAGATGCGGCGGGGGGCGGGATAGACCTTGCGGGCGGCGTAGGCCAGGTCGATGGCGCGTTCCACGCCGTAGCAAAAGCCGAATTCCTTGGCCAACTTGATGGTGATCCCCGGGGCGCTCAGCACGCCGCCGTTGGCGCGGATGCGCTCCACCAATTCGCTGCGGTAGTGCAGGACGACCTGGGCCTGCACGGCCTCCATCACATCGGGAGTGCGCAGGTTGATCTTCTTCGGCTTCGGCGCGGAATCGTCAGGCGCCTGGGGCGCAGCGGTTGACATGCGGCGGACATTCTAGCGGACCAACGCCAAGCGTCGAGGGGGATGTCAGCACCTTATATTCGACGCAATATCGATGAACCGCAGAGGCGCAGAGACGCAGAGACGCAGAGACGCAGAGAGGGAAAATGCGGAGGATATGGCAGAAGGAAGAGAGGTGGTCGAACGGCGCGGCGTGATTTTGGAGTGCGGTGGCAGAGCGGAGCGTCGACACCGCTTTCGAGACCGGGCGTGAAGAGAAACCGACCGATGACATCGCACCGGCCCAAAAACCTCCCATCAACCTCTCTGCGTCTCCGCGCCTTTGCGGTTCGTTTGCCCTGCCGCACGGTACGCGTTGCGATGCGTGGGGTGGATTCAAACGAGGCGCGCGACTAATTGGGGCGCGGGTGGAACCGCGCCCTCCACGCCGTTTTCGACCCATGCGCCCGGTGGCCTCCATCCACGGTGGAGGGCGTGGTTCCACCCACGCCCCATATTCGTCTGCGGACCCCGTGTGAAGTCGCAGGCCAAGACCCGAAAGCAACCGCAGAGACGCAGAGACTCAGAGAGGAAAAAGAAAGCAGCGTCCACAAGTCTAGCTCGCAGCCCTCACTCACTCGCCTACTTGCCTACTTACCCACTCGCAGACTCGCAGACTCACTTCGCGACCATCCAATCCACAATCGCCTTCTGCGTATGGAGCCGATTCTCCGCCTGGGTGAAGATCAAATCCGCATGGGCCTCGAAGGTGGTGTCGTCGATTTCCTTCCCGCGGTACGCCGGGAGGCAGTGCATCACGGCGACTCCGGGCTTGGCCAGTTTCACCAGCTCGCCATTGATCTGGTATCCGCCGAGGGCTTCGATGCGCTGCTTGGCTTCGTCTTCCTTGCCCATGGATACCCAGACGTCGGTGTACAGCAGGTCGGCCTTGCGCGCGGCGAGGTTGAGGTCGGTGAGGAGCTCGATCGTGCCGACCCCGACGGTCATGCGTTCGGTGACGCTGCCCGGGTGCTGGGTCCAGTCGGCGGCGTCACCGGCGCCGGCGCGCTTGAGGATATCGGGCGACGGCCAGTAGGCGCGCGGGGCGGCGAGGCGAAGTTCGAAGCCCAGTTTCGCAGCGGCGAAAATCCAGCTCGCCGGCACGTTGCAGGCGGCATCGCCGACAAAGGTGACCACCTTGCCTTCGATCTTCAGGCCGGTCTTCTCCTCGTAGGTGAAGATGTCGGTGAGGATCTGGCAGGGGTGTTCGTCGTCGGTCAGGGCGTTGATGGTGGGGATGCCGCTGAATTGGGCGAAGTCCTCCACGTCCTTCTGCGCAAAGGTGCGGATCACTGCGCCGTGGATCATCCGGCCGAGCACGCGGGCGGTGTCCCGGATGGGTTCGCCGCGGCCGAGCTGGATGTCGTTCGCGTTGAGGAACAGCACGTCGGCCCCGAGTTCGCGGAGACCGACCTCAAAGCTGACGCGCGTGCGGGTGGACGACTTGCTGAAGATCAGCGCCCAGGTCTGACCCGCGAGCGGACGTGCGTGGGAGGTGCGCGCGGATTTGAACGCCACCACGCGATCCAGGATGGAACGCATTTCGGAGGCGGTCAGAGCTTCGAGACTGAGCAGATTTTTCATGACACGGCGACGCCGGCGGAGGCCGGAAAGCGATTTTGTTAAGCCAACCCCCGGGGTCGCGTCACGCCCTAACTTGCAAAAGCGATCGGACATCGGGTTTGAACTCCCCGGCCGGAACCCCGTATAACACCCCTGCCGTCCCCGGAAAGTCCGTCGAACTGAGTCTCACACCCGGTGAATTCAACTCGAATGAAGAGTTCCCGCGGCGCGGCGTCAGAACACCCATCCATGAAGACTTCCGCCCGCCTTGGATCGATCTCGATCGCCGTTCTCACCGCGCTCCCGGCCTTTGCCGCGGTTGATTTTCAAAAAGAGGTTCTGCCCATCCTGCAGCAGCGCTGCGTCGAGTGCCACGGGGCCGACAAGCAAAAGGGCAAGCTCCGCCTCGACACCAAGGCCGACTTCTTCAAGGGCGGCAAGGACGGCGAGATCGTCAAGGCCGGCGACGCCGCGAACAGCGAGTTCCACAAACGCCTGATCCTGCCCAAAGACAACGACGAGCGCATGCCGCCGAAGGGCGATGCCCTCACTGCGCCGCAGATCGAGACCCTCAAGAACTGGATCAACGAAGGCGCGAAGTGGCCGGATGGCGTGACCGTCCCGCCGCCTGCCCCGACCGCCGCTGCGGCTCCCTCCGCAGCGCCGGTGGTGGACGATGGTTGGAAGCCTTCCGGCAAGGTGAAGCCGGCTGTTCCGGCTCCCGAGCTGCCCAAGGATTTCAAGGCGCCCGCCGGCGAAGCAGCGGCCATCGAGGCGCTGGCCAAGAACGGCATCGATGTCCGTCCGGTCGCGCTCAACGTGCCCTGGCATGAGGTCAACCTGCGGCTCCTCGGAACCAACGTGACCGATGCGACCATCGCCTCGCTCAAGGACATCCCGAGCCTGATCGAGGTTCGCCTCGGCACCACGAAGATCACCGACAAGTCGGCGGCGGTGTTGAAATCGCTCCCCCACCTTGAAGCGCTCGGACTCGAGCTCACCGGCATCACCGATGCGGGCGTGGCCGAGTTGAAGTCGTTGAAGAACCTCACCTATTTGAATCTGTACGGCACCAAGGTGACCGATGCGGCGTTGGATTCCCTCGCCGGCATGAAGCACCTGAAGAACCTCTACGTGTGGCAGACGAAGGTCACCACCAACGGGGTGGACCGCCTGCAAGCCGCGCTGCCCGGATTGAACATCAACACCGGCTGGGAGCTGATCCCCGTGACCACCAACGCCCCGGCCGCGAAGAAGTAACAAAAGCAAGGGGAGGACGAAGCAGCTGGGAGATGGGAGATAAGAGATTGGGGCGGCAGTCTCGGTCCCAATCGGTGAGAATCGGTGCAATCCGTGTCTCTCTCTCCGCTTCTTCGGGGGAAAAGAAAAACCGCCGTGCGAACTGAATTCGCACGGCGGTTTTTTTAGGAAAACTCAGTCTCAGCCTCAGGCGCGGGGCGCGAGCTGCTTGTCCACGCGGCTCTTTTCGAGGCGCACGTAGGAGGGCAGGCCATTCACGGTCGGCACCTTCACTTCGCCCACGATCAAGGGAGCGGCGTATTCCACGAACTTCTCGTTCGGCATCATGCCGTCCTCGCTGATCCAGTCGCGGGGGATGAAGTGCTCGACGTTGGCCACTTCGGACAACGGGTGCAGCTCCACGGTCCACTTGTACGGGCTGGAAGAGAGGCGGACGATCTTCGGCATGAAGCCGGACTTGCCATCGATGGCCGCGCGAACCGCAGCGGCCCCGCAGGCGAACGCTTCATCGACGTCGGTCTGGCTGGCGAAGTGAGCCGCGGCGCGCTGGGCATAGCCGAGCTTCACGGTGCGGGTCTTCAGGTTCAGCTTGCCCTGAACGATCGTGGCCAAGGCATCGGCGGCACCGGAGAGCACCGGATGACCAAAGGCGTCGAGGCGGGACTTGTCGGCGCCGATTTCCTCACCGGCGGCGTTCTTCAGGCCTTCGCCCACCACCACGATGCAGTACTTCTCGGCGGCGACGGTGGCCTTGACCTTGTTGAGGAAGGCTTCTTCGTCGAGGGCAATTTCCGGCAGGAGGATGATGTGCGGCGGGAAGGAGGCGTTGCCCTGCTTGGCGAGCACGGTGCCGGCGGCGATCCAGCCGGCGGCGCGGCCCATGACTTCCACGATGCAGCAGGAGCCGTCATCGGTGGCCATCGCGCCCACATCGAGGCCGATTTCCATCACGGTGGCGCAGTTGTACTTCACCACGGAGCCGTAGCCGGGGCAGTGGTCGGTGTGGGGAAGATCGTTGTCGATCGTCTTGGGCACGCCGTTCACGCGCATCTCGTAGCCGCGCTTCACCGCTTCCTCGTGGATCTTGTGGGCGGTGTCCTGGGAGTCGTTGCCGCCGGCGTAGAAGAAGTAGCGGATGTTGTGCGCCTTGAAGACTTCGAACAGGCGGTCCATGTCCTGAGCGGCTTTTTCTGGCTTCTTCTTGAAGTCGATCTTGTAGCGGCAAGTGCCGAGGGCGGCCGCGGGCGTGTGCTTCAGGCCGTCGATGGACTTGGCCTTCTCGTCGTTCAGATCGATGAGATCCTCGTTCAGGATTCCAAGGATTCCGTTCAATCCGCCGTAGATGTTCTCGATGTCGTCGTGCCGGCCGGCTTCCGTGATCACGCCGGCCACCGAAGCGTTGATGACTGCCGTGGGGCCCCCGGATTGGGCGACCAAAAGGTTTCCGATGAGTTCAGCCATAGAATGTCTTCGTTGAAAAGTGGGGCACACCTTGCCCGGGCGTGGGAAGCCGAGGCAAGGCGGGAATGCGGCGGGATTGGCCGAAGCGGGACGGGAAAACCCCGACCGACCCGGGGGAATCAACGGCGGACGGTCACTTGGAAGGCCCTGAATCCTTGGCCGGGACGGCGTTGGTCGGGGTTTGCGGACGGATCGTCAGCCCGTACCGCCTGGCCATCGCCGGGTCCATTCGGAACTCCGCGGCACCGTCGGGATTCCCCTGCAGGGTGGCCGGTCCGTTGGTGCCGGAGCGGGACCCGGGGCGACGCATGAATCCCGCCGGATTGGAGCCGGCCCGACCGTTTGTACCAGGATTGGTCGTGAGCCCGTAGCGCCTGGCCAGGGCGGGATCCAGAAGGAGCTGGCCGTTGGTTTGGGGCCGGAGTTGGGGCTGGGGCTGGGTGCGCTGAACGCGGACTTGCCTCGGGCTCGCGGCGAGGTTGTTGTGATGGCTCACCAGCATCAGGTAGCCGAGGGCTGAGGCGATCACCGCGTTGATGCAGGCGAGAATCAGCCCCATTTTCAACAACTGCCCCACCAGCCGGTAGCCCGTGGGAATTCCCCGGCGGAAGTTGGAGGCGGCAAACCACAGGAGTACCGACAGCAACAGCACTGGAGCCAACGGGACCGAAAGGGTCGCCAGGTTTACCCCCGTCAAAGGATCCAAAGTCCAGGGAACCGGCGGCAGTGCGTTGTTCTCCCAGGCTTGGCTGAGCTCGAAGTTCGCGGCATCGAACTGCCGGACCGTCAGCAACGTCACCCCGCAGATCAGGCCGGTGATCCCAGCAGCGAACACAATGGCACTGCACGCGGCCTTGATGGTGCTTTTGCTGATGGAAGATCCGTAGAGGGCGACGCCGATGATGCCGAGTCCGGCCCCGCCTTGAGCTGCAAACTGAATCCAGTTGGGAAGGATCTCAGCCCAACGGGGTGCGCCGTAGAGCGAGAAAACCATCAGCAGCGGAAGCGCGATCCCGAGCAGGATCGAGAGCAGGAAGGTTATGCCGACCTTCACCCACCATTGACGGCGCACCGTGGCGGGGCAGGTGAGCTGCCAGTCGAGGGTGCCGAGTTGACGCTCCTCGGCGATGCTTGCCGAACCGATGAAGCAGAGGTTCATGCCGCCGAAGACCACGGCGATGAACAGGGTGAAGTCCTTGATGAAATCGAGTTTCGACGTGGTCATCAGCTCCGGATCCGAGGGCTTGATGAACCAGATGAATCCCCACACCAGCACGAGCAGCGAGCTGACCAGCCAGGGAACCACGTGCAGTCGGAGCTCCTTCCGGATCAGCATGGAGGTGCCGCGAGCGCTCCGACTCGGCCACAGGGCACGCACAAGTCCGTCGAGCAGTCCGGCCAGCGGATGCGAGCCACTGCCGGCCTGTTGTTCGCCGCGGAGTTCCAGAGTTTTGAAGGTGTGCCAGCCGAACCAGGCGGAGAACGCGAGCCAGAGCGGGAGGATCAGATAGCACCAAGCGCCGATATGCGGGGCGAAGTCGGAGAGCTCCTTGCCCGGATTTTGCAGCTTCCAAACCAGGCTGAGGGAAAGTTGTCCGACGAGGATCAGCACCAGCGGAATCGCCGCCGTGAACACCGCTCCCGCCAACGTGCTGCGGGTGCGAAGGCTCAACATCGGTCCGCTGCAAAAGGCGAACACCGGCGGGGCGAGGAAGGTGACCCAAAAAAGGAGCGAGGGTTCCAAACCGTCGGTGGTCATCGAGGGAACCTCTTTGGCGGCGAGCAGGTTTCCCAACACGATCTGGGTGGCGGCGACCGCGAGGAGCAGTCCCATCACCAGCAATTTGTCCCGATAGAGCTTCGAGCGCGGAAACGGCTGGGTGAGGAGGGCGCCGATGGTGCGCTGTTCGAATTCCGATCCGAACGCGGTGGCGCCCATCAACACGCATCCGGCGGCGTAGGCAAACAACGAGATGGATTCCGCCAAATCCCGATCGCCTGAGAGAAATACCAGCGAGGGTGTGACGATCGCGAGCAGCGCGGCCGGGAGCTGCGTGCGGAACTCCTTGCTCAGGCGGAGAGAAAACGAGGACTGAGTGCGTCGTGCGAATCCACTCAATGGCACCAACAGCAGAAGGGCCGGGAGGATGCCGATGGTGGGAAGGAACCAGGGCTCGTCGAGCAGTGTGACGTCGTGCCGCCACAACAACGGCGGCAGGAGGAGCAGAAACCACGCGGGGTGGAAACTTCCGCGGCCGAGGCGAAGGTTGAGGTTCATACGCGATTCCTTTGCATCCCTGCGTTTCAACGGACCGACACCATGAAAATCTCCTCGAGCGTGAGGGCTTCGGCGGTGACCTCCACCGGCTTCATCGATCGAAGCCGGGCGAGGAGTTCATCCCCGTTGCCATTGACGATCAGCTCGAGGGATCGGCCGTCGCGCTTCACCGACTTGGCCGCGGAGAATTCATTTCCCGCCGGCGCATCGCCTTCGAACCGCGCGCGCAGGCGACGGAACTTGGAGCGCGCTTCATCGGCATCGAGCGTCACCACCGCCTTTCCCTTTTCCAAAATGGTGAAGCGATCGATGAGCCCTTCGAATTCGGTGATGAGATGGGTGGAAACGAACACGGTCCGTTTTCCAGGCACCGCGTCCTGGAAGGCGCCGATGATGGTTTGGATGAATTCGCGTCGGACCAGCGGATCGAGTCCCGAGGTGGGTTCGTCGAGCACCAGCAGTTCGGGTTCGGCGCAAATGGCGCCGATGAGGGCGAGCTGCGTTCGTTGTCCCTTGCTCAGGCCCTGGGTGGGTTGATTCGGATCGAGCTGGAAGCGCGCAATCAGCGAGGCCTCCTCGTCGCGATTCCAACGGGTTCGAAAGCTGGCCTGGTAGTCGAGGGCATCGCGCACCGTCATCCAGGGATAGAACGCGACGAAGTCCGGCACGTAGGCCAGGCGGTCCTTCACCTCGGCCTCGGAGCGCGACGGATCCAGTCCGAACACGCGTACCGATCCTGAGGCAGGCTTCAGCAGGTTGAGCAGGCACTTGATGGTGGTCGTCTTGCCCGCGCCGTTCCGGCCGAAGAAGCCGTAGCAGCGACCGGGTTCGACCGTGAGGGAAAGCCCGTTCACGGCGTCCATCCGGCCGTACCGATGGACCAGGTCGCGGATTTCGATGGCAGGAGTGTCAGCGTTCATAAATCGGAGATGGGAAATGGAAGATCGGATAGCGAAGTTCGGATCAGGGGCGGAAAGCTCAGGGAACTCGGGGGGGAGCACAGATTCGGGTGAGGGTTCCGTTCGCAAAACCAAGCTCGATCCGAATCAAATGGCTCTTGTCCGGGGATTGGTACTCGGCTCGAACGGTCTCCGGCGTGTCGCTGAGAATGGTCGCGTGGAGCGAGTTCAGATGCGCCATGGCGGCCTCGCGAGAGGTACCGGCTGTCATGGGGCTTGAATGCGATGTGCGGCCCTCCCGACATCCACTTCCGGTCAAGACGAGGAATCCCAGCACAAAGAGAAGGAAGGACTGTTTCATAGTGCGGCAGTGGGCGGGCAGGCGCTCGGACGTTTGATTTTAGAGCTTCGGCGCGAGTCCTATCCGTTCTCCCGTTGACGTTCGCGGAAGGCGGCGAGGCGTTCGTCGAGGAGTTCGCGGAGGGCCTCGTCGGAAATCTGGAGGTGATGCGCCTGGACAATCACGGCATCGAGTTCCGCGCCGAGGCGCTCGGAGCGGACCGATCGTTTGAGGGGCGAGCTGCCGCCGGCCTTGAGGAAGCAGCCGCTGCCCTGGCGGAGTTCGAGGACTCCCTCGGTTTCCAACTGCGCATAGGCCTTGGAGACCGTGTTGCGGTTGATGCGGAGTTCTTCGGCGAGGGCCCGAACCGAGGGGAGCGGGTCCCCGGGACGAAGCGCCCCGGACGCGGCCGCCGATTGAACCTGCTGACAAATCTGCAGGTACACCGGCACGCCGGATTTGAAGTTAAGGTGAACGACCATGGGGATGACGGAATTAAAGTGGCATAGGACAGTAGGACAGTCAAGGGGGTTTTGTTTGCGAGTGTGAATGCGTGCTTACGGCGGGAGGGAATGAAATTGGAACGCAGGAAAGCAGGAGCATCGCAGAGAGCTCCGGCGGCGAACAAATGAGGTCGAGGTGGCCGGTCGGTGTTGCACCGCACTCGGGCTCCAAAGCGGCGTGGCGCTTCGCTTCCCGCCGCACTCCAAAAGGGCTCGGCTCGCTTACGGGTCCAGCTGCTTCATCAGCTGCTTCCAGGCGTGGCGCATCGAATCGAAGGCCAGGTCCTCGGGGCGGACCGACTTGCGATCGTACCAACCCACGCTCGTTACTTCATCGAGTGCCTGCGGCTCGGATCCGGGTTCGAGCGTGGCGGTGAAAAAGAAATCGAGGGTCGGATAGGTAATGCCCCCGTACAGATACGCGTTCGGATGCGAGCACACGAACCGCAGATCGCGCAGCCCGATGCCCACTTCCTCCCGCAACTCGCGATGCACGGCGGCTTCGGCGGTTTCGTCGAAGTCCACGAATCCCCCGGCCGGAGCGAGCAGTCCCTTGCCCGGATCCTTCGCGCGTCGAATGAACAGCCACTGTCCATCGGGTCGGGTCACAAAGGCCGCCACCGCTGCGCCGGCATTGAAGTAATAACGAAACCCACAGCCCGCACACTGAAACGGCGCCTTGTCGGCCGGAGGCGTCTGCGAAACTCCGCACCGGGGGCAGTGATTGAAGAATCGGCTGGGGCGCATGGGTGGGGAGAGGTTGAAAGGTTGAAGCCATTGGTGTCCGGACCTGAGGTGAGTTCAATCGGAACCGAATGGGTCGCAGAGGCGACAGGGGGGCGCGTCCGCGTTGTGCGATGCATTGGGTTTGCGGATGACCTTTTGCACGTTTGGATGCGGTAGAATGGCGTGTAGGAATGGC
>CANGKZ010000005.1 GCA_947454705.1 Verrucomicrobiota bacterium
GCCATTCCTACACGCCATTCTACCGCATCCAAACGTGCAAAAGGTCATCCGCAAACCCAATGCATCGCACAACGCGGACGCGCCCCCCTGTCGCCTCTGCGACCCATTCGGTTCCGATTGAACTCACCTCAGGTCCGGACACCAATGGGTTCAACCCTTCAACTGCCGATTCTCGGCCCACCGACCTAAATCAACGCGCACCAGCGCAACAGCCGCAGCGTCGGCTGCTTTGCGGCGCGGGAGGCGGGGAGGTCGATTTCAAATTCGAGCATCCAGTCGTTGAGCTCCTCGGCATCGACGAGGATTTGTCGAACGATCCAATGGGGACTCGCGGCTTCCGGACCCGATTTGGTGATCAGCGTGTTCCGCAGGTTGCGCGCCGCGGGATCGAGCAGGAATCCACGATGTCCGGCATGATACGCCTCGTCCGTGGTGCGCAATCGCTCCGGGGTCCAGGCGGTCTCTTCGGCATCGGCCGCGGTGGACAGCATGGCGAGGGCTTCGTCGAACTCGCGGTTCGCGATCCATCGGAGGAAGGCGAAAATCTTGGCCCGAATCGCTGACGTGAACGCCGCGGCGTCGCGGGTGATGTCCTCGGCCGCAGCCTCGGCACCGGGCGGACGCAGCTCGGTGGTCGGAGCAGTCGTTTTGAACTCCGGATTTCGCATCCGCTCCCATTCGTCGAGCAGGCTCGAATCCACCTGACGCAACATCTGGATCAGGTAGGTCTCCATGTCGCGAACCGGTTCGGTCTTGGCCGATGCGGGTACGGTTTGCGAGAGGACCTTGTACACCGAGTTCAAATGCCGGAGCAGCAGGCCCTCGGTGCGGAAGAGTTCGTAGATCTTGATGTAATCGCTGAACGACCGGAACTGCTCGAACATCTCGCGCGCGATGGATTTCGGGCGGATGTTTTCATTGCCCACCCAGGGGTGTTTTTCCGACCAGGCGTTGAAGGTGTCGTAGATGAAATCCCGGCGCGGCTTCGGATGTTCCAGCTTCTCCAGCTCGGCCATCCGGTCGTCGTATTCCATGCCCTGCGCCTTGAGTTCGGCGACCTTCTCGCCCTTCAGCCGGTTGAGCTGCGCGCGCAGAATGGCGTCGGGCTCTTCGAGGATCGACTCGATGAGCGTGAGCAGGTCGAGCGGGTATTCCGGCGATGCGGGATCGAGCAGCGGAATGGTGTCGAGGAGGTAAAGTGAGAGGACCTGGTTGAGCGAGAAATCCTCGGGAAGGGTGACGTTGACGCGGAGTTTCGCGCCCTCGGGAGTCTTGGGAATGAACTCGATGATCCCGCGGTCCACGAGCGATCGGAACAACTGCCACGCGCGGGTGCGGTGTCCCTTTTTCTGCCGATCGGAATCGTGGCTGGTGGCGATCAGCTGTCGCATCACCTCGCATCCGTCGCAGGGTCGCCCCAGGACGTTGAGCAACATGGCGTGGGTGACCTGGAATCGCGACACGAGACGCTCCGGCGGCGCGGTTTGCAGTCGGACGAAGGTGTTGCGGTCCCAGTTGATGAAGTTTTTGTCCGGCGCCTGACGCTTCACGATCTTCTTCCCGTCGCGCTTGGATTTCTCCTCCAGCTTCAGGTTTTCAATCACGTGCTCCGGGGCCTGCGCCACGACCCATCCGACGGAGTCATAGCCCTTGCGTCCCGCGCGTCCTGCGATCTGGTGGAAATCGCGCGAATTGAGAATGGCCACCTTCTCGCCACCGAACTTGAACAACCGGGTGAACAACACGGTGCGGATCGGCACGTTGATCCCGACGCCGAGCGTGTCGGTGCCGCAAATGACCTTGAGCAGTCCCTTCTGCGCGAGTTGTTCGACGAGGATGCGGTACTTGGGCAGGAGGCCGGCGTGGTGGACGCCGATGCCCTGTCGCAGCCATTTGCGGAGGTCGGGTCCGTGCGGGCTGTTGAAGCTGAATCCTTCGAGCGCGGTGGCGATGGCCGCGCGTTCCTCGCGGCTCGCGAGCGGGATGCTGGTGAAGCTCTGCGCGTTTTCAGCCGTTTCCGCCTGGGTGAAATGAACCACGTACACCGGGGCCTTGCCGTCGGTCACGAGGCTTTCGACGGTCTGGGCCAGCGGTGTCTCGGCGTAGGAAAATTCCAGCGGCACGGGACGCGTCTCGGATTTCACCGTGACGGAGGAGCGGCCGTTCAGCTTGGTCATCGCCTCCTCGAAGAACGCCGTCTCGCCGAGCGTGGCCGACATGAGAAGGAATCGCGCCTTGGGAAGGGTGAGCAGGGGAATCTGCCATGCCACGCCGCGGTCGCGATCCGAGTAGTAGTGGAACTCGTCCATCACCACGTCCTGATACACGCAGCGTTCGCCATCGCGCAGGGCCACGTTGGCGAGGATCTCGGCGGTGCAGCACAGGATTGGCGCGTCGTGATTGACGGTCGCGTCGCCGGTGCTGAGTCCCACGTTCTCCGGTCCGAATTCCCGGCACAGCGCGAGCCACTTCTCGTTCACCAGCGCCTTGATCGGACAGGTGTAAACCGAGCGGCGTCCCTGCGCGAGGGACTGAAAGTGCACCGCCGAAGCCACCAGCGATTTGCCGGAGCCGGTGGGCGTGTTGAGGATCACGTTGGATCCCTGGAACAATTCGAGAATCGCCTCCTCCTGCGCCGGATAAAGTTCGAGGCCCTTGGCCGTGATGTAGTCCAGGAAGCCGCCGAGGAGCGCGTCGTTGCCGATGGATGCGGTGCGCGTCAGTTGGTCGTAAAGGGTCACGCGGGGTGCGGGGACGGGGATCTGGGTCGGGGACCGGAGTGGATCAAAAATGGGAAACTCCGGAGGCGCCGGCTTGGGGAGGGTTCACTCGCGATGGGAGGAGCTGCAGGAATCGTCATCATCCGCAGCGCAGCACGCACCGGCCTCGCTGTAGCAATCGTCGCACAACACCGTGTCGCCGATTTCCCGGGCATCGAAGCGGCCGCACCGGGAACAGCTGAGCGTGAGTTTTGCAGCTTGTACCGAAGTCGATACGGCGGATTCGTGCGGCGCAGGGGACATGGCGGGGCGGGCTCGGAGCGACGTGGCCGGGGATCAGGTGTCCATCTTGCGATCGATGATCACATCGAGTTCCAGCGCCACCTTCTTGCCCATCAGGTCGCGGAGGCCGCGTTGGGCGGCGAGGCGGATCTGACGGATCTTGCGGGCGCCGGTGCCGATGAGCATGCGTTGGTACCGCTCGTTTGGCGTGACCACTGCGGCATTCACGTGCACCACCGGGATGCCGTCGGCGCCGGGTTTTTCCTCGATCGAGTCGAGCTCGACCTGCGTCCGGTACGGCACTTCTTCGCCGGTGTAGAGATAGACCTTTTCGCGGATCAGTTCCGCGGCCTGGAAATCGATCGTGGTGTTGGTTTTCTGCCCGACCGGATAGAGCTCGGGTCCCTCGGGCATGCGTTCGAGCAGCACCGACGCGAGCTCCTCGGTGCCGGTGCCGGTGAGGCCCGACACTTCCACGACGGCGTCATACGTGGGAGCGAGCCGCATCCAGGCCTCGCGGAACGGGCGCTGGGGAATGTCCAGTTTGGTGAGGCAAAGAATCTTGGGCTGGGACACGCGGGCGAGCACGGCGTTGACCATGTCGTTTTCCTCGCCGGTGTCGCGCGTGGGATCCACCACGTGCACCACCACATCGATTCCCTGAAGCGACTCCTGCGCCCGCTGATGGAGCGTGTCCACGAGGGCGCTCTTGTGGGTCTTGAAAAATCCCGGGGTGTCCACGAACACCACCTGACCGCCGGGCCGGTGGACGACGCCGTGCACGGGATGCCGCGTGGTCTGGGGGCGCGGCGTGACGATCGACACCGGGGCGCCCACCAGGGCGTTGATCAGGGTGGACTTGCCGGCGTTGGTACGGCCGATCAAAACGGCGAGGCCGGATCGGAAAGGGGCAGGAGTGGGTTCGGACATGAACAGTGCGGTCCGCATCATCCGCGAAATCGGCGTCGAGACAAGCCGCCGATTCCCCGAGGGGCTGACTTCCCGCAGCCGGGAAGTTGCCAAAACGCCGATTTCCCGCTTCCTTTCACGGGTCAATCACCCGTTTTCAATCCCCATACCTCCATGAACTCCCCTTCGTTCGCCTGGATCGCCGGTCTGGCCCTCGCCTCAACCCTCATCGCTGCCGACTGGCCGCAGTGGCGTGGCCCCGCCCGCACCGACCATTCCCCCGACAAGGGATTGCTCAAGCAATGGCCTGAAGCCGGACCCAAGCAGGTCTGGACCTTCAAGAACGCCGGGCTGGGCTACTCGGGCTACTCGATTGTCGGCGGCAAGCTCTTCACCATGGGCCTGCGCGACGGGAAGGAGCAGCTCATCGCGGTGAACGCCGCCAACGGCGAAGAACTCTGGGCTGCCAACGCCGGCGAAAAGTATCCCAACGGCTGGGGTGATGGTCCGCGCGCCACTCCCACGGTGGATGGTAAATTCGTCTATGCGATGGGCGGACAGGGCACGCTGATCTGCGCGCAGGTCGCGGATGGAAAAGTCGTCTGGCAGAAATCCATGCAGAGCGACCTCGGCGGCAAGCTCCAGGGCTGGGGCTACACCGAGTCGGTGCTCGTGATCGGCGACCACGTCATCTGCACCCCGGGCGGATCGCAGGGCACGCTCGCCGCGCTCAACAAGAAAACCGGCGAAGTGGTCTGGCGGACCAAGGATCTCACCGATGAGGCGCAGTATTCCTCGCCGATCGTGATCGAACACGAGGGCAAGAAGCAGGTCGTGCAGCTCGTGGGACAAAAGGTTTTCGGGGTGGATCCCATCACCGGCGCCGTTTTGTGGAAGGCTCCGTTCCCCGGACGCGTGGCGGTGATTCCGACGCCGATCGATGGCGGCAAGGGACGCATCTACGTCACCGCGGGATACGGCGTGGGATGCAAAATGATCCAGCTTGGCGCAAACAACTCGGTCGCGACCGTGTACGAGAACAACAAGGTGATGAAGAACCACCACGGCGGCGTGGTGCTCGTCGATGGCCACATCTACGGCCATTCCGACGGCAACGGCTGGGTTTGCCAGGAATTGAGCACGGGCAACGAAGTCTGGTCGTTCAAGGAATTCGGCAAGGGAGCCGTGCACTACGCCGACGGCATGCTGTATTGCCTGAATGAGAAGTCCGGTGAAGTCGCCCTCGTGGAAGCCTCCACCAAGGGATGGAATCTGAAGAGCCGCTTCACTCTCAGCCCGCTCTCCAAGCAGCGGAATCCGCAGGGCGGAGTCTGGCCGCATCCCGTGGTGGTCAACGGCCGCCTGTACCTGCGCGATCAGGAGATTGTTTACTGCTTCAACGTGAAGGGCTGATGGCTGTTTCCGTTGCTGCCCTACTGAACACGACAGCTGTAACCACAGATGGACACGGATTCACACAGATAGAGACCAGCGATCGGTGATTCGATGGGTTTTGAACGGTTTCACCTTCTGGGTGATTCATGAAGCTCTCGGCTCCGAGCAGTTCCATCTGTGTTCATCCGTGTCTATCTGTGGTTGAACTCTTCATTATCGGCCGTTTTCAGTTTCAACCGGCCGGAAGCATTTTGAGGCATGAAGCCGTATCGCGCCGCGTCGGCGCCGGGGGCCCCGCGGACCGGCCTGGCGCGGGCGCTTTCCAAGCTCGGATATTGTTCACGGTCGGAAGCCTGGGCGTTGATCGAGGCCGGGCGCGTGCGGCTGAACGGCCGGCTGGTTCGCAATCCGGAACAGCCGGTCCAGCTCGGACGCGACCGCATCGAGGTCGATGGCGGATCCGTCGAAGCCGCGCGTCCGATGTACGTGATGCTCAACAAGCCGCGCGGGTTGGTGACCACGCATTCCGACGAGCAGGGGCGCGACACCGTCATGCAATGCCTCGAAGGTTCGGGACTGCCGCACCTCGGTCCGGTGGGCCGCCTTGATAAAGCTAGCGAGGGGTTGCTGCTGCTCAGCAACGACAATCGCTGGGCGGTCGATCTTCTGGATCCGCGCGCCGGATGTGAGAAGGTGTACCACGTGCAGATCCATAATATTCCCACCGAGTCCGTGCTCGATCAGATGCGACGCGGCGTGGTGTCGGACGGCGAAACCTTGTCCGTGCTCGCCGTGAAGCTGTTGCGGTCGGGTGAGAAAAACGCGTGGCTGGAGGTGGTCCTGGACGAGGGCCGGAATCGGCAGATTCGCCGCATCCTCGAAGTGCTCGGGATCGAAGTGCTGCGATTAATCCGCATCTCGATCGGCCCCCTTCAACTCGGCAACCTGGCCAAGGGACAATTCCGCCACCTCACGCCGTCGGAAGTCGAATCGCTCCGCGTGCCCACCCGATCGGGGATCAAAAATGGGTGACCGTTTCAGCACGCCCGTCCCGGCGTTTCCCTCGCTTCGCATGGCCTGGTGCGACCTGCTGTTCGCCCACTGGCGGGTGGACGCTGCGGTCATCCGATCACTCCTGCCCCGCACGAATCCACCGATGGAAGTGGACGAATTCGACGGCTCCGCTTGGATCGGAGTGGTTCCGTTTCGCATGGCGGAGGTCCGATGGTCGGGGCTCCCGTCGTTTCCTGGCACAGGCGAATTCCCCGAGTTGAATGTGCGGACCTACGTGCGCGGGGGAGGGCGTCCCGGGGTGTGGTTCTTCAGTCTGGATGCCGCCTCGCGTCTCGCAGTGCGTGCGGCGCGGATTGGATTTCATCTTCCCTATTTTGATGCCCGGATGCGGTGTGAGATTTCTGGAGAAGGCATCCGTTATCGGAGTGAGCGCACGCATCGGGGCGGGGGAACGGCGGTGTTCGAAGGGGAATATCGGCCCCGGGGTCCGGTGTTCCGAAGCGAGGCGGGGTCGCTTGAGCACTCGCTGACGGAACGCTACCGATTGTTTGCGGCGACTCCGCGGGGATGTCTGTTGCGCGGCGAGATCGAGCACGAGCCGTGGCCGTTGCAGCGTGCGGAAGCCAAGCTGGTTCGTTGCGAAATGACTGGCCCTCTCGGATTCGAGCTGCCCGCGCAGGAGCCGCACCTGCTTTTCGCCCGACGCATCGAAGTTCGCGCCGATCGCTTGAGACAATCCTGACGATTTGAATCTTTGGGATGGAGAATCAGAGATCGCTTCATCTTCGAATTTCGGAGCGTCAGCTCCAAAAACCGAGATGCACGTTCAGCGCCTCGGGTTCGAGGGCGGGGCCTTCGACTTCCACGGTGCGGCCGGCGTGGGAGAACACCTTTCGGCAGGAGAGCGGTAGCTTGTGCGGGGAATCTCCGGTGAGGCCGTACAGACCGTCCTGCGGCAGGGCGAACACCACGCGCCCCACCCCGCTCCAGAAGATCGCCCCGGCACACATCGGACACGGCTCCGTGCTGGTATAGAGCGTGGACGTGGCGAGGGTCGCAGCCGGGATCACCGGGCTCGCGGCCCGAATCAGATTGGTCTCCGCATGTCCGGTGGCGTCGCCTGTGGTCACCACGGTGTTCTCCGCTTCCATCAGAATTGTTCCGTTGGCATCGGCGAGGATGGCTCCGAACGGATGGTTGCCGTGTTCGCGCGCGCGGGCCGCGACGTCGATGGCGACGCGCAGGAGACGGAGGTCGGTTTCGTTCATCGGTTGGAGGGAGTAAGAAGAGTTCGGATCCAATCGGAGCGGGCCCAATCCAGGATGGATTTGCCTTCCGCATCCGCAAGACTCGCGGGAACGCCGTGTTCCAGAAAGGCGCGAATGATTTCCCGTTGTTCCTCAATGGAAGCCGGGGAGCCGGAGCTGCCGCGTCCGGTGTTCTGCACGGCGAGATGGAAGGCGGTGGATCCGGATTCATTCCGGAGTGCGGGATCGGCCCCGGCCTCGAGCAGGCACTTCACCGCGGCGCTGCATCGGGTGCGGACCGCGCGGTGCAGCGGAGTGGCTCCGTTGCGATCCTGCGCGTGAACCTCTGCGCCCGCCTGGATCAAAAGGTGGATGACAGCCACCTGACGCGTCGGATTCCACTCGGCGCACCTCGCTGAGCCATCGGATGCGTAGTGCAGGGGCTGGCTGCGTCGGCGATTGCCGCACGCCCGGGCATCTGCTCCGGCTTCGAGAAGACGGGCGACCAGGGTTTCGCGATAACCCACCGCAGCGAGATGGAGCGCGGTGTCGCCGCGGTACAGCCAGTGATTGAACTGCGGGTCGAGGTGATCGGCGTCGAAGATCGGGCCGCGCGCCAATTCGGGATTCCGCTTCAGGGCCGCTTCCACTTCCGACAAATCGTCGGACTTGATCGCGCGGATCAGAGAAGCGGCGTGTGCGTTCATGGAGGCGTGGGTGTGGGCGCCAACTGGAGAGGAGGTCGCACGATCCGGAGCGTGAAGTCGATCGAAGAATCCGGCACGAACACTGGCATGGGGTCCCGGAATCGGGCGTTGGGAACTAAGACGGGCATTCGCGATTCCAGCCGGGGCGCGTCTGAGAGATTCAGGACGTGCTGTGTCGATGGAAGATTCCCGGGTGCCGGGACCGGCGTGGGAGTGCTCGTTCGCGCGACGGCGAAAGCGACAGGCAGGGCCAGGAGGATTCCGGGGGCGGATGGACCGGGAACGCGTTGAAGCGGTTTCATGCTGGGAGATTCAACGCGCGAGTCGGAGTTTTCTTAGCGCTTGGGGAAAGCGTTTGCCCCGGAAACGAAAACCGCCCCTGGTCCGGAGGTCCGGTGCAGGGGCGGTGTGTCGGTCAGCCTTGGGAACGCCTCACGGGGTGCCCAAAATTGGCACGGTCGGATCAGTGTTCCTTGTCCGGCTTGTGGGCGGAGTGGCAGGCCTTGCAGTTCACCGCTTCCTTGTACTGGTCGAGCGCACCGGGAGTGCCCTTGTCGAGCGCCTTGGAGGCGGCGATCAACGCGGTGACGCGCTTCTTCCACTCGGCCTTGTCACCCTTTTCAGGATCGTTCAGCAGCATCGAGGGATAGTACTCGAGGAGCTTCTTGATCTCTTCCTTGGTGCCGTTGCCGTCGGAGATGTGCTTGCCGATGGAGTCCTTGCCCTTGTGCAGGGCTTTCATGACTTCCGAGGTGGTGTACTTCGGCGTCGCGGCGGCCTGGGTCACCAGGGCGGCGGTCGTGGCGCCGGCGACGAGCACGGACGCGATGAAACGAACAGATGAGTTCATGGAGTGCTTTGGAGCAGTAGAGTGCAGCCCGGATTGAAGATTGGGATCAATTAGGTGGGCTGCGTGCGCGGATTAGAAAAGCAGAGTCGCGGGTCCGGCAAGCGAAAGTTGTAGTCCGCGGTCGACGCCGGCCGTGGCCGGGCGGACCAAGCACTTGTCAGCCATCAGATTCCGCTCAATCGCGGAAATTCCGGTGACAGGAAGTGCACGATTTGCCCACGGCACGAAGGGATTCCGTGGCGGCGGATTCGGCGGCGGGGGTGCGGGTTTTGGCGAGGGTATCGAGCTTCGAGGTCAGCTCGAGGGCGGCTTGGTCGGCGGATTTGAGGGCTTCGGCAAAACGATCTCCCCGGGTGCTGGCCGCGCCGGTGCGTTGGGCTTCGTGCAGGAGTTCCTGGAGTTGAAGAGCGGTCGTAGCGGACTTCGGATCGCGGAATCCGCCGGGCTGCGCGGCCTTCAAGGCGGTCCAGTGTTCATCGATGCGCACCATCACTTCGGCCAATGGGCTGACCTTGACCCGAGAGGGGAACTCGGTGCTGACGCTCGCGAGTTGTGCCGCGCTCGGGGCCTGAAAGTGGGAGGCGGCCTTGTAGAGACCGGTGTAGTTGGTCGAGGTTCCGGCGAGGCGCATCCAGCGTTCCGCGAGGGAGGCATCCCAGCCGGCGACGCCTTCACACATCACGGCCACGGCGGCGGGACCGCGATGCTTTCCGTGGTGGCAGTGGATGTACACCAAGCCGGGCAGCGTCTGCGCGGCTTTCACGAGCTGAACCACGTTGGTGGCGGGAATGCCGTCGTAGCCAAACGGTAGGTGGACATACCGCATTCCGTGTTTTGCGGCGCGTTCCACATCGGGCGATGCGCCATCGACGCTGAGGATCACCTTCACCCCAAATCGGCTCAGCGCGGAGAAGGCTTCATCGGATTCTGGCGCGGATCCGGAGAGGAACCGCCCGGCCACGGCGTACACGTTGTCGAGCCCCGGCAGCTGCATGGGCCGGTACGGAGGCGGGGGCGCCTGCTGCGCGAGCGGTCGGAGGCAGACGACGCATCCCAGCATGGAAAGCAGTAGGAATCGGAGAATCGCGTTGGGAATGGTGCGCATGTGGGAAACCCGTGCGTTGACCTACGCACTTCGAGGCCGTCCCACAATCAGGAATTGCATGAACCAAGGAACGGAAGTGGAAGAAGACGTTAACCACAGATGGACACGGATGAACACAGATGGAAATTCAAGGAACGGAAGAATCCATGAACCTCACTGGAAATTTGGTGTTTTGCTCCACGCGTCGTCATTCCCGCGGTTTTCCCTATCTGTGTTGATCTGTGTCCATCTGTGGTCAAAGCGGTCGTTTTCAGATGACGAAACCCGAGTTGGCACAAAAAACCCCGGAAGCCGCGTGGGCTTCCGGGGAATCGTTTTAAGCTTCAACGCGCGAGGTTCGCGCGGGGTGCCTTAGCGGCCCTTGGGCAGGGCGCTGGTGCCGGCGTACACGGCGTTGGAACCGAGCAGCTGCTCGATGCGCAGGAGCTGGTTGTACTTCGCGGTACGGTCGGTGCGGCTGAGGGAACCGGTCTTGATCTGACCGCAGTTCGTGGCCACCGCGATGTCGGCGATGGTGGAGTCCTCGGTTTCGCCCGAGCGGTGCGAGAGCACGGCGGTGTACTTGTTGGTCTGGGCGAGGCGCACGGCGTCGAGGGTCTCGGTGAGGGAACCGATCTGGTTCACCTTCACGAGAATCGAGTTCGCGGTGCCGGTATCGATGCCCTTCTGGAGGAACTTGGTGTTGGTGACGAAAAGATCGTCGCCGACCAGCTGGGTGGTGGCACCGAGCTTGTCGGTCAGCTTCTTCCAGGTCTTCCAGTCGCCTTCAGCGCAACCGTCCTCGATCGAGACGATCGGGTAGTTGGCGCAGAGCTTGGCGTAGAATTCGACGAGCTCGTCGCCGGTGAGCTTCTGGCCGGTGCTCTTCTTGAACACGTAGGTTTCGTTGCCGGTGTAGAACTCGGAGCTGGCGACGTCGAGGGCCAGGAAGATCTGCTTGCCGAGCTTGTAGCCGGCATCCTTGGTGGCCTGGGCGATGACGTCGAGGGCGGCCTCGGCGCTTTCCAATTTCGGGGCGAAGCCACCTTCGTCACCGACGGCGGTGCTGAGGCCCTTCTTCTTCAACACGGACTTGAGCGCGTGGAAGATTTCGGTGATCGCCTGCAGGCCCTCGCTGAACGAGTTGAAGCCGTGCGGCTGGATCATGAATTCCTGGAAATCGATCGGGGCGTCGGAGTGCGCGCCGCCGTTGATGACGTTGGCCATGGGCACCGGGAGGACCTTGGCGTTCGGTCCGCCGAGGTACTTGAAGAGCGGCTGGCCGAGGGCGGCCGAGGCGGCCTTGGCGTTGGCGAGCGACACCGCGAGGATGGCGTTGGCGCCGAGCTTCGACTTGGTCTCGGTGCCGTCGAGATCAAGCATGATGCGGTCCACGGTGAGCTGATCGAGCGCGTCCACGCCTTCGAGCGCCGGGGCGATCTTGTCGGAGACATTCTTCACCGCCTTGAGCACGCCCTTGCCGAGATAGCGCTTCTTGTCGCCATCGCGGAGCTCGATGGCTTCGTGCTCTCCGGTGCTTGCGCCCGAGGGCACGGCAGCCCGGCCGGTAACGCCGGAGGAGAGGGTGACGTCGACTTCAACGGTGGGATTGCCGCGCGAGTCGAGGATTTCGCGGGCCTGGATTTCAGCGATCTTGGTCATGTTCGTGGTGTTCGTATCGAAACGGACGGGCCATGGAACGGAACCCCGCGTGAGGCGTCAAGGCCCCGTCTCAACGGAATCAAGGTTGTCACCGGACCGCAGGAACTTTGAACTTCCACAGAGTTTCAGCGTCGGAGGCTCGACTTCACGGCCCCGGGCCTGCTTGGCTCTCGGTCGCAGGTCCCCAGAAATTATGTCCACGTCCTCCCCGGAACTCGCCGCCCAACTGGCCGCCGCCAGCAGCCATCTCCAACAGGTCCGCACCGAGATCGCCCGGGTGATCGTCGGTCAGGGCGACCTCATCCACCGCCTGCTGGTCTCACTCGTCGCCCGCGGCCACGTGCTCCTCGAAGGCCTGCCCGGCCTGGCCAAAACCGCCAGCGTCAGCGCCCTCGCCCAGGCCACCCACTGCCAGTTTTCCCGCATCCAGTTCACGCCCGACCTGCTCCCGGGCGACATCACCGGATCGCTCATCTACGACCCGCTCAAGGGTACCTACTCCACCCGCACGGGGCCGATTTTCGCCAACCTCGTGCTGGCCGATGAAATCAACCGCGCCCCGTCCAAGGTCCAGTCCGCCCTGCTCGAAGCCATGCAGGAACGCCAGGTGACCATCGGCGATCAAACTTGGGCGCTGCCGAAACCTTTTTTGGTCCTCGCCACGCAGAACCCCATTGAACAGGAGGGCACCTATCCGCTGCCCGAGGCGCAGATGGACCGTTTCATGATGAAGGTGATCGTGGGCTACCCCTCCGCCGCGGAGGAGCTCGTGATCCTTGATCGCATGGCGTCCACCGCCCCAAGTTTGAAACTGGATGCGGTGGTCTCGCCGGAGGAGATCCTCACCTACCAGTCGCTGGTGAATCAAATCCACGTGGACCCGCTGGTGCGCGAGTACATTGTTCGCATCGTGATCGCCACCCGTGAGGCCGCTTCTGGCGCCGGGGTGGCCCCAGAATTGAAACGCCTGGTGCGCATCGGTGCGAGCCCCCGCGCGACCATCAATCTCACCCTCGCCGCCCGCGCCTGCGCGCTGCTGGAGGGACGCGACCATGTCACGCCCGACGACGTGAAGCTCATCGCGCCCGACGTGCTCCGCCACCGCATCCTGCTCACCTACGAAGCCGAGGCCGAGGAAGTCACCTCGCAGACCATCGTGCAGACCCTGCTCAGCAAGGTTCGCGTTCCCTGATTTCTGATTCCTGATTCCTTCCTCCCATGACGCTCAAGAACCAGATTCGAATCGGAGTCGTGGCGGTCGGGCTCGTGCTGACCGCGGTCACCTACGTCACCCTCGAGGCCCCGTGCAAATTCGACGCCGCGAAGGTCTATCCCGATCTGGCCAAACTGCAGGAGCCGTTCCGCAAGGTGGCCATTGATTACTACGTCGCCGAGGCCGGAGCCATCGGCGTGGCCATCACCGACGCCGGTGGAGTGGAAAAAGCATTTCTCCTTCCCGCCCCGGCCCAAAAAGGCGGCGCGTACGGCCAGATCCTGGCGGGCGTGCATTACGTGAAGGAACCGGGCGGCGTGCCTGTACCAGATCCGGAACACACCCGCCGCCGGCTCACCGACATCGTGGTGCGCTACGGCGACCGCGGGCCGGACGCCGACATGGCGCTGCTCGCGCTGCGCGGGCATCCCGTGGATAAGCTCCGCGTGTGGGTTCGCCGGAAGATGGAGTAGTCTCCTTTCGCGGCTGCATTTTTCTGATTTCGGAATCCGTTCTTCATGCTTCCTCCCGACTATCTTCGACGACTGCGTCAGGTGGAGGTGCGTTCGCGTCTGGTGAGCGAGCAGTTGATGGGGGGCAGGTTCACCAGCGTGTTCAAGGGGCGCGGAATGGACTTCGCCGATGTGCGCGAATACGTGCCCGGGGATGATGTTCGTCGCATCGATTGGAACGTCACGGCGCGACTCCGGAAGCCGTTCATCAAACGCCACGTCGAGGAACGCGAGCTGGTGGTGATGCTGTTGATCGACGTGTCGGGGAGCGGTCATTTCGGAACGGCGGGCGGCGACACGGCGGCCGCGGCCACCAAGCGCGAGCTTGCGGCGATTCTCGCCGGGGCGCTGGCGTTCAGCGCGGTGCGCGATGGCGACCGCGTGGGCATGCTGATGTTCAGCGACCGGGTGGAGCGCTACATCCCGCCCCGCAAGAGCCGCGCGCACGTGACCCGGCTGCTGCACGAGCTGCTGTACACCGAGCCGAAGTCCAGCGGGACCTCGATCGATGCCGCGCTCAAGTACCTGAACAACCTGCTGCACCGGCCGGCGCTGGTGTTTCTCATTTCGGATTTTCACGATCCCAACGAAGCCCAATGGCAGCGCACGCTTCGCGCCACGCATCAGCGGCACGAAGTCGTGGCGTTGCGTCCGGTCGATCAGCGCGAGCTGGAGCTGCCGGATGTCGGCTGGGCTCTCGTGCAGGATGCCGAGACCGGCGAGGTGCTCGAAGTGGACACCTCGGATCCGGAAATCCGCGCCGCCTACGCCTCGCGCGCGGCGGCCCATTCGGCGGAACTCCTCATGACCTTCCGGTCGGGCCGCGTGGCGGCGATGGAGGTCCGGACCGATCAACCGTGGCCCCAGCGGCTGCAACAATTCCTCGATCAGGCGGCGCGCCGCCGTGTGGCATGAACCGCACCAATCTCGTCGAGGACTTCACGCTGCTCGCGGTGCCGCCCTGGTGGCAGTCGCCGATCGCGATCGTGTTGATGCTCCTCGCAGCGGTCCTCGTCGCACTGCTCGTGCGCTGGGTGCTGAAGCGGATGCTCGAACGCAAGCCGACCGAACCGGGCCTGCCTCCGGTTCCCGATCTCCACGCCAGTTTTCTGGAACGCCTCGCGCGACTGCGTGCGCAACGCGCCTCGATGGATGGGTACGCGCTGGCCATCGCCACGTCCGAACTCCTGCGCGAGTATGTCGAGTGGCGCTTCCGTATTCGTATTCTGTTTCAGACCACACGGGAATTCCTCGATACCGCCGCGGTGAGCAATGCTTTGGATTCCGAACAGCGCGCGCGGTTGGGAAAGTTTTTGGAATTCTGCGACCGCGTGAAATTCGCCCGTCAGCAGGCGACTACCAGTGAAGGCGACGGATTGCTCGACGCAGCGGAGTCGATGATTCGCAGCGGACAGGCTCAACCGGGAGGGGAGTCCTGATGCTCACTCTCGCCCTCGCGCCTTCCTTCCTCGGTGGATTCGAGTTCGCCCGCCCCTGGGTGTTGCTGCTGCTGGCCGTGATTCCGTGGCTGGCCTGGCGACTGGGTCGCACCGGACCGCTGCCCGCGGTTTCGGTTCCGTCGCTGCGTGGACTCCAGGGACTCGGCGGCAAGCCGCGTCGCCACTCCGGCCGGCTTCGATTCGCGGCGGGCCTTCTTCCGCTGGCGATCGTCATCGCTGCGATTGCACGTCCCCGCATTCCGAATGGCGACATTCCCGACCCGAGCAAGGGCATCGACATCATGCTCGCCCTCGATTATTCGCGGTCGATGGCCGAGACCGATTTCCGGCTGAACGGTCGCCGGGTAAGCCGCAAGGAGGCGCTGGTTCACGTGACCACCGACTTCGTCAAAGGACGCCCGAATGATCGAATCGGCATTGTGTGTTTCGCCCGCACTCCGTGGCTGGTGAGTCCGCTCACCCTGGACCACGCGTGGGCCATCGGAGCGATGCGCGAGGCGGAACTCGCCACCGGTACCGGCATTGGCTGGGCCATTTCCGCGAGCACCACCTTCCTCAAGAAGAGCAGCGATCGCAGCAAGGTCATCATCCTGATCACCGACGGCGAGAACTCCGCCGGTCCGCGTCCGGGCGAGATGGCGCCGCTGGCCGTCCGCGAGAAGATCAAGGTGTACACGATCCTGATCGGACCCGAAATGGTCACGCCCTCGGCCGCGGCGAATCATGAGCTGAACAAGGTGGCGCGCATGACCGGTGGACAGTTCTTCCAGGCCAACGATGCGCACGCGCTTCAGGGAATCTATCAGCTCATCGATCAACTTGAGAAACGCGAGCTGATCCAGAAACGGCACGTGACCTGGCAGGAGCTCTTTCCGGAATTCACTGCGGTGGCTCTCGGACTTTGGGCGTTGGAGTTTGCTGCGTTGCGGCTGCTGAGGAGGGGATTGCCATGAAGTTCGGACATCCCGCCTTTCTCTGGGCCGCAGCGGGCGCGCTGCCGTTGATGGCGCTCGTGCTGTTCCTTCAGGCCCGCGCACGGGCGCGTCGCGTTGCGGTGTTCGCCGGTGGCGCTGGAAAATCCTGGGCCGACCCCGGAGTGCCGCGTCGACGCGAATTCATCCAGACCGCCTCCGCCGCGCTGATTCCGTGGCTGATGCTCCTCACCCTGGCGCGTCCGATGATGTACCGGCGGGACACCGCCAGTGAGCTTCAGGGGGTCCCGTATTTGATCGCGCTCGACGCCTCGCGCTCGATGTTGGCTTCCGATGTTCGCCCGAGCCGCTGGGCCGCGGCGACCAATGCGCTCGATCAATTCCTGGAGCGAACGCGCGCCGATCGCATCGGGCTCATCACCTTCAGCGGTGTGGCGTATCTGAACGCCCCGCTCACGTTCGACACGACGGCGCTGCGCACCACGGTTCGCTATCTGGATCCCAACGTGCTCGAAGATCCGGGCAGTTCCCTCGCGGCCGCGCTGGAACGCGCATCGCGGTATTTCGTCAGCAACCGGGTGTCGCCCCGGCTCGTGATTGTGATTTCCGACGGTGAAGATCTGGCGGGGAATCCGGTGGAAATGGCGCGTCGGCTCTCGCGGTCGCAGAAGATGACAGTCTGTGCCGTCGGCGTCGGAACTCCGGCCGGCGCTCGCGTTCCGTTGAACCGCTATTATGGTGGTGTGGCTAAAAACACCTTTGGTCAGGACGTCACCTCCCGTCTGAACGAGAGCAACCTCCAGCGCCTTGCTGCGGTCACCGGCGGTCGCTATTACCGTTTGGATGAGGGAGGCACCGCCCTCGAAAAACTGCGGACGGAAGTGCTGGCTCCGATGGCCGAAGCTGCGGCCCGTGATGACATGAAAAACTACGCCGAATGGTATCCGCTCCCGCTGGGCCTCGCGGCGATCTGCCTCGCGCTCCAGGTGGCCACCCGTGCCGGCACGCGTCGCACGGTGCGTGCGCCGAGCTCCATTCGTCCCCGTTCGGAGGTGGCCCGATGAATCCCTTCTCCCCCAGTTCCCGCCCGTCGAATCGCGCACTGGCAGGCCTCTCGCTGTTCGTTCTGCTGGGCAGCCCTCTTCCGGCTGCTGCCTCGGCGTTTTCCCCGCCGCCCGATATTCGTCCGCTGCAGGAGCTGATGAACCAGGGCAAGGCGCAGGAAGCGGTCGATAAGCTTTCCGCGCTGCTGGAGAAGGATCCGGACAATGCGCGTTTGCTCTACGACCTCGGCGTGGCGGCGTACGCGGCCGGCAAGTTCGAAGATGCCTTGATCGCGCTGGATCGCGCGGAGCAGCTCGGCGGATCCGGGATTGCGAACAAGGTGAAGTTCCAAAAAGGAAACGCCGAGTTCCGCATCGGCTCGGCTTCGCGCACGGCCAACCTCGATGAGACCGTCGCCCGATGGAAGGAGTCGCTCCACCATTTTGCCGACGCCCTCAGGGCCTCCGAGGATCCCCAGGCGCGGCGCAATTTTGAGTTCGTTCGACGCCAGTTGCTCGACCTGCTGATGGCCGATGCGAAGCGCAACATGGAGGCGTCGAAGGATCCGGTGAATTCGCCGCTGCAGAAGATCGACAAGCTTCGCAACGCGTTTGAGAAGTTCTCCGACGCCAAGGAAATCGCCCCGTCGGATCCCGATGCAAACGCCGGTGAATCCGAGTCGCGCGACCAGCTCGCCAATGCGCTGGCCCGCGAAGGCACCCGCAAATCGCAGTCCACACGGCTCGTTTCGCCCAAGCCCACCGAGGCACCGATTCCGCGTCCCGACTACAAGGAAATCGAGGAAGGCGTGGCCATGCTGGAGGACGCCGTCCAGCTCAAGCCCAAGGACGAAGGCTTCAAGCAGGCCCTCGAAGATGCGAAGCGACGTCTGGCCGATGCCCTCACGTTCCATGCCCGCACGCTGATGCTCCAGGAGCAGCAGATGCCGTGGCCGAATGAAAAACTCGCCGTCCTGCGCATGGCCCGCGAGCAGGTGGAGAAGGCCCTCGACAAGGTGCCCGACCACCAGCCGGCCAAGGACACGCTGGAAGCCATCAAGCAGCGCCTGGCCGACGTCATGGAAGAGCGCGCCGATGAACTGGTGCAGCAGAGCGAGCAAGCCAACCTGGAACAGCAGACGCAGGCGCTCGGTCAGTCGCTTGATTTCTATCAGCAGGCCAGCGAGCTGAAGCCGAAGGAGGCGCGTCTCCCGCAGAAGGCCGCCGCCACGCAGGAGAAGCTGGAGAAGGCGCTTTCGAAGCTGGCCGACAAACTCTCCCAAGACCCGCAGGGCAAGGAATCGCTCGAATCCAAGGCCGCGCGACTCGAAGGGGCCGAACAGGCGCTGGATGAACTCCAGGGGTTGAAGCCCTCGAAGGAAACCGGCGACAAGGCAGCCGAGGTGGGCAAGAAGCTCGACGAGGTGCGTCAGAAGCTTTCGGAACAGGCGCAAAAGGGACAGTCCCAGCAGCCCGGTGGGAAGCAGCCGCAGATGGCCCAGGGCGAACCGCAGAATCAAGGCGTGCCGATCGACGCCCCTCCGCGCATCAACACCCCCGCGCAAAAGGGACGTTGGAGCTCGAAGGAAATGATGAAGAAGCAGGATTACTGAGCGGATCGCCTCGATGGCGAAAGCCGCCTCATGGGTTTGGAGTCCTGACTTCAGCCGGGAAACGGCAGTTGAAGGGTTAAAAAGTTGAAGCGTTGAAGGGGGATCCGACGCTAACGCGAGGGTTTGCTCATTCGTTCGGAGTCCCGTCTTCAGACGGTTCGGGGAGGCGTGTGTGAGGTTGAAGGTGGAATGAATTCCGCCCCTTCGCTTGATTCACCGTCCAACAGCGGAGCCGCGTAAACGCGATACTCCATACCCGGGAGGAGCGGCGATCAATCCAGCGTGGCCCGCGCGACGGACCACACGCAGACGCGATCTGCTCCCAAGCGTTTCAACTGGCGCGCCACGGAATCGGCCGTCGCCCCCGTGGTCAGCACATCGTCCACCACCACCACGTTTGCACCGTCGATGCGCTCGGGCTGGGCGACCGCGGACCAGGGAAACGGATGACGCCGGTTCGAGCCCGCGCGGAACGCATGGTCCACATTCGCGGCGCGATCCCCGCGCGAGAGCGTGGTCTGCGTGTGGGTGGGTTCCGCCCGGTGGATGAGGTTGGTTCGCATCGGGATGCCTAATGCTGTCGCCAGTGGAAGCGCAAGGGCCGTGGCCTGGTTGAAACCGCGTTCCCGCTCCTTCACCGGATGCAGCGGCACCGGCACCACCATGGACCAATTTTGGTTTACCAATTCTGGAACCGCTGCCTCGAGCAGCAGCCGACCGAGGAAGGTTTGAAACCATCGGGCGCCGGAATATTTGTAGCGATGGATGGCGTCGAGCACCGGCCCTTCGGCGAGCACGGCGGCGCGCGCGGATTCAAAGGCCAGATCGCGTTCGGAGCAGTTGCCGCAGGTGAAGGTGTGGGTGATGGCGCCGGGGAAGGGAAGTCCGCACCGGTTGCAGAATGGCGACTGGAGGTGTTGGACCCGGGCCTGGCACCGCGGACCGACGTAGCCGCACGACGGCCCTGCAGCCTCCTCGTGGCACAACTGGCAAACCTCCGGATACACCCAACTGAGAACCGCATCCATCCAGCGCGGCGTTCGCGGCGTGAAGGAGGCGGCCGGGGTCATGCGGCGTGATCCGGTTTTGTTTCCGGCCCGGGATTCGGAGGGGTCGAGCGGGTGGCCCCAAAAACGATCAAGGCGACCCCGATCAGAATTCCGCAGGCGGGCCAGCCGTCGTACAACTTTGCGCTTCCCCAGAACGCGGCACCTGAGGGGCCGGGCAGGCCTCGGGTGAGGGCGCCGAATGATTTGAGCCAAAAGATCCAGCCGGCGTGCAGACCGATGCCCACGGTGAGCGATCCGGTGCGTTCACGAATCCAAGCGAGAATGCCGCCGGCAACCGCCAGTGTCAGAAATCCTGGAAACACCCGGTCCCACTGCGTGAAGCCGTGGAGCATGGCTCCGAGGGTCGTCCATCCGGTCCAGGCATCGACGAACGGCGGTGTGCCCGGTCGATCAAAGAAGTGAACCACGGAGTAAAGCACGGCGGATCCGACGACCGCGATGGCCGCCCCGTGGGCGCGCCGGAGCGCCCCGAACACCGCTCCCCGGAACAGCAGCTCCTCGAGAATGGAGACCACCACTGCTGAGACCGCCCCGTTGATGATGTGGCGGGCCACCACCGAGGCGGTGCCTTGGGGATGCCACTCTCGGATTCCGGCAATCACCGGAACAGCGGCGGCGAGGGCCAGCGATGCGAATCCCAGGACGAGCCCGATCACCAGTCTTCGGGGCTCGCGCGTGGGGAGAATCCAGCCCAGAGCCGCGGCCGATCGGATCCCAAGCGCCCGGACCAGGGGAAACAATCCGAGGAGGGCGAGGAAGAGCAGGCAGCGGCTGACGTAGCGGTGGAACGGTTGATGCGCGATCGAGGAATCCGGCGCGAGGTGCTGGACGGCGCGATGCACCCAAGGCGCGAGCGTGGCCGCGCCGCCAAAGACGGCCGCCAAATACACCAGCAACGCCCGGATCGGATGCACGGTTGGGATGCTAGTATGGAATTCGTAGCAGCGCGAGAAAACGCATTTCGCTTTCGAGTTGGAACCGCATCTGCTAGCTACCCGCGGCTTTCTCGCCACATGGTACAAACCGGTCAAAAATTGGGTCCCTACACGCTCCACGAGCTCGTCAACTCGGGGGGTATGTCGGAGATCTGGCTCGCGACCGACGAATCGGGTCGCGCCTTCGCCGTGCGCCGGATGATCAACAACTCCACGTTTGCCTTCACTGAACGCAAGCGATTCACCACGGGGGCGGAGACGCTGAAGGCCTGTCAGGACGGCAAACTCATCATCGGCTACGTCGAGCACGGCAAGATCGGCGGCGAGTTGATCCAGGTGATGGAGTACGTCGAGGGCGAGAACCTGAAGCTGCTGATGACCTCGGGCGCTCCGGTGCTCACCGAGAACATCGCCGAGGTGCTGATCGATTTCGCCAGTGCGATGGGCGTGGTGCACGACCGCGGGTTCATGCACCTCGATATCAAACCTGAGAACGTGCTGCTCACGCGGAATGGAAGTCTCCGGTTGATTGATTTCGACCTCGCCCAGCCGATACCCGTTCCGCCCAAGAAACTGGACAAGAATCCGGGCACGCCGGCCTACATGGCCCCGGAACAATTGCTCCGCGAGCCGGTGGATCACCGGACGGACATCTGGGCCTGGGGAGTCAGCGCGTTCGAACTGTTGACCTTCAAAAAGCCGTTCCCGGGCGAGAACGCCGACGAGGTGCTGCGCCGTCAGCTGGACCGAAAAGATTTCGCCAAGCCGCGCGACTTGAATGGGGATATTCCGGTGGCGCTGGAAAAGATCGTGTTGCGCTGCCTGGAGCGCGACCCCGGACGCCGGTACTCCCTCACCAGCTTCCTTCTGCACGAGTTGAAGCAGGCGTTGTACGTCTGATTCCGCAGAGGAAGTTGATCGGTTCTGGAATTCCCCCTTGCGGGAGCGATTCCTCGAAAGTAGGGGATTCGAGTCTCAATTTTGGTTTTGGAACTTCAGCTCGATTCCCGCCATGACTTCCCCGCTTTCCCGGACCCGCCTGCTCCAGAATGCGCCCACGCTTTTTGCCGCGTACCCGTTGGCGTGGCTCGCGCTCGTGTACTTGTTCGCCGCTCGGGCCCGTTTTGAATTGGGTCACTGGCCCGCGCCCTATCGGCCGGATCCGGTCGATCTCGGGTTTGGCATCCACCACACCTCCATTCTCCTTGGGATGGTGGCGATTCCTGCGGTTACGGTGGTGTCGCTCGTTCTCACGGTGGTCCGACGTCAAACCGTCAGCCGTCGCCGCCTCTGGGCCACGCTCGGTCTGCTAGTGGTTTCAAACGTGATCCTGGTCGCCCTGTGCCAATGGGATCCGGGTCAGGTGTTCGAGTGGTTCGCGGATTGAGCGCACCGGTTCCGGGCTTCGCTGGATCTCGAGGCTATGGCCCGGGTTCCCGAGTGGAGACTCTCTTTCATTCCATGATCCTGAAAACGGCAGTTCGAACCCAAGATGGACGCCGATGAACGCTGATGGAGAAGGAGATAAATCGTTGGATGCGCCTCCAATTCATTCATCTGCTGGGTGGGGCTCCACGGCTTCAGCCCCGCAGTGGTTTTCTCTCGCAACGCCGGATTTAGGCGACGGGGTTCCTCACAGGTTTGGAGTCCCGCGTTTCCTCGGCTCTGCGGTTGGACGTAGGGCCATCGAACGGTTGGAAATCAACCGGCTGCATCCCTGGAGACACGCCTCCCCGAACCGTCTGAAGATGGGACTCCAAACGAATGAGAAAACCCTCGCGGTAGCGTCCGATTCCCCTTCAACGCTTCAACTTTTTAACCCTTCAACTGCCGTCTCAAGGATGATGCCATGACCGAGTACCTGCTCCTCATCCACGGCAACGAAAACTCCCCGATTCCGGACGAGGAGTGGGCTCGTTTTTTGACCGCAGCGCATCAGAGCGGAATGTTTGCCGGCGGAAGTGAAGTGGGACGTCGGGAATTTCTGGGCAACGCCGCATCGGCGCGTTCGTCGGAACACATCGTGGGCTTCATGCGGTTTGACGCGGTGGAAAAGTCCCGCCTGCTTGATCTGCTCAAAATCCACCCCGTGGTAGTTCATGGCGGATCGGTGGAACTGTGTGAGCTTCCCCGGTCTTGAAGGCCGGGAGCCCATCAGAAAAAACACCCCACGCGGCCAGCAGACTGGTCGGTGGGGTGCTGTTGAAACCGTAGAATTTGAGGCTTGGTCGTCTGTGCGGCGGCGACTCATCCCTTCAGAAGCGCGAATTCCATCGAGTCCACCAGGGCCTGGAGGGACGCCGTGATGATGTTTTCGCTCACGCCGACGGTGCCCCAGTCGCGCTTGCCATCGGTGCTCTGGATCAGCACGCGCGTCTTGGCTCCGGTGCCCGCGATACCGTCCAGGATTCGCACCTTGTAGTCAGTCAGCTTCACCTTGCGCAGGATCGGGAAGGACTTCGCCAGGGCGGATCGCAGGGCTCCGTCGAGTGCATTCACCGGGCCATCGCCTTCCGCGACCGTGTGATGCACGGCGTCGCCCACGCGGATTTTCACCGTGGCCTCGCAGATGGATCGGGAGGTGTCGCCACGCATGGAGACGTGGTAGGAGTCGACGGTGAACGCCGGCTGCTTGCCGGAATCCTTCCCGGGCGAGAGGACGCTGCGGATGAGCAGCGCGAGGGAGGCTTCGGCGGCCTCGTATTCGAATCCAAGGTTTTCCTGTTCCTTCACCCGGGTGGTGATGGCCTTGGTTTCCGGCATGTCGGCGGTGAGCTTGAATCCGAGCTCGGCGGCCTTGACCAGGATGTTGGTGCGGCCGGACATGTCGCTCACCAGCACGCGGCGGTGGTTGCCGATGGCGGTGGGGTCGATGTGTTCGTAGCTCCGCGCAACGCGTTCGATGGCGTGCACGTGGATGCCGCCCTTGTGGGCAAAGGCGGTCTGTCCCACCCAGGGCTGGCGGGGGTCGTGGCGGAAGTTGGCGATTTCGTCCACGAACTCCGAGAGTTCCTTCAGCTTGGGCAGCGACGCGGCCGGGACACCACGACGGCCGAGCTTGAAGTGGACGGTGGGGATCACGCTGATCAGATTGCAATTCCCGGTGCGTTCTCCGTAGCCGTTGATGGTTCCCTGGATGTGGTCGGCCCCGGCTTCGAGCGCGGCGATGCCGTTGGCCACGCCGAATCCACAATCGTTGTGGGTGTGGATGCCGATGCGCGCGTTCAGTTTGCCACGGGCGTGGGTGACGATGCGGCTGATCTCGCTGGGGATGCGTCCGCCGTTGGTTTCGCAGAGGCAGATGACGTCGGCCCCTGCCTTTTCCGCCGCCTGCCAGGTGGCGAGGGCGTACTCCGGCGCGTCTAGGAATCCGTCGAAGCTGTGTTCGGCGTCGTACACCACTGTTTTTCCGTGATCCTTCAGGTACCGGATGGTGTCGGCGATCATGGCCAGGTTCTCGTCCGGCTTGACGCGCAGGACTTCCAGTACGTGCAGGAGCCAAGTCTTGCCCACGACGGTGACCACGGGGGTCTCGGCGTCGAGCAGCATGCGGATCTGGTCGTCGTCTTCGACCGCGACGCCCTTCTTCCGGGTGAATCCGAAGGAGGCGATCTTGGCGTTTTTCCACTTTCGTCGACGGGCCTGTTGGAAGAATTCGAGATCCTTGGGATTGGATCCGGGCCATCCCCCTTCAATGTAATGCACCCCGAACTGATCCAGCTTCTCCGCAATCCGAAGCTTGTCGGTCAGGGAAAAGTTAATGCCTTCGCCCTGAGATCCGTCTCGGAGGGTGGTGTCGTAGATTTCAACCTGCTGGGTCGTTTTCATGTGGAACTGGGGAAACAAAAAACCCCGTTCCGGCCGCGGAACGGGGTTTCCTTGGAAACTCGTTCAGCGCCGGGGACGGGAAATAATCGAAATTCGAATGCTGAAGCCCATCGCTCCCGCGGAGTGCGGGGCGGTCGTCGGACGGACGATGGATGGGACGGAAACCATTTTGAACGCCGGGAATTCTCGGTGATTTCTGGAGCGTCTGCAATGTTCAAGTTCTTTTGCCTTCGACAGGAGGCGGCTTTCGCACCAATTTTGGGGTCATTCTGCGCCAACTTGCGGAGCGCGGAGGGAGGGGATCGGGACAGGCTTTGACGGACCCTGTTCAAGGGAAATAAGGCGTTGACTTTTGACTCCCTCTGCCTAGGCTCGCCGTGTCTGAACTCCAATTTTTCAAAAGGCTTTACCATGAAGATGTTTAGCAGCTTTCCCCAGTGGGTCAGCCTCTGCGCCGTCGCCAGTCTTTCTTCGGTCGCTGCGTTTGCGGCTCCCCAGACCGGGAGTGCGAAGGTGACTGCGGTTTCCGGCAACGTGTTGCTCGATGCTGCTGCCGCCAAGGTTGGCGATGTGGCCAATCCCGGGTCCACCATTTCCACCGGACCTGAATCCAAGGCGAGCCTTTTCCTCGGTGTCAACGGACCCGACGTCAACGTGCTCGACAACAGCAAGTTGAAGATCGACGAGTTGACCTTCGACACCTCCGGTGCCGAGACCGTGATCAATACTGCGCTCGGCCTGTCCGAGGGAACGGTTGAAGGCTTCGTCAAGAAGACCAGCAGCCAGTCCTCCTACACGGTCAAGACTCCGACCACCACGGCTGCCATCCGCGGCACCACCTACACCATCAAGGCGACCGGCGCTGTGTTGGTTTGGGAAGGCTGCGTGGACGTTGGTTTCCGTGATCCCGGATCCGCCCGCGTTTCCAACTTCAATGTGTGCGCCAACCAGATGTTCGACCCCGGCGTCCCGGGCGTCGTCGACATCCCGGCGAACACCCCCCGCCCGAGCTTGAACATTTCGGGCCAGAACAATCAGCAGCCCGTCGGTCCGAAGGCGTTCGTTTCCCCGGTCAAGGGACGCTAATTCCTCTCCAGCTCTGCTGGTTCAAACACCCAGGTCAACTTCGGTTGCCCTGGGTTTTTTGTTTTTGTGCCCAAGATCGCGTCAATGTCGTGGAAGCGCTCGCCTTTGTGGGTGGGGCTGGTGGTTGCGGTTTTCGGGACACTCGTGATGGCGGCATCCGGGTTTTTGGAGCGGCGATACGTGGTGCTTCAAAGCCGGGAGGGGCTTGGAAAAGATCCGATGCGGGGAAGGCGTTGGATCGAGTGGCTCCACAAGCATGACCTCCCGTTCGGTCTTGAGCTGACGATGTTTGATTGGCGGGTGCGTCAGGCGACGGCCAAGGCTCCTCCGCTCGCCCCGGAGTTGGCGCTCGCGGTGGCCGGGGAGGAAACAGTTCAGAGTTTGCGGCTGGGCTACCCTCTGAACGAATCGATCGGTCTGCTTTTCCCGCGTCACGTCTATGGACGAATCCTGCGCGAATTGCGGGCGGAAGGTGCGGCGGCGGTGGCGTTCGACGTGTTGCTTCCGGATGATCGCCCCGATCATCCCCCGGTGGTTCAAGGAGGCACGAATCCGCCGATTTCCTCGGACGAGTTTTTCGCACGACAGATTGCCGCGCAGGGAAATGTCATCCTGGCCTCACTGTCGGATCTTCCGCCGGCCCCCCGATTCCGATCCGTTGCCCGGGCGCTGGGGGAGGTGCATTCGCCGCGCGACAAGGATGGTGCGGCACGACGGGTTCGAGCCTTTGTGGATTGTCGTTTTTATGGCACGCAGTTGTTGAATTTCGCGACCCGGCGACGGCTTGTGGTGAGTGATGGCGCTCCCGGAACCCTCCGCCTTCACGATCCTGCCGATGAAGGGGAGCTGGTGTTGCCGGTTTCCACCAACGGAATGGTTTCCCTTCCTCTGGGAGGGGCGCGGATTGCGGTTCCTGCGTTCGAGCACCGCCGCGTGTGGCACATGGGAATTGCCTTGGCCGCAGCCCGGCTGGGGTTGGATCTGGATCACCCGGAAATCCTTCCCGATCGGATCCGCTTCAAGGGACCGGAGGGGCTGATCCGGGAGATTCCGGTCGATTCCGCCCATACCTTCCCGGTCGATTGGTCGGTCAGTTGGAGGCAGATTCCCAAGGATCGAATCATTCCGCTCGAGCAGTTGTTGAAGATCGATCTGGAACGTCAGGCGGGACGGCCTCCGGCCTCCGGGGATCGGTTCAAGGATCGATTGGTCATTTTTGGATCGGTGGTGAGTGGAAGTAATCTGTCCGATCAAGGTCCCACGCCGCTGGATCCAAGCGACTTCCTCGTAAGCACGTATGTGAATGTTGCCAATTCCATGCTGCAGGATCGGTTCGTGTGGAGGCTTCCGTTTGCGATGGAGCTTGCGGTTCAGGGAGTGCTTTCCCTGCTCGCCGCCTGGATCACCTGGCAGTTGAGGACAGTGCTGGCGTCCACGGCCATGTTGGGGCTCGCGGCCGGCTATGTGATCGTGGCCAGTTGGGCGTACGTTCAACACCGACTTTGGTTGCCGATTGCCTATCCGTTGCTGACGGGGCTGGGGGTAAACCACGCGGTGATGTTGACGTGGAGGCTCGTGTTCGAGCAGCGGGAGCGGCTGCGGGTGAAGTCGGTGTTTTCCAAGATTGTCTCCCCGGAAGTGGTGCAGGAGTTGTTGGGGGCGGAACGACTCGGTCTTGATGGATCGCGTCGGGAGATGACCGTGTTTTTTGCCGACGTGCGAGGCTTCACTGAAATGACCGACGCCATGCAGGCCGCGGCGGAAACTCAGGCGCGGGAACAGAGTCTCTCGCAAGAGGACGCAGACGCCCTGTTCGAGAAACGCGCGGGTGAGGTGCTGGAAACCGTCAACCTGTACCTCGCCACGATTGCCGACGTGGTAAAGCTGCATCAGGGCACGCTGGATAAGTACATTGGCGATTGTGTCATGGCGTTCTGGGGAGCTCCGGGGGCGAATCCGCTCCATGCGGTTCATTGCGTTCTTGCTGCAATCGAAGCGCAGCAGGCGATCGATCAATTGAATCAACGTCGTGCGGCCATGAACCGGGAACGCGAAGAGGCGGCTGCCGCAATTCCCGACGGGGCTCCACCCCAGTTGCTTCCGCTGCTCGCTCTAGGGACGGGGATCAACACGGGAACAATGACCGTCGGCCTGATGGGCAGCGAGGCTCACATCCTCAACTACACGGTGTTCGGCCGCGAGGTGAACCTCGCCTCCCGGCTGGAAGGCGTTTCCGGGCGGAGTCGCATCGTGATTGGAGAAAAAACCTTCGAGCATCTGCAGTCTCATGCGCCAAAACTGGCTTTGCTTTGCAAGCCCCTTGAGCCGGTATCGGTGAAGGGATTCCGTCAGCTGGTGACTGCGTACGAAGTGGACTGGAAGAATGCAGGGGCGGGGAACGATCTTCGCTCCCTCACCCCCGGATCGAGATAGATCTGCCAGATCTACCGCGAGATCTGTGCCGGACGCGCTATCGGTTGTCGCCATCGATCAACCGGCCGAGGCCTCCGAGGAGGGATCCTTCTTCACCCGAGCGTCCGCCTTCATGGCGCGCGGCGGCGTACAGGCGATTGGCCAGGCGGCTGAGCGGGAGGGATTGAAGCCAGATACGGCCGGGTCCGCGAAGCGTGGCGAAGAAAAGTCCTTCACCGCCGAAGAGTGCTGATTTCACGCCACCCACGAATTGGATGTCGAAATCCACGCCCGGGGTGAAGGCCACGATGCAGCCTGTATCAACCCGGATGAGCTCCCCCGGGGCGAGGTCGCGACTGATCAGGGTTCCGCCGGCGTGGATGAAGGCGTGCCTATCCCCCTGGAGGCGTTCCATGATGAAGCCCTCACCGCCGAACAGGCCTGCGCCGATCTTTTTGTTGAAGGCGATTCCAACGCTCACGCCCTTCGCGGCGCAGAGGAATGCATCCTTTTGAGCGATCAATTCGCCGCCGATTTCGGCGAGGGGAATCGGGACGATTTTTCCAGGATAGGGAGCGCCGAAGGCCAGTCGGCGACGCATCGGGGTTCGGTTTTCGAACACCGTCATGAAGAGCGATTCACCGGTCAGGAGCCGTTTTCCAGCGCTCATCAGGGCCCCCATCAATCCCTGACTCGACGCCGAGCCGTCGCCAAAGATGGCGTCCATGACGATGCCGTCGTCCATGTACATCATGCCACCGGCTTCGGCCACGACGGCTTCGTTGGGATCGAGCGTGATTTCGACGAACTGGAGGTCGTTGCCGTAAACCGTGAAGTCGAGGTTCTGCATCGCAGGCATGTTATGAATGGGTTGGGATCAGGTTCTGTGTCGCGATGACTACCCGGAGCACGCACGCCGAGTTTCAGTCAACACTCCCCATCCAATCGGCAACCGACCCGCCAAGGCAAGTGGAGGGGCGCGCTGCGAATTCCAACCGAACTCGGTCCGGGTTGCTGAGGCTGCTTTCCCGAAGCGGCGAACTCAGGGAACCGGTGTGACCTTGAGATCGTCGAAGCGGATCGGTGTTCCCGCGAAGGGCATGCCCCAGGCGCCGGATTTTCCGGCGGGCTGGAGCGTGGCTTCGTCGAGGGTCACAAGAGGTTGCGAGGGCTCTGCGCCGCCGCTGGGCCAGGCGCGTCCTTCAACCCGAAAGGTGCCGGACGCATTCTTCACAATGCGAAGCCGCAGTTCAGTCCACTCGCCACTCTTCCAATCGAACGGAACACTGGCCACCGAGGCGTCGCCCTTGAGAATCTCCAGGGATTTCTTGGCCGGCGAAACCTGCAGCCGATAGCCCGAAGCTCCGTTGAGTCCGACGGCAAAGGTGGGGAATTTACGTCCCTGCTTGGTGCTGAAAATACGGGCTGAAACTTCAACGCCGCTTTGGTTCGAAGGGCCGAACAGGAAACCGAAACTTTCCAGCGGGGCTCCCGGCAGCTCGAAGAAGCGGTTACCGGCGTCTTCACGGACCGCGAACTGACCGTCGAGCAGCAGCAGATCGTCGGGCTGCGAGCCGATTTCAGCCTTGGTGAAGTCCTGCAGGTACAACGGCGCGGCGGACGCGGTGAGGGTGAGCGCGGACGCGAAGAGTCCGAATGCGGCCAGACGAAGCGCAGGAAGGAAGGCGGAGCGGTCCATTGAGGTAAGACGTTAGGTGGGAGATGGACGCACGGCAACGGCGCTTCATTCGGTCGGGGTTCCTCTCACTGGCGTTCGCCCAATCTCGGGGCATAGTGCGTCCATGCGACTTCTGGTGGCCATCACGGGTGCGAGTGGATCGTTGTATGCGCAGCGTCTGCTGGATCAGTTGGATCCGGCGGAACACGAGGTCCATGTGATCCTCAGTCAATACGCCTCCGCGGTGATGTCCGAAGAGCTGCCCGGGGGATTGGTGCTTCGCGAGGGAGTGCAGCAGCACAGCCTGCGGTCCATGAATCTGCCGTTCGCCAGTGGATCGAACCCTCCCGATGCCATGGTGGTGATTCCGTGCAGCATGGGAACCTTGGGACGGATCGCGCACGGGCTGAGTTCCGACACGCTGTTGCGGTGCGCCGACGTCATGCTGAAAGAGCGCAAGCCACTGCTGTTGGTGCCGCGGGAAACGCCCTTGTCGCTCGTGCACGTGAAGAATTTCGAACTTCTGCTGCTGGCCGGGGCGCGGATTCTTCCGGCAAATCCCTCCTACTACACGCGTCCCCGGACGGTGGAGCAGGTGGTGGACACGGTGGTGGCGCGGGTGATGGATCATCTGGGAATCCCGCACAAACTGGCCGCCCGCTGGCAGGAAGAGCCGGAGTGAAGTTCGTTCCCCGAGTCGGGTGGCTCGTGACTTCGATCACTTTCTGCTCTGTGTCTCCGCGGTGTCCTGACAGAGTTCGGGCTCGATGGTTTCCGTGATTTCCAAGTGGGCTTCCTTTGTGAAGTTGAGCCACACGGTGTTTGCGCTTCCGTTCGCGCTGGCGTCCATGGCGGTGGCGGCGCGACCGAACCGGGGGTGGCCGGGCTGGGATCGTTTTTTTTGGATCCTGGTGGCGATGGTCGGCGCGCGTACCTGCGCAATGGCGTTCAATCGGATCGTGGATCGTCGATGGGATGCGCTGAATCCGCGCACCGCCCAGCGGCATCTCGTGACCGGGGAAGTCAGTCTCCCAAGCGCGTGGCTGCTTTGCGTGATTTCGGCCGGGGCGCTGGTTGGCGCGTCGTGGCAGTTGAATCCGGTCTGCTTTGCCCTCTCGCCGGTCGCGCTGTTCTTCGTGTGTTTTTATTCGCTGACCAAACGGTTCACCGATTTCACCCACGTGTGGCTCGGGGTGGCGTTGGCGATTGCGCCGGTTGGAGCGTGGCTGGCGGTGACCGGGAAATGGGAGTGGTTCCCTGCCAATCTCGACGGAGGATGGATGCCGGCGATCCAGCGGGGACTTGTGGTTCCCAGCGTCCTCGCCGCGGCAGTCGTATTGTGGTTGGTGGGATTCGACATCATCTACGCCACCCAGGATTACGAGTTCGACCGCACCCACGGCCTGCGTTCGCTGGTGGTGCGGTGGGGACCGAAGAATGCGCTGGGGGTCGCGTTCATCTCGCACTTGTTCACCTGGGGACTGCTGGCGTTGTTTGGGTTTTTGAACGGCTTCCGCCTCGCCTATTGGATCGGGCTCGCGCTGATTCTCGGGTTGCTGGTGGCGGAACACATTCTGGCGCGCCGGCGCGACATGCGCTGGGTGAACGCCGCGTTCTTCAAGTTGAACGCCGTGATCAGCATGGTGTTTCTGGCGGTGACTCTGGTGGAGGTGGTGTTTCCCTGGTTCCGCCTCCGCTGGTACTGATTGAAACGGAGGAAGCATCCTCCACTTGCAATTGGGGCCCGATCGCGTCATTTAGCCCGCCTAATGGAAGCACCCGAAGTCCCCATCGAGAAGGTTCACGAAGATTTGCATGAACACGCCCACGCCCACGGAAAACCCGGATGGGCCATGGGGGTGGCGCTGAGCACGGCGCTGCTCGCGGTGCTGGCGGCGATCGCGTCGCTGCTGGCGGGCCACTACGCCAACGAGGGAATGCTGGACCAGATGAAGGCTTCCAACGAATGGAGCCGCTATCAGGCGAAGAGCGTGAAGGAGAATGTCCTGCGGTCGAAACTCGATGTGCTGACCGCGTTGGAAAAGCCGGTTGCGGCCAAAGATGAGGAAAAGCTCAAGGAGTATCGAAAGGAAGAGGACGAGATCGGTGAGAACGCCAAGAAGCTGGGCGAGAGTTCAGAACATCACATGGAGCTCCATGCCCGGCTTGCGCGAGCCGTCACGTTGTTCCAGGTGGGTATTGGAGTGTCTGCGATCGCGGTGCTGACGGATCGCCGCATGTTCTGGTTCGGCGGAATGGTCTGCGGTGTGATCGGGACCATTTTCCTGGTCACGGCGTTCTTGCACTGACCTGGAAACGGCGGTTGAAGGGTTAAAGGGGAAATCAGCCCCGCAGCGTGGCAACGCCGCCGAAACTCCAAAAACGACCAGCGAAAGCGCCATCGTTTTCAGACTGGAAGCCGGGTGTCAGAAGGTGAAAACCGCTGGTGACTCACCCAGCAGGTGAATGAATTGGAGGGATATCAAGCGACTCACCTCCCTCTCCATCCGCGTTTATCTGCGTCCATCTGCGGTTCGAACTGCCGTCCTAACGATCAACACTCTGTTTGGACTGCGCGACTGAAGCCAAAAAAAGAGCGGCACCTCGCGGTGCCGCCCAGTGGGGTTCAGTTTGGTTGTCCCGAAGCGAAGTGCCCGGGAAAGTCTACGAAAGAGAAAACCCGGCGGCCTGTGGAACAAGCCGCCGGGCCAGGTTCATGAGGTAGCTCGGCCAGCCTGTTCGCCGGGCGAGTTTGAGGTGGAAGGAGGGAGGTTTGTCCCAGCCATGATGACCGGGACGGAGGGTAACACGTCTTCCCGCGTAGCGTTGGACAGTGCTCTTTCCACGGGTACGGAGGGATGCAGGAGTGATGCCAACCGGCATTTGCAGGGGTTATGCCGCAGATTCTCCGGAGTCGTGCGCGAATCGGATCAGGGGTGTCTCGATTTGCTCAACTCGCTGCGCGAATCGATTCCACGCGGGGTGTGGGCGAACTCGGGGATCGAATCATACCCAGATCGCGCTCGCTCCCACGGGGCCGCGCTCGGTATTCTGCCGCGTCGCATGAACGTGTCTGTTTCCAATGCCGAGCTCGTGGCGGAGGTCCTCCAGGATCTGCGCGAACTCGGGGTTGAGGTCACCGCTCCGGCGGCCGATTCGGTGCCTTCGACCGTGGGTTTTCCGGCGGATTTGGCCCGTGTCCAATCTTGGTCTGAATTTGAGGAACGACTGAGCCGGCATGCCCGCGAGGTTATCGTGACCCGCGACTGGCCGGTGGTGCTGCGGGCCTGGGATCTGGCTCAACAGGGCCTGTCCCGGGAGCTGGTGGCTTTGGACCAATCCTGGGATCCGGGGGACGGACCGGGAATGGCGGAGGCAAGCTGGCGGGTCGGTCGGCGTCAGCTAAACCGGCTGAGGCCGCTGAGGGATTTGCGCGTGGTGCAAAAGTACCTTTCCGCCATCGATGCTGGGACCGCCCGCGGATGGCATCCGATGGTGTTCGGAGTGGTGATGGCGGCCTTTGGGATTCCGCTGCGCCAGGGTCTGGTGCATTACGCGACGCAGACTGCCACCGGCTGGTGTGATGCCGTGTTGCGGATTCGTGAATGGTCCCGTGAGGAAGGGGAACTCGCGGTGGACCGCGTATGTGCTCCCTTGTCGCGAAGCATGCCGCCGCTGCCCAATTCTGAACTGTTTGTCGGACGCCACCCCGCTCCCGGTGCGTGAGGGGATTTGTCGTGCAATGAAATGAGTCCTCTTCTCGTCCTCGGTTCGGTGGGGGTTTATTTTGTCCTGCTGCTCTCCATTGCAGCATGGACAAGTCGGAAGGCGGATTCCGCCGGATACTTTCTCGGCAACCGGAGTTCTCCGTGGATCGCAGTCGCGTTTGGCTTGATTGGGGATTCGCTTTCCGGAGTGACCTTCATTTCGGTGCCCGGACAGGTCGGCGCTTCGAGGTGTTCGTACCTGCAGGTGGTCCTGGGTTACGTGGTCGGATATGTGGTGATCGCCGAGATCCTGCTGCCGCTCTACTACCGGCTTCAACTCACCAGCATCTACAGCTACCTCGGACAACGGTTCGGCTCCGGAGCACAGAAAACTGGGTCCGCCTTCTTTCTGCTGTCCCGCTTGCTGGGCGCGGGGGCTCGCCTGTACCTCGCAGCCACGGTGTTTCAAACGTTCGTGTTCGATGCCCTCGGAATTCCGTTCGCACTCACGGTGTCGGTGATCATTGCGCTGATCCTCGTTTACACCTTGAAGGGGGGAATCAAGACGCTGGTGTGGACGGACGCATTCCAGAGCGGGTTCCTTGTTGCCGGGGTGTTGCTGTCGATCTGGATTATCGCACGTCGGATGTCCCTCGGCCCGGCCGGACTCGCGCAGGTGGTGTGGGAGAGTCCATTGAGCCGGGTGTTTCATTTCGAGGACTGGCGGGCGACGACCTATTTTTGGAAACAGTTTCTTTCGGGCGCCGCAATTGCGGTCGTGATGACGGGGCTGGATCAAAACGCGATGCAGAAGAATCTCAGCTGCCGTTCCCTCGCGGAAGCGCGGAAGAATCTGTATGCGTTTACCGGGGTGATGGTGCTGGTGAATGCGGCATTTCTCGCACTGGGCGTGCTGTTGTTCCGGTTTGCTGAGAGCATTCAAATGGCCATTCCGGCGAAGACCGATCAGTTGTTTCCCACGCTTGCGTTGCACCATCTGGGCGGGTTTGCCGCGATGGTGTTTGTGATCGGTTTGACGGCTGCCACGTTCAACAGCGCGGACTCGGTGCTCACGACGCTGACGACCAGTTTCTGCGTCGATTTCCTCGGATTCGGCGGCGTCTCGTCACGCTCCGCGGAGTCTGAGGTCCGGTGGCGACGCGGGGTTCACTTCGGATTCGCGGTGTTGCTGCTGGGAGTAATTCTGGCGTTTCGGCAATTCAACAGCGGCGCAGTGATCACCCTGGTGCTGGACCTGGCCGGGTACACGTACGGACCTCTGTTGGGCCTGTTCCTCGTCGGGCTGTTCACCCGCATTCGTCCCAACGGGAACGGAATTCCGTGGGTTTGCATGATTGCCCCGTTGGTCTGCTGGCAGCTCAGTGCGAACTCGGTTCAGTGGTTCGGAGGGTATCGATTTGGATTTGAACTGCTGCTGCTGAACGGGGCATTGACGGCACTTGGGCTGTGGATGCTGAGCTGGGGCAGGGCCTCTTCCAAAACGATTTCGCTATGAGCCAGACCTTGTATCAACGCATTGGGGAGCGTGCCGGGTTGGAGGCCTTGCTGGCGGAGTTCTATGCTCAGGCCCAGTTGGATCCGGTGATTGGTCCTATTTTTCAGCGTCACGTCCACGACTGGCCATCGCATCTGGCCACGGTCACGGATTTCTGGAGCACACAAACCGGCGGACCACCGCTGTATCGTGGGGGAATGGGCCGTCACATCCGCCTGGGGTTGGAAGCGCAGCACTTCGAACACTGGCTTGCACTGTGGGGGCGGGTGACTCGGGAACGGCTCGATGCAGAAAGCGCAGAGGCCCTGCTTGCGATCGCGCGGATGGTGGCTGGGCGGCTCGCGGAAATGGCGGCCGGGGCGTATGGGGTTCGAATCGCTTCGACTCCGTCCTCAGACGCACGCAGCAGCTGATCCACAGCGTCCGTCGAGCGGGATCTGGTCAGCGCCGCGGTTTCGTTTCCGTCCCGGCGGGGGCGGTGATTTTCGGCGCGATTGCCGTGAGTTCGACTCCGGCATCCGTGCGGATCTTTTGCAAATACTCCGGCAAACGCCGGCTCAACTCCTCGGACATCCATTGAGCCTTGAGAACCGGTTCCACTTCCTCAAAGGAGCGCTTCTTTTCCGGAGTGCGCTCGAGCAGGCGCAACACATGGTATCCGAATTGGGTGGTGACCACGTCGCTCAATTGTCCTGGCTTCAGGCTGAAGGCGGCCGCCTCGATTTCCAAAAGCATCTGTCCCCGGGCAAACACGTACTCGCCGCGACGTGCCTTCGAGTTGGAATCCTCGCTGTGCTGGCGGATCAGGGTGCCGAAATCTTCGCCCTTTTCAGCGCGGGTTCGCAGATCTTGAGTGACCTGGAGCCTTTGCTTGCGGGTCTCCTCGGGAAGGTCCTCGCCGGTGTTCGGATTCCGGGTGGAGATCAACAACTGGGCGATCTTTACCGTTTCAGGAATGGTCCATCGCTCCGGGGTTTCATCGTAGCGCTTCCGCAGCTCTTCCGGGCTTGGTTTGAGCGTGGCCTTCAACTCCCGGTCAACCACGGTGTTCGCCAGGGTCTCCAGGAATCGGTCCTGCCGAAAGCTCGCGAGAGTGTGTCCTTCGCGGGCGAGCTGCTTCTCAAAATCTTCCGGGCTGTTCGCCTGGTTGCGCATTCCCTCGATCAGGGCGTTCGATTCGAACTGAGCGCGTTTGCGATCGACCTCTGTGGCGCGTGATTCGCAAAGTCGCATCACCACCATCCGGTCCAGCAGCTGTGCACGGAAGGCTTCAACGGCTTCCGGGGCAGGGAGCGTGCCGGCGTTGACCATGCTGGTGCGAAGGCGTTCGTACGCGGTGTTGAGATCCTTGACCGTGATCTCCACTCCCTTGCCGCGGGCGACGACATCCGTGTCCGCCGGATCAGCCGCAGCGGCCCCGAGGGCCAAACTGCATGCGAGTGCGATCATCATCGCATTTCGAAGCGCCGAGGAATTCATGGTGGGGATACGTTGAACAAGCTTTGTGGATTGCGCAACTGGCACGAGCGAAGTGACGGCGCGCGGCCGGGCTCGGGACTTGGAATCTCGCCCCGGAGACGCTATCGAAGGAGGCATGACGGATGTGGAACGATCGCTTCTCGCGACGCTGGTGGACATGGAACAGGAAGTCGAAACCGCGGCCCGCACCTGCCGCCGGCCCGACGTGATTTCACGCGTCAATCGCTTGCGGGACCTGACGGCATCGCTCCCGCCGGATTCCGATCCGATGCTGCTCCACTGCCTTCAACGGCACAGCTGGGAGAAGGCGCGCCTGACCCTCGAGGGTCGCGGTACCGAGGTGCGGCACAGTCCCTCCAGCCCCGTTTGACGGTGTCGCATTCCGATACCATCGCGGCGATCGCCACCCCGGCGGGGGAGGGCGGGATTTCGGTGATCCGTATTTCCGGCTCCAATTCCATTGCGATCGCGGACCGCGTCTTCCGGCCGGCGGGTACCCGAATGGATGCGCTTCGTTCCGTCGGATCTCACACCGTGCATTACGGTCATGTGGTGCGCGGGGGGCGGGTGGTGGACGAGGTGCTGGCGACTGTGTTTCGCGCGCCGCGCACGTTCACCCGGGAGGACGTGGTGGAGCTTTCCTGTCATGGCGGGCCGCGCGTGACCGCGTGGGTGCTGGAGGCGGTGCTGGAGGCCGGGGCACGGCTTGCGGCGCCGGGGGAATTTACACAACGGGCGTTTCTGAACGGCCGCATCGATCTGTCGCAGGCGGAGGCGGTCTCGGATTTGATCCACGCGCGGACGCGTCGCGCCGCCGCGGCGGCTGCGGAGCAACTCGCGGGTGGGTTGTCGCGACGCGTGGAGCCGATTCGCGAGGAATTGATGCGCGTGCTTGCGCACCTGGAGGCCTATGTGGATTTCCCGGAGGAGGACATCCAACCCGAAACAGGGCTGGCCCTGGTGCGGCGGCTCGAGGTGGCTGGCGAGTCTCTGCGTGCTTTGCTCAAGACGGCAGGGGAGGGCCGGATCCTGCGTCAGGGATTGCGGACGGTGATTGTGGGCCGGCCGAACGCCGGAAAGTCGTCACTGCTGAATCAGCTTCTTTCGCACGAGCGGGCCATTGTTTCCCCGATAGCCGGGACCACACGGGACACGCTCGAGGAGGCTGTGGAGATCGGCGGGATTGCCCTCGTGTTGGTGGACACCGCCGGTTTGCGGGAGGCGGGCGATGTGTTGGAGGCGGAGGGAATTCGCCGGAGCCGCGCGGCGATGGAGGGGGCGGATCTGGTGGTGCTCGTGGTGGATGGATCCGCGCCGCTCACGGCTGAAGATGAGGCCTTGTTCGCGGAAACGGCTCCGTTCCGTCGGGTGGTGGTTTCAAACAAGAGTGATTTGCCGCAGGAGGCCCGGTTTGCGGCGGGAGTTGAACCGGTGCGGATCAGCTGTCGAACGGGAGAAGGATTGGCGGAACTTCAGGCGGCGCTTCTGGCGTCGGTCGGAATGCAACCTGGTGACGCGGAGCACGGGGGCGTGGCGGTGAACGCCCGGCATGCCGATGCGTTGCGTCGCGCCCTGATGGCATTGGAAGCGACGGTGACCGCGCTGCGCGGGAATGTTTCCCCCGATCTGGTCGCGCTGGATCTTCGGATCGCGACTTCGTGCGTGGGGGAAATCAGTGGTCGAACCTCGACCGAGGATTTGCTCGACCTGGTGTTTTCCCAGTTCTGCCTCGGGAAGTAGGTGAATCAACGGCCGAGCCTTCGAGACAGGGCGGGATCCGGGCACAAAAAAGCCCGCCGGAGCGGGCTTGTGTTGAAGTGTCGAAGTCGGATCAGGTCCCGAAATCGCCGATCGCTTCCACAGGGCAGCCTTCCTTGGCTTCCTTGCAAGCGGCTTCCTCTTCGGCGCTGGTCGGCTGCTTCTTGACGTAGCTGTAGCCGCCGTCATCCCAGCGGGCGAAATTGGTGGGGGCGGTCTCGCGGCAGAGGTCGCAGTCAATGCACTGATTGTCCACGAAGTACTTGCCGGTGACGTTCTGTTCGTAGCGGTTACCCAGGTCGGCCATATCTAGTTCAGTTTGTCGTTAAAATGCGGGCGGATATATGGGTTCGTCTGGTTCCTGCCGCAAGTGGCATTTTCCACCCCGGAGCCAGGACCAGAATCTCTAATGTTCCTCAAACGGATGGAATCAGTCGTTTCTCGGCTGCAAATCCACGATTTCTCCGGGGAGGACTTTCACATCGGAAGGGACGCTCACGAGGACTGGAAGGCCGTATTCGACGGTGCTTCCGGAGCCTCCGGTGGCCCGCTGCGGCAGGAGCTGGCTCAGGATGGGTTCCAGCTGGGTGCCCACGGCGAGCACTTTCCCAGTGCCAATGGTTCGGTGAATGGAGCGGGAGCGAACCTCGATGGGTTGGTCGAGTTTGACGTCGAGGTTCAACGGTTGACGCAGGAAGGCGATGATCCGTTCGGACGACAGGGAGCTGACCACAAGCACCGCTTCGCCGGCGGGAACGCTTTCGCCTTCGCGGTGCAGGATGCTGCTGACCACGCCGTCGATGGGGGCAATCAACGCCTGCGGGGTGAATTGAGCCTCGGCGAGTTCGAGGTTCTTTTCCTCCACGATCAGCGCTGCCCGGGTTGCACTGGGCTCGCCGTTGGTGGAGATGGGGAGGACCTGGGGGCGGATTGCGGAGATGGCGGCGTCGGTTTCGTCGATGAGCTTGGATTGCGCATCAATCTGCGCGTGCACTTCGTCCACGTTGCGCTTGGCCTGGTCGAGTTGCGACTGGCTCACCAAGCCTGCTCCGGGACCGGATTGGGCGAACAGTTCCTTGGCGCGTCGGTATTCCGCTTCGACGAAAAACGATTTGCTGCGGGCCACCGCGAGATCGACGCGGTGCTGAAGCCAGCTCAGCCGCAGTTGCTCGTAGTTGATCCGGTTGTTTTCCACGCGGAGCTCGGCGACGGGCGAGGTCTTCAGGAGTTCGATGCGGGCTCGAATCACGGCCAGATTGGCATCGAGCACGCGGGCGTCGACAGGGGCGACCAGCCCCAGGATCTGGCCCTTGCGGACCCGTTCCATGGAGTGGACAGAGAGTTTGACCAGGCGGCCGGCCTGTGGAGCGCCGACGCTGGCGCGGACCGACTCCACCTCGCCAACAAGGCTGGAGGGGCCGACGTAGTTTCTCCAGCAGATGATGGTGATCAGAAGCACCACTCCGAAAACGATCGCAGGCAGCGCTCGGACGCGGAATTCGCGCCAAACGGTTCCCGGAGGGCTGGGTATGCGGGGAAGTTTTTCCATCAGTCAGGCCGGATTAAATTTCGGATTCGTCGTCTGCGCGCATGCTGCTGACCCGTGAAACCCCGGGGAAGGCCCGGAGCTCGGTCACAAGGTCATCCACCCGGTTGGAATCCCGAAGGAGCAGCCGGTAGCTCACATCGGTTCCCTCGTGGCCCACGCTGTTGCGCTGGCTGGCGAGCAGGAGTTGTTGGGCATGGCGATCGAGTAGATTTTGAAGGTCGGTCAGGTCTTGCGAGGGGCGGGCCCAGTGCAGATTCAGGATCAGGTCGTACCGATGCCGCGCGCCGAAGTGGGACCAATGCAGATACATCATCACGGCGGCAAACACGACCGTGGCCAGGATGCCGGTGGAGAACTTTCGGGTGCCGCAGGCCATGCCGACGGTGATCGCGGCCAGGATGTAGGTGGTGTCGAGGGTATCGCGCAGGATGTTGCGGAAGCGGACGATGGCAAACACGGCCATCAATCCGAAGGCCACCAGAAGGTTGTTGGCCATCACCATCATGACCACCGAGACGATGATGCAGAGGACGATGAGGGAATTGACGAACGATCGCGAGTAGCTCAGGCCGCTGTGGCAGGCCATGTAGGTCCAGGCGATGACATGTCCGCATAGAAACGCGAGCATCAGACCCAGCAGCATGCCGCTGAGGTCGTCGGGAGCGGTGCCGAAGTCACCGCGAAGTATCCAGGTTCCCATGGGTCAAAGAAGCGGAGGATGGCTGTAAAATGAATGACTTGTCGAGAAATCCGGCAAGAGGCCAAGACGCCTGGATTCGATGCCTCGAAGCCCGCCAGGGCGGGGGGACGGGACGGAACGATTGGACTTGGAACGCATCTGCAGGAACGACAGTTGTGTTACGGACGTGTTACGTCAAACTTGTGCTTTGTTGGTTTTTGTCTCCAGGCCCCTGGGGTCTGAAACCCGGGATTGCGACGGAATGAGAAACTGGCTCCGGCGTAGCAACCGCGGTGCCGGTTTTGGGATGATTGCGACAAAACCTCGTTTGCCCCCGAACCCGGAGTGCATCGCGGCCTGTTGTTGCCTCCACGCAAACTGAATGATTTTGACCTTCGGGGCGTCATGGAGAACCGTGCTCGACATCTCAACCATGACTTCTGACATGACCACCCAGCGCATCCTTTCCCGTGTTTCGGTTCTTTCGCTCGCGGTTGCGGGCCTCGGTTTCGTGGCCTCGACGGCTTCGGCTGCCATTGACCCCGCGAAGCTTCCGCCGGCGTCCAAGACTCCCGGAGTGACCTTCGCCAAGGACATCAAGCCGATCTTCGAAAAGTCCTGCTTCAAGTGCCATGGACCGGAGAAGCAGAAGGCCAAGCTGCGTGTGGACAGCCTGGAAGCCACTCTGAAGGGTGGGGAAAACGCCCCGAATATCGTCGTGGGCGACAGTGCCAAGAGCACCCTGGTGGCGGCGGTGGCCCGTGCGGGCGATGAGGACGATTTCATGCCCCCCAAGGACAAGGGCGAACCCCTGACCAAGGAACAAGTGGGGCTGGTTCGCGCCTGGATCGATCAGGGTGCGAAGTGATCGTGATCCATTGCGGCAGTCCGACTGCGGATTCTGACCGGGTCGATCTGCGGTGGTAGCGGTTAAATGAGAAACTGAATTCACGCGAGGGATCTTGGGGAAACCCACGGTCCCTCGTTTTGTTTCAGACTTCCTCGGGATCGGCTTCCGGTCCGGCTTCCGCAGCCGATTCTTCGGCAGGAGCTCCGGCGGTCAAACCGGGAAGCTCGGAAGGGAGGGCCGCGGCGATGGACGCCGTGGTGGTGGTTTCCGGCGGCATGAGGGCCACCAGGATCCGGCGAACCGGCTGCCCCTGGTAGGTGTAGCCGCAGGCGATGGTGCCCTCGATCCGACTGCCGGGAGCGGGCTCCTTGCCGTCGGGAGTCTGGTGCACCTTGGGGTCAAATTCGTCGCCGGGACGCGCCTCGTGCGCGGCCAATCCGATGCGACGAACCGTGTCCAGGCACGCGGCCCGGAATTGTCCCAGCTGTTGAACCAGCGGGGATTGACCGGTCCGGACGCCGGCGAGGAAGAGGGCGTAAATGTGGTCCTGAAGATGAACGATCACCTGCAGCGTTTCGCCTTCGGTGCGGCGCAGCTTGTCGATCTCGAGTCGCAGGGCGGCCTTTTCCTGGGCGTCGTGGCGTTGCAGGAAGTCGGAGAACGCACGCGCCTCGCCGGTCATTTTCTGGGTGACCTCCTCGGCGGTTTTGTGGGTGCGAACCGCGGTTTCCTGGATGCCCTGCCATTCGCCGGTGGCGGCGCTGATCTGATTGGCCAGGGTCACGAGGCGGTCCAATTGCTGCGCGGCCTCGGCGAGGTTGGACTGTTCCCAGAGCTTCACGGCGGATGTGTGCTCGCGCAGGAAGGGGATGATTGCCATCCAGGCCCCCAAAATAAAACACGCGGAGACCGCGAGGATCTCCCAGCGGCTCAAGGGCCACGAGGCGGTAAAAATCAGGAACCCGGCAAGGCCCACCAACAGGACATCACCCAGGAGGAAAGGCCACTTGGTTACCCGTGGCGCTTCAGGAATCGGCATCCGGGAACAGTGCGAAAAGTGCCGTTCGATGGGAAGGGGTTTCCCGTCTGGGACCCGTCGGCTCTAAGAACTGGCGCTCGTATAATGCCGGAGGGAGTAGCGCCAGAAGGCCTCGCTCAGGCCGTACCAGAGGGCTGCCATGCCGAGCAGAAGCGCCAGTTCCCAAGGGGATTCCAATCGCGCGGCGAGCACCTTGGTGGGCACGTTCGACACCACCAGCATCGGAAGGACAAACGTAAACACCGCCTTGAACGCGCCGCGCGGGAATGCCGCGTCGGGGAGCCGGGCGATGTTGAACAGGTTGTAGTAGCCGTAGACGATTCCCTGCGCGCGAACTGTCCAGAAGGCGATGCCCGACAGCAGAAACATCAGCGAATAATGCAGCGTGAGCCCTGCGGCGCAGAGCACCGCGAAGCCGGCGAGCTGGAGCGCGGTGGGATGAAGATGAAGCCGGTGCGCGGCGTAAACCATCACCGCCACGGCGCAGGCGGCGTTGATGTACGCGCCGAGATCCACCTTCCGAAGCGACACCAAAAAGCGCGTGTTCACCGGCAGCAGCAGCATGAAATCGAGTCGGCCGGTGCGGATGTGTTCCGAAATGTCGGTGAGATTGGTGAGAAAAAAGGCGGTGAACAACTGCTGCAGGAAATTCGAGCATCCCACCAGCAGCACCACTTCCCACTTGGACCATCCGGCAATGGAATCGGTGTGGGAATAAAGCACCGACATAAAGGCGAGCTGCAGCGCGAACCACAGCAATTCCACCACGATCCAGAGGAGGAAATTCGCCTTGAACGACATCTCGCGCGTCACGCTGTTGCGCCACATCGCAGCGTAGAGCGAGAGGAGTCGGCCAAAGGTGTTGCCGGGCGGATTCGGGGTCATGTCCGTGGGTGGGTTCAGCCTCCGGCGGCGGAGTAATGGCGAATGCCGCGGGACCACATCCAGCGCGCGAGTCCGTAACCGGCCATTACCCAGGCGGCCTGGATCATCAAACCCTGCACCAACTCTGGTCCCTGCACGCGGCCCAGGTACACCGAGATCGGGAAGTAGCAGAGATACGGATACGGCGTGAGCTTGAGTGCGGTGGCGAGGGCAGGGGGGAGAATGTCGAGCGGGAACAGGTGTCCGCTCGCAATGTACTCAAAGGCAAACTGGATGAAGATGAACGTGCTGACATCGAGCACCCAGAACGCGAGGAGCGCCATGGCATAGGCGATGAAGAACTGCAGCAGTCCGGCCATGGCCACCGAAAGCAGGAACCAAACGGCCGCCGAACCGCTGACCGGCCCCACCAGATCGGCCCGCAGGGAGATCAGGAAGATCGACACCGGGATCATGGCCACCGTGGTGTAGATCAACCGACCGGACAAATAGAGGCTCAGCCGGTAGGTGAGGTAATCGAGCGGTTTGAGCAGGAATTGGCTGATGTTTCCGTCGCGGATGTCCGCGGCGATCTGCCAGTCGTCCTCGGCCACGGCGGTCAACGCGTCCACCACGGTCACCAACAAGTAGTAGCTGACCATGGTGGCGATGGCGTATCCACCGATCGACGCCCCTTCTCCCTTTTCCCGGTAGATGGAACGCCAGACAAACAGCGTTCCCATCAGCGGGATCAGCCCAAAGGCCGCGCGAAACAGGAAATTCGCCCGGTAAACCAGGGTGTTCTGGATCCCGATTCCAAAGACATGGAGGTATTTTCGCACGTGCCGGAGTTAGATTGAGCGGCGTCCCTCTGTGGGGCGAGCCCTCGATTCGCTCACTGCAATCCGCGCTCGTCCACGCCGTCCTCATCGAGGCCCAGGGCGTGTCCCAGTTCGTGCAGAAAGGTCACGCTGACCTCCTCGACATAAGCGTCCGGATCGCCTTCGGCAAACTCCCACAGGCATTCCAGAAACAGGAAGATTTCGGGGGGATATGCACCTTGTTCCTCAACCGGGGCGCCGATGGCATCTCCGACGAACAACCCCAGCAAATCCGCATCCAGACCGTCGTCGATCATCTCCTGCGATGGCCGGGACTCGAACCTGACGCCGATTCCCTGCGTGGCCTCGCGGAGATCCTCGGGAAGTTCGGTCAGGATGGCATTGACCTCCTCCCGGGCGAGTTCGAGCAGGGTTTCCCAGGAAGCGGGGGCGTTTTCGTTCATGCCCTGCAAGCCTCTCCCGGCATTTCCCGGGTGCAAAGATCCGATTGCGATCGGACCGGTGAAATCCCTCAAAATCGTCGGGGAGCAAAATTTCAGGAAAAACCTCTTGTGAAAAATTTCACGTACCGACAATTTTTGCGCTCCGATTTCGCAGGTACCCACCCATCCGGGGCGACCGTGTCGCGTGAGGGGTTGGGCCTGATCGTCTACACATGCGATTTTTCAGAACGCTGATTGCGGCTGCTGCCGCTGGAATGCTGTCCTTCGCCGGACTGGCGGCTGAACACGCTGCCCACGCCGCGGTGGCCCACGAGGCTGCCGGTCACGGTGCTGAGCACGCCTCCGAGGGGTTGCCCACCGCCGCGCCGGTGCTGTTCCACGTGGGCCCGCTCCCGGTTACCAACTCCATGGTGCTCACCTGGGTGGTGGCGCTGGTGCTGGTGGCCGCGGTGAAAATCGGCGTTGGCCAGGTCCAGTTGATCCCCAAGGGCGCCCAGAACTTCTGGGAATGGCTCGTTGAAGGACTCTACGAGTTCGTCGAAGGCATCATCGGAACCGAGCTGGTGAAGAAGACCTTCTGGTTCTTCTCCTCGGTGTTCATCCTGATCGTTTCCACCAACTGGTTCGGCCTTCTGCCGGGCGTTGGTACCATCGGCCGCGGTATTCCTGTGGAACCGGGCAGCCACAAGCTCTCGCACGTCACTGAGCCGATCTTCCGGGGCGCGAATGCCGACTTCAACATGACCTTCGCCATCGCGCTGGTCTTCTTCGCCTGCTGGTTGATCTGGGCGCTTCAGTTCAACGGTCTGGTGGGATTCCTGAAGCACATCTTCGCTCCCAAGGGCGGCACGACCGGGATCATGTTCGTCCTGATGGCTGTGGTCTTCTTCGCGGTCGGTCTGCTGGAAATCGTCTCGATCCTCTTCCGTCCGGTGTCGCTGAGCTTCCGTCTCTACGGCAACATTTTCGCCGGTGAAAACATGCTCGAAGCCATGACCCACCTCGGCGGTGGGGCGTTCGGCTGGCTCACCGCGCTTCCGTTTTATTTCATGGAGTTGATGGTCGGCGTCGTCCAGGCGCTGGTGTTCATGCTCCTGACCGCGGTGTTCACGCTCCTGATCTGCTCGCACGATGAAGAGCACGGGGCTGAAGGCCATGGCCACGGCCACGGGGCTGGCGGCCATCACTGAGCGGCCCACGGTGGGCTGCTAACTCCGCACTTAGTAACAAAACACACTTTTACGAATTCGGGCGTCAGACGGTGGCAACGACTGCCGGGGCGCCCGTGAAACACCAACAGAAACACCGCTATGATGCTCGCAGAAATCTCCGGTAATATCCACGTCGCCGCCGCCGCCTTTGCTTCGGCGCTCGCCGTGGGCTGGATCGGCAAGAGCGCTTCGGAAGCCGTCGGTCGCAATCCCGGCGCTGCCACGAAGATCCTCGTGCAGGCGATCCTGAGCACCGCCTTCGCTGAAGGCATCGTGTTCTTCGCCCTGTTCCTCTGGAACGGCAAGTGATTGAACCGGCGCGGGGCCTCGGCTCCGCGCCCCAATTTTCCCGCAGCTTATCATGACTCCGTTCATCCTTTTGGCGGCCGAGTCCGGCCCAGTGGACCAGATCGCAACGACCTTCGGCGCCAACGTCCCGGCGCTGGTGGCCAACGCCATCAGCTTCCTGTTGGTCGCCTTCATTCTCAAGAAGTGGGCCATCGGTCCGATCCAGACGATGCTCGAAGAGCGTCGCCAGCGGATCACCGAAGGTCTGGCGAACGCTGAAAAGACCCGTGCTGAACTGGCCTCCGCCCAGGCCAAGGCTGCCGAGCTTCTCGCGCAGGCCGGAGCCCAGGCCAACAAGGTCGTCGAGGAAGCCCGCGCTTCCGCCGCCCGCCTGGCCGAGCAGGAACGCCAGAAGGCGGTCGCCGATGCCCAGGCCATCCTGGCCAAGGCTCGCGAAGCCGGCGACGCCGAGCTCGCCCGTCTCAAAGGCGAACTTCGCCGCGAATTTGGCAAATTGGTGGTTGCCGCCAGCGTGCGCGTGTCCGGCAAGATCCTGACGGTCGAAGACCAGCAGCGTCTGGCCGAAGAGACCCAACGCCAGCTCGCCGCCTGAGTGGATCGTTGATCCGACCTGTTATCGCCCCATTCCCGAGCCATGAAGATCAGCAAGCAATCCCGGCGTGACGCCAAGGCCCTCTTTAGTGCCTGCCGCGTCAACGGTGTGCTGGACGAGTCGCGCGTGCGTCAGGCGGTCACCTCCGTGATCGCCGGAAAGCCCCGCAGCTACGTTGCGACCCTCACGCACTTCCAACGTCTGGTGAAGCTGGATCTCGACCGTCGCTCGGCCTGTGTCGAGAACGCCGTGGAATCCACTCCGGCGCTCCGGGAAGCCATTCAGCAGAATCTCACCCGACGCTACGGCCCGGGTCTCAATGTGACCTTCCGGGTCAACCCCGCCCTGATCGGCGGACTCCGCATCAAAGTCGGCAGCGACGTGTTCGACGGCAGTGTGGCCGCACGACTCGCTGCGTTGGAAGAAAGCCTCTGATCCCTGATCCCAGCCTCTCCCTCCGAATCGACCCCAGTCACAGCATCCGCATCCGAACCCGCAGCAACCCATTTTCGAACGTTCAACTCCCATTGATCCGATGAGCAGCATCCTCCAGGAAATCGAAGCGCAGATCGCCGGCCTCAAGACGTCCGTGTCCCGGCAGAACGTCGGCATCGTCCGTGAAATCTCCGACGGCGTGGCCAAGATCGAAGGCCTCACCGACGCGATGCTCAACGAGATGCTCGACTTCGGCAACGGAGTCATCGGCCTCGCGTTGAACCTCGAAGAAACCGAAGTCGGCGCCATCATTCTCGGCGACTACCTCGGGGTCCGCGAGGGCGCGGAAGTCCGCACCACCGGCAAGCTCCTCTCCGTCCCCGTCGGCAAGGGCCTCCTCGGCCGCGTGGTGGACACCCTCGGCCGTCCGCTCGACGGCAAGGGCCCGATCGTCAGCGACACGCAGTACCCGGTCGAAAAGATCGCCCCGGGCATCGTGAAGCGTAAGTCGGTCAACCAGCCGCTGCAGACCGGCATCATGGCGATCGACGCCATGATCCCCATCGGTCGCGGTCAGCGCGAATTGATCATCGGTGACCGTTCCACCGGCAAGACCACGATCGGCGTGGACGCGATGATCAACCAGGCCCGCAACAACAAGGTGGGCCGCGCCTCCGGCGACAAGAGCTTCCGCCCGGTTTACAACATCTACGTCGCAGTCGGCCAGAAGCAGTCGAACATCGCCCGCGTGATCGCCGAGCTCGAAAAGGCCGGCGCGTTGGAAGACACCATCGTGGTGGCTGCCGCCGCTTCCGATTCTGCCGCGAATCAGTACCTCGCTCCCTTCGCCGGTGCAGCGATGGGCGAATGGTTCATGGACAACGGCATGGATGCGTTGATCATCTTCGACGATCTCTCCAAGCAGGCCGTTGCCTACCGTCAGGTTTCGCTCGTGCTGAAGCGCCCCTCGGGCCGCGAAGCGTATCCGGGCGACGTGTTCTACCTCCACAGCCGTTTGCTCGAACGCTCGGCCCGTGTGAGCGAGAAGTACGGCAATGGTTCGTTGACCGCTCTGCCGATCATCGAAACCCAGGCCGGTGACGTCTCGGCGTACATCCCGACCAACGTGATTTCGATCACCGACGGTCAGATCTACCTCGAAACCGACTTGTTCTACCAGGGCGTGCGTCCTGCGATCTCGGTCGGTCTCTCGGTCTCCCGCGTCGGTTCCGCCGCGCAGATCAAGGCCATGAAGCAGGTGGCCGGCAAGATCAAGCTGGACCTCGCCCAGTTCCGCGAACTGGCTGCGTTCGCGCAGTTCGGATCCGACCTCGATGCCAAGACCCAGGCCACGCTCGAGCGCGGCAAGCGCATCGTCGAGCTCTTCAAGCAGAACCAGTACAACCCGCTGCCTGTCGAAGTGCAGTGCGCGGTGCTCTGGACCATGCAGAACGCGCTCCTCGACGACGTGCCGGTGGAGAAGGTGAAGGATTTCCAGAACAAGCTCAGCCAGTTCCTTCAGGACCGGAAGGCGTCCGTGCTGGAGAAGATCCGCAACGAAAAGGCGTTCAGCGACGCCCTTGCCGCCGAACTCAAGGCCGCCGTGGTCGAGTTCAAGCAGAGCTACCGCTGAGTCGTCGCAGTCCATTGTTTCGAGTTTCGACCGCAACCCTAAACGCCCATGCCCAGCACGCGTGACATCCGCCGGCGGATCAAGTCCGTCAAAAACACGGCGCAGATCACCAAGGCGATGCAGATGGTGGCGTCGGCCAAGATGCGCAAGGCCCAGCAGGCCGCGCTCTCCGGCCGGCCCTATGCCAATCTGATGAACGAGGTCCTGGCCGCGGCCACCGCCGGGGCCGGCGAGTTCACGCATCCGCTCATGGAGCGCCGTGAAGTTCGCAAGCGCGCCGTCATCCTGATCAGCTCCGACAAGGGCCTGTGCGGCGGTCTCAACACGAACCTCCTCCGCGAAGCGGGACGTCTCAGCAAGGACACCGTTTACATCTGTGCCGGTCGCAAGGGCTCCCAGTGGGTGGCCCGCCTCAAGCGCGACTTGGCCGCGGAATTCGGCTACAAGGACATTCCGGCATTCAGCGAGGCCCGCGCCATCGCCAAGTTCGCCCAGGAATTGTTCACCAGCGGCAAGGTGGATGCCGTGGACGTGCTCTACACCAACTTCGTTTCGACGCTGGTGCAAAAGCCCGAGGTCCGGCAGCTCCTCCCGATCCAGCAGATCACCAAGCTCGAAGCCGGTGTCACCGGAGCGGGCGAGGCGGAAGCGATCGGGGAAGCCTCCCGCGAGTACGTGTTCGAGCCCGCCCCCACGGACGTGCTCGGCAACCTGCTCCCGCACTACGTGAACTATCAGGTCTTCCAGTTCCTCCAGGAATCGAAGGCTTCCGAGCAGTCAGCGCGTATGGTGGCGATGAAGAACGCCACGGACAACGCCAAGCAGCTCATCAAGGATCTTACCCTGGAGTACAACAAACTCCGTCAGGCCAACATCACCAAGGAACTTCTCGAAATCACCAGCGCCGCGATGGCGATGGGTTGATCGAACGAAACTTTTCGCAGCAATTCCCAACAATCGCCCATGAACAAAGGCAAAATCGTCCAGATCATCGGTCCCGTCGTGGACGTGGAATTCTCCGGCAGCCTGCCGGCGATCTACAACGCGCTGACCATCGACTTCACCCCGCCCGGTGGCAGTTCGACCAAGCTGACGCTCGAGGTGCAGCAGCACCTGGGCGACAACTGGGTTCGTGCCGTCGCCATGAGCACCACGGAAGGTCTCAAGCGCGGCCAGGAAGTCTTCGACGCCGGCGCGCCCATCTCCATGCCCGTCGGTGAAGCCGTGATGGGTCGCGTGTTCAACGTCACCGGCGACGCCGTGGACGAGCAGGGCCCGGTGAAGGCGGACAAGTACTATCCGATTCACCGCAACGCCCCGCCGCTGGTGGATCAGTCCACCAACCCGCAGATCCTCACCACCGGCATCAAGGTCATCGACCTCATCTGCCCGTTCCTCAAGGGTGGCAAGGTCGGCGCCTTCGGTGGCGCAGGCGTCGGCAAGACCGTCGTCATCATGGAACTGATCAACAACATCGCGAAGCTGCACGGCGGCATCTCGATGTTCGCCGGCGTCGGTGAACGCACCCGCGAAGGCAACGATCTCTACCACGAAATGATCGAGTCGAACGTCATCAAGACGGTCAAGGACTCGAAGGGCCATCCGGTGCTCGGCGAAAACGGAATGCCGAAGCTCGAGCCGGGATCCCGTATCGGACTCGTGTACGGCCAGATGAATGAGCCGCCCGGAGCCCGTCTCCGCGTTGCGCTCTCCGCGCTCGCGGTGACCGAGTACTTCCGCGACGAGAAGAACCAGGACGTGCTCCTGTTCGTGGACAACATCTTCCGCTTCTCGCAGGCGGGTTCCGAAGTGTCCGCGCTCCTCGGCCGCACGCCGTCGGCGGTGGGTTATCAGCCCACGCTCGCCGCGGAAATGGGCAACCTCCAGGAACGCATCACCTCGACCAAGAAGGGTTCCATCACCTCCTTCCAGGCGGTGTACGTGCCTGCGGACGATTTGACCGATCCGGCGCCTGCCACGACGTTCGCGCACTTGGACGCGACCATCGTGCTCGAGCGTTCGATCGCCGAGCTCGGCATCTTCCCGGCGGTTGATCCTCTCGCTTCGAACTCCCGCGCACTCGCTCCCGAGTTCGTCGGCGAAGAGCACTACAACGTCGCCCGCGGCGTCCAGAAGGTGCTCCAGCGCTACAAGGATCTTCAGGACATCATCGCGATTCTCGGCATGGACGAGCTTTCCCCCGAGGACAAGCTCACCGTGTTCCGCGCCCGCAAGATCCAGAAGTTCCTCAGCCAGCCGTTCACGGTGGCGGAACAGTTCACCGGCCGCCCTGGCAAGCAGGTGCCCGTGGCCGAGACCGTCCGCAGCTTCAAGGAAATCCTCGAAGGCAAGTACGACGACGTCGGTGAAGCCAACTTCTACATGAAGGGTGGCATCGACGAAATTAAGGAATGACGCGAAGGATCCCGGTTCCCCCGGTGGCACCAATTCCGGTGCGCCGGGGGAGCGGGAATCGCGGCACCCCACGCTGAATCACGAATCTCATGGCGACGCTCAAACTCGAAATCGTCACGCCCGAGGCCAAGATCTACTCGGAAGACGTGGACATGGTCACCCTGCCCGGAGTCGAGGGCGAGATGGGCATCTTCCCGATGCACATTCCGCTGATGACCCAGGTGGCCGCCGGCGAGATCTGCGCCCGTCGCAACGGCCAGGATCACTACCTCGCGGTCGGGGAGGGATTCGTGGAAATCACCGGAGATCGCGTTGCGATCCTCACCGACATGGCCATCAAGGCCGATGACATCGATGAGGCCCGCGCCGAAGAAGCCCGCAAGCGCGCCGAGGCACGTTTGGCGGAGAAGCTCTCCGAAGAGGAAACTGTTTCGGTCCAGGCAGCCCTCCTTCACTCGCTGACTCAGCTGAATGTGAAGCGCCGGCAACGGCACTAAACGGAGAAGATTCCAACTTCACCCACTCCAAAACCCCGGGAATTCCCCCGGGGTTTTTTTGTTGTTTGGGTTTGAAGGGCGGCGTCGGCTTTCCGCCGCCCCGACGGGACGCGCGGCTTTTTGTCTCGAACCCGAGGCTCAAGCCCCGGGCTATCTACAGGAAACTCGGTGCCTACGCCGACGGGGTTGAAGGGGCGATCACGCCGGTGGCGTTGGCGGCTTCCGCGCGTTCGATCAGGCGACGAAGATCATCGAGCCGAACCGGCTTTGCGACGAAGTCATTCATTCCGGCGGCGAAGCAATTCTGGCGGTCCTGCGGGAACACCCCGGCGGTAATGGCCGAGATATAGGATGGTTTCTTTCCGAGTTCGGATTCCTGCGCGCGGATGTGTTTGCAGGCTTCCATGCCGTCCATCAGCGGCATCTGGCAATCGAGCAGGATCAGGTTGTAGTTCCCGTTTCGGGCTGCCTCGACCGCGGCGGCACCGGTATCGGCAAGGTCGGCGTGGTGACCCAGCACTTCGAGCATGGTGAGCAGCAACCGCTGGTTCACAATGTTGTCCTCGGCGACCAAAATGGAGGCCCCGGGACGCGTGGAACGGATCGAGCCCGCAGACTGCGATGGCTGTTCAGCCGGGTTGGGATTCCTGGATGCCGATGGGGATGCGGACTGGTACTCGGCCGGTTGACCCTGAGGCTGCGGCGTGGTGGAGCCTCGGGCGACAAGGCTTCTCACGGCACCCGTCTTGATGGGGTTTTCCACTTCTGCATCGATCGGATCCATCGATCGATCAGAAAGTCTTGGACGGATCCATCCGATGGAGGTGCCGGCGGACCGCAGTCGCTCCAACGCCATGGGATCGGGCGCGGGCTGAATGCCGTGGCCCACTAAGATCGTATCCGGCGCCATCATGCCCGAAGCGCCTGCGGCAAAGGATTCGGCCGACTCGAGGATGTCCACCTGGGCACCGGCGGAGCGCAGGTCGGCCGCGAGCGCATCGGCCACAAGCCCTCCGGGATGCACGAGCCAAACCTGACGGTTGTCGAGCGGACGATGGACCTCCTCGCTGGTCGGAGTCAGTCCGTCGTAATCGAGTTCAAACCAGAAGCTCGAACCAATTCCGGGCGTGCTGGAGCATCCGATCCGGCCGCCCATGAGTTCGATGAGCCGCCGGGAAATTGCGAGTCCGAGGCCGGTGCCCCCGAAGCGGCGTGTGGTGGATCCGTCCGCTTGTTGGAAGGGTTTGAACAGCGTGGGTAGAATCTCCGCTGGAATTCCGATCCCGGTGTCGGTGACCTGGAATCGAAGATTGTGCCGGCCCGGGGTGACTTCCGAGCATCGAAGTTCAACGACGATTCCGCCCTGTTCAGTGAACTTGATGGCGTTGCCGATCAGGTTGATCAGGACCTGGCTGAGTCGGCCAAGGTCGCCGCTGAATCCGCCGGGCAGGGTTTGGGGGGCGACGAGGAGGAGCTCGAGGCCCTTGGCTTCGGCTGACGGTCCCCAGAGGTCGACGACGGATTCGGCGAGGGGGATGGGATCGAACGGAGAGGATTCGATGCGGAGGCGTCCGGCCTCGATGGTGGCGAAGTCGAGGATGTCATCGAGGATGTCGAGCAGCGCCTCCGCGCTCACGCGGGCGTTGCGCACGTACTCGATTTGTTCCTCGGCGAGCTGCGTCTGCATGAGCAGTTCGGTCATTCCGATGATGCCGTTCATCGGGGTTCGGATTTCGTGGCTCATGGTGGCCAGGAACTCCGATTTGGCCCGGTTGGCCGACTGCGCTTCGGTGGCCAGTTTGCGCGCCTCCTCCGTGGCTTGTTTGAGGGCGGCGGTGCGATCCGAGACGCGGGCTTCGAGTTCATCCCGGGCCCGGAGCAGGGCGGCGTCGCGGTCCTCGACCTGCTTGAGCATTTCGTTGAATCGCTGGATGAGGGCTCCGATTTCGTCGGTGCCGCCTTGCGGGGCCCGATGCGAATAGTTCCGGCTCTCCGCGACCACGTTCATCGTGTCCACGAGCCAGAGCAGGGGACGAGTGACGGCTTGCTGCAGACGCGAGGCGAGCGAGAACGAAACCGCCATGCCGGTGATGAGCATGACGGACACGATCAGGAAGAGCCTTCCGAGCCGGGCCCTGATCTCTCCTTGGTCGGCAATCAGCAGCAGCGTTCCGTCCCGTTGGCCGCGCCCTTGAACTGCGCTGAAGAGTTGCACGCGTCCGGCGGAGAAGGTCATTCCATCCGGCCCCGGCGCGGGAGGAACGGCTATTTTCACTCCGGGACGGATGAATTGGGTGAAGATGGCCCCCTTCTTGTCGTACAGGATCGCTGCGAGGATCTCCTTTTTATTGCCAAGCGACTGGAGCGTTTCCTCGGCGTAGGAAACGGACTGCGTGAAAAAGGCGCCGTCCACGATGGCCCCGATGACCTTGGAGTCGGTCTCCAAATTTTCCTTCAGGGAATTGCGGTACTGAAAGATCTCGTAAACCGAGAAAAAAGCCCCGGTGCCCGTGAGAACGCCGAAGCAGACGGTGCTGGTGATCACCATCAGCTTCCATCGGATCGAGAGTTTTCGAAACCAGCGTTTCATCGCTTGGTGGAGTCGGCCCAGCGCACCCGCGGATTATTGCTCAGGGCTCCGGAGATTTCGAGTCCGGCGGCCCGGGCGCCAGCCAGGTTGATCTCGATGAGCGGGAAATCCCCCACCAACAGGAGGCTGACCATGCCGCCTTCCTGGCAGAAATGGTCCGTTTCACCCACGATGAGCACGCCGGTCTTCGGAAGCGCCGCAGCGGCTGCAGCGGTGGCCTTGGCATCGGAGCGGGTGATGAACACCAGCTGACAGTCGGCGAGGTCCTTCGGCGATTCCGACCGCTTGATCCGGTAGGAACGCTTGTCCACGGTTTCGTCGGCGGCAGCGTTCTCGAGTTCCTTGCCGAAGGGATCCGGACCTAGAATTCCAACCACGAACGGGGCCTTGGGGGATTTGAAGGAATCGGCAGGCCATCGGACGAACTGCGACAACTTGATCAGCAGAGCCGCCTTCACCGAGTACTCCTTGGCGGTCAATGGGGGCGATGTCGGCGCAGCATGGGAGACCCATGCCGGGACCGTGCCCGCCAACACCACCACGGCCAGGCACCACGACAGCCACACCGCGCCAGTCGAACGACGGAATCGTTCGCCGGACCGGCGGTGGTGGACGTTGTGGACGGAGTCGGACATCAGGGAGGCGCCTCAAAAATGGTACGTCAGCTTGATGCGGAAGCTGCGCCCTTCCTGATCGATGGTTTTCTGCGCGAGATTCCCGGAGCCGGGTTCCACGTACCGGTGGTCGAAGAGGTTGTAAATCGATGCCGACACCTCCAGGCCGTTCGCCCAGTGCTGGCTGAACAGAGTGGCGTTCGCGATCCAGTAGGCACCGACGTAGGGGCCCGAAACGTTTTCGCGTCCGCCGATGTAGCGGGCTTCGAGGCCCGCGAAGAGGCGGTCTCGGTAGAGAGGGACGATGACGTTCGCGAGGATCTGATGCCGGGGCGAATTCGAAAGCTGTTGGTGAAGGACTTCGTCGGTGGCGTTCTGCAGCGTGTAGCTGATTCGCGAAGTGATGCCGGGTTTGAAGCGGGTCTCCAGTTCGAATTCGACCCCCTTGCCGTGGGCCAGCTGGCTGTTTTCGTAAACCAGCAGGCCGTCGGCGGGATCGGTCACCAGGTTGATCAGGTCGTGGGCCCTGAAAAGGTAACCGGAGACGGATCCGCGGACGTGGCTGCCGATCTGTTGTTCGAAGACGGCTTCGTAGGTCTCGATGCGTTCGGGCTTGAGCGGGCCGCTGGGCTTCTCGGATCGGCCGCCGTCCTGATAGTAACGTTCGTAGGCGTTGGGAGCGCGGAAGGCCTCGCCGTAGAGCAGCTTGAGCGTGCTTTCCTTTACCGGCTGCCAGACCAGTGCGGAGCGCGGAGTCGTGGCGCCACCTTCGTCGGAATAGAAATCGTGTCGAACTCCGGCGGTAAGGCTCACCGTCGGTAGAACCGTGACCTTCGCTTCAGAGTACGGTCCAATGGTCCACGAGGTCCGGTAGTCGTCGAGGTATGAGACGTAGGGATCGACGTCGAACGTGTCCTGATCCTGTCGGACATTCTCGCGCGCTTCGAATCCTCCAGACAGGGTGATTCGATCGTCCCACAGGGGAAGGCTGAGATGGGCATCCTCCGCCCACCAGACCGAGCGGCCCTCGTCGCGTTCCACGACGCGAAGAATGGAGCCGGTGCTTTGAACGCGGTCATAGACGAACGTTCCGCGGTAGGTGGTGTTGTTGTAGCTGAAGCTGGCGCGGAGCTTGAGTTCGTTCTCGAAGCTGTGGTCAAAGATTCCGCGGATGTAGCCGGCGGTGTCGATGAGCCGGTTGCGGGGATCTTCGAGGATGGAGTCGTAGGCTCCGGTAGGAAGTTGCTTGTTGCGATCGCGCCACGCGGTTTCCAGCGTGAAATCGTTCCAGGTGATCCGGCCGAACAGTTTGGCCACGCGTTCGGAATCCTGGCTGATGGCCCTCAGTGGCGCCGCGCCTGGCGCACCCATCGATGGAAAGGTGATTTGCGACTGCCCCTCGCTGGTGAGGTAGCTGCCGGAAATGAGGTAATCGACGCCGTTCTTGAGTTTGGATCCGAGGGAGAAGCGTCCCTTCCAGCGGTCAAAGCTGCCGCCTTCGACCGAGGCTTCGGCGGTGCCGATGTCCGCGCCGCGCTTGGTGATCACGTTGATGACCCCGAACAGCGCATCGCTTCCGTACAGGGCGGATCCCGGTCCGCGGACCACTTCCACGCGTTCGATCAGGTCGAGATCGACCATGAACTCGGTACCGATGAATCCCTGTTCATACACCCCGTCGTTCAAACGCTGTCCATTGAGCAGCAGAAGGGTGCGGGAATTGTAATCGCCCGGCCGGCTGAATCCGCGGGAACCCAGATAGTAATAGCCGTGGTCGTAGGTGACGTAGAAACCACGGATCCCCTGCAGAACGTCGGCCAGACTCCGGTGCCCGAGCTTGCGGATCTCATCGCCGCTGATGATGGAGACCGCCGCCGGGGCATCGGTCGAGGGTTCGAGTCGTTTGGAGGCCGTGGTGACGCTCTCGACCCGGATTTGCATCAGGTCGTCGAGGCTTAGACGGGAAAGATCCTTGGCAGTCGGCTCGTCGGCGGAGGCCTTCGCCGCGGCGAGGGCGATGGCAGACAGATAGCATGCCGCGCAAAGGAATTGGTTCCATTTTTGAGGCGTTGCTGGGACGGAGCCCGGGGGAAAAGGTTTCATCGAAGAGTCCTTTGTCGCAGGGCGAATGATCGCCCGGGACTCTGCTAATTTCCTAGCACTTTGTGCGGTGCGGACCCGGGACTTGTCGGCTTCGTTCCGCCCTCCTAGCCTACGCCTGTGCCGGGAACCATCGAGATCACCAGTCCTGAGATTGACGTCGCCAAGGACAAGAAGTCCAAGGAGGCCGATACGCCCGGCTATCTTGTGGTCTGTTGGAACGATCCTGTGAACCTCATGCCCTACGTGACGCATGTCTTCCGCACGGTGTTCGGCTGGGATCGAACCCGGGCGGAGCGGCATATGCGGGAGGTGCACGAAAAGGGCAAAAGTGTCCTCGTGCGGGAGCAGTTCGAAAAGGCGGAGTTCTACGTACATCAGCTCCGGAAGTTCGCCCTTCACGCCACTTTGGAGACCGCGGAATGAAGCTCGTCTCGCGCGAAGCGGACCGTCTGGTGTTCAAGCTGTCCAAGCGTGAACACGAGGCGCTGATGACCACGCTGCGGCTCGCACCGCTGTTTCCGCGGGGCGAATCGCCGATTTCACGGGATTCCACCAAACTTGGCGAACAGGTCCCTTCCGCGCAGGCCGATCTCGACGAAGCGCTCGCCGATCACCGGCTGGAACAAACCGAAGCGATCACCCGGCTCCTCACCGATCCCAAGCGATGTACCAAAATGGGGGCAGGAGCTTGGAAACTGACACTCACCGTGTCGGATGCCGACCGCTTGCTCCAGGTGTTGAATGAAATCCGCGTTGGGGCTTGGGAAAAGCTGGGCCGACCGGACTTCGAGGAAGGCTCCCGGCCCGAAGTGACCGAGGAGAATTTCCTCTGTTTCTGGGCCTTTCAACTGACCGACGTCTTCGAGGGGCAGTTGCTCGCGGCGCTGGACGGCGAGGAGCCGGAGTCGGAATCGGAGGGTGGAACGGAGGACGATTCGGATTCCGAATCGGATTCGGGGTCCGGTCCCAAACCGGATCCGGATGCCGGAAAGTGACCGCAGCCCTGCGGCTTGAGCCATGATCTGGCGTCTGGACAACCGCCTCGTGTTCCCGGATCCAAACTGGGCCGATCCTTCGGGAATGGTGGCGGTGGGCGGGGATCTCTCGGTTGAACGTCTCGTGGCCGCCTACCGTTCGGGCATCTTTCCCTGGACCGATGACCCGATTACCTGGTGGTCGCCAGACCCGCGGGCGATCCTCGAGTTGGATCAAATCCACGTTTCGCGAAGCCTTCAGCGAACCCTTCGGCAGAATCCGTTTCGTGTGACCTTCGATCAGGATTTTGCCGGAGTCATCACCGCCTGCGCCAGCGTTCCCCGGGAGGAGGGCAGTACCTGGATTTCGAACGCGTTTCAGCAGGCCTACCGTTCACTACACCGAGCCGGAGTGGCCCACAGCGTCGAAGTGTGGCAGGGAACAGACTTGGTGGGCGGGGTCTACGGGGTGGCGATCGGAGGCTTTTTCGCCGGGGAATCGATGTTTCACCGAGCCTCCAATGCCTCAAAAGTGGGGCTCGTTCGGCTGTTGGAGCACCTGCGGGATCGGGGATTCCAGCTGTTTGACACCCAGATGGTCACGCCCGTGACCGAATCCCTCGGCGCGATTGAGATTCCCCGGGAGGATTACTTGGAGCGGTTGCGTCGAGCGATCGAGCTGCCGGTTTTGTTTCGCCAGCGGGCGGAGGTTGAAGGGGTGAACGGCTGAAGCGTTGAAGGGGAGAGACCGCGGAGATGCTCACGCCCCGAATGGATGTTTGGTCGCCCCTTGGTTCGACATGTATCAGAAATGAGACGTAGGCAGGGCAGGCCTCCTAGGACTCTGGGGTGACTTTGTGAAATAAATCACAAAACCGGCTTGCACCGCCCGCGCACCGATTCCAATCTCCGCCGTCCGCAGGGAAACTGCTTGTTTTCACGCCCATGTCCGCGCCCGTTGCTTCGCCGACCGTTACCGAATTCGGCTACAATTCCAAAGTTGAGGGAGAGGTCATCCACACCACTGTGGATGCGGCTCTCAACTGGTTCCGCAAGAACTCCCTTTGGCCCATGCCAATGGGCCTTGCCTGTTGCGGCATCGAGCTGATGGCGGTTGGCGCCAGCCGGTTCGATATCTCGCGATTTGGCTCGGAAGTGATGCGGTTTTCCCCGCGTCAGTCCGATGTCATGATCGTCGCCGGCACGGTTACCTACAAGATGGCCCTGGCCGTTCGCCGCATTTACGAGCAGATGGCCGAGCCCAAGTGGGTGATCGCCATGGGCGCCTGCGCCTCCACCGGCGGCATGTACCGGAGCTACGCCGTGTTGCAGGGCGTGGACAATATTTTGCCCGTGGATGTGTACGTGGCCGGGTGCCCTCCGCGTCCCGAGGCGTTGCTCGACGCGTTGATGAAGCTCCAGGGCATCGTCTCGCGGGAACCGATCACCCGCACGCTGAAGAAGGACGTCGCCCCCGCCAAATACGGAAGCCTCGGCGTGGAACTGGGCGATCGCGGCGAAGTGATTCATTCCTGAGTCGATCGATATTCCATTGATTCGAACCTCCCGAACCTGATTTTCGAACGTGCCCACTTCCCTTGAACTGGCCGGCCGCCTCCAGGAGGCGTTTGGCGAACTGGTCTCGGCTCCGGCGGAATTCCGCGGCGAGTTGACCCTCACCGTGCAGGATGCGGAGCGCATCACCGAAGTCTGCGCCTTCGCCAAGAAGGAGCTCGGATTCGACCTGCTGCTCGATCTGTCGGGCATGGACGAGACTCCGAACGACCCGCGCTGGGCCGTGGTGTACGAACTCTTTGGAACGGAACATCACGTTCACCTGCGCCTGAAGGTGCGGATTTCTGAGGAAAAATCGGAATTGCCGACCGTTTCCAGCGTGTGGCGCACGGCCGACTGGCATGAGCGTGAGGCCTACGACATGCTCGGCATCCGCTTCTCCGGACATCCGGATTTGCGCCGTATTTTGATGTGGGACGGCTATCCGTACTTCCCCCTTCGCAAAGATTTCCCGCTCGCCGGTAAGCCGAGCGAACTTCCCGAAACTGCCTTCACCCGACCCGCGCCGCTGGAAGGCGGTCCGTTTGTCACGGTCGCCGGCGGCAAGGACAGCATCGTTCGCGAACCCCGCGCCCGCACCCCCGAAGCCTGAGACGCATGGCCACACAGACCCTCGAATTTCGCGATCCCGCAGCCCGCACCGTGGCTGCCACGGCCGCTGCCGCCCCGTCCCCGACGTCGCCTGACGCCGAGCTTCAGGACCTGCACGGCGAGAAGATGGTGCTCAACATGGGCCCGTCGCATCCCTCCACGCACGGCGTGTTGCGGATCATCATCGAGCTCGACGGCGAGACCATCACCAAGGCGATTCCCGATCTCGGTTATCTGCATCGCGGCGATGAAAAGATCGCCGAGAACATGACCTACACCCAGTTCATCCCGTACACGGATCGACTGGATTACCTCGCGCCGCTCGCCAACAACGTGGCCTACGCGCTCGCGGTGGAAAAGCTGATGGGAATCGATACCCAGCTGCCTCCCCGCTGCCAGTACATCCGCGTGATCTGCTGCGAATTGGCCCGTATTTCGGCGCATTTGCTGGGCTTGGGTGCCTTCGCGATGGACGTGGGTGCGTTGACCGTCTTCCTCCACACCTTCACGGAACGGGAGAAGATCTACAATTTGTGCGAGTCACTGACCGGGGCCCGGTTCACCACCAGCTACACGCGCATCGGCGGGCTCACCCGCGATCTGCCTCCGGGCTGGCACGGCCAGTGCCGCAAGTTCCTCGATGAAGTGGAACTCAACATCGCCGAATCCGAGACCCTTCTCACCCGCAACCGCATCTGGGTGGACCGCACCCGGGACGTGGGCGTGATCTCGAAGGAGCTGGCGATCGACTACGGCCTTACCGGACCGAATCTGCGCGGCAGCGGGGTGGCGTACGACGTTCGCAAGGCCACGCCGTACCTCGTGTACAAGGATCTTGAGTTCGACGTCCCTGTGGGCTCGGTCGGCGATTGCTACGATCGTTACCTCGTCCGCATGGAAGAGATGCGCCAGAGCGTGCGGATCATCCGTCAGTGCCTCGACCGCATCCCGGGCGGTGCCGACAATACCTCGCGCGAACCGATCAACGTGCCGGACGGCAAGACCGTGCTGCCCCCGAAGAGCAAGGTGCTCTCGAGCATGGAAGAACTGATCCACCAGTTCATGATCGTCACCCAGGGCGTGAACGCGCCTCCGGGCGAAGTCTATTTCGGAGCGGAGAATCCCAAGGGCGAACTTGGGTTCTACATCAACTCGCGCGGCGGTGGTACGCCGCACCGGTTGAAGATCCGCGCCCCGTCGTTCGTGAACCTCAGCATCCTGCCCGCGCTGTTGCCGGGCCACATGATGAGCGATGTCGTGTCGATCCTCGGATCCATCGACTTCGTCATGGGTGAGTGCGACCGGTAGTCCTTCCGATTTTTTGCGATGAGCTTTTCAGTCCCAGCCCCCTTGGAAGCCCGGCTCGATGAGCTGGTCACGCATTATCCGGTGAAGCGGAGTGCGTCGCTGATGTTCCTGCACGCGTTGCAGGAGCACTTTGGCTACGTGTCCCGTGAAGCCGTGGAATGGACCGCCGCCAAGCTCGGTCTCCAGCCCATCAACGTGTACGAGCTCGTGACGTTCTATCCGATGTTCCGTCAGGAGCCTCTCGGCACGACGCACGTGAAGGTCTGCCGCACGCTCAGCTGCGCCCTAGCGGGCAGTGCCGCGCTCCGGGAGCAGTTCTGCAAGAAGCTCGGCCTCGACTCGCACGCGCACGCCCCGCAAACCACGCCCGACGGAAAATTTACCGTCGAGTTCGTCGAATGCCTCGCGGCGTGCGGCAGCGCCCCGGTGGTGCTGGTGAATGAGGATCTCCACGAGCGAGTGACCGCGCAGGCGGCGGAGAAGATTCTTTCTGAAGGAAGCCGTCTCGAAGGAGCGGCGAAAGGGAAAACCCCTGTAAAAGGGGCCTCTGGAGCTGCTTCCTAATGAATTGGCTGCCCGACATGGATTTGAACCATGACAAACAGATCCAGAGTCTGCTGTGCTACCGTTACACCATCGGGCAAGCCGGAAGCGGGCGAGAAACTAGTCGGGTGAACCGTTGAGTCAAGCATTGCCATGCCGGAACAGTATAAATTAATTCTTCAGCACCTCGATCAGCCTGGGTACACCCCGGACCTCGCGTGCTATCTCCGTCACGGAGGATACGAGGCATTGAAGAAGGCGCTGGCGACCACCCCACGGGATCTTCCGGACGGCAAGAAGCTGTCCCCTCGCGAGGTCGTACGCGAGGATGTGAAGGCCTCCGGCCTCCGCGGCCGCGGCGGCGCGGGCTTCAGTGCGGGGCTCAAGTGGAGCTTCGTCGATCGCCGCAGCGGCAAGCCGATTTATCTCATCTGCAACGCCGATGAGTCCGAACCCGGCACCTTCAAGGACCGCCAGATCCTTCATAAGGACCCGCATCAGCTGATCGAAGGCATGATCATCTCGTGCTGGGCCAACGACGTGAAGCTGGCCTACATCTACATCCGCGGCGAAATGCCCAAGGCGGCACGGCTGCTGGAGCAGGCGCTGGCCGAAGCGCGGGCTGCGGGTTTCGTCGGGAAAAATATTTTGGGATCCGGCCACGACATCGAGATCCATGTGCACCGCGGCGCGGGCGCGTACATCTGCGGTGAGGAAACCGGCCTGATCGAATCGCTCGAAGGCAAGCGCGCCTATCCGCGCATCAAGCCGCCCTATTTCCCCGCCGTGCTCGGGCTCTACATGTGCCCGACGATCGTGAACAACGTGGAGACGCTCTGCCACGTGAAGCACATCGTGAACATGGGCGCCGCGGAATACGCGAAGCTCGGAACGCCCAACAACACCGGCACACGCATCGTCAGCCTCAGTGGCGATGTGAACCAGCCCGGCTACTACGAGATCCAGGTGGGTCGCGTGACGCTCGGCGAATTGATCTTCGACAAGAACTTCGGCGGCGGCCTCCGTCCTGGTCGTTCCCTCAAGGCGGTCATTCCCGGTGGTTCCTCCTCCAAGGTCCTGAAGGCCGGCGAGGTGTTCAAACTCAACCGCAAGGGCGCCGATGGTCAGATGACCAAGGTGGATGTCGCCCTGCTGGACCTGCCGTACGATTTCGATTCGCTCCAAGGTGCCGGCACGATGTCTGGATCCAGCGCGATCATCGTGCTCGACGATTCCCGCAGCATGGTCGAGACGCTGGCGAATCTTTCCGAGTTCTACGCCCACGAGAGCTGTGGTCAGTGCACCCCGTGCCGTGAAGGCGCGCTGTGGCTGGCCAAGGGCACGCATCGCCTGGCGAATGGCGAGGGACGCAAGCAGGACGCCGCCTACCTCAGCCATATCGCTCAGAACATCCAGGGCCGCACCATTTGCGCCTTCGGTGAGGCCGCGTCGTGGCCCGTGCTGAGTTTCGTGAAAAAGTTCAAGGACGAGTTCGAAGCCAAGGGCGCAGCCGACGAGGCCGCGAATGCTTCGAAGAGTCCGGCGGCATCCAAATCCCACTGATTTTTATTTCGCAATGTCCGCCCCAGTGACACCCCCCGCGACCGCAGCCACCCAGGCCGCTCCGCCCCCGCCGGAGACCGTGACCGTCAAGGTCAACGGCAAGACCGTGCAGGTGCCCAAGACCATGCCCAACTGGCAGGGCAAACCGGAGGCCACGACCATGCTCCAGGCCGCGCGCTGCGCGGGCGTGGACATTCCCCACTACTGCTATCACGACAAGCTGCCGGTTGCCGGCAATTGCCGTATGTGCTTGGTGGAATTCGGCACGCCGATGATCGGACCGGACCGCAAGCCGGTGCTGAACGAAGACGGCTCGCCCAAGATCGCCCGCTCGGTCCTGCCCTACGAACCGGGCACGCCCCGCGGCGCCATCGCCTGCGCCACGCCGATCTCCCCGGGCATGGAGATCTATGCCGATTCCCCCGCCACCAAGCAGATGCGCGAGGCGGTGCTCGAATCGCTCCTGATCAATCACCCGCTCGACTGCCCGATCTGCGACCAGGCCGGCGAATGCAAGCTGCAGGAATACTCCGTGCAGCACGGCCAGGCAGAGAGCCGCTTCGTCGAAGCCAAGGTTCACAAGCCCAAGGCCGTGGATCTCGGACCGCGCATCATCCTCGACGACGAGCGCTGCGTCCTCTGCACCCGCTGCATCCGATTCACCAAGGACATCGTCAATGACGACGCCCTCGGCATCGTGAACCGCGGGTCGTACAACACCATTTCCGCCTTCCCGGGCAAGACCTTCGACAACAACTACACCCTCAACACCGTGGATCTCTGCCCGGTGGGTGCGCTGACTTCGAAGGATTTCCGTTTCAAGATGCGCGTGTGGTTCCTCAAGGAAACCGCCAGCGTCTGCACCACTTGTGGTACGGGTTGCAACACCACCATCGGTTCCCGCGAGGGCGTCGTGCACCGGCTCGAGCCGCGCGCCAATGATGCCGTCAACGGCCCGTGGATGTGCGACACCGGCCGCTTGAATTACAAGTGGATCGCCCGTGCCGACCGTCTCAAGGAAGTGCGTGTCGGGGGCCGGAAGTCGACGTGGTCCACCGCCCTGCGCGAGATCACCGCCAAGCTTTCCACCGCACCGGCGGGCAGCGTCGCCATCGTGGCGAGCGCGCGTCAGACCAACGAGGAGTTGTTCCTTCTCAAGCGTCTGGCCACCAAGCTGGGTGCGATTACGGATTCGATCGCACGGGAAGGGGAGCCGGACCGGCTACTCGTCTCTGGGGATCGCAATCCCAACAGCACCGGAGCGCGCCTCACTGGCGTGTCCTTCACCGAGGCTGGCATCCAGTTGCCGAAGATCGCCGCGGGCATTGCCTCCGGCACGATCCGCTCGTTGATCGTGTTCGGTGAGGACGTGACCCAGCACGGCATCGACGCCTCGCTGCTGGCGAAGCTCGACATGCTGGTGGTCAGCGACATTTTGCCCAACGCCACCACCGAAGCCGCCACGCACCTGCTGCCGGGCGCTGCGGCTCCGGAAAAGCGCGGCACGTTTGTGAACGTCAAGGGACGCCTGCAGAAGTTCCACAAGGCCGTCGAGGCCCCGGGCGATGCGCGTCCTGAAATCGAATTCCTCCAGGAGCTGGCCGATGCCGTGGCCGGCCCGACTGGCACCTCCACCATCGAGGGTCTCTTCAACCGCATGACCGCAGACATCCCGGCCTTCGGGGGCGTCCAGTGGTCCGCGGTGGGCGATACCGGTGTCACCCTTTCCCTCTGATCCCGCGCCGCAATGGACTTCTTTCAAAATCTCGACCCCGCGGTTCAGTTCTTCATTTTCAGCGCCGTGAAGATCGGTGTGGTCTTCGGCGTGACGATGTCCTTCGTCGCGTACTCGGTGCTGGTGGAGCGCAAAGTCTCGGCCTGGATCCAGGACCGCGTCGGCCCCAACCGCACATCGCCGCCGATCGCGCAGTTCATTCCCATCCTCGGACCCTTCCTCACCCGCCTCGGCATTTTCCAGCCGATGGCCGACGGTCTGAAGTTCCTGCTCAAGGAGGACTTCACGCCGAACTACGTGCGTCTCGCGTATTTCTGGCTCGCGCCGGCCATCGCGGTGATCCCGGCCTTCCTCACGCTGGCCGTGATTCCGTTCGGCTCCACGCTGGGCAATCCGGACAACAAGATGGTCATCGCCGACCTCGACGTCGGCATCCTCTACACCTTCGGCATCGTGTCGCTTGGCGTGTACGGCATCGTCCTCGCGGGCTACGCGGCGAATTCCAAGTACCCGTTCCTCGGCGGCATCCGCTCCACGGCCCAGATGATTTCGTACGAAATCGCGATGGGCATGAGCGTCGTGTCGGTGTTCCTCCTCGTGGGGGATCTGAACCTCTCCAAGGTGATTGAGTATCAGGCCCACGGGGGCTGGCTGGTGTTCAAGCAGCCGCTGGCATTCTTCATCTTCCTCGTGGCGGCCTTTGCCGAAACGAACCGTCTGCCGTTCGATCTTCCGGAGTCGGAATCCGAACTCGTGGGCGGGTACCACACCGAGTACAGCTCGATGAAGTTCGCGCTCTTCTTCCTCGGTGAGTACGCCAACATGATCGCGAGTTCCGCGATGATGGTGACGCTGTTCTTCGGCGGATGGACGCTTCCGTTCCTCGGCGAGCCCGCCTCGGGATTGCTCGGAGGATTGCTTCACATCGGCATCTTCGTCGCCAAGATGGCCGCCTTCATGATTCTTTTCATCTGGGTCCGCTGGATGTTCCCGCGGTTCCGCTATGACCAATTGATGGACCTGGGTTGGCGCCGGTTCATTCCGCTGGCCCTGGCCAACATTCTCGTGACCGCCCTCGTCGTCGCCTTCGTGAATCGCTAATCCCCATGAGCACCAAGGTTGTTGAACGCAAGCCTCTGTCCGCCTGGGAGCGGTCGTACATCCCGTCCTTCCTCGGTGGATTGGGCGTGACGTGGAATCACTTCAAACGCACGGCCCCGTTCCTCGGGAACAAGCCCATCACGATGGAATACCCCGAGCAGAAGTGGGTCGTTCCCGAGGGCTACCGCGGAGCACCGTATCTGGTGAAGGACCAGGAGGGTGCCACCAAGTGCGTGAGCTGCCAGCTCTGCGAATTCGTGTGCCCGCCCAAGGCCATCCGCATCACCCCGCCGGGTGAGAACGGACAGCCGGCCGACCGCGCCAACGCGGAAAAGATGCCGCGCGAGTTCGAGATCAACATGCTCCGCTGCATTTTCTGCGGACTTTGCCAGGAGGTTTGCCCCGAAGAGGCGATCTTCCTTCAGAAGGATTACTCGCTCACCGGCACCTCGCGCGAAGAGATGGTTTACAACAAGGAGAAGCTCCTGAAGCTGGGTGGAACGCACGCCGGCATCCAGAAGTGGAAGCACAAGCTGGAAGAGGCCGAAGCCCAGGAATCGTTCCCCGTCGCGACCGAGCCCCAGAAGCACTCCCACTAAGACCCGGCCCATCCCATGCCCGAGCTTACCGACATTCTTTTCTACGCCTTCGCCGGATTGACGCTGCTGTGCGGCTTCCTCTGCGTGGCGAATCCGTTCAGCCGCAACCCGGTCACGAGCGCGATGTTCCTCGTCCTCACCATCATCTCGATGGCGGGACTCTACGTGCTGCTCCACGCCTTCTTCCTGGCCGCAATCCAGGTGCTGGTGTACGCGGGCGCTGTGATGGTGTTGTTCCTGTTTGTGATCATGCTCCTCGATATCCGTGAGGAGGAACGTCGCAAGCTAAACGGCGCCGCCGTCGGTGTCGGGGCCATCGCCGTGGGCACGCTTGCCGGCATTCTCACCCGCGCCCTCTGGCACGCCGAACCGTTGGCCAAGGTTGCGACTTCGGAAGGCGCCACCCGTCCGCTCGGCAAGATCCTCTTCACGCAATACCTGCTGCCCTTCGAGGTGCTGTCCATCCTGCTGCTCGTGGCCATGGTCGGCGTCATCCTGCTCAGCCGAAAGGAACTGAAGTAACCCCGATGTCGCAACCGACTTCCGACCCACGATCCCCGATTTCCGCGTCATGACTCCCGGCCTTCACCACTACCTGATCGTCAGCGGACTGCTGTTCAGCCTCGGGCTGTTCGGCGTGCTCGCCCGGCGAAACCTGCTGGTCATCTTCATGAGCCTCGAGCTCATGCTGAATGCCGCCAATCTGACCCTCGTGGCGTTCTCCCGCTTCAACAACAACCTCAACGGCCAGGTCATGGTGTTCTTCATCATCACCGTCGCCGCCGCCGAGGTGGCCGTTGGCCTCGCCTTGATCGTCGCCCTCTACCGCAAACGTCAGTCCGCCCATGTCGAGGATCTGACCCGCCTGAAATACTGACCATTTTCCGACCTGCAATGGACGCACACGCCGCCCAACACGCCATCGCCGCCACCCCGGCCTTCAGTTCCCAGCCGGAGGATCTGGCCTGGTTCATCCTGCTGCTGCCGCTCATCGCGGCCGCAAGCATCGCCTTTGGGGTGCGACGGAGTTCCTTCCTGTCGTCCACGCTGTCGATCAGCGCCACGGTCGTCGCCTTTTTCCTGAGCATCGCGCTGTTCCTCGCGTTCGGTGTCGGTGGCTACCCGGCCGTCACGTCTCCGTTCAACTGGATCCACGTCGGTGGCCTCCAGGTGGACCTCGGCGTCACCGTGGACCGCCTCTCCGTCCTCATGCTGCTCATCGTCACCGGGGTCTCCTCCCTGGTGCAGATTTACAGCACCGCCTACCTCAAGGGCGATCCCGGCCTGAGCCGCTACTTCGGCAGCATCAGCCTCTTCACCTTCTCGATGCTCGGCATCGTGCTCGCGGACAACTTGGTGATGATGTTCGTCTTCTGGGAATTGGTCGGTGTGTCCAGCTACCTCCTGATCGGATTCTGGTTCGATAAACCTTCTGCAGCCGATGCCGCCAAGAAGGCGTTTTTGACCAACCGCTTGGGCGACTTCGGATTCATGCTCGGCATCCTCGTGGTGTGGAGCGCGACCGGAAGTGTTCAATTCACCCAGATCGGCAATGTCCTCGGTGGGAATCCCGGCGCTCTCGGCGGACTCGCCTCGATCGCAGGTCTCCTGATCTTCTGCGGTGCCATGGGCAAGAGTGCGCAGTTCCCGCTGCACGTCTGGCTTCCGGACGCGATGGAAGGCCCCACCCCGGTTTCCGCGCTCATCCACGCCGCCACGATGGTCGCGGCCGGTGTGTACATGCTCTGCCGCGCGTTCGTTCTCTTCCAGGCCCCCGGTGCCTGGCCGGCGCATCTGTGGTTCCTCGGAAACATCTCGGCGCTCGACATCATCGCCCTCATCGGTGGATTCACCGCACTCCTCGCGGCGCTCATCGCGTTCCAGCAGGATGACATCAAGCGCATCCTCGCCTACTCCACGCTCTCGCAGTTGGGCTACATGGTGATGGCTGTCGGATGCGGCGGACCGGACGCGGCGATGTACCACCTCACCACGCACGCCGGATTCAAGGCGTTGTTGTTCCTCGGCGCCGGTGCGGTGATTCACGCCTGCCACCACGAGCAGAACATCTGGAAAATGGGCGGCCTGTGGAAGCGCCTCCCGATCACCTTCCGCACCTTCGTCATCGGTACGGCGGCTCTCGCGGGATTCCCGATTCTTACCAGCGGGTTCTACTCCAAGGACGCCATCCTGGTGGCCGCGCTCGACGGCGGACATCCGGTTCTCTTCGGCCTCGGGGTTCTCGTCGCCAGCTTCACCACCTTCTACATGCTGCGCTTGGTGATCGTGGCGTTCTTCGGACCGTACCGCAGCGAGGCGGCCTCGCACGCTCACGAAGCTCCGATTGCCATGACCTGGCCGCTGATCACGCTGGCGATTCCCAGCATCGCGGTCGCCTGGTTCGGACTCGGTGATTACCTCTCCTCTCATTTCAATCCCCACTTCCATGCCCACGAGGGCGGGGGATTGTTCGGTCCCTTCAACCACGCCCCGCTGGCGGCGGTGTTTGGCAGCGGAGCGTTGCTCTTCGGTGCGACGGCTGCCTTCGGTCTGTACTGGGGTGCGGACAGCGATCCGCTGCCTGCCCGATTGGGCCTGCTCGGTCGTGCGATGCGCAACCGGTTCTACTTCGACGAAATCTACGAAGGCATCTTTGTTCCGATGCACGACATGCTCGGCCGCCTCTTCGGAGCGGTGGACCGCTGGGTCGTGTCCGGCCTCGGCATCCGTGGCACCCACGGATCGGTCGAGCTCTTCGGCCGTGCCCTCCGATTGCTTCAGACCGGAAACCTCCAGACCTATACCTTTTTGTTCGCCGCGGGCGTTGCCGTGGTGGTGTTCGTTGCCACGAAGTAAGTCCAGACGCCTTCCCCGACCATGTCCCTCTCCCAACTCCTGCTGACTCCCTTCGCCGGGGCGTTGCTCGTCCTACTGGTGCCGGGCAACTACCGCGTCGTGCACCGCTTCATCGCCCTGGTGACCTCGGCGATCACCGCGATCGGCGCGATCTCGATCTTCGCCGGATTCAAAACCGGCGTTGCCGGAATGCAGTTCGAGGAATATGCCGCCTGGGTTCCCGCCGCCGGCTTCGGCTACCACCTCGGTGTGGACGGCATGAACATCGGTCTGGTCCTGATGGCCAGCCTCGTCGGGTTCGCCGCCACCTGCGTCTCGTGGGACATCGAACGCCAGCCGAAGCTGTTCTACATTTTGCTGCTCACCATGATCGGTGGATCGCTCGGCGCGTTCCTCTCGCTCGACCTGTTCTTCCTCTACTTCTTCAACGAACTCGCACTGGTCCCGACCTTCATCATGATGGGCGTCTGGGGCCGTGGCGAGAATCGCAACTACGCCACCTTCCAGATCACGCTGTATCTTACGCTCGGCGCGCTGATCGGATTGAGCGGCCTCGCGCTCCTGTATTCTCAGTCCGGTGCGAACACGCTCGATTGGGTGACCCTCAAGGTCTGGCTCGCCGACAAGCCGCTCTCCAGCCACGCGCAGAACCTGATCCTCCCGCTGCTGCTCCTCGGATTCGGAACGCTGGTCGGATTGTTCCCGTTCCATTCCTGGGCCGCACCGGGCTATGCCGCCGCTCCTTCGGCCACCGCCATGATGCATGCCGGCGTGCTGAAGAAGGTGGGGCTCTACGTGCTGCTGCGCGTCGCGATTCCGTTCTTCCCCGAATCGATGAACCACTGGGCCACGCCGCTCGCCGTGCTCGCCATGGGAAACGTGCTGTACTGCGGATGGGTGGCGCTCCGTCAGCGGGATCTGTATCTGCTGCTCGGTAATTCCAGCCTCGCCCACATGGGCTTCTGCTTCCTCGGTCTTGCTGCCGCAGGCGTGATCGGAGTCACCGGCGTGGTGCTCATCATGGTCGCCCACGGGTTGCTCGCCGCGTTGAGCTTCGGACTCGTCGGTCACCTCACCAAGGCCACCGGATCTTCGGATCTGGACCGCCTCGGTGGACTCCTCAAGACCTTCCCCTTCGTGGGCGGCGCCCTGATCATGGCGTTCCTCGCGGGATGCGGCGTTCCGGGATTTGCCAACTTCACGGGTGAACTCACCGTGCTCTTCGGGGCCTGGAAATCGTTCCCCGTGTTCGTGATCGCAGCCGCCTGGGGCGGGTTGATCATCGGCGGTGTTTACATGCTCCGCGCCATCCGCGACCTGCTTCACGGCCCGCTCCGCGAGGGATCGGTGAAGTCCGGCGATGCCGGCCCCTGGCGCCGTGTTCCATTTTTGGTGCTCCTCGCGGCCCTGATCTACTTCGGAGTCAATCCGGCTTCGCTGGTCGATCGGATCACCCCGACTGCCGAACGGATCGCCGGCACCCGCACCGCCACCGCCACCACGACCCACGCCACCGCCGCGGTGACGTCGCACGCAGCCCACTGAACCTCCCCTCTTTTTCCGCACCGCGATGAACTACTCGCTGCTGAGCCTTGAAATCCTTCTCACCCTGCTCGGGGTGGGTGTCCTGTTGGGCGATCTGTGGATCCCTGCGTCCGCCCGCAAACTGATCGGCTACGGCGCCGCCACCGGTGCCGGCATCCTGCTGACCTATGCCATCGGATCCGGCGCGCCGGCCGACGGCACCGCGTTCGGCGGATTGTTCGTCGTCGATGCGCTCTCCAACTATTTCAAGGGCTTCTTCCTGCTTGCGGCGCTGGTGGTGTTGCTCCTGACGGTGTCGCAATCGGACACGATCAAGGGCTATGCCGAGTATTGCGCGCTGATCCTGTTCGCGACGGTGGGCATGCTCTTCGCAGCCTCTGCGAATGACTTCGTGCTGATGTTTGTCGCGCTCGAGCTCATCACGGTGACCTTCTTCGTGCTGGTGAGCTACGACCGGAACCGCAGCGGTTCGCTCGAAGCCGGCGTGAAGTACCTGATCATGGGCGCGCTCGCCTCGGCCTTCATGGTGTTCGGAATCGCGCTAATCTTCGGTTCCGCCGGGACTACCAATTTCTACGAGATCGCCGCCCATCAATCCACCCTGGCCAAGTCGCCGGTGTTCCTTATTGGACTCCTGCTCACGCTGGTGGGACTCGGATTCAAGATCGCCGCCGTGCCGTTCCAAATGTGGGCGCCCGACGTGTACCAGGGCGCCCCTGCGATCACGACGGCGTTCCTCGCCACCGGTTCCAAGGCCGCAGGGTTCGCGCTGCTGCTCCGCGTGGCCTTCAGCGCCGTGCCTGAGATCACCGCCCACTGGAGCCGGTTGTTCCTGGTGATGGGAGTTCTCACTCTGCTCTACGGAAGCTTCTGCGCGATCGCCCAGCGCAGTGTGAAGCGCCTGATGGGCTACAGCTCCATTGCCAACGCCGGGTACCTCCTGCTGGGCATTGCGGCGGTCAGCCTGAACGGTTCCACCGCGGTCCTCACTTATCTCGGTGGCTACATCTTCACGGTGCTCGCCGGATTTGCGGTGATTTCTGCAATAGCGGCGCATACCGGTTCGGATGATGTCAGCGCGTTCGCCGGACTCGGTCAGCGTTCTCCGATTCTCGCCACCGGGTTGACGGTGTCGCTGGTCAGCCTCGCGGGTATTCCTCCGATGGCTGGTTTCTTCGGAAAGTTTCTCCTGCTGAAGGCCGTGGCCGCCCATGCCGGAACGGAACGGTTCTTCCTCGTGGCGTTGCTCGCCGCGTGTGTCGGCGTGGTGATCTCGCTTTACTACTATTTCGGCGTGATCCGCTCGATCTTCTGGCCCCGCTCGGTGGCGGATCTCACGGTGATCCCCGTGGACGGCGCAACCCGCCTGGCGCTGATCCTCAGCATCGCCGGCGTGTTCTACATCGGCATCTTCCCGAACTCGCTCGTCGTCGGGGCCCGCCAGGCTGCGGCCGGGCTTGCTCCGCAGACCGCCGTGGCCGCGAAGGCTCCTGCGGCTCCCGCCCATCATTGATTGGGCGAGGCGCGGTTCTTCGCGTCTCCTCAATTTCGATTCGCATCCTTCGTCGGATTCGCGGCCCTTTGGGGGGCTCTGAATCGGTCGTGGAATGGAAACGAGTCGGAGTTTGAATCTCATCCTGTGAACAAGAAAACGCTCGTCCGCCGCATCGTGGAGACGCTCCAGGAGGAGCTGGAGGTTCACGCCCGCTCGGCGCGCAGCGCGCGCGCGGAGGCCACCGATGAACAGAGCCGCGCGGAGAACAAGTACGACACCCGCGGATTGGAGGCCTCGTACCTCGCCCGGGGACAATCGAAGGTTGTCGCCGACCTGCAGGCGGCGATGCAGCATTTCGAGAATCTCACGCTTCGCCAGCTTCCCGAGGGCAGTGCGGTGGAAGTGGGGGCGCTGGTTGCGGTGTCGGGACCCGATGGGGAATCGACCTACTTTCTTGGCCCTGCTGCGGGGGGAACCGAAGTGACCCTGGATCGCACCGAAGTTCTGGTTCTGACCGCGCATTCACCGCTGGGTCAGCAATTGATGGGCAAGCGTGCTGGAGACCGGATCCAGCTCCCCGGCGGACCCAAAAAAATCTTCGGAAAAGTGGTCCGCGTGAGCTGAGGCCCCGTTGTTGACTCGGTAAGGGTGTTGCCGCCCGTTCCCCAAGGATCGGAATTCCGTCCAACAGGGCTTCGTATTTAAGCCAAGTTGATTTTGTGAAAGATTCCCCGAAGTCGATGCGAAGACTGGGAACACGAAATGCATGACGATGCTGACTGGCTGCCGACCCGACGAAGTCTGCTCTCCCGACTTCGTGCCTGGGACGACCGCGAAAGCTGGAACGCTTTCTATGAGGCGTATGGTAGGCTGTTGTTTCGCTATGCCGTGAAGGCCGGACTCAACGCGTCGGAGGCTGAGGATGTCGTCCAGGACACGATCGTGTCGGTGGCGAAGGAACTGCCCGAGTTTCGTTACGATCCGGAGCGGGGTTCCTTCAAGGGCTGGTTGCATCAGATCGTTCGACGCCGTGTGGTGGACCATCTGCGCCGTCGTCCCCGCGAGCGGCCACAGGAAATTCTGGATGTGCCGGGATTGCAGGAGGCCGATTCCCGGGATGACTGGGAATCCCTGTGGAATGCGGAGTGGGCCCAACACCTGACGACCCGGGCCATCGAGCGGGTGAAGACCCAGGTGTCGGCCCGGCAGTTCCAGATCTTCAGCCTCGCCGTGCTTCAGGATCAGCCGGGTGCCGTGGTGTGTCGGACGCTCGGAGTGAATCCGGCGATGGTCTATCTCGCCCGGCATCGGGTGGGGAGGCTGTTCCGCCGGGAGGTCGACCGGCTCCGGCGTGAGGAAGAGCGCTGAACCAAAATTGGTTCACTTGGATTGTCCCGGCACCGGTTTCTGCTTCGCGTTGGATTTCCGGTGGCGTTCACTTCTGATTCAGGTGAAGCCCGCATCGAACATCCCTTCGATTGCCGACTATGTGCTGATCGAGCGCATTGGCGCCGGCAGTTACGGGGAGGTGTGGCGCGCGCGTGGGGTGACGGGGCGCGAACGCGCGGTGAAGGTGGTGTACCGCGGGTCCTTTGAGAGCGAGCGCCCGTATCAGCGTGAGTTCGATGGGATCCGCCGGTTCGAATCCGTGTCGCGCGGGCATCCGCATCTGGTGGCGGTGTTCCACGTCGGACGGCTGGAGGGGGACGCCGGATTCTACTACGTGATGGAGCTGGCGGATCCGGTGTCGGCGCGGGCGGCGGATTCCGGAGACGCAACCTCGGAGCGCTACCGACCGCGCACGCTGCGGGAGGATCTCGATGCGCGCCGGTTTCTCGGGGCCTCGGAACTGTTGTCCCTCGGGGCAGGATTGGCGGAGGCGTTGAAGCATCTGCACGACCACGGACTGATTCATCGCGACGTGAAGCCGTCGAACATCATCGTGGTGGATGGGGTTCCGAAGCTCGCCGACATCGGACTCGTGGCCGAGGCGGGGGAATCGCGCAGTTTTGTTGGAACGGAGGGCTTCGTCCCGCCCGAGGGCCCGGGCTCGGTGCAGGGCGATGTGTACAGCCTGGGAAAGGTGTTGTTCGAGGCGATGACGGGGCGGGATCGAACGGAGTTCCCCGAGTTGCCGGCGGATTTTGGATCGCGCCCGGATCACGCCTCACTGCTGGAGCTGAACGAGGTGATCCTCCGCGCGTGCGATCGGGATCCGGCGCGTCGTCACGGCAGCATGGAGGAGGTGCTCGCGGAGCTGCGGCTGCTGCAGGGCGGGCATTCCTTGAGACGGTTTCGACAGGTGGAGCGGCGGTTGATCCGGTTTCGCAGGTTCGGGGCGTTGGTTGGACTGGTGGCGGTGCTGGCGATGGGGGCGTGGTGGCTGGCGCGGATCGACGTGACTCGTCAGCGTACCAATTTTGAAATTGCCGAGCGGTTGCGTCGTCAGGCCGAGTCGGCCGATCAGCGGGCCCGCGAGCAGTTGCATGCGACGTCGGTGGCGCTCGCACGGGCGAGTCGGTTGACGGTTTCGGCGGGACGGTTGGGGACCGCGATGGAAGCGATTCGCCAGGGGGTGGCGGTGCGGCCGAGTCGCGAGCTTGCGGATGAGCTCATCGGGATTCTGGCCGGGGATGATCTTCGTCCCAGCCGCCGGATCACGAATCTCCCGAGTCTCCGCGCCGGGGCGTTCAATCCCGCAATGACCGAGATGGCTCTCCCGGGAAATGGGACGGTCCTCGTGCGTTCGGTGGACGAGGGGACGGTGCGCTTGACCCTGAAGTGCCGGGAAGCATCGGCTCCGTTCATCGCGTGGGGCCCGGATGGCCGCTGGCTTCTGGCGCGGCACGATTCGGGACGGGTGCGGGTGTGGGATGCGGCCTCGGGTGCGGTCGCGTTCGATGCCGACCGGGTGGGGTTCCTCCCAAGCGTGGGAGCCCGTCGCATCGTGCTTCCGTTTCAATCCGAGCGCCGGATCGAGGTGTGGGATCCGTTTCTGGCGCGTCGCGTTGCTTCGCTGCCGCTGACGTTTGATTTCGACTATTCCGCGATTAGTCCCGACGACCGATTCCTGGCAATCAATCCGATCGGGGTGCCGGTGTTCCGGGTTCTCGATTTGAGCGACGGAAGTGTAAACGGAGAGTTTCCCCTGGAGTCTTCCACGGCCTCCCTGGCCTGGAGTTCCGACGGGCAATGGCTCGCCGTCGGTTCGGATGACAACGCGGTGTACCTGTGGTCGCGCCAGAGGGACGGGCTCCGTTTGCGTCTCACGGGTCACCAGAATTATGTCCACACCGTGGGGTTTCTTCCCGGGGATCGAATTCTGGCTTCGAGTTGTTGGGACGGGACAACGCGGCTTTGGGAGGTGCCGACGGGACGCGAGGTATTGCGTCTCGGAGTCTCGGGCCATCTGGCCTTGGGCACCCGGGGGCCGAGGCTGGCGGTGCAGTCGTATCATTCGACAGAGCTCGATGTGTTCGACGTGGTGCAGTCGTCCGTGGTGAAACTGTTTTCGCTTCCATCCACCAACCGATTGATCAGCCCGTTCGACGTCTCGTTCAGTCCGGATGGAACCAAGCTGGCGGTGGCGGCTTGGGACGGGGCTCATGTTCTGGATTCCAGCACCGGCGTCCACCTCCGCAGCCTCCCGGAGCGGTTCGCACGGAGCACCACCTTCCTGAGTTCGGGAGAATCCCTGCTGGTAAGCGGCCATACCGGATGTCGGATCTGGCCGTTGAATGGCGGGGATACAGCGGATCCTCTCGTGCTGGCACCGGGGCACGGATGGAATGTGGCGTCAGTTTCGGCGGCAGGCGACGTGTTCGCGCTGGCGCGGGGAGAGGAAGTTTGGTGGTGGAAACGAGACGGTCCGAAACAGGTGCTGCGTCAATGGCCCCAGCAATTTCAGCGGGTCGCATTGAGTCCGGACGGACGCTGCCTTGCCGCATCGGGGCGGCTGGAATTGGGGTTTGCGGTCTGGGACCTGCAGACCGGCACCCAGCCCGCGTGGGCACCTCCCTCCAGCGCGCTGGGTGCGGAAGTGATGTTCAGTCCCGACGGAAGGCTTTTTCTCGTCGGGGATTCCGAGCGCTACGTCGCCTACTCCACGAAGGACGGCGCAATCCGCTGGAGGATTCCCAGATTTGATACAGCGGTCCTTCACGGGCTCGGGACGTTCACTTCGAACGGACGGTATTTTGCCTGCGCGCTGAGTCGCACGGTGGTTGGGCTTCATGACGCCGCGACAGGGGAGCGACTGGCCACACTTGAGCATCCGGATCCTCAGCAGGTACTGGCGCTGGCGTTCAGTCCCGATGGCAGTCGGCTCGCCGTGGCCAGTCCGACGCATCAGGTCCGACTCTGGGATCTGAAGCGCCTCGGCGCCGAGGTTCGTGCCATGGGACTGCCGTGGGGGTTGGATTCCGTGCGGTGAGCGGATTTTTGTACTTTCTTTGATAGAATCCTCCGAGTGCCTGCGAAGGGCGGGAGATGAACTCATTTTTGATCCCCTCTGCTGGCGTTCGACGGGCGGTGTGGCGCGTTCCTCGAGTGGCCCTCGCTGTGGTCTCGATGCTCACGTGGGGTTCGGTGTTGGATGCCGCCACGTGGCGGGCGGGGCAAACCACGGCGCCTTTGCCGACGCAGGTCGATCCTCCGTGGATTCTAACCTCGCCGGCCGGGGTGGTGCCCGGAGTGGACGCGTCCCAGGGGCTCGTGGTGGATGCCGCCGCAGGGCAGCGCATTCGCTATGAACGACGGGGGGCGGATGTGTCGATGGGCTCCTCGTTCTGGATGTCCGCGGGCCTGAGCGTTCCCGTGCAGTCCGGTTCGCCGGCGAATGCGGTGCCGGCGTCCCTGGGATTCATCCGGGCCGATGGAAAACGGGCGGTTCTGCACATTGCGCCGGGGCGCGTTTATGTGACGGCCGATGCGGAAGGGGACGGGACCGGGGCCCAGGCGGGACCAAGCTTCAGTCTCGATACATCCGTTCTTCGCGCCTACCGACTGGAGTTTGATGATCGAACTGCGCCTGGCGTGGTGGTGGTGAAAATCAGCGGTGCGGGAGGAACGACGATTCGGACCCCCATGTTCACGGGGGCGGCGGCGCAGGGACCGGCCCTGTTCTTCGGGGCATTGCATGGCAGCGCGGGCCGGGCCGTTTGGAAATCGGTGGGGGACAACGCGGCGGGCACGCCCTTTAGCTATCAGGGGCGACTGAATTATCCCCGCGCGACCCCAGCAAACGGGACCTTCGACTTCGAGTTTCAACTTTGGGATTCGCCGGAAGGGGGAACCCAGCTTGGCACGACGCGATCGCTGACCGCCGTTCCCGTCAAAGCGGGGGTCTTCTCCGTGGATCTCAATTTTGGTACGGCGGTGCTCACCGATCTGGATCCCTGGATGGCGATCGCGGTGCGTCCCGCCGGACCTGCGACCGCGTTCACCGCGCTGATGCCAAGGGTTCCCATCCGTCCTGTTCCGCTCGCGCTCCAGATTTCGGAGCCGCCGGCACGGACCGCGGTCACCGGGATCAACGGGATGCGAGGCGACCTGTTCCTGGAGGCGGGGCAGGGGCTCAATCTGGTGCAGGATCCGGTATCAAAATCGATTCGCCTCGACCTGGCCTCCACCGGTGGGACGACGCCTCACACGCATTTTGGCGAGGCCTGGGAGGGAAGCAGTCTGGTGGCCGGGCTCTCGCTCAACAATCTCAACCAGAGTGGGGCGGCACTCCGGCTGCGGAGCACCGGAGAGTTGCTACAAGCCTTCGGCCCCACGGCCGGCCTCCCGCCGGTGGCGCGCATCTCGGGTGCGGGTGAGGTCGCGGCGCGCAGTTTTATCGGGGATGGATCGCGGCTGACAAACCTCGCCTGGACCCAGCTCCCTGGAGTGATTCCGCTGGATCTCCTTCCGCAGATCCCGCGAAGCAAACTTCCGCCGGACCTTGGCGGCGGGGGCGGCACCGACGGGGCGCAGCACTTTGCCCAAAAGTGGAGCGGGTCGAGCACCAGTCCGGGACTGTGGATCGACAACACGGCCACCGAAGGCGTGGCGCTGTATGGATCGGCACTCGGGGTGGTGGGTACCGGCGTCCGGGGTAGCGGACAGCGTGCTGGCGTGGAGGGAAGCGGAACGGCCATCGGCGTGGCAGGCAATTCGGCAGCAGGATCGGCGCTGTACGGATTGACAGAATCAGGAGCGGGGTTGGAGTTGATCGCGAGCGGGGGTGACTTCATTCGAGGCACTAAGCGATTCACCGGACAGACGTTCCGGGTTGCGGATACCGGGGATGTCTTTGCGCGCAGTTTCTCGGGCAGGGGCAGCGATCTGACCGGACTGTCGTGGGGGCAGCTCTCCGGCACGATTCCAGTCGAGAAACTTCCCTCCATTCCGCGCGACAAACTCCCGGCCGACCTCGGGGGTGGCTCAGGGGGAGCGGAGCACACCCATTTCGGACAGGTGTGGCGGGCAAGCGCCGCGACTGCATTAACACTTGTAAACACGAATGAGTCGGATTCGTCCTTGGTCCTGGGTTTGGATTCACAGTTTGGGCGGGGGCTCTTTATCAGCAGTGCGCAGCGCGGAATTGCGGTTGCGAGTTCGAGGGGGGAGGCCATCCGGGCCACCGCGGGGGGCAACAACGCGGGCATCGTGGTCTATGGTGCGGGAACTGGCGCGGGCCTGGACGCGAAGAGCACGGCCGGTGCCGCACTTTCAGGACAGAGCACAACCGGGAGCGCACTCGAGCTTTCCACGGATTCCGGTGATTTGATTTTGGGGCGCGTGGGGTTTGACCTTCGATTCCAGGTGGATTCCCGCGGTCGGGTCTCGGCCTCGGGCTTTAATGGAGACGGAAGCGGCTTGATCAATTTGAACTGGAACGCGCTCTCGGGGCAGATCGCCGAGTATCAAATCCCGGATGCGATTGCGCGGACGAATCATAACCACGTCGGGGCGGAGTGGTCGGGAGCGGGCACCGTGCTCACGTTGCAGGGTGGAATTGTTCCCGATCAACCAACCCTCAAGGTCCAGGCCTCGGATGCCGCCGCGATCCGCGCGGAGTCGGTGTTGGGCACCGCTGTGCTGGCTCGCACCAGCACGCAAACTGGGAGCGCGGTGCAGGGAAGCGCCCAGGCTTCAGGCAAGGGAGTCTATGGCCAGTCCGTCGGTGGAATCGGGGTGTTGGGCGAATCGCGCAGCGGCGCCGGGGTGACGGCCCGATCCGAGCAGTCCAGCGCACTTCGAATCGAGGCAGGGGCGGGATTGTTGATCGATGCGGTGAGCCTCGCCGCCGGGGGACCCGATCCGCGGTTCAGCGTGGCCAACAATGGCGATGTGCTCACCACTGGAGCGATGACGGCGACGGCGTTCAACACCACCAGCGATCGCAACGCGAAGACGGGTTTTACGCCGATTGATCCCCTCGATGTGTTGCGAAAGGTTTCGGAGCTGGCGATCACCCGCTGGACCTTCACCAATTCAACCAGCATTCCCCACATCGGTCCGGTGGCTCAGGACTTTCACAGGGCGTTCGGCGTGGGGTCGGACGACCGGCACATTGCGACGGTGGATGCCGACGGCGTGGCGCTTGCGGCGATCCAGGGTTTGAATGTGAAACTGGATGCGGCTCTGCGATCGCGCGAAGCGGAGGTGAAGGCGCTACGGTCCGAGGTGGAGGATCTCAAATCGATGATCCGGCATCTTGTGGAGGAGCGTCGATGAACCGGATTCGCTTCAACCTGCCGGCCTTGCTTGCGGTGGCGGGAGCCTTGGCGCTGCAACTGGCGACCGTGCGGGCCGCGGACGAATTCGAACTGGTGGACTCCACGTTCTCGCCGGCGGTGTCGGCCGGGGGCGGTGAGTTCTCCGTGGCGCTTCAACCGGTCGAGTCTGTATCGATTTCGGAACCTCTGACTGGCGGGGAGTTTTCATCCGAGGGACCGGAGCTGGGGCCGCCGACGGTCGAGGAATCGGCGTTGCCGGCACTGGTGCTTGAACTCGGGATTGATGGAGCGCTGCGTCTGGAGTGGGGAAGCGAAGCAGTCGGCGCAGTTCTGGAGAGTTCTGACAACCTTGTGCTTTGGCGGGTTGAGGCGGCAACGCTGGGCGGGGCGGGATCGCGGCCGGTGCTTCCTTCGTCCGGTGCCCGGTTCTTTCGGCTCCGACGGTAGCCGGGTTCCCCGCGCGGGATTCCCCGGTTTTCGGGCGTGAAGTTTTCCAAGGTTGTGGGATTCTGGAATCACGCGGGAAGTCCGCATCCCGGGAAGCCTGCGCGGCTTTCCAGGTGCGGGTGCCCTCGGCTACGCATGAATCGTCCCATCGCTTCGGCTCACGCTCCGACCATTGAAGAAGGGAAGGGCTCGCGGAATCCCGCCAGTGTCCTGCTATCGGGTGCGGGCCATGGGCTGTTGAACCGGCTGACCAGCATCAGTCTTGCAGCGGAAACCGCCGAACTGGCGTTGGAGAAGCAGCAGCCGGCGGTGGCCCTTCGGGGCATCCTGCGCCTGCAGGACAGCATCGGTTCGTTCCAACGGATGCTTGAGGATCTGCTGCTCGCGAACCGGCTTATCGATTCCCGTCAGGTGCTGGAAATCACAGCGTGGGAGTCCTCGTTTTTCCGGGAGTGGATGGTGCAGGCCCTGCGTTCCGTGCCTGAGGCGGACCAGGGTCGGGTAAAACTTGCGGTGGACGGAACCGCGGTTTCGCAAACGGATCCGGCGATCATCGATCCGCTGCTGTTTCACCTGCTGTCGAACGCCTTGAAGTTCTCCGATCCCACGTCCGAGGTGGAGCTCCGGTTCGATGCCACTGCGGACGGGCTCGGCATTACGGTCACCGACTCCGGGATCGGCATTCCGCCGGCCGAATTGGCTCGAGTGGGCGAGCCGTTCTTTCGCGCCAGCAATGTCGGCGGCCGCGGCGGACTCGGGCTTGGGACCTATATCGTGCGCGCCCTCGTCAACCTTCAGGGAGGACGTGTGACGTGGGAGCCGGGTACCGAATCTGGAACCCGGGTGAGCCTGTTTCTGGCTGCGCCGAAATCGACGGCAACCCCGACCGCGCTAAGCTGATGCGGAAGGGGGCCGCGGGGTCGCGGTGACGAGGCGCGCGATGACCGATCCAAGTTCGCGCATCTGCAGCGGCTTGGTCATGTATTCCGTTGCGCCGGCTGCAAGGCAGCGTTCGCGGTCTCCCGGCATGGCGAGGGCGGTCACAGCGATGATGGGCACCGACTTCATCCAGGGTTTGTTGAGGGTGCGGATTTTCGTCGTGGCTTCGAGTCCGTCCATGCGCGCCATCTGGATGTCCATGAGAATGAGATCGGGATCCCGCTTCTCCGCGATCATCAGGGCCTGTCGTCCATTCTCCGCAGTCAGCACGGTGGCATGATGCAGCTCGAGGAAGGATTTCAGGGTGAACAGATTCACCGGATTGTTCTCCGCCACGAGGATGACGAGATCTGCGGGCATGGAGACCTTCGCTGGCTCCGGAAGCTTGGAGGGCGCGATGGTTGAGGCGCTGGTCTCAATGGAACCTTCCCACGGCAGCACGACGATGAACCGGCTTCCCTCGCCCACGCGGCTTCGGACTTCCACGCGGCCTCCGTGCGCATCGGCGAGCTGACGGACGAGGGCCAGTCCCAGTCCTGAACCGGTATGTTCCCGCGAAAGCCGATCGTCGAGCTGAACGAACGGTTGGAACAGCCGTCCCATGAGCGCCTCGGGAATTCCCATGCCGGTGTCCCACACCTCGAAACGCATTTCGTGGGAATCGGCGGTGACGTCGATGCCGATCAGGCCGTCTCGACCGGTGAACTTCACCGCGTTGCTCAGCAGGTTGACCAGGATCTGCCGGGTGCGGCGGACATCGGCTCGGATTCGAACCCCGTGCGGAGGCAGGGTGACGGTGATCTTCTGATTTTTCTCCCGTGCGGAAGATTCGATGATCCGCACTGCGGCCTCGCAGGTTTCGCGAACATCGCAGTCGCCAAGTTCAAGCGCGACTCCGGCGTCCTGAATGCGGGCGAGGTCGAGGATGTCGTTGATCAGTTCGAGCAGATGTGCGCCTGATTCCTGAATCCGGAGAAGGCTCTTTTCCTGCTTTTCACTGACGACTCCAAATGAGCGGTCGAGCAGCATTTCCGTGAGACCGAGAATGCCGTGGAGCGGCGTGCGGAGTTCATGGCTCATCGCGGCCATGAAGCTGTCGCGCGAACGCAGGGCGCGTTCGAGGTGGGCGTTCATCTCCTGCAGTTTCCCACTCTGCTGACGCAGCGTCTCGGCGGCCTCGCGGCGTTCGGTCACATCGGCCTGAACCGAAATGAAGCTCACCAAATTGCCCGATGGATCAAACACCGGGCTGATGTCGCCCTCGATCCAGTAGGCGCGGCCGGACTTGGTGTAATTGAGGATGGTGAACTGAATCGATTTCTTAGCGATCAACGCATTGTGAATCGCCTGGGCCACTTCCGGATCCGTTCCGGTGCCCTGAAGGAAATGCCCGGGTTTGCGACCCTTGATGTCGGCGAGCTTCCACTCCGAGGTGTCCTCAAAGCCCTGGTTCACCCATTCGATCCGGCCTTCGGAGTCGCAGATGATGACGCCGTTGCGGGTCTTGGAAGCCACCTGAGAGAGCCGTTCGAGATCCCGGCTGGCGAGTTCCAGCTGCTGGGTGCGTTCCTTCACCTTCACTTCCAGTTCCTGATTGAACTGGCGGATGCGTTCGGCGGCCTGCTCGCGTCGCGTGACATCGCGAAAACTCCAGACGCGGCCGCGAAGCTTGGCGTCGATCTGCTGGGGATTCGAGGCGACCTCGAAGATCCTGCCATCCTCAAAGCGGAGTGTGTCAAACGTCTCGGTCTCGCCCGACTGGCTCACGCGGTCGAGGGTGGTGCGGAATTCCGCCGCGTTGTGCAGACGTCCCAATAGGTAGCTGAAGAACGCCTCACCCGTGATGCGATCGGTGGTCGTGTTTCCGGGAGGGAGCAGGCCGAGCTGCTGTATCTTCTGGTTCTGGGCGGTGATGACGCCGCTTTCATCCACCGCGACAATGCCGTCGGCCGTTGATTCCAGGGTCGCGTTGACGAGGGAGACCACGCGATTAAGCCGGAGCCGAATCCGGCGTTCGGTCACGTAGGCTCCTGAGGCGAGAAGCGCAACGCATAGAACCGGAATCAGGAACTTCAACGCCTGCTTCCAGTTGAATTCACGGGGCTCAAGGATTCCGAACCATTTTTCATACAAGACATCGTAGGTGCCGTTGGCCTTGACCAGCGCGAGTCCTTCATTGATGCGCGCCAGCAACTCGGCGCTGCCCGGACGGTTCTGCATCACGGCGAAGGCGAACTTCTGCTGCGAATTGAGGCGCTCGCCCACCGGGTGGACGTTCTGAATGTTCTTTTCCCGAAGCGTGTTCAGACCCACGAGCTTGCCGATGAGCATGGCGTCGTGCTGGCCTGATGCGAGCAGCTGCAACCCGGCCGCGGCGTCATCGACCAGAATCAGATGGTTCGTCCAGCCTCGACTGATCGCGTAGTCGTGCGGCAGATCCCGGTTCAGGACGATGATGCTTTTGCCCGGAAGATCCGCCTCGGATTTGATCGAGGAATCGCCCCGACGAACGAAGATCGCTCCGTACATGGTTACGTGAGGAACCGCAAAATTGCAAAACGAGGCGCGCTGTGCGGATTGCGCGAGGTTGATCATCACGTCCACATCGCCGGATTTGAATCCCTCGAGGATCGCGTGGAACGGACCCACGCGAATGACCGAGTTCAGCCCGGCTTCCTTCGCCACCGCCTTCCAAAGGTCCACGGTAAAGCCGTCGGCTTCATTGTTGCCCTTTACAAGTGCGAACGGAGGGAAGTCCAACTCACTTCCCACGACGAGCTGGGTCGGGTAGGGGCGGGGAGTGGAGTTGGTCTGTGCCAGACCGGTCCCGGGAATCAGAGCGACGGAAAATCCGCACCAAAGAAGAAAAGAGCTCAACAAGGATCTGAGAATGCGCGATGGCATAGGAGGCGAAGGTAATAAAACGGCTGGTCATCAGCCAATGGGGATCGTGATAAAATGGGATAAAAATGCCCTCGATTGATCATTCGTTGAATGCGGGTCGATCGTCAGGGTTCTCACCATTCCGCCGTCAACGCTGCTTTTGTGAATCGATTCCTGAATGTATCGGCAGAATAATTGCCCGTGTTCAGTGAGAAAAAAGGGTCGAAGAATGGCGCGTTTATCACCTGCGTAAACTGTTGAAATGCAATTTGAAACAAATGCGGTAGATTCGTTGGGTTGGTTGGTTTCCTCACTGGCGCGCACGACTCACGGCATGCGTGTGGCCGTGCTCAGGGCGGTGAAGTGTGGCCTGCTGGTGAGTGTCGAAGCCACTTCCACACCGGATGAAAAGTGGCCGAGTGTTCTCGCGTTGGACTACACCTTCGGTGCTAAGAAAACTCTTATAAAAAAGGGTCTGGGAGTTCCGGTGACTTCCGATGCGTGGCTGGAGCTTCCGGCGGGAGTCCGGTCTGCGCTCGTCTCGGCGGGACTCACCTGGATTGCGGTGGTACCGATCGTGGAGTCAACGGAGGCCGACTATTCCGCAGTCGTCGCTGGATCCGGGCGCGTTCCGGAAGCGGCCGAATTGAATCAGTTGGTGGCCCCGGCTGTGCATCTGATGGCATTGGTGCTTTTGGCGGGTGCGAGTCCGGGGGGGCGCGATGAATCCAGGGAGGCGCTGCGGGCGGAGTTGGATCGCGTCACGGCATCGAGGGACGAGCTTGTACGTGCTGGTCAGTCGCGCGATGGATTTCTCGCTCGCATTAGCCACGATTTGCGGACGCCCCTCACGTCGATTCTCGCACTGCTGGAACTCGATCGGGAATTAAACGGAGAAGCCTCGGGGACCGTTCGCCCAGGCTGGACGAAAGCGATTTCCGACAGTTGCCATTATCAGTTGGAGTTGATCAATGATCTGCTGGATCTCTCCAAGGCTGCGGCCGGGCAGCTGCGGTTCACCTGCATTCCGTGCGATGCGAATGAGATCGGTGCGGAGTGCTATGGCTTGGTCGGTCCGCAGGCGGAGCGTCGCGGGCTGCAGATGCGCTGGGAGCCATCGGCGGAGAGGCTGTACGTGCGTGCGGATCCCAAGAGGCTGAAGCAGATCCTCATGAATCTGCTCAGCAACGCGATCAAGTTCACGCCGATGGGCGGCGAGGTGCGATTGCGGGTGTCGATGACTCGCCGGGGCTTCGGCGAGTTCAGCGTCCGCGATACCGGGATCGGCATCGATGAGGCGCACCTCAGCGATCTGTTCAAACCTTACACGCAGGTGGAGGATTCGGCTTCGACTTCCGGTTCGGGACTCGGACTTGCCATCGTCAAGCAGTTCGCCGAAGCGCAGAACGGGCGGATCGTGGCGACCAGTCAGCCCGGGCAGGGCAGCGAGTTTGTGGTGGAGATCCCCGCGGTGCTGGAGTCGGCGGTCGAGGGGTCCGCAGGTACCCCCGTTCATGGCGCGGCGGAATCTGAGGCACAGTCCGCCGAGCCTGAGCCCAAGCCGGAGCCTCCCACGCCTTCGGTTCCTCGCGATGCGTCTGCACCGATCCGGGTGCTGGTCGTGGATGACCATGATCTCAACCGCGAGTTGGTGATGGACTATCTCACTGCAGCAGGATTTGAGGTTCAGGCGTGTGTCGATGGCATGAGCGCTCTCGATGTACTTCCCAAGTTGCTTCCCGATGTGGTCATCATGGACGTTCAGATGCCCGGACTCGACGGACTCGAGGTGACGCGACGCGTCCGTCAGTCCAAGGATCCCCGATTGGCGCACGTTCCCATTCTTGGTTTGACCGCGCTTGCCATGCCCGAGGACCGGGCGCGATGCCTGGAGGCGGGCATGAACGAATATCAGGGAAAGCCGTTTTCGCTGAAAACGCTTCCCGGAATTCTTCGCCGGCTGATCGAAGGTCAGGCGCAGCGTTGAGTGCGGACCGGTGTAGACCGGCCGGGACTGTCTTAGATTGTGCCGTTCGGCGGTCCGTCCAGCGGGGAGGATTCGGGCTGGTCTGAATTCCCGACTGGGCGAGTCTCCTGGATTTCCTGGGACTCAGGCTGGGGCCCGCGGTGGAGGACTTTTAGCGCTTCGGGGATTTTGTAGAGGCGCTTGAGTCCGCGTTCGGCGAGGGCGGCGGCAGGAACGCGGGCGATGAATTCCGCGAAGCTTTTTTCCACCCGATCGCGCTGAAGCTTCAATCCGCCCTTGGATTCCCAGAAATCCCCTTCCGCCCGGGCCAGGCCCATGGCGGCCTCTTCGGGTCCGAGATCCTCGCGTCGGGCAAGAGCCCAGACGAGCTCGGGATCGGTCGGCAGCGAAACCGGGAAGGGTACCCAGGGGACCTTGGCAGCATCGTCTTCGACCGCACCCTCGGGTTGGACCCGGATGCGATTGGTGACCTTGCCCTCGGGCAGGTTGATCTCGACCTGAACGGCGTCGCCGGCTTCGGTCGGAACCACGGTCACATTTTCCTTACCAAAATTGGTTTCCAACAGGCTCTGGTAGTTGGACACCGTTTCCGGTTCGAGGTCGGGCAGTGAGCCTTCGGAGCAGAATTTCTCAAACGTCTTCAGCGAATGCGCAAGACGCAGCTCGCGGGCGACGTGGTCGTAGATGGCGGTGGAGAGATGGGGATCCCGCGTGGCGGCGGGGAGCACCTTCTGCAGAAGCGCGAGAAACTCGGCTTCGTTCATTCCTTTGGATTTCATTCGGGACTTCGATCGGAAAACGGGGCGGGGTTGTCCCCCGCGACGGCGAAAACCGCAAGGCCTTAAAACCCCTCCATCACCGCCGGCACCGAAATGGACCCGTCGAAATCCGGAATCCTCCCGCCCCCGAGGTTCCAATTTCCCCTGAATGTCGCCAGTGAAGCCCTTAGGTGGAATGCGCGAAAACCCTAGGGAGGGTGTGCGGTTGACTGTGCGCTGGTGCTCTTTCGTAGTGTTCCCTCTTGGTGAGTGATTGGGCCCCGGTGCGACTCGGGGCTGCGGCTTCCACGCGTGGCGATGTGTTTTGAGTGCCCAAAACTGGTTTTGCGCCGACTGATCGCAGTGCTCCTGCCTTCATGGCTGTGGAGCGTTGTCTGGATCGGATTGAAGGCGCAGACGATTCCCAATCCCAGTTTTGAAGCGAATTCGTTCACGACATTCCCTGGGTTGATCGGAGGAAACGGCGGCACCATCACGGGTTGGACGGCCACGGTTACGGGCGTGGGATTGAACCCTGCCGGCGGAAACCCCTTCGCGGACAACGGAGCGGTACCGAACGGCAACAACGTCGCGTTTCTTCAAGGAACCGCATCACTGGCGACCACCATCTCGGGACTGGTTTCAGGTCAGACCTACACCGTGACCTTTCGGGCCAATCGTCGGGCAATCAATTTTGATCCAGTGCCCGCGTGGTCCCTCAAACGGGGGGGGCGGATGTTTCCTTCACGGCGTCACCTGCTGTGGGTGGACAGAATCCCTATCGGACGGTGACCGGCACCTTCAACGCCACCGGCACGACCGCGGCGATGGTGATCAAGAACAAGGCGACTGCCGATGCGACATTGCTGATCGATGCGTTTTCGATCGCAATCGTCCCCCGCGCAAATCTCGGTTTTCAACGGCGCCAACACGCAGGCCGGCAACGCGAGAACGGACAACGTGGGCACGCAGACCTTCGCGGGCACCGCGGTCGGTAGCAGCAGTGCGTCGCAGACCTTCACCATTCAAAGCACCGGCACCGGCAATCTGGCGGCGCTGGCCTTGAGTGTCACCGGGGCGAATCCCGCGGATTTCACCGTCAGCACCCTCGCTTCCACTACGCTGACGCCGACCAGCTCGACCACGTTCACCGTGACCTTTTCGCCCAGCGCGGCGGGGACTCGCAGTGCCGTGATCAACATTGCCAGCAATGACTCCGCGAGGAATCCGTTCCGCATCAATGTCAGCGGAACGGGGCTCGTGCCCCAGATCAACCTCTTCGATGGCGCCAGCACCTCGCCGGCGGATGCCCTGTCGGACAACACGGGATCGGTTTCACTGGGCAGCGTCCTCTACGGAAACACCGGGACTCCTCATACCTTCACGATTCAAAATTCCGGCGCCGCACCCCTCACCGGGCTTTTGTTCAGCATCTCCGGTGCGGACCGATCCGATTTCACCATTGGCAACCTCGGCGCGACCACGCTTGCGCCGGGGGCGTCCACGACCTTCACCGTGTCGTTTGCACCCAGCGCAGGCGGCACGCGGAACGCGCTCGTGAACATTGCCAGCAATGATCCCAACACGAATCCGTTCCGCATCAACGTGAGCGGCTCCGGCCTGATCCCCAAAATCGGAATCTTCAACGGCAGCAGCACCGCCCCCGTCGATGCCCGGGGAAACAATGTTGGAACGTTCACATTCGCAAACACTCCGTTGGCGGAGAGCAGCGCGGCACAAACGTTCACGATTCAGAACACCGGAACAGCGACGCTGAACGGTCTTGCGCTGAGCGTTTCAAGCGGGAATGCGGCGGACTTCTCGGCCGGTTCGCTGGGGGCCACCTCGCTGGCGCCGGGCGCTACCACCACCTTCACCGTGACCTTTTCCCCTTCGGCCCTGGGGGCAAGGAGCTCCGCACTCTTCATTGCCAGCAATGATCCAACGTCGAATCCGTTTCGCATCAACGTCGCAGGATCGGGCGCCTTTGCGCGCAATGCGGCTTTGTCCAATCTAACGGTCAGCAGTGGATCCCTTTCCCCGGCGTTCGACAGCGCCACGACGAGCTATGCGGTGAGTGTTCCATTTTTGACCACCTCGATCGCGCTGACCGCGACCCGCTCCGATGCGAACGCCTCGGTCACGATTCAAGGCAGCCCCGGGGCAAGCCCCGTGGCGGTCTCGCTGAGTGTGGGTGCGAACGCGGTGCCGGTGGTGGTTACGGCGCAGGATGGCGTCACCACGCGGACCTACACGGTGACCATCACGCGCGGCGCGAACCAGCCGCCGGTTCCCGGAACCCATGTCGTCACACGCACCAACGACAACACAGTCATCAAGGTTCCCAAGGCGCAGCTGATCGCCGGGGATTCCGATCCGGAGGGCGACAGCCTGTCGATCCTCTCGGTTGGCAATGCGACTCCTGCGGGGGCGTCGGTGGTGATACTCGGAAACTTCATCGTGTATTCCGCCCCCGGCACGACGGCTGGGAACGGAAGCTTCACCTACAACTTGAGCGATGGCGCTGGCGGACATGTGGTCACGGCCTCGGTGACGGTCACCGAGATCGCGGCCGCGGCCGATGCGACGGTGCCGAACGCCGCGCGCATCACCTCCCAGGGAGGCAGCTTCACCATCACGTCGCAGGGCGTTCCGGGGAGTGTGTACCGATTTCAGTACACCACCAGCAGCTCGGCTCCCTACGTCTGGAATGAGTTTTCCCCGTCGGCCGTGTTCACCGCACCGAACAACGGAGTGTTTCAATACGTGGATGCCAACCCGCCGGGGCCGTTGCGGCTCTACCGCGTGATCTCGAACCGCTGAACGAATCTCCATGTTGTTGCGTTCCGCCCAACTCCATCGCCTGCGCCTCCCGCTTCTGGGAATGGCCCTGGGGTCGGCGTGTCTGGCGGTTTCGGGTGCGGTGACGGAAACACGCAACTTCACGGTCAATACGGACATCGCGGATTTGCAGGATCCGCCGCTCTCGTTCCTGCAGATCATCACCGATTCGTCGATTCAATCGCTGACCCGGGTCGAGGTGGGATTGTCGCTTGTGGGACGCGATTTCGGAGGATTTGCCGGGGAGATGTTCGTGTCGCTGAACAAGGATCTCAGCATCACCAGTGTGCTGATCAACCGCGTGGGATTCAGCAGCACCGATTCCATCGGACTTCCCTACAACGGCTGGAACGTCACGCTCAGCGATCTTGCCGCGAGCGATCTTCACACCGTGGCGCAGACGAGTGGCGTGCTCACCGGCACCTACCAGCCTGACGGACGCGTGGATCCCACCAGTTTGATTCGTCCCGAGATGCTCAACGTATTCTCGGGCGGGACCGGAAACGGCGAGTGGCGGCTCAACGTCGCTGACCTTGGATTGGGCGGGACGATGCGGTTGACCGGATGGAGTCTCACGTTTACCGGAGAATTGATTCCGGAAACGGGAACCAGCGCTGCAGGGGTGTCGCTGGCGATGGCCGTCGGCGGAATCTGGTGGCAACGGCGCCGCCAACGCCAGGCCGTCCTTGCACGGGATCAATCTGCAGCGAGCACTTCGATGAGGTAGCGGAGTTCTGCATCGGTGTCGGCGGGATCGGGAACGGTCTGCGCGATTTCGGCGCGGATGAGTTCACGAAACCGTTTTCTCAACCGGTGAATGGCCACCTTCACCGCCCCCTCGGTGAGTCTCAATTTTCGCGCCGCTTTAGCCTGCGGCAACGAGGCGGTCTCCCCGACCAGCCAGGGTTTCAGGATCGCGTATTGATCTGACTTCCCACTGGCTTGCTGTTCCTCCGCCAGGCGTGCAAAGGCGCGTGACATCAGCGCGAAGGCCCACTGTCGATCAAAGTAAGTGTCCGGGACGTCGGCCCGAACGTCGGCGACTTGGATGCCGCTCCCAGATTCCGTGTCGGTCTCGGGCGATTCCTGCACCGACAACAGTTCGGCGGCCACGCCACCACCTCGTTTTGCCGCGCGCTCGCGATCCCGGACATCCGCCAGAAAATGACGCACCGCTCCCAGCAGGAAGGACCGGAAACGTCCACGCTCCGGATCCGCATGGGCAAAGCCGTCGCGCGAGAGGATGCGTCCAAAAAATTCCTGCGTGAGCTCCCGGGCGAGATCTTCGGTTTTTCCCTCGCGACGCAGAAAACGAAACACCGGGGTCCAATACGCTTCGCACAATTCGGAAAGCGCCTTTTGCGCTTCGGGCGAATCACCGCGTGCGGCCAGAACACACGTCCACCGGGTGGTCACGAACACGCGCTCGCTCGCAGACGGCTGCGGGGAACGTGTGGCAGTCCCGCCGGAGTCCGGGGGCGGAGTGGACGATGGCGCACGGTCGTTCATGGAGAAGGCCGTGGACTGAGTTGCGGCCCGGCGCGCAGGGCCTCGGTGAGGGCGCGCTCCGCGTCCCGCCACGCGTTCGCGGCGTCGCGCACTTCCGCAGAGCTGGCCGCGCCGACCATCGCCTTGCGTTCGAGGATCGCGTGTACTGCGCGTGCGTATCGGGCGTTCGCCTGGGCTTTGTCGAGTTCACGTCCGCGGAACTCCGCTTCCGCCACTTCCAGCGTGCGCCTCGAGGCCAGCATTTCCACGCCTGCCGGAGCGATGACTCCGACGGCTGCTTTTTGCTGATCCTCGTTCCACTGAATCCAGGCCTGGTGCCATTTCTCGGCGGCTGGGGACGGCGTTCCGGCCGGCAGCGATTCGGGCAGGTTTCCGACCGGGCCATTTGGCGTGTCCATCGGAAGAAAGGTCAGCGTGATCTGCTCGGTTTCTCCGAAGGCGATCCAGACCGTGCTGCCGAATTGGCAGCAGAGCTGTGTGGCGAGCTGCTTCCCCGCTTCGTCGAGAATGGCACCTGCCGATGCGGCTCCACGGAGCGGCGCGGAGAAGGTTTTGTCGCCCAGATTCACGGTCAAAAGGACGGAGCGCTTGTCCGGATCCAGGGTGGTGTAGGTCACCGATACGGTTGCTGTGTACCGATTTTGAGGCATGGCTCCGACGGCCTGTGGTTCCTGGAGGGCGAGCGGCCGGGTGATCGACTGGCCGCGAAAGGCAATGCGCGCCTCGGCCGGAAACGGAGAGCTCAGTTCCCATTCGGCAAACAGACGTGAACTTTCCTTCCTCGACTGGGTGCGAGTGACTAGGAGCTGGTCTGATGCGGGGGCACCAGGACTTGCCACGCTGATCGGAGATGGAGGCGGAGGCGTTGCATCACGCAGTGCAAGAATTCCGGAAATCAGAAGCAATCCCATCGCCCCCGCGGTGCCTGTGCAGAGGATGCGGAATCGTCGCTGTTCCAATATTGAAACTGTTGAGTCGGCCGCGGAGTTGCGGGCCCGGGTTGGCCGGGTGCTGGCGTAACCCCAGAGCAGCCACCCGATGAGAATCCAAGGCAGGAGAATCACTCCCACTGCAGGGAAGTGTTGATGCGCATGAATCATTTTTGGAACAAGAAGTCCAACCCCAGCGAGGCACGAAACCAGCAGGATTCCGCCCGCGAGGAGCCAAAACGCGCGATGCGACCACACCTGTGAAGACTCCGGAGTCGGAGCCCCAGCGGCCCTTGGGCGTGTGTGCCAGAAGCCGAGGAATCCCAAAAGTCCAGCCAGCGCAGGAACGAATCCCGCAAGAAGTCCCGCCGAGGTGGTGAAGCCCGCGCGGTGCAGAATCGGAATGAACAAAGCCGCAAGAGTGGCTGCGAACGGGAGAACAAAAAAACCGGTGATCAGCCAAAACACTCGATGCGGCCAGATCGAACCGTATGCGGCGGCGCCCGTTTGCGAAACGCTCTCCAACGCCGGGATCAGGTCGCGGCGGTTCAACAGCCGGAAGCAGGCAATCGGAGGAATGGTCGTGAGGATGCTGAAGATCCATCCCGAAAAAGTGAAACCGGAGCTGCCTCCGAGCATCGTGCTTCCACCGGAATTCTGGAGCAGGGAGGAAACCATCGATCCCACCTGACTCGCGAACAGGAGTGCAGCGGAGATGAGGGCGAGGTAACGCCATTCGATTCGACGCATTCGAATCGAGACCAACGTCGGAATCAGCAGCAGATCCACGGGCCACACGAGAGTGCGACCGAACGTGGTGGGGCCACTTGGAAACAAATGCGGCTGAATCAGACGCAGGAGGATGTATCCGGCGAGGATCCATCCGAAGCGAGTGACCCAGGCGGGAAGATCCGTTCGAGGGAAATCATCGATGACCGCCGTGGGTGACGACGAAGCCGGGGAAGAATGAGGAGAGGTTGGCGTGTTGGAAGCCTGACCTGCCGATGGAGGCGGCGTGGAGGTCACCCCTTCCACTTGGGTTTTCACCTCACCGGCCGATTGCTGGCGTAACTCGCGTTCCTTGGCCAGAGCGCGCAGGACGATGGCGTCGATCCGAGCGTCGAGGTTCGTTTTCTCGGAAGGCGCAGCGAATCGTCCCAGTGGAAGTTCGCCGGTGAGCAGTTCGTAAAAGACCACGCCGAGCGAATAGATGTCGGCCCGGTGATCCACTTCCGATGGTTTTTCAATCTGCTCCGGAGCCATGTAGTGCGGCGTGCCAAGTCGGGCGCCGCTTTGAGTGAGCGTGATATCCGCCCGTCCGGAGGCCGGGCCGGTCATCACTTTTGCGATTCCGAAATCGGCCAATTTCACGCGACCCTGGGCGTCGAGCAGGATGTTCTCCGGCTTTATGTCCCGGTGCAGCACGCCCTGTTCGTGCGCGTACTGGAGCGCGCTGCAGAGGCTCGGGACGATGATCAGCGCTTCCTTCGATGAGAACCTTCCGGCCTGCATGGCCTGACGCAGGTTCACGCCGTCCACGTATTCCATCAGCAGGTAGCAGAATCCGCCGGCCTCTCCGAAGTCGTACACTTGAACGATGTTCGGATGATTCAATCGCGCGAGGAAACGGGCCTCGCGATGGAACCGTTCCGCGAACGTTGGGTCGGCGCTCTGGGCCGATGGAAGAAGCTTCAGCGCCACCCAGCGATCGAGCCGCGTCTGACGCGCCTTGTACACCACTCCCATGCCACCGGTGCCCAGCCATTCGAGCTGTTCCAGCTGCGGAAATGCCGCAGCCACGGCATCGATCGGCGGGGCGGTGACCCGTTCGCCGGGTTTGAGTTCAGCGTCGGTGTGAAGGCTCGTCCCGATCAACACGCAGCGAGGACACAATCCCTCCGGGGCTTCGGGAGCGATGGTTTCGCCGCATTTCGGACACCGATCGGATGGAGGAGTCGTGCTCATACACCCCGTTCTGAGGAAGTCCGGAGCCGGGGTTACACGCAAAGTGTGTCTCCGATTCCCGCAGCGGGGAATGGGAATGCCATTCGCCCCGCCGAATCTTTCCGGGGGCCGTTACTGCCCGGGCACCACGAGAACCTTCAATGCCGAGGGCGAGGCGTGGGTTCGGTACACGCGCTGGGTCGCCTTTTGGAAATCTCCGGGCTGGGCGTGGTAGATGTCGCAGAACTTTTGCGGATTGCGGTCCATGAGCGGGAACCACGAGCTCTGCACCTGGATCATGATCCGGTGCCCCGTGCGAAAGGTGTGGCAGATGTCGGGAAGGGTCCACTCCACCTTGGTGACCTGGCCCGGCTGGAACGGCTTCGGGGAGGCCATGCCCTCGCGGTACTTGCCGCGCAAGGGTTCGCCCCGCACCAGCTGCTGGTAATGCCCAGCTTTCACCCGGGTGGGATTGGGAGAGGGATTCGGATGATCACTGGTGTACACGTCGATCAACTTCACCACCCAGTCGCTGTCCGTACCTGTGGTGGACACGTGGAGGCTGGCCGTCAGCGGGCCCGCGAGGGTGACATCCTCAGTCAACGGTTCAGTCTGAAACACCAACACATCCGGCCGCGTGGAGGCGAACCGCTGATCCTCGACCATGTACTCACGCGGCATGTCGGTGGTGATGATCTGGGTGAACGGCACAGGGTGCGCTGGATCGCTGACGTATTCGTCGAAGTCACCCGCGCCCGCGGAAGGGGCATCAAAACTGAGACGTCCCCCGGAATGGAAATACAGCGATTTGGCGACCGCATTGGTCGGGGGCCAAGCGGATTCCTTGCGCCACTCGTTCACGCCGGTCTCAAACACCCAGGCCTTCGGAAGGGCCGTCGCGTTGGTGTCGTTCTTCAGGTAACGGCGGAAGAACGGGATCTCGATCTCCTTTCGGAAATACTCCGCGGTCTTCACGTGGAAGTTCACCGGGCCGATCGAGGATCCGTCGCCCCCGTGCCATTGACCGTGCGACCACGGACCCATCACCAGTCCGTTGTAGATTCCTGGATTCTTCGCCCCGGTGGCGCGGAAGGTTTTTAGGGTTCCCGACAGATCCTCGCCATCGAACCAACCGCCGACCGAAAGCACCGCCGCGCGCACGTTGTGGAGATGCTTGGTGATGTCGCGGGCCTCGCACCAGGCGGCGTCGCTCGCGTGGGTGACGAGGTCGTTCCAGAACGGAATCTGCCCCTTGAAATAGCGATCGCCCAGGGCTGCAAGCGAGCCGCCTTCGAGGTAGAAGCGATATCCATCCGGAGTGCCGTAGTCGAAGTTGCGGGGCTCCTCGCGCGTGGGGGATTCGAGCTTCTGCTCAAACCAGTTCATGAAGCCCCAATTGTGGCACAGCCAGAAGGCCCCGCCGTGCAGGGTGTCGTCGCCGTCCATCAGCGCGGCCACCGGAGCCTGCGGGGACACGGCCTTGAGCGCGGGATGCGAATCAATCATCCCCGCGGCGGCGTAGAATCCCAGGTACGAAATCCCGGTCATGCCCACATTGCCGTTGTTTCCACGGACGTGCTTCACCAGCCAGTCGATCGTGTCCCATGTGTCGGTGCTTTCATCGAACGATTTGGAATCGGGCTTGGTGTCGAGATGCGGACGGACATGGACAAAGGTCCCCTCCGAGGCGAAGCGACCCCGGACGTCCTGCAGAACGAAGATGAACTGCTCGTCCACGTACGAATCGGGCAGGTACCCCGGGCGTCCCGCTGCATCCACTGTGTAGGGCTTTAAGTTGTAGGGCGTGCGCTGGAGCAGGATGGGATACTTCGCTCCGGTCCGGATGTCCTTCGGCGTGAACACCACGGTGTACAGCTTCACGCCGTCGCGCATTGGGATGCGGTACTCGTGTTTCGTGTAGCGCTCGGCAAAGGGATCGGACTTCGGCTCCGAATCGTCGGCCGCAATTCGCGATTCACCCAGGGCGATCCCAAGGAGTACCAAAAATGAGACTGATACGAAGCGCCGGACCCGTGCTGGCAAAGTCTCCGACCGAGACGGGTTGAATGGGCTCCGCAGCGGGATGAGGCGCATCATGTCCCGAGCATGCGGTCGGAGAGCTTTGATTCCAGCCCGATTTCAGCAGAGGTTCATTGGATGGGTCGCCCCGAAATCGGGGAGACGCGGCTCGCTCCTTGCGTTCCGTCCTAGTGCCTTCACCTTACCCACTGTGTTGCCCAGCGCCCCAACCTCCTGGTTCCGTTCGCACCTGAAATCCGTGCTCCCGATGCTTGGGCTTGGGCTGGGGATTGGATTGTGTTGTCTCGCCGGTTCAGCGAGGGCCGAAGTGAAGCTTCCCGCCGGATTCGTCCGCGAGTCGGTCGCCGGACCCGAGGTTCGCGAGCCGATGGATCTTGTCTTCGCGCCCGATGGGGCTGCCTGGATCACCGGCCGCGGCGGAGAGCTTTGGCGCATCGACACCAAGACCCTCCAGCGCCAGCTCGTGGGCACGATCGACACCGACGTCAACGGCGACCGCGGACTCCACGGAATCGCCTTTCACCCCGATTTTCCGAAGAAGAGCCAAGTGTACCTCTTCTCCCACGTGAAGGAACGCCCGGCGGGCAAATACCGCAGTCGCGTCAGCCGGTGGGACATCAAGGGCTCCGGGGCGGAATCAAAATTGGTTCCCGGCAGCGACGTCACGATTGTGCAGTTTGATGGCGATGAAGCCGCGCAGCACGTGGGCGGCGGGCTGTTCATGCATCCGAAAGAGCGGCTGTTGTACGTCACGACCGGTGACAACAACATGATCTGGAAACTGAAGGAGTACTGCGACGATCCGGCGAACAACGCGCAGTCGCTCAATGACCTTCGCGGCAAGGTGCTCCGGGTGAATCTCGACGGGAGCGTTCCCGACAAGAACCCGTACGCCCACACCGCCGGGGCTCGGGGCGAGGTGTTCACGCGCGGACACCGTCAGCCGTGGGCGATCAACTGGGATGCCAAGTCCGGCCTGCTCCTGCTCGCGGAGAACGGCGGCGATGAACTCGACGACCATGAGGAAATCAATCGCATCGTCCCCGGAGGCAACATGGGATGGCCGCGCGTGTTTGCAGATGGCCTCTCGACCAAAACGCGCACCAACCACATCGATGGCTTCACCGCCCCTTGGTTCATGTACAAGCGCAACTCCGGCGGGTCCTGCACCGGAGCATTGATCTACCGGGCGCCGAAATCCGGTGTGTCTTATCCCGAGCGGTATCAGGGCGGATTGTTCTACTCGGACTACAACCGCAAGACCGTGCGCTTTGCCCCGGTGGATTCCAAAACGCTCAAACCTGGTACAGCGGAATCCTTCGCCCAGGGACTCCCCGGCGGCCCGGTGGCGCTCCGCGAGGGACCAGATGGAGCGTTGTATCTAGTGGAATACGGTGGCTGGTTCCAGGCCACAACGAACGACGTGATCAGCCGCATCGTGTTCAAGCCATGACCCTTTGGGTGGGGGTGCAGGGTTGAAAAGTTGAAGTGTTGAAGGGGAATTCAGAGGCGGCTGTGCACCGTCGCCCCCCTCCCTTCATGGGGTAGGGAAGAGCTGCCGCTCTTTCCCCATCTACAAAACGACCAGCGTAGCGCCGTCGTTGCCGGGTTGTAAGCCTTGCGGAAGAACGACCACACGCCTCCGGGTTGAGATCAAGAGGTTGTAGAAATCCGCCTTCGGCGTGCCCATTCCTCCGCTTCTTCAATCCGTGTAAATCCGTGAAATCCGTGTCTCCCCCCGAGACCGCTTTCCATTCATCGCATTCCGTGTAATCCCAAGTGGGTCTATGTCCGCTGTTGAACGCATTTTGGTTTGGGGAATTGGTCTGACGCTCGTGGGGTTGATCGTGTGGCTGATCCGCACGCTTCGCCGCGCGCCGTCGGCGGATCCCGGCCTGGAGGCGGAACTGCGCACGCAACTCGCGGAACGGGAATCGGCGCTGGCTCAGGCGCGACAGGAAGCGTTGTCCACGGCCTCGCGCGTCGCGGGTGCCGAAGCTGCACGGGCCGCTTCTGAATCCCTGGCCAACACCCGCTCGGCCGAGGCTGCCGAAGCCCGACGCGAAGCCTCGGCCACTCGCGATCGTCTCGCCGCCGTCGAAGCCGCCCTCGCCGGGGCGCGACAGGAAGTGGAAATGGGACGCGCCCTGCTGGAGGAGCAAAAGCGGTTTCATGCCGACAACGAACGTGAACTCCGCGAGAAGCACGATGCCGCCCTGGTGGAGTTGCGCGCGATGAACGATCGAACCCTCCTGTCCCTGCGCGACCAGTTCAAGGTGCTCGCCTCGGAAGCCCTGAGCGCCAACACGCCCGATTTCCTGCGTCTCGCCAATGAGACGTTTTCCAAATTCCAGGCCGCTGCCTCCGGGGATCTGGCCAAGCGGCAGGAAAGCGTCGCCGCCCTCGTAAAACCGCTCGAGGAACAGCTCAAGGCCTATCAGCAACGGCTTCAGCAATCCGAAGCCCAGCAGGGCGACACCCTCGGCAAGGTGAAGCAACAACTCCAGGAGCTCGCCACCCAGAGTCAGACCCTCTCCAGCGAGACCCAGCGTTTGCGCATGGTGCTGTCGAGCAACCAGGCCCGCGGCCGATGGGGGGAGGAAACACTGCGCCGCGTGGTGGAAGCCGCTGGGCTCAGCGCCCATTGCGATTTCATCGAGCAGCTGAAGGAAGGCGAGAGCAAGCCCGACATGATTGTGCGCCTCCCCGGCAACCGAATGATCCTGGTCGATTCCAAGGTGCCGGACCTCGATTTTCTCAGTGCGCTGGGTGAGGCCGATGCGGTGCGCCGATCCGAAGCCCTCGCGCTGCACGCGCGCAAGATGCGCGACACGGTCAAGGCTCTCGCCGATCGCGATTATCCGCGCCAGTTTCCCGATGCCTTGGACCATGTCGTTCTCTTCCTTCCCGCTGAATCGCTCTTCAGCGCGGCGCTGGAAGGCGATTCCGAACTACTGATGTGGGCCGCCGAGCGTCACATCCTGCTGTCCACTCCCGCCTCATTGATTGCCCTGTTGCGGAGCGTGGCCGTGAGTTGGCAGCAGCACGAACAATCCCAAAACGCCCGGGAAATCGCGGCCGCCGCGCGCGAACTCTACGAACGGGTCGTAACCTTCAGCGGACACTTCGTCCACATCCGGGGCGGGCTCGAGCGGGCCGTAAAGTCCTACAACGATGCCGTTGGAAGCTTCGAAAGCCGGGTGCGTCCGGGCGGTGAAAAACTGCTCAAACTGGGCGGCGGTACAGAGTCCAAGGAACTGGGCGAAGCCTCGCCCCTCGACCTCACCCTTCGGCTTCCCCCGGGATCCTGATCGGACCCAATCATCCCGCCCACTGGTAGGAGACAAAACGCCAGGCCAGGACGGCGTGCAGTGCTCCCAGAAAAACCAGAATTGGAACAATCATCCGTCGACCTCGTCGCCCGGGGCCACGCAGCTCGCAAGCGGCTACGATGAACAGGGGGAAGACGATTCCCTCGAAGCGGATGAAGGAAACAAAGAGCCCACTGAGAGCGGGAACCAGTCCGAGGATCACTACCCAGCAGAACAAATCCTTGCCCCGTCTCCAAACCGACGGAAGCAGCAGCAGGAATAGGGCAAATCCGACTCGATCCAGCAGGGAACCTCGAAAGGAATGCCACGATGTGGGATTGAAAAACGCGGAGACCGCCCGTTCCGGATGAAGAAGATTTTCGATCGAATGAGCCTTCCAATGAGCCTGTGCCGCGAATCCTGAGAATGCGTCGCCGGTCCACTCCTTCATCAACAGAAGATAGGTTCCCCATCCGGTAAGAATCACTCCTCCGAGAACCATCGGCCCCATTGCGCTTCTAAGACGGTTCTCCGGGGCCGCACCGCGCCAACGACGGATTACGTCCCACGCTGCGGGCAACAACGCCAGCAGCCCGACTGCACGAGTCATCGGAAGAAAGAATCCTGCGAGAGAGGCGATTCCAAATCGACCCTGTCGAATTCCCCGCCACACCCACATCAGCAAAAAGAAGAAGACCGATTCGGAATAGTTGAACTGCTGAAAGAGCGTTCCGGGAAACAACACCAACAGCATCAGCGCAAGATGGGCTACCTCCGGTCCCCAGCCATCCCGGGTGGTGCGGTAGAAGAGAATCCACGCTGCGAGTGAGAAACCGTTCGCGAGCAACAACCCGACCCATACCGCGTCGATCCCGGTGACCCGCGCTGCCATCGACATCAGCGTTGGCCAGAGCGGATACATGGCCGCCGACTTCAGGTCCGGGGTGTACCCAAACTGGGACAGGTAGAGAAAATGGGTCGCATCCCAGGTGGTGAAGTGCCGACGAAACCCCGACTGCTGTCCTTCGAGCCAGATCGCCCCTTCTTTCGGAAACCAATACTCCCGGATGTACCCGGCGGTGGAATCCTCGAAGCCCGGGTAAATCTGCAGGGCGAGAAGAAGGATTCCTGCGTAGATGCCCTTGAAAAGCAGCAAACCCTTTGCGACATCCAGCCAGGGACGATCTGGGTTTGGGGTCCCTGGCTTCATCGGTCCGGATTCTGTGCGAGCTATTCCACCGGCAGCTGGAATACCGAGTTGCGCAAACCAGGCATGTAATTCGCTGGCGCAGGCAGCGATTGGAGAGGTTCTGTCTCTTCGTTGGTTTTCCAGTTCCAACGCTTGCAGGCGTGGAAATTCCAGACGCAGGCGATGACAATCGCGAACAGGTTCGAAGGAACCAAAGGCGCGTGTCCCACGTGGACCAGGCCGTGCAACAACAGCGTGGAGATCGCGATCCCTCCCAGGCAAATCAGGCTGAATCGGGCGAATCGCAGGGCGACAAGCGATTGGGTTCCAGCGCGCGGGCTTTGGGATCGAAAGGTCCAGCAATCGTTCCAGATGAAATTATTGATCACCGCGATGCCGGCGGCGGCCAGCTTTCCGGAAGCCAACGGCCAGCCGAACCATTGCGTGAGCACCCAGAGTCCACCGGTATCCACCACCACTCCGCTGGCCCCCACGAGCGCGAACCGGATAAACCGGACCGCATCCCCCTTGCGAAGTTGCCTCATCGAATCATTCAGATTCATATGTCTTAAAACCTCTTCTTTTCCTTTGGTGCCGACTTGGTGGAAAAACCTAACGCCTGTGTGAGAGCGCAAACGGACTGGAATCCGCTTGCGGTGCCGGATTTCCCGCCACCGCCGTGGGGGCAGTGGATGCCTCCCTCCAAGTCGCGTGCTCCTGCATCCATGCGATGTCCCGGTTTCCCGGACTCAGCATGTCGTTCCGTTCGCGGCTCAACGTTGCCGGATTCATCCAGCGCTTGGTTTCGATATGACCATCGCCGAACGAAAGATTTGCTCCCGAATTATGATGAAGAGCCGGCTTGTCCCGAAGCATCCAGTTGGCTGGACGCCGGGCGTCGAAGTCCCACTGCATGGCAAAGCTGCCATCATTGATGGTGTCCACACGCTCTTCCATCACCGTCAACAGATCGGAAGGACCGGGTCGCAGGAAGTCGCCGCGCTTCCGGTAGGTGGTTGCCGATGGGGAGGTCACCGGAGCTCCGACAAAGCCGTTGATGGAGACGGTCCGCACCCGGATTTGCGGAGTGGGTCCGAGTTTTACCGGCCCGGTGGAAGGACAGCGCCAGAGGGTGACATCCGTAAGATAACGGCCGAGCAGACTCTGCCTCAGAAATGAAACATTGGTGCAGTCGGGGCCGGGAAGCCCCAGCCAGCCCTGCACCCACGTCTCCCCCAGCGGAATATCCTCTCCGTCCCGGTTGGGAGGCACCGTGTCCAGATGGTCATCCGCATACAGATGAAAGGCGAGGGACACCTGTCGGAGATTGGAACCGCATTGAATCTGTCGGGCCTTACTCCGCGCTCGCGCGATGGACGGAAGAAGCATTCCAGCCAGGATGGCGACTACGGCAATCACGGTCAGAAGCTCGATCAGGGTAAAAGCGCCTCTGCTCCGTCGTTGAATCTGGGGCGATACGTTCCCGGGTTTGAATGCCGCTCGGATTCCCATTTCCTGAGCGTCTAGATCAGTGTTCATGGTGGAATTCTCTCCTTGGATGCGTGGCTCCTGGCAGTAGCTTAGCTGGCCCAGTCGAAGCTGAAATATCGGCTCCAGAGCCAGCCCTGAATCAATAGAGCATCGACCGTGACGACCCATAGCCATGGACGAGGGAGTCGCGGTGCGATTGCGGCCGCAGCGAGGAGGAGCGGCAGGTTGGTGCTCGTGAATCGGGAGGTGCTGAGAAACCAATTGGTGAATGCAGGAATGAGCAGCATTGCTGCGGCCCACGGAACCCAATCTAGTCGAACTCTTGCGAGCGGAACCAAAAGCCCAAGGCCGGTCAGAAACATAAAGCGATCCAGAAAGGAACCGGTTGGGCTGTGGAGGTCATCGATATGAAAGAGCCGATGAACGAAGGTCGCGGGATCTGCGAGGTGCAGCAGGCTCGGCTGATTCGCGAATTTCGACTGCGCCTCGATTCCCTCGAATGGGTTTCCAGCAACGCGTTGAAATAGCATCAGGTAGATCGCGCATCCGGTCAGTACGGCCGCAATATAAGTCGCTGCTTGTATCCGCGTTCCGTGGCGACCTGTGAAAAGCCACATCAGCGGCACCAGAATCACAAAGGATCCCACCGCCCGGGTCAGAGGGAGCAACAGGCAGGCGAGGGCTGCGAGAGCGACATGGAATCGGTTTTCGGACTCACACGTGGTGAGGAACAACACTACGAGAAACAGGAACAGCGACTCGGAAAAGCCCAACCAGTAGAAAATTGAGCTGGGATGAAGACAGAGGACGAGCAGCACGGCATGGGCTTGGGATGTTCCCCATTTTTGAGCGACCCACGAGTGCAGTCGAACTCCGGCGAGGCCCGAAAGAATCGCCGCGATGGCAGCGGCAAGTACAGGACTTGCTGCGCTGTGTGGGATTCTCAAAACCCCGAGTAGAAATGGCCAGGCCGGGTAAAAAGCGCAGGCGGGGTCACCTGCGTGGTAGCCGCCGGATGCCAGGCCAAGATACTGGCTGACATCCATGCAGCCAAAGCGGAGAAGAAACTCCGGGACCTGCTCCGTGTTCCATGCCGGCGCGTAGGTGGTGTAGAGGCCTCGCTCCGTGGTTGGCGCCCAGAGCATGGCAATGAGCAGCAGCGCGAGTTTGACCCCAAGCACCGCAAAAAGCATGCGTCCTCGAATCCGAATCCTCGACCCACGGCGCGAATCGGCCTGGCCCAGATCTGAAATCGCCGGAATTGGTAGCACTCCGGGAATCATGGGAGACACACGTTGTTCCATGAGCGTAGCCGTCCCGCGAAGGGATGGATCAGCAGGGCGAAGCGAATCAGCAATTTGCGATGCCTGGAATTCTCACCCCGACGCCGATGCAGATCCACGCGCCTGTGCTGTTTTGAACCACGACGCCTGAGTAAACAAAATACTGCACCACGGTTCCCCCCTGAGAGCAGCCCCAGAGCGGTCCGCCTCCGCAGCGGCCCCGCGGATTGGTGATGGAACCGCACGTGTTTCCGGCGGTGCCTGCGCCCGGCGTGCTTCCCGTAGGTGTCTGGGTTTCGTAGCACCATTCGAAAATCCCCGCGTGACTCGGGAGGATTCCGAGGATGACAGGCAGGGCGCAGAGCAGATTTTTGACCGAGCGTGGGTTCATGGATTAGGTGTGGATCGTGGATTCCTGCAAAGTGCGAATGGGTTGATTCCTCTGAAGTCGTTGCCGCCTGGATTGCTTGAGCGCATAGCGCGTCTCACGAAGGAGAGGCCGGGGATGCTCACGAGGGATGCCAGCCCGAGAGAGACCACGATGAACATAATCTCGCGGCTCCGGCTTGAGGCTCTCTGCAGCTCCGCGGCGCGGAGCGGACCTCGAAAACGAGCGTCGTGCTCGCTTCGGATCCAACCATCGGGACCCAAGGTATAAAACGTGGAGTTGAGGTAAGTAGTCTGCGTGCGATGGCGGAGGCGGCTGTCCTCCACGTGAATCTTCCCCAAGATTTGAGGGAGCAGCTCCCGCGCGGCGGGCGACGCGTTTACCTGATGGACCTTTCCGACCCAACGAACCACCGCCACATCGCCAAACCCGGTTCCCAGAGGACCGAGCCTTCGAGCGGTGAACTCGCGGGGAAGACTGAATCTGGCTTGGGCTTGGAGTTCGGTAAGACTGAACTCGCTTCGCAAACGCTCGTTGGAAGGGGTGTTTCGAAATTGGTTCAGCGATTTCAACGCAGCGGCGACCTCCTCGGCCTCCGAGGGTTCGTTGAATTCAGGAAAGGAATCCAGGTTGGCCGGGATGTGTTCGGGCGCGTTGAGTTCGAAACTTGCAGTGCGCAGGAGTGTGGAGTCCCCATTGGTTTGAAAGGAGAGACTCGGGTGCACCACCCAAGCCGCAGGATCGCGTCGCGGATCGCCCGCAATCAGATCCGGAACGACTCCAGCCTTTGAATTGATATTGAGAGTCCCACCAAGGAACGCGAGCCAGACGAGGCAAGCGGGAGTTCCATTCTCAATGGGATAAGGTCCGTGAAATGTTCGACCGGGATGTTCGTTTTTCTCCAGCGGCAGGTTCGGCTCTGGTTGAAGCGTTCGGTTCAGTCGCTTGTCGCCATAGAGAACGCTGAAGAGGTTGGTTCCATCGTACGCGATTTCCTCGCGCATGTGGGCGTCCCATTTCGCGACCTCGCTCACGATTGACATGGACCATCGTCCTCCTGCATCCACGGCGATGGAGAACGGATATCGATTGGTTGCCTCGGCGTTGCCTGGTCCCCGATAGACCATCTCGGCAATCTCACCGGTCGCCTCATAGAGCGGTTGAAAGGCTTCTGCTTGAGCCCGCTGGGGAGCTCCCAAGAAGAACCCGAGCATCCCTCCCAGAAGGGCCATCGAGTGAACGCTTTTCTTTGCGATCCAACGCGGGAGCCCCAGAAGAATGCCCGAGCCCAGAGAAAGGAAGCTCAACAACACGACGCTCCACAAGTCGGCCCGCCCCTCCATGATCCCGAGGAAGGATCCGACGCCGAAGCACTTACAGAGGTGAGCGTGATCCGGTGCCAGCGAAAAACCGGCCCGATACAAAGCAAACACTCCACAGAGCCACGCCACCCCCTTAAGGCCTGCAATGCAGTTACTAAGAAGGTTCTTAAGAATCAAAACAGCCACAAAAAATTCGAGGAATGAAGTGAGGATCAGAAGCGAGCGGCTGCTGACGAAAATCAGGAAGGGATCCGGCCCCTGGAGTCGGGGATCGGCGAAGTTCGAGAAGAGCTTCGCGGTTGCCGTGAGGGCGAAAAGTCCTGCGCATCCGAGGAGAAAGCACCGTGTCGTGAAAGCATACCAAGGGGGCAGTGTAGGCTTGATGGATGTGTGCGATGCCCGGGGGCGAGTGTTCCAGTCGGGCATTTCACGAAAGACGTTACCTTCATGCGTGCAGGTTGAGAAGGCCCCAAGTTTGGTACGCATGGTGGGGATCGGGGAAAATCGAGTAGATGGCCCGAGTCGCGGCCAGTACGGTCGAAGGCATGATGCGAAGGCTCATGCTTGCGGGTGTGTTCGCGGCCAACACGTTCTTGGCGTCGGCGCAGGGAGTGTCGGGGTATTATCGATTCCCCGCGATTCACGGCGACACCGTCGTGTTCACGGCGGAGGGTGATTTGTGGCGTGCCGGATTGAACGGAGGAGTGGCCCAGCGATTGACCACGCATCCCGGGCGGGAATCTCGCGCGGCGATTTCTCCCGATGGACGCACCATCGCTTTTTCGGGCACTTACGAAGGACCGACGGAGGTGTACACGATGCCGATCTCTGGCGGGCTACCGGTGCGACAGACCTTCGATGGCGCTGCGGCGTGGGTGGTGGGTTGGACTCCAGATGGACGCGTGTTGTTTCGCACGCTCACTCATTCGACGCTGCCGGAAGCGCAGTTGGTTAGCCTCGATCCGAAGACTGGAGACCGACGTCTCCTGCCGCTCGCGCAGGCGGCCGAGGGTGCGTATGAGCCTACCGGAAAAACATTGTTCTTCACGCGGCTTCCCCATCAGGGCAGCAGCACCAAGCGATATGAGGGAGGATCGGTTGAAAACCTTTGGCGGTTCGGTGCCGGCGATGCGGAGGCAGTCCCGCTTGCGTCGGAGTACAAGGGAACCAGCCGCAATCCAATGTGGTGGCAGGGACGGGTCTATTTCGTCAGCGACCGTGACGGCGTGATGAATCTGTGGTCGATGAAGCCCGACGGATCGGATCTCAAGCAGCTCACCCGTCATGCGGATTGGGATGTGAAGACGGCTTCGCTCGACCAGGGGCGCATTGTGTATTCGCGCGGGGCGGATCTTCGACTGTATGAGATTGCCTCCAACCGCGACCGCGCGCTTTCGATTTCACTCGCGTCGGACCAGGACCAGGAGCGCGAACACTGGATCAAGAAACCGTCCGAGTTTCTGACCGCGGCGCATCTTTCGCCGACCGGTGATCGATTGGTGCTGACGGCGCGGGGACAGGTGTTTGTGGCACCCCAGGGGCAGGGCCGGTTCGTGGAAGTTCCGCGCAAGCCCGGGGTGCGGTATCGCGATGCTCAGTTTCTCAACGGCGGAAAAACGCTCGTCGCTCAATCGGACGAATCGGGCGAGGTTGAATTCTGGACCCTGCCTGCCAGCGGCGTTGGAGGCGCATTACAACAGACCACCAACGCGACGGTGTTTCGTCATCCGGCGGTTGTTTCCCCGGACGGGAAGCGGCTCGCCTGGGGGGACAAGAATTCCAAGTTCTGGGTTCACGACCTCGACAAGAAGGCGACGACGCTGATCGGCGACACCAAGTCCTCCAGTGTCACCGACATCACGTGGTCGCCCGACAGCCAGTGGATCGCGTACGTGGATGAAGGGGAGAGTTCCTATCGTCAGATTTATCTCTACAACGTGGCCACGGGGTCGCGGACCAGTGTCACCAGCGAGCGCGTGGACAGCTTCAGCCCGGCGTGGTCGCCCGACGGAAAGTGGCTCTATTTCCTGAGCGACCGCGAGTTGCGATCACTGGTGGGCAGCCCCTGGGGACCGCGTCAGCCGGAGCCGTTTTTTACCGAGACGACGAAGATTTACGCTGTCGCGCTCAAGCCGGACCAGGCCTGGCCTTTCGCCCCCAAGACGGAGCTGTTGGAGGACGACGCGGAGAAAAAGGAGGCCAAGCCGGACGCGGATCTTGCGAAGGGCAAGGAATTGGCCAAAACGAATCCCTCGGACAAGGAAAGTTCCAAATCGGGCGCAACGAACAAACCGGTCGGGGTGACCGTGGAGATTGAGCTCGGCGGACTTTCGAAACGTCTGTTTGAAGTGCCGACGCCCGCAGGCAACTACGATGACCTCAAGGCGACCGCAAAGCACCTGCTCTGGACCTCGCGCGAGGTTGGCTTCGCCGCGAAGACTCAACTCAAGCAGCTCGAAATCACGCGGAAGGATCCCAAGCCGAAGGTTCTGGTCGAGGAACTCGCGAGCTATGAAGTGTCGGGCGATGGGAAGAAACTTCTGATTCGCAAGGGGGATGCGTTCTATGTCATCGCCGCCGATGCTTCGGCGCCGGCGAAGCTGGAGGATTCCTTCGATCTCTCCGCGTGGACCTTCTCGATTCAACCCCGCGAGGAATGGCGGCAGATTTATACCGAGTCCTGGAGAATGCTGCGCGACTACTTCTATGACCGCGATCTGCACGGCCTCGATTGGAGGAAGATCCACGACAAATACCTTCCGCCCGTGGACCGGGTGAGCGACCGCGCGGAGTTGAACGACGTGATTGCCGACATGGCCGGTGAATTGTCGGCGCTGCACATCTTTGTCCGCTTTGGCGATGAGCGGGAGGGACCCGACGCCATCAAGGCTGCGTCCCTGGGCGCGCGACTCGAACGCGATGCCGCGGCCGGAGGCTGGCGCGTGGAGCATATTTATCGGACCGATCCGGACTATCCCGCATCCGAATCACCCTTGATACGCCCCGGGGTTGAAGTGAAGGAGGGAGACACTATCACTTCGATCAATGGCCGATCCACGCTGGAGGTTTCGCATCCGGAAATGCTCCTGCGAAACCAGGCGGGTCGGCAGGTGCGGCTTGAGGTGAAATCGTCCGGGGCCACCACCAACCATCCGGTAATTGTCCAGCCCGTGACGATCGAACAAGCCGCGCTGATGCGGTACAGCGAGTGGGAGTACACGCGTCGGCTGGCGGTGGACTCCATGAGTTCGAACCAAATTGGATACGTGCACCTGCGGGCCATGGGAACTGACAACATCGCGGAATGGGCCCGCGATTATTATCCGGTCTTCAAGCGGCAGGGGCTGATTCTCGACGTGCGCCACAACCGCGGTGGCAACATTGATTCGTGGATTCTAAGCCGGCTGCTGCGGAAGGCGTGGTTCTATTGGCAGCCGCGTACTGGGGATCCGACGTGGAATATGCAGTACGCGTTCCGGGGGCATCTGGTCGTGCTGTGTGACCATGCAACGGCGAGCGATGGCGAGGCCTTCTCGGAGGGCTTCAAGCGACTGGGGCTCGGCAAGGTGATTGGCACGCGCACCTGGGGAGGGGAGATTTGGTTGAGTGCGCGTCGATGGCTGGTGGACAACGGCATGGCCAGCGCGGCGGAGATTGGTGTTTACGGACCCGAGGGGGCGTGGCTGATCGAGGGACATGGAGTGGATCCCGACATCGTGGTGGACAACCTCCCGCACGCCACCGCGGGCGGCCGCGACGCGCAATTGGAAGCCGCCGTGAAACACCTGCAGGAACTCATCGCCAAAGATCCCCGCCCGGTTCCTCCCGCCCCGAAGTACCCCAACAAGCGATTTCCCAAGTAAGCCACACGTGCGAGTGCCCGCGGCGGTGGTTTCGACGGAGCTGAAATCCCTGCGGTCGTTCTTCCCACCGGGGCTTGGGCCGTGGCAGGGTTTTGGGAAATCACCATGACCTCCGCCGACTGGAAACTCATTGTCCTGGCGCTGGCCGCGATCGGCACCCTTGTGCTGCTGATTACGCGGTACAAGATGAACGCCTTCGTGGCCCTGCTCCTCGCCTCGCTCATCGTGGGCGGCGGCGCGGTCTCCATGGGGCGTTTGTTCAAAGACGCCTCAGGGAAGGAAGTGCCCTATTCCATGCTCGCCGTGGCGAAGTCCTTCGCCGATGGCGTGGGGGCCACGCTGGGCGGCATCGCCGCCGTGATCGGCCTGGGGACCATGGTGGGACGCCTGCTCGCGGAATCGGGCGGGGCCGAGGTCCTGGCTCGACGGTTTGCCGCCTTTTTCGGGCCGAAACGCATCCAGTGGTGCATCATGGCCCTGGCGCTCGCTGTTGGCCTCACCACCTGGTTCGCCGTCGGTCTGGTGCTTCTCCTGCCGATTCTCCTCACGCTCACCCACGAGACCAAGCAGCCGTTCCTCCGCCTTTTCCTTCCGCTGCTGTCCTGCCTTTCAGTCATGCACGGGGTCATGCCTCCGCATCCGGGACCCGTCGTGGCGGTGGAGGCGCTCCATGCGAATATGGGATTGGTCCTCTTCTGGGGCTTCGCCATCGGCATCCCCACGGCGGCGATCGCAGGTCCGGTGTTCGCACGGTTTGCCATCCGTCGCGTGGAGGCGAATCCCCCACCCATGCCCGCGCGCATCCGTTCCGCGCAGGCCGGGTTTCGTCCGCCCGGATTTTGGCTGACCTTGATTTCCATTCTCCTGCCGGTGGTGTTGATGCTCATCGCCACGCTGGCCGAGTTGACGCTTCCCAAGGGGCATGCTCTGCGGGAAGTTGCCACGTTCATTGGAAATCCCACGCTGGCGCTGCTGATCGCGGTGTTGGTGGCGTCGTGGTCGCTGGGCACGAATTGCGGTTACACCCGGGCGGAGGTTTGGAAGTTCACCGAGAGCTGCATCGCCACCGTGGGCATGACGCTGCTGGTGATCGGAGGTGGCGGTGGCTTTGCCCGCGTGCTTCGCGATAGCGGGGTGGCGGATTCCATCGGCCGCGCCGGTTCCGAGGCGCACCTTCCGCCGTTGCTGTACGGATGGTTGGTGTCGTCGTTCATCCGGGTCGCCACGGGGTCGGCCACGGTGGCGATCACCACCGCCTCGGCGCTGCTCGTGCCGGTGGTGCTCCAGCATCCCGAGCTTACGCAGTCGCACGTAGCGCTGATCATCGTTGCCATCGGATGCGGTTCGCTGTTCCTGAGCCATCTCAACGATGCCGGATTCTGGATTGTGAAGGACTGCCTCGGGCTGAGCGTCGGTCAGACGCTCCGCACCTGGACCGTTTGCGAAACCATTGTGGGCGTCGCGGGGATGCTGCTGTCGCTGCTCGCGTACAGCTTGATCCCAATGCACTGAGTCCAATCCGCCGACGGGCGCATGCGGGCTCGATGCCGGGGCGGTTGGGCAGACTTTTTCTTTCCAGCCGGGACCGGTTGGAGCATTGGATGGGCATGCAATCCACCCGTCGGGACTTCCTAGCCGCGCTCCCCCTTGCCGCCGCCATGCCGGTGGCGCTTTCCCTCGCGTCGTCGTCCGCCGTTGCCGCCGCCCCGCTTCAGGCCGGGAAATCTCCGATGAAGCTGGGATTGGTGACCTACAATCTGGCCAAGGATTGGGACATTGCGACGATCCTCAAGAACTGCACGGAATCGAAGTTCGATGGGGTGGAGCTCCGGACCAGTCATGCCCATAAGGTGGAAGTGAACCTCAGCGCCGCGGAACGCAGCGAGGTGAAGCGCCGGTTCGCGGATTCGCCGGTGCAGTTGATGGGCCTGGGGAGCGCGTTTGATTACCACACCCCCGATGCCGCGCGGCTTCGGGCCGACATTGCCGCGACCAAGGAGTACATCGTCCTGGCCCACGACGTCGGGGCGACCGGGGTGAAGGTGCGTCCCAACGGCCTGCCCAAGGAAGTGTCGGTGGAAAAAACGCTGGAGCAGATCGGCCGGTCGCTTCGGGAATTGGGGGAGTTTGCGTCGAACCACGGCCAGCAAATCCGCCTCGAGGTTCATGGCGCGGGAACCTCCCTGGTGCCGCACATCGACACCATCATGAAGGCGGCCAACCATCCGTCCGTGGGAGTGTGCTGGAACTCGAATCAGACCGACCTGGACGGCGAGGGCTTCGACGCCAATTTCGACCGGCTCAAGGCAAAGATCTTCTCCGTCCACATGCGGGACCTTTATCTGGAGGAGTATCCCTTCGGCCGCCTGTTGCGCCGTTTGGTGGAGTCGGGTTTCCGCGGCTACACCATGGCCGAGATTCCCGAGAGCGCGGATGGCGTGCGGGTGATGAAATACTACCGCGGTCTCTGGCTTGCCTATCAGGGGTTGCTCTAAGCCTGAAACGGCAGTTGAAAGGTTGAAGCGTTGAAGGGGAAATGGGCCCCGCGGTGTGGCAACGCCGCCGTTTCGTTTGTCGGTAGGGCGGCGCTGCGCGCCGCCGAAACTCCAAAAACGACCAGCGACAGCGCCGTCGTTTTCAGATTGGAAACCGGGCGCCAGAAGGTGGAGACCGATGGTCACTCACCCAGCAGCTGAAGGAATTGGAGGCGCATCATACGATTTATCTCCCTTTCCATCTGCGTTCATCTGCGTCCATTTGCGGTTCGAACCGCCGGTCTCGGGTTTGAGCGACAGTTTGAGTTATTTTCGCGGTTTCAGGCGCGATCCGGGGCCTTTTCCGTTTCCCATTTGACACTGAGCGTTCACGCGCATAAACGTAATTGAACCTCACCCCAACGTTCGCCTCTTCTTCTCATGGCCTCGCTTCCAAGGATCTCCGAAACCGAGTGGGAAATCATGCGGGTGGTCTGGTCCCGATCCCCGGTGACCGCCGCCGACATCATCGACGATTTGTCGAAGAACGACCCCACCTGGCACCCCGTCACCGCCAAGACCCTGCTCAACCGCCTCGTTAAAAAGGGCGCGCTCGGTTACAGCCTCGACGGTCGTGCCTATGTCTACAAGGCCCTGGTTCGCGAACGCGATTGCGTCAATGCGGCCAGCTCGTCCTTCCTCGACCGGGTGTTTGGAGGTTCGCTCCACACCATGGTGGCTCACTTTGTGGAGAATCGAAAACTCTCGCCCAAGCAGGTGAAGGAACTCCGTAAGATGCTGGACGAGTAGCGTCCCTTCGGCCCGGAACTTGCTTAGTGCGGTTCGATCTCCTGCCGCCATGAACAGTTCGCCCCTTGCCGATTTTCTGGGCCAGTTGGCCGTTGCCTCCGGGCAGGCCTCGATTCTGGCGCTGGTAGTCTGGGGTGTGTGCCGTCTGCTCGGGGATCATTTGGCGGCGAGGTGGCGGTGTCAGTTGTGGTTGTTGGTCGTTGTCCGGCTGGCACTTCCCGTTTCCCTTCCGAGCCCGGTCAGTTTGTTTAACCTGATCGGCGCTCCCGTCCGGCTGGCGAGTCCGGACGCGGTTCCCTTCTGGCTGCCGGAGGAACTTGCCGGTCAGTTTTTTCGAGGATTGGAACTCCCGTGGGTGGGTTGGATTTGGACGACCGTCACCGGAGTGCTGTTGTTGCGGGTGGTGGCATCGTGGCTCATGACCGTGTGGATCCGCGCAACGGCGCGTCCGACGGATTCCTGGGAGGCATGGCTGCTCCTCCAAGAGTGCAAGGAGGTGTCGGGTTTGGACGTTCCGGTCGCGATCCTGGAATCGTCGCGTGTGAGGACTCCATGTCTCCTGGGTTTCCTTCGGCCCCGTTTGATTCTTCCGCTCGGACTCCGGGCGGAGCTTTCCAAGGATGAGCTGAGGTTGATCTTTCTCCATGAGCTTGCCCACCTGCGCCGGCGGGATCTGGCGATGAACTGGCTTCTCGCAGCGGTGGAGATTGTTCACTGGTTCAATCCGCTGGCCTGGATGGTCACGCGCCGCATGCGCGAGGACCGGGAAGAGGCCTGCGATGCCTGCGCTCTGGATGTTCGCCCGGAAAGCAACCGTGAGTACGCCATGACCCTGCTTAAACTCATCGAACGGGGCAGCCCGGGAATTGATTCAGGAGCCTCTGCCGGGCCGACTCCCACGCTGGCGGTCGGCGTGCTTGGAACTGCGGAAGAGGACATCACGCCGTTGGTTCACCGGATCCGGGCGATCTCGCGTCATCGTCCCCACGGACGCACCTGGGTGGTAGGATTCTGCACCTGGCTTGCGTTGGTGTGTGTGGGCCTCACTGATGCCGAGCCGCGCCCGGTGTCGGAAGTCCCGGGCGTCGCCGCGGCGGAACATTCCTCCTGAGTCCGGTAGTGGCGGTGGTCGGGCATCGCAGTTCGAAGATCGGAGATCGGAGATCGCAGTTGGATTTTTCGGCTTTGGACTTTGGACCTTGGACCTCGCGTGCCCATCGGGTTCGGGAAATTAGGATCTCCCCCAGAGTTTTGCTTTCCTTCACCGGTTGAATTCCCACGCTCGACGCGTGCTCAGCGATTTCAAAAGCGTTCATTTCATCGGCATCGGCGGCACCGCCATGGCCAGTGCCGCGGTGGCCATGCAGGAGCGGGGCTACACGGTCACGGGCTCCGACCAGCAGGTGATTTATCCGCCGATGTCCACCTTCCTTGCCTCCCGGGGCATCGAGGTCCGGGCCGGCTACAGCGAGTCGAACCTCGCCCACAAGCCCGATCTGGTCGTCATCGGCAATGCGATCTCCCGCGGCAACCCCGAGGCGGAGTTCGTGCTGGATCACAAGCTGCGCTACTGCTCGCTGCCGGAGCTGCTCAAGGAGTGCTTCATCCGCGGGAAGAAGTCGCTCGTGGTCACCGGAACCCACGGCAAGACCACCACCACTTCGCTGCTGGCCTGGGTGTTCGAAACCGCCGGGCTCAATCCCTCGTTCCTCATCGGCGGCATCCCGTCCAATTTCGGTCAAGGGGCGCGCTTCACGGATTCCGACTGGTTTGTGCTGGAGGGCGACGAGTACGACACCGCGTTCTTCGACAAGCGCAGCAAGTTCGTCCACTACCTGCCGGAGGTGGGCATCATCAACAATCTGGAGATGGACCATGCCGACATCTTCGGCTCCCTCGCCGACATCCAGCTGTCCTTCCAGCGCTTCATCCAGCTCATCCCGCGCAACGGCCTTCTGCTGGGCAACGGGGATGAACCGAATTTGGTCAAACTGCTGGGCGCGCGTCACTGCCCGGTGAAGCGGTTCGGACTCGGGGAGTCGAACGACATCCGGGGCAGCGGCCTCGTGCTGCGGCCGGACGGCTCGGAATTTCAGTTTGGCGACACGCGGTTTTCGCTGCCGCTGTTCGGGGAGTTCAACGTCCGCAACGCCCTGGCCGTGGCCGCCTGCGCGCGTCATTGCGGAGTGACCGATGCCCACATCCAGCGGGCCTTTACGACGTTCCAAGGGATCCAGCGCCGCATGGAACTCCGCGGCGAGGTGCGCGGGATCGCGGTGGTCGATGACTTCGGACACCATCCCACGGCGATTCGCGAGACGATCCGTGCGCTGCGCGTTCGGTTTCCTTCACGACGCATCTGGGCCGTGTTTGAGCCGCGTTCGAACACTACCCGACGGAACCTCTTCCAGACCGAGCTCGTGGATGCGCTGGAGCGCGCGGACCGCATTGTGGTCGCCGAGGTGGCACGACTCGAACAGCTCCCGCCGCAGGACCGGCTCAACCCGGAAAAACTCATGCAGGATCTTCGACTCGCCGGACGTCCAGCGGCATACCTGCCCACGGTCGATGCCATCGTGGACCACGTGATCGCCGGCGCGGAATCGGGCGATGTGATCTGCGTGTTCAGCAACGGCGGATTCGGCGGAATCCACGACCGCCTGCTCAAGCAGCTCGCGGTTTGAATCCAGGCCCGACCGGCGAGTATTCGCCGAGGGCCGAGGCCACGGCGTCTACGGTCACGGAACTCATAATCGCGTGCAGCGATTCCGGAGTGCCGGCGATGGGGCGTCCGTCGTAGCGGTAATAATCGAGGTTTCGTCCCGCCACCGCGGGGTTGGGAATCAGTGTCCAGGCCTCGCGCAGCGGGAGGATGGGAGGATTCACCGTCGGGGTTTCAATGACCCACTGCCGCGGCACGCGCATGGCCGCAGCGAGGTGCATGAACAGGGTGTCCACGCTGAGGAATCCACCCACATGACCCAGCAGGGCCGCGGCGTGGCGGACCGACGGCGTCGCGGGGAATAGGCACCGCTGCGCCTCCACTTCCGACGCGAGTTCCGATCGAAGCCGCGCATGAGGGGCGACCTCATCGGGTCCGCCGAAATAGGCGAGTTTCAATCCTGGTACATCCGCCAGCAGCCGTCGTGCGAGGGCCAGATGAAGTTCGAGCGGCCAGCGGCGGAGGGCGAGGTTCTTGGTGCCGCCGGAGCCGACGTGAATGCCGAGGGTGGTGGCGCGGCTAAGCCCCAGCGAACGCGCCTGCGCGGCGGCCCAGTTGACTTCATCAGCTTCGAGGCGGAGTTCGTATCGCGGGGGCTCGAGAACGGGCGTCCCGCTCACCAGTTCCAACAGGCGCTGGTTGTTCACCGCACCATGGACCGAATAATCCTGGGGCAGGGAATGGGTGACCAGAAGGCGGTCCAGCCAGGATTGATTCTCATACGCGTGGCTGGCCCGGATGCGTGCGCCGATCAGCCAGGCGATGACGCGGTATTCGCGTCGGCCCTGGGTGTGGATGTTGACCGAAAGGTCGTAGCGGTGGCGTCGGAGGCCGGCGACAAATTGGAGGGCGTCCAATTTTGGTGCGGTGTGAAACGGAAACTGATGCACCGCATCGAGGTTCGGATTGTTTCCCAGGAGCGATGCCGCCCCGGGCCATAGCACCAGGGCCTCGATGCGTGCGGCCGGGTAGCGGATCCGGAGCTGTCGAAGCAGCGGAGTGGCGATCAGCGAATCGCCGATGCCGGACAGCGCGATGACCAGAATGCGTTTCACCGGAAAAGAGCCGGGAATCAGCGGGAAAGGTCGGCCTGAAAAAGGACCCGGAACTGATTTCGGCGCAGCGCGTCTTCAGCCACCTCCGGATGCTCCAAACTGATGGCGAGGGCTGACTTTCCGCCCGGGCGGGTGAGGAAGGGGTAGGTGTAGTGGATGTTGAGTTCGGCTTCGAGCAGGGAGCCGAGTACATCCTGCAGCTGGCGTTCCCCTTCGATTTCCACCGCCACGATGGTGGTCTCGGTGTAGGGAAATTCGTATTCGCCGAGCAGCGTGCGGGCGCGGTCCGGATCGTCCACGATCAATCGGATGATGGTGCTGTCGGTGGTGTCGAGGAGAGTGAGGGCGAGCACGTGCACCTCGTGCTGAGCGAGGCGGCGGACCACCTCGTGCATGCGGCCGAGTTTGTTCGGGATGAACACGCTGAACTGGTCCACGCGGTCCGGGGTTCTTCCAACGGCGGTGCGGGGCGCTTCTATGCGAGTGGACGGCATGGCGGGAGTATCGTTGCACGCTCCGGCGCAGCAAGCTTGGGAACCGTCACGATTCGGGACATGCGGTGGGAGCGCGTCGTGCGGGAATCGCCGATGCACCGTGGACAGCGGGGCCGGATTCAGGGTCTGATTTCCCGATGTCCGTACCCGCTCCCATGGATTCAGATCTTGCCCAGGCCGTGTCGGCGCTGGGGCTGGATTCCGTGCGGCGGCATCTGATTTTGTGCGCCGAGCCCTCCAAGCCGAAGTGCTGTGCGCCCGAGGTGAGCCTGGCTTCGTGGGAGTTTCTCAAGCGACGATTGAAGGAGCTCGGGCTCGTGGGGCCGTCGGCCTCGGTGGCCCGGACCAAGGCCAACTGCCTTCAGGTTTGCCTCCGCGGTCCCGTCGCCGTGGTGTATCCCGAGGGAGTCTGGTACCATTCCTGTACTCCCGAGGTGCTGGAGCGCATCATTCAGGAACATTTGATCCATGGCCGTCCCGTTGCCGAATTCTCGTTTGCCCGGAACCCGCTCGACCGAAGTGGTCCGTGACGCCGGCCAGCTCGATTTCTTCCGCTCGTTGTGGTCGAAGCTGACGCAGCCGTCGGCTCCGACGTCCCCGGCTTCGTCAAAGCCCGCGCCCGTTCCCGTGCCGCCATCGGTGCCCACACCCTCGCGGACGACCGCAGCGGCCGGGGAGGTTTTGTCGCTTCCCGCCGGTGAGATCACCCTCGTGTACGTGCGGCATCCGCGCGCGCGCCGGTTCCGATTGGTACTGCGACGCGATGGAACGGCGCGATGCACGATCCCGCGTCGAGGCACGCTGGCCGAGGCCCGTCGATTCGTGTCGGAGAACGAGACGTGGCTGAACGATACCCTCAAGCGCCATCGGCAATCCCCTCGCGGCCCCGGCGCGTTGAAGGAAGGCGGACAGGTTCCCTTCGCCGGGCAGGGGCTTCCGCTCGAGCGCATGGAAATTGTCCCCACGGCGGCGCTGGCCGAGGGGGAGGATGAAGACGAGGACGCCGCCGGAGCGCGGGTGTGGTTCCACGTCGGACCGGTGCAGTTTCGCGCGGCTGCTGCGGCCGAGGATTTTCGTCCGGCGGTGGAGGTCGCCCTGCGCGGATTCGCCGAACGCACGTTGCCCGGCCGTCTGGTGGAGCTGGCCACAAAGCACGGGCTGCGGGAAAAGGTCCGCCGCGTGAGCGTTCGAAACCAGCGAACCCGCTGGGGCAGCTGCTCGCGTCGCGGGGTGATCTCGCTCAACTGGCGCCTGGTCCAGGTACCAGATTCGGTACGCGATTATGTCCTGCTCCATGAGCTCGCGCATCTGGTTCACATGAACCACAGCGTGCGCTTCTGGAAGGAAGTGGAGCGGCTGTGTCCGGACTACAAGGCTTCGGAAGCGTGGCTGCGCGAGCACGGCCGGCTGTTTCTTTGACCGGCGGAAGTGGATTGCAGGGTTGCGCCACGCTGCATGGATCCCCGATAAACCCGGGCATGCGGATCCATTCCCGGCTGCGAACCGGAGTTTTCTCGTTGGTTTCCTCGATGTGTGTGTTCGGCACTGCCTGGTGCGGGCTGGGCGCCGTCGAGGCTCCGCCGTTGAACGAGGTGCTCGAATTGCTGAAGACGCATCAGCACACCTATTCGGCCGAGGAACTGAACAAACTCGCCGTCGAGGGATTGCTCCAGCGGCTTGGGGGATTGGCTCGTTTCGCCGATATGCCGGAGACCAATTCCGCGACGGCTTCTGCGACCGTTGGCGTGACCAACCGCCTCTTCGACGGAAAATTTGGATACGTCCGCATCTCGTCCATCGCCCCGGGCACCCGGGCCGAGGTGGAACGAATCCTGGCCGGGGCGGGAACGAATCAGACGGTCAAGGGTTGGGTGCTGGATCTTCGTTTTTTGAGCGGACGCGACTTCGGTGCAGCAGCCCAGATTGCCGATGCCTTCATCCCGGCGGGAAAGCCACTGATGGATTGGGGGCAGGGGTTGTTTGTGTCGTCGGAGAAACCGTCCGACAAGGAGAAGCTCCTGCCGCTCACCGTGCTGGTGAATCGGCAAACGCGTGGTGCCGCCGAGGCGATTGCCGCGGTGTTGCGGGGGGCCGGTTCTGCGTTGGTGATTGGCGGAGCGACGGCGGGCGAGGTGGCCCGATACGAGGAGTTCGCGCTTTCGAACGGTCGGAAATTGCGTCTCGCGGTCGCACCGGTGAAAGGGGCGGATGGATCCTTTTTGGCACCCACCGGGGTGCAGCCGGACATCGGCGTGTCGGTGCCCGAGGCTGAGGAGCAGGGTTGGATGGAAGATCCGTTTGGTGCGAGCGGGGTAGTGGCGTCGGCTGGTGGAGCATCCGGCACCAATTCAGTGGCCAAGCCGCGTCGGCGTTTGACCGAGGCGGATCTGGTGCGGGCGCGTCGTGAGGGAAAATCCGGGACCCAGGGAACCAACGCGGTTTCCACGCCGGCGCCCGTCACGCCTCCGGTTCGGGTGGTTCGCGATCCGTCACTGGCCCGCGCCCTGGACCTGCTGAAGGGCCTCAGTGTGATCCGGACCCAGTAGTCGCTGGTGCGGACGAGGACCGGGAGGGAGAACTTTTCCCGACCGTATCAGAATTGGGGCTGGTCAGGGTTCGGACCGTTTCCCGGAGATCCTCGGTGGAGAACGGTTTCATCAGCACGCGGTTGGCGCCGATTTGCTGTGCGATGTGGAGGTAATCGTAGGCGGATCCGCGTCCGCCGCCGGACATGGCGATGATCCGGATGTCCGGGCTTTGCTTGCGGAGTTTGACGATGGTTTCGATGCCTTCGACCTCGGGCATGACGAGGTCGGTGAGGACCAGGTCGAACGTTCCGCTGGCGAAGGTCTTTAATCCCACGCCGCCGTTTTCCGCTTCGGTGACTTCGTGCCCGACCCGGGTCAGGGCTTCGCGCAGCATGCCGCGGAAGAGGGAATCGTCTTCAATGAGGAGAATGCGGGCCATGTTCGGAATCAGCGGGTGGCTCCCTGAGACACTCCCGAACCGTGTGCGCGAGGGACGTCATAGTAAATGGTTTTCCGAGCACCTTGCGGATGCCGTGACGGGTCAACTCCTCCGTCTGAAGTTCCCCGAGGAAACCGGTGGTAAGCAGGATGGGGAGGTGCGGCCGAATTTGATTAACCTGGAGGGCCAGATCGATCCCACTCATGGCGGGCATGCTCATGTCGGTGATCAGCAGATGAAAAGGCGCGGGGTTGGTGGAGAGTTCGGCAAGAATCGCGGCCGGATCGGTGTGGGCGATGGCTTGGTAGCCCAACGATTCGAGCAGCTGTTGACCGAGCCGGGCCAGCGGGGCTTCGTCATCGAGAAGGAGGATGCGTTCCCCATTGCCGCGGTGATTGGGTATGACCTCACCCGGTGTGGGTTTGGGCGTTGGCTCGATGCTCGGAAAATACAGATGAAAGGTTGTGCCAAGTCCGGGCTCGCTGGACACGGTAATGGTGCCCTCATGGGATTTCATGATTCCGTGAACCACGGAAAGGCCCAGCCCGGTCCCTTCGCCTGCCGGCTTGGTGGTGAAGAAGGGTTCGAAGATCCGGTCCATCGTGCCACGGTCCATGCCGCAGCCGGTGTCGGTGATGCTGAGATGCACGTACGGTCCGCTTTTGAATCCAGCGATGGCGACCGCTGAAAACGGATCCGCCATTCCGGCGTCTGCACTCACGGTGATTCGCCCGTTGCGGTTTCCGATCGACTGAAAGGCATTCGTACCGAGGTTCATGATCACCTGATGAACCTGGTTCGGGTCGGCGAGAATGTGCGGGAGCCCGGGCGGCAGGCGCACCTCGAACTGGATGCCCGCAGGCAGGGTGGCCCGGAGCAGTCGAAACGATTCGGCGGCCACCTCGCAGAGCTGGACCGGCATCCGCCGTGGTTCGTGTCGCCGGGAGAATGCGAGGATCTGTCCCACCAGCCCCGCGGCCCGGCGCGAACCTTCCAGCACGCCGTTCAGCTCCGAACGGACGATGTCGTTTTCCCCGAGCCGGAATTGGGCAAGCTCGGCGAATCCAATGATGGCGCTGAGGATGTTGTTAAAGTCATGCGCGATGCCGCCGGCCAGCGTGCCGATGGCTTCCATCTTCTGCGCCTGTCGGACCTGGGCTTCGAGATGGCGTTGCTCGGTGATGTCGGCCGCGACCCCGACGATCCGGGTTACCACTCCTGATCCATCCCGCACCGGATACGCCTTGTCCTGAATCCAGCGAACGGACTTGTCGGGGCGGACGATGCGGTAGATCTCGTTGTAATTCCCGGAGGCCTGGGACTCCGAAGCCTTTTTCACAACGCGCTCCCGATCTTCGGGATGAATGGTGTCGCTCCAGGATTCGAGCGAGCGGTACAAGTCCTGCCCAGAACGTCCCCAGATGCGTTGGTATCCGGGACTGATGTACAGCACGCGGTTCTTGGCGACGTCGGTCATCCAGAACACCTCCTCGATGTTCTCCACCACCTGGCGGAATCGTTCCTCGCTTTCCCGAATGGCCGCCTCGGCCTCGCTGCGCTCGGTGATGTCGCGAACCTGCGCGATGATCAGATCGCGTGAATCAAATTGGATACCACCAATTCGCGCCTCGACCGGGAAGGTTGTGCCGTCCTTGCGCCGATGCGTGGTGGTGATGGTCAGCAGGCCATGCGTCGGAATCTCGGCCCACTTGGCCTGGGCTTTTTGGAGGTCGAATCCGACCACAAATGCGGAAAGATCCAGTTCGAGCAATTCGGATCGCAGGTATCCGAGATACTCGCAGGCGCGGCGGTTGCAATCGACCATCCTTCCGAAGTGGTCGTACACCATCATCGCGTCCGCCGCCTGATCGATGAGGTTCTGAAACCGTTCGTTGCTGGCGCGCAGCTCGGCGAGAAGACGGTCCCGTTCGAGCGCGGCGGCCACCTGATCGCCGACCGCCTTCATGACCTTCACATCCTCGGGATCGAACTGGTCGAAGCGCATGGATCCGAAGGAAATGGTTCCCACGAGTCGATTCGATGCGAGCAGCGGAAAACCCGCGTAGGCGCGAATTCCGAGGTTCCTGAGTCGATCGGCCTCCGGGCGGAGGGCGGACTGCAGATGCTCGATTACGATGGGCGCGCGCTGTTCCGCCACACGGCCGCAGACCGCCTCCCCGAACTTCAGCATCGCAAATGCCGCCTGCGACTCGTCCGAGAGTCCGCGGGAAATTTCCAGAATCAGCCGATCCTGGCTGGCGGCGGCCGCGTAATTCAAAAACACATCCACCTCCAGCCACTCCGCGAGCTCGTTGAAAATGCCCCCGACCAGTTCACGGGAGGAATGTCCGACGACCAATCGCCTGGAGACCTCGGCGAGCAGTGCGGTGCGGCGTTGCTGACGTTCCCGGGTTCGTTCCGCAGCGGTGCTCGCCGAAACGTCGGTGATGGAAAGGAACGCAATCGGATCATCGCCCGCGTTGCGCACGACGTTGCCGTTGTATCGGAAGACGGACTCCCAGCCTTCCGTGGGACATTGAATCCGGAGCTGCAACCCGCGAATCACATCCCCGCGCAGCACGCGGCCCAGCGGACTTTCACCGATGGAAATCCCTTCGCCCTCCAGCGTGGTCCAGAGGAAGTGATCTGACGAAAGATCGAAGGCCGAGCGCGCCTCGGCGGGAGACTTGATCCGGTGCAGCTCCATGGCCGCGCGGTTCCAGTGGATGGGCCTTCCGGTCAGGTCGCACAGGAGCAATCCCTCGGCGAGGTTCTCCGTCACCGCCTCCAGCCGTTCCTCATGCTCGCGCATCAGGCGGAGCACCCGGCGCTTGGCGGTGATGTCGCGCGCGATGCTGGAGGCACCGACGATGGCACCCCCGGAGTCGCGGATCGGCGAAATGCTCACTGACACCTCGATGCGATTGCCGTTTCTGTGGATCCGCTCCGTCTCGAAATGTTCCACCCGTTCGCCCCGACGGATGCGTTCCAAAATGGAGGCCTCCTCATCCCGTCGATCCCCGGGAAAGAGAATAAGCATTTGTTTGCCCAGCACCTCCGACTCCGGGTAGCCGAAGAGGCCTTCAGCACCCTGATTCCAACTGGTGATCACGCCGTCGAGAGTCTTGGCAATGATGGCGTCCTCGCTGGTGGCGACGATGGTGGCGAGCCGTTCTCGCACCTCCTCCTGTTGTTTTCGGGCGGTGATTTCCTCGCTGAAAATCAGAATGCCTGAGACCTCCTGATTGGATTCGCGGATCGGACGCACCTCCCATCGCAACCACTGAACCGAACCGTCCTGGTGCACGTAGCGGTCGGATTCGGAACGACACACCTCACCCGCCAGGGCGCGCTGGTGGATCGCGCGCCATTCCGTGGGGAGGTCGGGAAACAGGTCGTAGTGCGCACGGCCGATCAACTTCGAATCATCGAGCGAGTGGTCGGCGATCCACTTCCGGCTCGCGGTGCGATAGCAGAGATTGCGATCCAGCACGGCGACGGCGACGGGAAGATTCTCGATGAACTGTCGAAGGCGGTTCTCGCTTTCCCCGAGCGATGCGTTGGCACGGGTGAACTGGTGCTCCCGTTGCCGATGTATCCGGTGGCTCGCAATGATCCAGGTGCCGCCAACCAGAAAAAGCAGCGGTGCCGAAAGCGGGTGCAGGGAATTGGCGACGTTGCCGCTTCCGGGCCGCGAGAAAATCGGGAGCAGCCACAACCCTGTGGATGCGGAGAAGGTGGCGACGATTCCCGGGAGCCATCCACCGAGGGCCTCTGATGCGAGAATCGGAATCACCAGCGCGAGCAGGAGCAGGGAATCGGGGAACGAATTGGGAATCTGGCGCCAGACCAGAATTGGAACCAGCGCCCCTCCAGCGGCGGCGAGGCAGGCAAAGGCACCGACCGATCCGGCTCGCTGCGACCGCGCTGGGGAAACCTCCTGATTTCTGGGTGGCACTGCCGAAGTAAATCGGCCGTGCAGCGGCCCCGCCATTGGGCAATCCCCTAATGGCCCTGGGGTGAACTGGGGGGCGAACCGCCTGTAAAACCTAAACGGAGTGCGCGGTAATCAGCCCCGCGCGAATGGAGAAACGGACCAACCCGGCGATGTCGTAAATGCCCAAGCGCTCCATGAGCTGCGCCCGATGCGCCTCGACGGTCTTGGCGGAGATGTTCAAGAGGAACGCGATTTCCTTGGTGCTGCGGCTCTCGGAAATCAGTTGGAGAATTTGGCGCTGCCGCTCGGTGAGCGACGAGAGATCCGGTTCCCTGGATCCTCCGGACGGTTGTTCGAGATCCACCGGACCCGATTGGAGATTCTCGTTGAAATACGGCCGTCCCTCCGCGATGGATCGGATGGCAGACTCAAGCTCGATGGCAGAGGAATCTTTGGTGAGATACCCGCGGGCGCCCCGGTTCATGGCGCGGAGCATGTACTCCGGATTGGCGTGGGCACTTAGGATCAGGATCTCCGTGGACGGATGCTGCCTTCGCACCAACGGAAGCAATTCGAGCCCGGACAAACCTGGCATGGAAATGTCGAGAATAACCAGATCGGGCTTCGCAGACTGCATCACCTCGAGCAATTCGCGACCGTTGGATGCCTCACCGACCATGAGGATTCCCGGCATCCGTTCGATCAGCCGTTTGAGACCGGATCGGATCAACGTGTGATCGTCGGCAAGGACGACACGGGTGGAGCGAAGAGTGGCGGCCACGTTTTAACCGGGTTGCTGTGAAGTAACGACACTCTCTCGGACGAATGTCACCAGAATTTCCGTGCCCTGTCCCGGAATGGACCGAATTTGGAACGTTCCGTTGGCGATGCGCGCCCGTTCCTCCATGCCGGTCAAACCCAGATGCTCCGATCGCGCGGCGGTGACGGTGGCCGGATGAAAGCCGAGGCCGTTGTCCGAGATGGAAAGCCGCAGCGCGCCCTGACTTGCATCGAGCCGAAGGATGACCCGCGAGGCGGCGGCATGTCGCGCGATGTTGGTCAGAGCCTCCTGCACGATGCGGAAGCACGCATCGGCCTGATCCGGCGGGATCGAATAATCGTCCGGGAGATTCGAATGAAACTCGGTGGCGAACCCGACCCGTGTGCCGCTTCGGGTGAGGGTGCTGCGAAGCGCGGCGATCAGCCCGAGGTCGTCCAATTCCGAAGGGCGCAACCGGAAGGCAACCGAGCGAACCTTCTCCAGCAAACGGTCCAGCAGTTCAAGCGACTCCTGACGCATCTGCTGCGAGGTGGAATCCGGGGCGGGCAGCGTCAGCAAATTGAGCCGTACTGCCGTGATGTCCTGTCCGACTTCGTCATGAAGCTCGCGCGAGATCTTGCGCCGTTCCGTTTCCTGGATCTGCACGAGCCGTCGCGAGAGTTCGAGAAGGTTCGCGTGCGCTTTTCGCAGGGCCAGCTCGGCGTCGCGTCGCACCGTGATGTCACGATTGATTTCGATGACCCACGCTCCGGATTCCTCGGTTCCGGGGTTCAGGGCCCAACGGGATTCAACGAGGATTTTCCGCCCGTCGTGGCAGGTGTGGGTCAACTCGCCGTCCCATCTCCCCTTGCGATACAGCTCCGACTCGATGTCCTTCAACGGACACGGGAACTCGGTGTGCAGCAGCTCCTGTTTCCTGCGTCCCACCGCATCGGTCGGCTGGTGTCCGTATTGCTCCGCAGCCCCGCGACTCCAGAACAGAACCGTCCCTTCGAGGCTTCGGACGATGATGGCATCGTGCGCCAGATCGAGGAGTTCGCGGGCTTCGCGCGTCAAGGGAGTCGCCGCGGGGCGGCGGGCGTCCTGTGGCTGAATCACTCCAGATTTCGCGGTCGGATCAGACACCGTGCTCGGAAGATTCGTGGGTTTTAAACAGGCTCCAGATGGACGGTTGATCCGTCGATTCGCAGCCGCCGCAGAAAAAATATTGCGGAAGAAGTGCATCAATTTTGATGCGCCTCGTGGCGACGGTTTCGCCGACGTTGTGGTCCATTGTCTTGATCGACAGACACAACGTTTCGACGCGAGGTTTCATTCAAAAAAATCCCGCGTTCAAATTTGCTTCGTGGCCCTAGGGAATCGGAATCAAGGGTCCGCTGATGAATCCGAAAGTCGGCAGAGGCAGCCGATGTTTCGGGCGTCGGAGTATCGCCGAGCTGAGTTCGGTTTTAGTTCTCTCCGATCCACTGGGAGGTGTGTCAGCCGGAGTGGCGCTTCAGAAGAGCGGCGATTCAATCTCCACCACCACCGCCGCATCCACCGCACCCACTGCCACAGCCGCTTCCACCGCCACCACCACCATCGCCTCCACTGCTGCACCCACTGGTGCCGCTGCATCCCGAACTTGAACCCGCGGTGGCCGCGGTTCGACGGGTGTGAAACATCGGATCGAGCAGCGGAATGTAATCTCCGAAGGGCGAGCCGACGATGCTGCCCAGCCCGAAGAGTCCCACCGCCATGGCCCAGTTAGAGGGCGACGCCTCCAGCCGGGATGCGTTCCAGCTTTGGTTTGCGTAGTGGGAATTCTGCCGTTGGATGCGCCGGACCAACGCCTGTCGGACACTCAACGGTGTACGTGCTCGCCGATTCAAAACAACGATCAGAATGACAGTGATCCCGAGTGCGAATGCGAGGAACAAAACGGGGCGTTCCCGCGAAATGCCGATGAACAGCTTCATCACGCCGAGAGCCAGCAGGCACCACAACGGGGCGATTCCCTTGGGCGCCGGCACCGCATCGCCCGGGGCAATTGAATCGGCCTTCCAGGCGAGTTCGCGAAGCACTGGATTTTGCGAAAGGGATTGGACGAGCTCCAGGGGACGCTTCGGTCCGCCGGCGGCGAGTTCTGCGTGGAGCGCTTGTTCCACCCGGTGCGCCCCATCGGGAAGCGGGCCGGCAATGGTGAGCTCCTTTCCATCAGAGCCGCTCAGAAGAATGGAACCCTGCTTGGCGAGTTTCACGATCACCGTCTGCACCACGCGCTCCGGTCCTCCGACCAGTGCGGCGAGCTCATACGGATCCGTCGGCGGGGTTCGCGTTGCCGCTTCGGCATCGAGTCGATTTTGGTGCGACCGGCGGACGACGAACGAGTAGCTCGTCGCCAATGGGAGGGCGCATCCGTAGAAAATGAGGAACTCGGGGCCGTGCCAGTCGAGCAAGGGAATGCCGGTCATGCCCTCGCTGGAACAACCGGCCGCCGCGAACGCCAATCCGCCGGTGGCCAGCAGCACCGCAGCATCGCGGTTTTCACTTCGCCAACAGGCGGGCTTTCGCAGAATCCAATGAGTGTCGCTGTGAACCGATGCGGGAGTTTTCTTTGCAGTCGGCGGCGTGGCCGATGAAGGCCAGATGTCGCCGGGCGGTTCGCCGAAGTGCGCGCGGTAACTGGTCAGGGTGCGCTGATACCAGTCGGCGTGCTTGGTCCGCTCCTCGGGTCCCCCGCGCGTGGGCTCGTGGTGGAGGCGGGATTGCAGGACCTCGCGACAGAACGTCTCCCAATAATTCCGGCTGTAGAGCAAGTGCAGGTGCCATGCCTCATCGACCGCGGGACTCGGCGTGCAAGGATGACCGGCGGCGATGCACAGATACGCGAACCGTTTGTATTCCTCGACCACGCGAAGCGCGAATGTACGCGTCCAATGCTGATCCCGCGCGAGTCGTGCGGAGAAGGGGAGGGCGGATGCCGGATCGTCCGGTGAAAAGGCCTGAACCCGGTTCCAAAGAGCGGCTTTGGTGGTCTCCTCTTTCATCGACTGCAGTGAAGACGACCTACATTTGGACGTCAATGGGCGGATGACATTGTCGCTGAGTTGTCACTTTGAGCTCTGGCATTTTGCCCATTCCAGCGTTTGTCGGATTGCCCGGTGTGCGCCTGTGTTCCATGCTTCGGCCATGCCTCCCTCGATTCTGTTCCGTATCACCCGGTGCGTCGCCACCCTGGCGTTCGTGGCCGGATTCCTGACGTCCCCGGTAGTCCGTGGGGAAGACGCGCCGGTCGCGTCGCGGAAGGAGCTCATTTACGCGCGTAAATTTGGAACGGCCCTGACCCTCGACGTGATCCAGCCGCCCAAGCCCAACGGGTATGGCGTGGTGTACATGGTGTCGGGCGGGTACTTCTCCGGACACGATGGCATCGACGGTGCGTTGAAGAATGGGTTGCTCGCCCCGTTTCTTTCCCGGGGATACACGGTGTTTGCGGTGGTGCACGGATCGCAGCCCCGGTTTGTGATTCCCGAGATCACCGAGGATGTTCACCGGGCGGTCCGTTTCATTCGGCACCACGCGTCGGAATATGGAGTGAAACCCGATGCGTTCGGAGTGTTTGGCGCGAGCGCGGGTGGGCACCTTTCCCTGACTCTGGGAACCCAGGGAGGTCCAGGAAAAGCGGATGCGAAGGATCCCATCGATCGCGAATCCAGCGCGGTTCAGGCGGTGGCGGCGTTCTTTCCCCCCACTGATTATCTTTCCTGGCGGCAACCCGGAGATGACGCCGTGGGTGTGGGCGTGCTGGCGGCGTTCAAGCCTGCGTTCGGAGCGCGCAGCGACACCGCGGAGAGCCGTGCTGTTTACGGACGTGAAATCTCCCCGATCCAATTCATCCGACCCGAGATGCCGGCCACGCTGATCATCCACGGCGATGCCGACAAACTGGTTCCCATCTACCAGGCCGAACGGTTTTTCAAGCGCTGCGAAGAAATCGGAGTGAAGGCTCCGTTGAAGCTTGTGCGGCGCGAAGGCAAGGACCACGGATGGCTCGGAATTGAAAAAGATGTGGTGCTCTTCGCGGACTGGTTCGATGCGAACCTTCGGCATGTGAAGGAGTGAGGGGGCGGTTGAAGTTAAAGGGTTAAAAAGTTGAAGCGTTGAAGAGGAGAGCGGCCGGCGAAACCGCGACCGCTTTCTTTCTGCGTAGCCGCCGAGGGGACGAGGCGGATCACCCGAGTGAAAAACGAGATCGCACCGGAATTGGGGTTGCCTGGATTGAGACAACGCCGGCGCGTCTTTCCTCCCCTTCAACCCAATAACGGCAGTTGAAGGGTTAAAAAGTTGAAGCGTTGAAGGAGGCGCCGTCGCTGACGCGAAGGGTTACTCATTCGGTTGGAGTCCCGTCTTGAGACCGTTCGGGGAAGCGCACGGGAAGCGCACGGGAAGCGATTCGGGGCCCATTTTCACCCCTCGGTTGGATTCCCTATCCAACAGCAGAGCCGCGTAAACGCGGTAATCCGAACGTGTGAACAACACGCGGCTTCCCACTTAAACTCTTCAACCCTTCAACATTTCAACCCTTCAACTTCCCCACAGCCCTCACCCGCCGGTACACGAGAAACATCTCATTTCCGATGCGGCGTTCCGAAGCGACCGTCCATCGGGTTGCGTCGGACAGTGTGGCGAATCCTTCTGCATCGAACACACTCGGAGCCGTGCGTCCGCCAAACAGCAGCGGGCAGAGGGTGAGGTTGAGCTCATCGACCAGATCCGCCTGAAGCAGCGCCGCATTCAACTGCCCGCCGCCTTCGCACAGCAGGCGTTTGACTCCGTGTTCGCGCAGGAGTCGTTGGAGCACTGTTTCAAATTCGATCTCACGCCCCGGACTGGTCCAGACCTCGGCCCCGAGTCGCGCCAGCGCAGCGCGTGCGCGAACAGGGGCGCGTGCCGAGGTGAGCACGATCAGCGGAGCGTCATGCGTGCTCCAGATCTTTGCATTGGGACTGAGTGATCCCGAACCGCTGACGACCACCCGCAGGGGAAATTCCCGGAGTCCGCGCGCTACCCGGCGGCGTCGCACCGCTCCGCGGGGATCGGGTCCATTGCCCAGCGTCGCGCCCGTCTCCTCCACCGTTCGTGCGCCGCAGAGAATCGCATCCGCAGTGGCGCGCAGTTCATACAAATGCGCGAGGTCACGTGGACTTCCAAACGTGGTGATCGAACGATCCGCCGTGGCGATCTTGCCATCCGCGGTCATCGCGAGATTCAGCAACACAAACGGCCGTTGTCCGGAACGAGGCATGAGCGAAATAGAGGGAGGGAAAGCTTAAACCACAGATGGACACGGATGCACACAGATGCCGAAAAGGATTCGGAAGGTTACACGTGTAAACCTCTCGAATTTGGCGAAGCATTCAGCCACCGCGGTTTTCATCTGTGTTGATCTGTGTCCATCTGTGGTTGTTTCCGCAGTCAATTCTCGTTGAGCGGTTACGCTTGTAATGGTTTGCCCGTGATCAGCATGGCGTCGCCGAAGCTGAAGAACCGGTACTGGTGGTCGATCGCCTCCTGATAGGCGCGGAGCATGAGGTCGCGTCCCTTCGGATGGCATCCCGGCGCGGCGAACGCACTTACCAGCATCAGCAGCGTGCTGCAGGGAAGGTGGAAGTTGGTGATGAGGGCATCGACCATTTGAATCGTCTGCGGCGGATGGATGAAAATCCGGGTTCGTCCCGATCCTGGGACGAGCCTGCCCCCGTTCGCGCGCCCCACGGTTTCCAACACGCGAACTGATGTGGTCCCCACCGCCACGATGCGCCGCCCTTCCGCACGTGCGCGATTCACGGCTTCGCAAGTTTCCTCCGAAATCGAAAACCGTTCCTCGTGCATGACGTGTTCCTCCGCAGTGGCCGCCTTGACCGGGGCAAAGGTGCCGTGACCGACGTGGAGGGTGACAAACCGGTGCTCAATCCCTCGCCGCGAGAGGGACTCCAAGAGGTCGGTGGTGAAGTGAAGTCCGGCCGTGGGGGCGGCGACCGACCCGTCGTGCCGGGCATAGACGGTCTGGTATCGGACTCGGTCTTCAGCGCTCGGCGGCCCCCCTTTTCGCTCCATATAGGGGGGTAATGGGGTTTCCCCCCATTCTTCCACTGCTTTCCGGAACTCCACCGGGCCGGAAAAGCGAAGTCGGCACCCACCCTCCTCGTTCTTTTCCAACACGTTTGCCTCCAAGGAGGTGAGCTCTCCTTGAGGGTTAAGGATAACGAGACGTGTTCCGGGGCGAACCCGCTTGCCCGGACGCAACATCACCCACCAATCCAGGGGCTCGTTTTCCTCCAGGAGGAGCATTTCCACGGCTCCCTGGGTATCGGGTTTCCGGGCTCGAAGGCGGGCGGGAATAACGCGGGAGTCGTTGAGTATCAACAGGTCACCGGGTTGCAGATACTGCTCTACCTCGGTGAACTGGGGGTGGTGGCGGAATTCCCCAGTGGAGCGGTCGATGACCAGCAGTCGGGACGCAGTTCTCTCTGGCGCAGGAGTTTGAGCAATCCGGTCGGCCGGAAGCACGTAGTCGAATTCACCAGTCAGCACAGTTCGCGGATTCTAGAAAACGGACGGAAATCGTGCACCAGGAATCCCAAATTGGAGGCCTGTGAATAACTTGTAGATAAGTGCCGACTGGGGCGTTCAGGGGAGCGGCTGAAACCTCTAACTTTCCCTAGGGACTGTTAATAACCGTCGTAACATGTTGTTGTGGATGTGGATGCAAAAGTGGATTGGATGTAGGTTTTGGAGGGTTTTTGGGGTGGCTGACAGGCCCGTTTAAGGGTCGGTAGGGGACCTGTGGGGAATTTCGTTGCATGACTGGGGATTTCAGTGGCAAAAAGGGTCCAGCGGGGAAGTGATGTCATTTTATGTCGGAACCCATGGTAGATCTCGATGCGCAGGCCGCCCCAGTGGCGGCGGGTGCACCGTCGTCTTCCATGTCGGGGTGGTACACGTGGAGTTACGACCATCGAATGGACACGCAGAAGCGGGTCCAGTTCCCGGCGGATTGGCGGAACTCGAAGACTCCCGCGCAGTTTGTGTTGATCATGTGGCCGCATGCCCATCTCAAGGGAGAGCGGGAGTTTGCCTTTATCAAGGGAGTTACGCCGCAAAAATTTAGTTCCTTGGTCGAGCAGGTCTCGACGAAGGGCATTGGCGAGGACGATACGGGCGCGTTCCGGCGTCAGATTTTTCGCAGTTCGATCCAGGTCGAGTTGGATCCGGCCGGGCGGCTTTGCCTGCCTCCCAAGATGGTGGCCGAGACCGGAATGAAGAAGGACGTCCATTTCGTGGGCGCCGGGGATCACTTCGAACTTTGGGACAAGGAAATCTTTGATCGGTGCTCTCAGGCGGATCGCGCGGTGGCGTTGGGCGCTTATAAAACTCTCTCCTGAACCATAACCATGAATGCCCTCCTTCAAACGGCTCGCAGTTTGTTCAAGCGTCGCGCGGCGGCTCCGGTGCCGACCCCGACGGTGACGGCTCCGTTGACTCCGCGTCCCGTGGGGAGCGCGGTGACGGCGGCGGAGCGCGAGGCGATTGGAGCCGCGGCGGCGCGTTCGGCGTTGCCAGGCATGCGGGCGATGTCGCCCTCCACTCCGGCGCGCCGGAGCTGGTTCGGTTGGATGTTCGGAAAAAACCGGCGTCGTGAAGGCGGGCCCCTCGTGCAGGGCGAGCTCCTCCTTCAGAACGTGAAGCCGGTGCGAAATTCTTTGCGGGACGATGACGTGGCGTTGGTCGAGCGCCGCCAGTCCAAAGTAATCTGGGAGTCTCCGGTGGCGAAGGTCACCAACGACAATCAGGAGCTGGCGTGGAACCGGCTTCGCGGGCGTCGTATGGAGAACCTGGTGGTCAAACCCGACTGAACCCGGGTGCCGCATGCGTGAGCTCAAGCTTCACCCATCACACGGTCTTGCTGGAGGAGGTCGTCTCAGTTCTTCAACCGAAGGACGGGGCGAGCTACTTCGACGGAACGTGCGGTGGAGCTGGGCACAGCGTGGCGATTCTGAAGGCGAGTGGGCCGGCGGGTTTCCTGTACGCGTGCGACGCGGACCCGGACGCCATCGAAGCAGCCCGTGAGCGACTGGCGCCCTATGCGGGGCGTCATGAGCTGCGGATGATCAACTTCGCCGACGCCGGTGCGTTCGTTCCTGCGGGGACGTGCGCGGGCGCCATTCTGGATCTCGGGGTCAGCTCGCATCAGTTGGACACCGCCATGAGGGGTTTCAGCTTCCAGCACGAGGGTCCGCTCGACATGCGCATGTCGCCGTCCAACCCCATCACCGCCGCCACGATCATCAACACGTGGCCGGTGGAGGATCTCACCCAATTGTTCTGGGACAACGGAGAGAACCAGGGCCGCCGAATCGCCCGGGCGATCGACCGCGAACGCCAGGTCCGTCCGTTCGAAACCACGCGTCAACTGGCCGCGTGCGTGGGACGCGCCAATCCGCGCGCCGGCCGCGCGAAGGATCCGGCCACCCTGGTTTTTCAGGCACTTCGCATTGTCGTGAACGACGAACGGGGCGCCCTCGATCGCGGGCTCCAGACCGCATGGGATCTGCTCGCTCCGGGCGGCGTGCTGGCGGTCATCACCTTCCATTCCGGCGAGGATCGCCAGGTGAAGGAGTTCTTTCGCATCGAAGCCCGCGACTACGACCTGCCCCCGGGCGAGGAGGATTTTCCGCATCTGCGGATTCCCCGTGCGGCCCGCGGACGCTTCGTCACCCGCAAGGCGATCCTGCCCTCGGAGGACGAACTCCGTCGCAACCCAAGATCCCGGAGCGCGCAGCTCCGCGCCCTGGTGAAGCTCTAACTCTTTTCTGATTTTCCGCTCACTCCGACTCCCTCAATCAACATGGCCAAAAACCAAAAACGCGGTGCCCAGGCACTCCAATGGCAGACCTTCGGGTTCGTGCTGTTCGTGGTGGTTTCGCTGGCGGGCATGGCGCTGGGATACGTCGTCCAGCGGCGTGCGCATCATCGCCTCGGCGATCAACTCACCGCCCTGGAGAAAAAGGTGCAAAGCCTGAACGTAATCCTGGATCAGCGCCGCATCGTTCACACCCGTCTTTCTTCCGCTGCCGAGCTGCGTCAACGCGTGGTCGATTTGCACATCGACCTGACCAACATTGTCCCCTCGCAGCGTCTGTTCGTCCCGATGCCCCAATCCCGTTCCATCGCCGTCGGGACTCCGGCCTTTCCTGCTTCGCCGATTTCCACCAGCACCACTCCCAACCGTGACTTGAGCTCGTTCCGTCCGCCACTGGCTGCCGCGGCGCATTGATCCCCGATCATTCGCCCCGACTCCCCCAAATCCCATGAACACCCTCCACAAATCGCGTCGAATCTGGGGAATCGTGGGGTTGTTTTCAATGGGCTTCATGACGCTGGCGGCAAAGCTTGTTTATCTTCAGGCCATCCAACGGCCGGAGCCGCCGGAGCGGGATTCCTCGACGACGCATCGCGTGGTCCTCACCCCGGCGCGGCGTGGATCGATTCTCGACATCAACATGTTTCCGATGGTGGCGTCGCAGTTCGTCGTCACCGTCCGGGCTGATCCCGTGAAGATCGGGGCTTTTGGCCCGGGATTGGCTCAAATTGCTGCACCACTCCTGGGCTTGGATGCCCCGGAAATTCTGCGCCGTCTTCAACCTGAGACCTTCAAGCAGACCGTCACCAACTGGGTCACGAATGGCACCGCGCGCATTCCGACCGTGGTGATCAAGGACCGGGTTCGTCACGACAATGGCATCGTCACCAACTTGCCGGTGGATCGCTGGACGCAGTTGGAAGCGTTGGTGGCGACCAACCGGTTCCGTCCGGAGTGGAATCTTTCGCTCGCCTACACCAACGCCGTGAAGGCCGGCATCGCCGCCCGCAAGGCAGTTCCCTGGTGGAATCTTCCCGCGCGCATGCAGACGGCGAAGCAGATCCGTCAGCAACTGCGTCCCATGCAGCTGGATCTCGCCGTGCTGCGCAGCAACGTGGCGGAGTGCCGCGCTGCGGGCCTGTACGCGGAGATGTTCGAACTGCGGTCGTATCCGCTGGAACATCGCGGATCGCACTTCCTCGGCTACACCACCAACAGCTGGGAACCCGCACCGCTCGGCGGACGCATTCCGGTGCGGGTGATCGGTGCCGCCGGAATCGAGCAGCGATATGATCGCGAACTCCGAGGATCCAACGGTTTGATCGAAACCCGTCGTGCGGCCGGACGCGAACTGGTTCCCCTGCGGGAACGCGAGATTGCTCCGACCGATGGACTCAATGTGGTGCTCACGGTCGATGCCACCATCCAGTCGATGGTCGAGGATGCGCTGGACTATGGCATGGAGACCCTCCGGCCCAAGGGCCTGACTGCCGTGGTGGTTCGTCCGAAGACCGGCGAAATCCTGGCCCTCGCGAATCGGCCGACCTGGAACCCGAATTCACGCCGCATTCCGAGTCTGGATGCGCTCAAGAACCGCGCGCTCGTGGAGCCGGCCGAGCCGGGATCCACCTTCAAGATCGTCACGTACGCCGCTGCACTGGACACCGGCGCGTTGAAGCTCGACTCGATGATCAACTGCGAAGGCGGACGCTGGAATGTTCCGGGAACCCGCCGCTACATCGCAGACGATCAGGGCCATCACCTTCAAACGGTCACCGCTGAGGATGCCTTCGCCTTTTCGAGCAATGTCGGTGCGGTGAAGATCGGGCTTGGTCTCGGTACGAACGTGTTGTTGCGGTACATCCGCGACTTCGGATTCACCTCGCGTACCGGAATTGAGTGCGCCGAGGTCGGGGAAAGTTGGAGTGTGGTAAACGGAGTGCCGACCAAAGTGCCGATTCATGGAGAACGTCGTGGTACCATTCCGGGCTGGGACGGGATGACGCCGTCGAGCCTTCCTTTCGGTTACGGCATCTACGCCACGCCCATCCAAACAGTCATGGCTGCAGCCGCGATTGCCAATGATGGCATCCTGATGGAACCGCGGATGGTTCGTCGAATCGTTCGCAACGACAACAAGGTGGTGGCCGATTTCCCACCGCGACAGGTGCGTCGAGTGGTGCAGAGCTCCACGGCGCGGGACATGGTTCAAGCCATGCGTCGCGTGGTGACTGCGGGCACGGGTGGCAAGGCGGAGATCCTGGAATTTCAGGTCGCCGGCAAGACCGGCACCACGAAGAAAGTGGACCCGGTCACCAAGAAATATTCCCTGGCGCATTTTTACGCGAGTTTCGTCGGATTCTTCCCGGCCGATGCTCCGGAGGTTTGCATTTTGATCACTGCGGATGAACCGACGACGGCTGGAAAATCTTACTACGGCGGCAAGGCCTGCGCGCCGTTGTTTGCCCGGATGGGACGCGAAATGGCCAGCTACCTGGCGCTGCAACCGCGGCCCGGAACCAACACGGCCGATGTGCTCCCGACCCTGCCGCCGTCCGGCACGCCGGTGGGTCGCGGTCTTCACGGCTTGCACGCGGTCGCGAGCAAGCCATGAGCTCAACCTTTTTTGATTCAACCTGTTTCAACCCATGACCACCACCGCCCTGCGCCCGCTGAGTTGGGAATTTGGTGTTCGAGTGCTGATCTGCGTGCTCTGCCTGCTGGCCATGCTGTGACGGTTTGAGCGCGATTTGTTCATGTCCTCCGACTCCACAACCCCAGTGTCCTCCGCCTCCTCCCGGTCTCCGGGCGGGCCGGAAGGGCGCGGCCGTCCGCACCTCGCGGGAATGGTGGCCGGGTTGTTTCTGTCGTGCGGATTGATCCTCGCCGCGATGGTGGTGACGCGGGCCTGGGTTCGGATTTCTGATGCTGCATCAATCACCGTCACCGGATCGGCGCGACGCAATGTCAGCTCCGATTTCATGATCTGGCGCGCGCAGTTCACCGTGTCGGCCCCGACCCTGGTGGAGGCGCAGCGCACCCTGCGGGATCATCGGGAACAGGTGGCCCGATTTGTGGAATCGGCCGGAATTACGAACGCCGCCTTCACCCCGGTGGTGATCAACGAGGTCACCGGACAGGACCGTCAGCGCACCGGTGATGACGAGACCACCTCGCAAAAGACAGTCGCGTTCAAGCTGTCCCAATTGGTTGAGATCCGGTCGGAACTGATGGATCGCATCCTTCAGTTGGACCGCGATTCCGTGAAGCTGCTGGAGCAGGGAATCCAGCTCGCGCCAATGGTGCCGGAGTTCATCTACACGCGCGCCGCCGATGCCAAGGTGGAGATGCTTGGTGAGGCCACGCGGGATGCGCGGGCCCGCGCGGAACAGATTTCAGGGCAGGGCGGACGCCGGCTGGGAAACCTCCGCGCCGCCAAGATGGGCGTGTTCCAAATCGCCCCGCTTTACTCGAACGAAACCACGTGGGAAGGCCGCAACGACACTACCAGCCGCGAGAAAACGATCACCGCGGTGGTGAATGCAACCTTCCTGATGCGCTGACATGGACCCGCGCCCACTTTCATTCTTCGCGAACGCCGCACAGGCGGTCGTGACCCCGTTTTCCGGGGCTGCGGACGCGTGCGTGACGGGCGTGGTGACCGACTCGCGGCTGGTGGGAACCGGCAATCTGTTCATCGCCCTCAAGGGGGAACGTCACGACGCGCACGACCATCTCGGGGAAGTCGCGGCACGGGGAGCCCTGGCGGCCGTGGTGGCGCGCGATCAGGCGCATCGGGTGCCGGCAGGATTAGCTGCCCTGATCGTCGAAAACCCACGTATCGCTTTTGGTCAAATGGCGGCGGCGTACCGGCGCACGTTTGATCTGCCGGTGGTTTGCGTGGGCGGATCCAATGGCAAGACAACGACCAAGGAATTGCTCGCGGCGATTCTCTCACGACGCTTCCGCACGCTGAAGAGCCAGGGGAGTTTCAACAACGATGTGGGAGTGCCCGCGACTCTGTTTGGTCTGGAATCCAGTCATCAGGTCGCGGTGCAGGAAGTGGGGACCAATCATCCCGGCGAGCTCGGGCCCTTGGTGACGATGTGTGATCCGAAGATCGGAGTCACGACGAGCATCGGACGCGAGCATCTGGAGTACTTTGTGGATCTCGCCGGTGTCGCTGCGGAGGAGGGGGCCCTGGCGGAACGGCTTCCCTCGGCTTCAGCTGGCGGTGTGCTGGTGCTCAATGGCGAATGCGCCTTCCGGTCGCACCTCGCTTCGAGAACTTCCGCCCGCGTGGTCCATGCCGGGATCGGTCCCGGAAACGAGTGGACCGCCACCATCCGCGCCATGGAATGGGGCCGCACCGTGTTCACGGTTCAGGCACCGGATTCCGCATGGAACGGGGATTATTTCATCACTTTGCCAGGTCGTCATTCAGTCTCCAACGCGCTTTTGGGACTGGCGACCGCCTACGAGCTGGGCGTGTTGCCTGGCGACGGTCGCGACGGCCTGGCGGCTTTTCAACCTGCGACCCAGCGGCTTCGTCTTCGCGAAGCCGGTGGGGTCCGCGTGCTCGATGACACCTACAACGCGAATGCCGATTCCATGATGGCCGCGCTGCGAACGCTCAAAGACTTGCCCTGCACCGGGCGTCGCGTCGCCGTGCTCGGCGACATGGCGGAGCTCGGCCCGGAGACCGCTCCGGCGCACGATGAAGTGGGCCGTGCGGCGGCGCGATTGGGCATCGATGCCGTGTTCGCCGTGGGCACCCAGGCGGAGACGACCGCTCGGGCTGCTGGCGATGGACGCGGCGTGGCTTTCTCGAATATCGAAACCGCAGCCCCGGCGATCCTGCATTTTGTCCTGCCGGGGGATGTCGTGGTGTTCAAGGGGTCGCGATCGGCCCGGATGGAACGCCTGATGGAAGCGCTGGTCCGGCAACTGGAACTGCGCACGCCCGATCCCCTGCCCAAGGCGGCCTGAACGACCATGCTTTTCCGCCTTTCAGAACTGTTTCCGTACGCGCCTTGGACGGTGTTTAAGTACGTGACCTTCCGCACCGCGGGTGCGGCGGTGACGGCGTTGCTGTTGTCCATGCTGTTCGGGCCCGCGCTCATCGCCTGGCTCCGCGAGCTGAAGTTTAAGCAGGATTATCGCCCCAAGGACGTTCGCGAAGGCCAGACCGGCGCCACCGCAGCCGCCGCAGCCGATACCGCCAAACGGGGGACCCCCACCATGGGAGGCATCCTGATTGTCATCGTGCTCGATGTGACTGTGCTGCTCTGGGCGCGGTGGAATCCATTGATTTTGTTGACCGTGCTTTCACTGATCGTTCTGGCCGGTCTGGGTTTCTACGATGACTGGTTGAAGGTGACGCGTCAGACCGCGGATGGCGCTGCGTCCCGCATCAAGCTCTACATCCAGATCGCCCTTGCCGGAGCGATTGCTTTTTATCTTTGGCGACTGCCCTCGACGCGCGGGTTGATCGAGAACGTCGAGCTCCCGTTCCTCAAGACGCCGGTTCTGATCGGAGCTCCGATCGTCGGCGGACTGCTGGTGATCCTGACCATCGTGGGCAGCAGTAACGCGGTGAATCTCACCGACGGCATGGACGGATTGGCCATCGGCTGCACGCTGATCTGTTCGCTCGCATTCCTCGTGATGAGCTACGTGGCGGGCAACGCGATTTTTGCCAAATACCTTCTCGTGACCCACGTGGACGGGGCCTCGGAATTGGCCGTGGTTTGCGGGGCATTGATTGGCGCGAGTCTCGGATTCCTGTGGTTCAACTGCCATCCGGCGGAAGTTTTCATGGGCGACACGGGGTCGCTCGCCCTCGGCGGGGCCCTGGGAATCATCGCCGTTCTCATTCATCAGCCCTTCGTGCTGTTCATCGCCGGCGGCGTATTCGTCGCCGAGGCGTGCAGCGTGATGCTCCAGGTGGGATGGTTCAAATTTACCCGAATTCGGTACGGTGAAGGGCGCCGGATTTTCAAAATGTCGCCCCTCCACCATCATTTTCGCATGAAGGGGTGGCCGGAGTCGAAAATCGTCACCCGCTTCTACATCGCCGGAATCCTCTGCGCCGTGTTGGCCCTCAGCACGTTGAAGATCCGATGAACCGCCTCGAATCCAGCCTGGAAACCGCCCCGATGACGCATTTCGCGTCAACGGGCGTTTCGCCCCTTGCACCGCCGTCCTTGCGCGGTTTAATGGGGTCCGACGGCGCGCTTTTCTGCCGTCGTTTTGGCGGTGGGCACGGCCGTGTTGGCGATCGCGAACGCTTTCTGATTCCAGGCTCCTTGTTCCAGGCTCCGGTGTTAGTCCGGCCTCTGGGAACACGAGTCAGGGTTTCCCCGAGTGGAGGAGACCGCATTGCCGCGCATTCCCGCGCGCTTCCAGCTTGGTGCCGTGGTGGCTTGAGGAGTCACCACGGCATCAATTCATCCCAAACCATTCCTCGAACGACGCCGCACCACGGCTTCACAACACCATGAGTACCCCCAATCCCCTCGCACCCCAAGGCTCCCTGCTCGAGAAGCAGGCCCGGAGCAAATCGACGCTCCAGGTGGCCGCACTGATCGTTGGTCTTCACGTTTTCGGCCTCGGCGGTTTCTTGATCCTCGGATGCAAGAGGGAGGAAGCCAAGGCCCCTGACACCGGCAGCGCCGCCGTCACCAACGAGCTCGCCGCCGCCACTTCCCCCGACACCAACGCCCCCATTTCGGCACCGCTCACCAACGCCCTCGCGGGTGCCGGTGCTGCAGCTGGAGCTGGAACCGGTGCTGGCATCGCCGCCCCGGGCGGCACGGCCGGAGCCGGCCACGCCGCCGCTGACCCTGGTGCTGCTGCGGGCGGCGCCGGTGTGGGTTCGGCCACCGGAGGCGGACTCGGTGCCGGTACTGCTGCTGCTCCCGACCCGGGTGCCGCTCCTTCGGCCGGAGCCACGGAGTACACCGTCGAGAAGGGCGACATCGCCTTCAATCTCGCCAAGAAGCACAACGTCTCCCTCAAGGCGTTGAGCGAGGCGAATCCGAATGTCGACCTCAAGAAGCTGAAGGTCGGCGCGAAGATTCAGATTCCCGCCCCCGGTGAAGCCAAGGCTTCCAAGGGTGCGGCTGCTGCGGATTCTGCCGCGGGTACCGGTGCAGTGGCAGGTGCCGCCACCGAAGCCGCTTCGGGTGACGGATCTGTCTACCGCGTCAAGGGCGGCGACAACCTCGGCAAGATCGCCAAGAAGCACGGCGTCTCGGTCAAGGCCCTCCGCGCTGCGAACAGCCTGACCAGCGACAACATTCGCGTCGGCCAGAAGCTCAAGATTCCTGCGAAGGCCGGTGGCGCTTCCGCCGCTGCCCCTGCTGCCGCCGACACCGGAGCCGCCGCGGCTCCCGCACCGGTTGCTGCTCCTGTGGCCGCGCCGGTGTCTACGAGTCCCGCCCCGACCGGCGGTAAGTAAGTTCTGAGCGGGTGGGACGCGATGGGTGACCTCAGCCCGTCGCGTCCCGCTCCGCAGAGCTTTTGGTTTCGTTCGTCCGTTTTTGCCGCGCCGCCCCTCACGCCCCTCCCCAATCCAATCCAACCATGAACCGCATCATCACCGCTCTGTTGCTGGCGGTCGGTTCTCTTCTGGTGCTGAGCCTGACCATGCTCGCATCGGGCACCATGCTGAAGGCCTCCGACACGCAGGTGCAGTCCCAGGCGATTGCCTGCGCCGTGGGGTTCGTGGCGCTCTGGATCGCCGCCCGGTTGGATTACCATTTTCTCGAACGCTGGGCCCCGGTGCTGTACGGCGTGACCTTGCTGCTGCTTGTTCTCACCCTGCTTGTGGGAACCACCAAGGGCGGCGCCCAGCGCTGGCTCTGGGGCGTGCAGCCTTCCGAATTCGCCAAACTCGGCGTGATCGTTGCCCTCGCCGCCTTTGCCTCCCGGTTTGAACACCGGATCAGCCATTTCCTTTCCGGCGTTGTCGGCATGGTCTCAGTGGCCATTCCTCCGCTCGCCTTGATTCTCGTGGAACCCGACAAGGGCACCACCGCACTGCTCGTCGGCGTGACGGTGCTCATGATGATCGTGGCCGGCGTCCGCATCTGGCAGGCAGTCCTTCCCGCGATCGCCTGCGCGGCGCTGCTCGCCGTCATCATTTTGAACAGCGATTACGCGATGAAGCGTGTCAACGCCTTCCTGCATCCGGAGAAAAACCGCGACGGCAACCACCAGGTTCAACAGGGGCTGTACGCGTTCGGAGCCGGTGGTGTTGAGGGCGTCGGATTGGGAATGGGATCGTTCAAGTTCAACGTCCCCGAACATCACACGGATTTCATCTTCCCGGTCGTCGGCGAGGAGCTCGGGCTTCCGTTCACGCTGGGAGTGATCGGTGTGTTCGCAGTGATTCTCATCTGCGGTGCGCTCATCACGCAGTCGGCTCAGGATCTATTCGGGTCCCTCCTTGCTGCGGGGATAACCTTTCTCATTTGTGGTCAGGCCTTGTTCAACCTCGGGGTCGTCACCAGCGTGATTCCGAACAAGGGCATCCCGCTCCCGCTGGTCAGCCGCGGTGGAACCGGTGTGGTCATGACGCTCGGCCTCATTGGAATTCTGGTCAGCGTGGCCCGCACCGGCGTGATCGGTGCCGCTGCAACTCGGCCCTTTGGCAATCCGTTCAACCGGGAGGATACCGATCTCCCCGAAGTCGAATGAGCGCCTCGGCTTCTCCATTCACCACCCGGGTCGCCATCGCCTGCGGCGGCACCGGCGGACATCTCTTTCCGGGAGTCGCGGTCGGACGCGAACTCCTCAATCGCGGGGTCGCCGTCACCCTGTTTGTCTCCTCGAAGGAAGTGGATCGCCAGGCCGTGGCGAAGCTTCCGCCGGGATTTGAAATCGAGGTGCTGCCCGCGGTTGGATTGTCGCGCGGACGTGCCCTGGCTTCGGTCATCGCCGCGTTGCGGTCGGGCGCGCAGGCCCGTCGATTGTTCCGCAACCGTCCGGTGAATGCCGTTCTGGCCATGGGCGGATTCACCTCCTTTCCCGTCGCGCTGGCGGGCCGTTGGTGCGGAGCGACCACCTTTCTCCACGAATCCAACACCATTCCCGGCCGCGCCAATCGATGGCTCGCCCCGTGGGTGAGTGCCTGCTTCGTGGGATTCAGCGAGGCCGCCTCGCGATTGAAGAATCGCAACACCACCGTGACCGGCACCCCGGTGCGCGCCGGGTTCGTCCCGACCGATCCTGCCGCCGCGCGGATCGCCTTGGGATTCCGTCCCGATCAGCCGCTGCTCGTCGTGATCGGTGGAAGCCAGGGAGCTGAAGGCGTCAACCGGTTGGTCGTGCAATCGCTGCCCGCGCTGCTGGAGGCGATGCCTGATCTGCAGGTGTTCCACGTGACCGGCAACCGGGACTTCGAATCGGTAACCACCGCGTTTGCCTCGTTCGGAGACCGGGTGCGCGTGACTCCCTTTCATCAAGGCATGGACGTTGCCCTCGCCGCTGCCACGGTGGCCGTGAGCCGCAGCGGTGCTTCCTCGCTCGCCGAGTTTGCCGCCATGCGCGTGCCCGCAATTCTCATCCCGTTTCCAGCCGCCACCGATGACCACCAGCGCGTGAATGCGCTGGCCATGGTCAAAGTGGGCGCATCGCGGATGCTCGAACAGCACACGGCATCGGTATCCGATTTGGTCCACTCCGTGCGGGAGCTGATCACCGATGAGGCCGTCCGCTCGACGATGATTCAGTCGCTCTCCGCCCTCGATGCCCCGGGGGCCGCGGGGCGGATCGCGGAGCAAATTCTCTCGCAGTCCGGGGTGCTTGCCTCGGCTCCTGCCTCGCATCGGTCAGGCGAATCCCGTTCCAACCGACGTTCGGTTGGTGTGAGCGTGGGTGTGGACGTGACCCGAACCCGGGAGACCCTCGCATGAGCGCGCTGCCCATCACTCCCTTTCATCCGGCGAATCCGACCGAAGCCGCAGCCGAACTGGCCATCCAGGTGGCGGACCTGTTTCACAAGCTTCAAGGCGTGCTGCCGCTGGAGACCGTGCTCCGACGCGACGAGCCGCTGGCGCGCAAGACCACGCTCCGTGTGGGCGGACCGGCCGATATTTTTGTCGAACCCGATTGCGAGCATGCATTGGTCAGCGTGCTGGAACTCACCCAGCAAATGGGGGTGCCGTTGTTCGTGCTCGGCCGCGGGTCCAATCTGCTGGTGCGCGACGGGGGCATTCGTGGCGTGGTCCTGTCGCTGGCCCATACCAGTTTCTCCAACATCGAAATCAACGGCACGCTGCTTCAATGCGGCGCCGGGGCACGCCTCAAAGCCATCGCCACCGAGGCGCGGCGCGCCGGGTTGGCCGGATTGGAATTTCTCGAAGGCATTCCCGGATCGCTCGGCGGTGCCTTGCGCATGAACGCCGGGGCGATGAACGCCTGGACCTTCGACACCGTGGAACGCCTCCGCTACGTCACCCGTGCCGGAGTGATCCAGGACGTCCCGGCTGCGGAGGTGCCGGTGACCTACCGTTCCTGCCCGCTGCTCCGCGACGCCATTGCCCTCGGAGCCCTGCTGCGCGGGAAGACCGATGAGCCCGAGGCGATCAAGGGCCGCATGGACACTTACAGTCGTAAACGTTGGGATTCCCAACCCAACCAGCCCAGCGCCGGGTGCACCTTCAAGAATCCCGCCCCCACGATGCCGGCGGGGAAATTGATCGATGAACTCGGACTCAAGGGAACCCGGGTGGGCGATGCGATGGTGTCCGATGTGCACGCGAATTTCTTTGTGAACCTCGGCCACGCCACCGCGCGCGACGTGTTGGAACTGATCGAAGTGATCCGCACCCGCGCCCGCGAAGCCCGCGGGGTGGAGTTGGAAACCGAGGTTGAAATCGTGGGAGAAAATCTGCCGTGAGTGCGAACCCTCCGCGTCCTTTGACGATCACTGTTCTCCTCGGAGGACCCTCCGCCGAGCGCGAGGTATCGCTCCGTTCCGGAGCCGCCGTCGCACGCGCGCTGCGTGGACTCGGACATGTCGTGTATGAGGTGGACCCGATGCCCGGACACGTCCGTCTGCCCGAAGGCACCGAAGTCGTATTCCTCGCACTTCATGGAACCTATGGGGAGGATGGCGGCGTTCAGTCGGAACTCGATCGCCTCGGAATTCCCTATACCGGCACGGGCGCCGACGGCAGCCGCACCGCGTTTGACAAGGTGCTGACCAAGAAGCGTTGTCTGGAAGCCGGCGTGCCCACGGCCCGATTTGCGGTGTTTGATTCGGCGACGTCTCAGTGGCCGGGCGGGGATTGGACTCCTCCGGTGGTTCTCAAGCCCGTGCGGCAGGGAAGCAGCGTGGGGCTTCAATTCGTGGATCAGGTGGAACAGTTCCCGGCATCGCTTGCGGATTCGCTGCGTCATGATTCCGAAGTGTTGATGGAGGAGCGGATCGTCGGACGCGAAACCACCGTGGGCATTCTCGCTGGAGAAGCCCTGCCGGTGGTGGAAGTGCGACCCAAGAGCGGTGCCTACGATTACACCAACAAATACACCGCGGGACGGACGGAATACCTTTGCCCGGCTCCCTTTGATCCGGCCGTCACGGCACGCATTCAGCAGGCGGCGATCGGTGCCTTCCGCGCGGTGAATGGACGCGACTATGCGCGCGTGGATGTGATGGTGCGTCCGAATGGCGATCCGATCGTTCTCGAGGTGAACACGCTCCCGGGAATGACCGAGACCAGCCTGCTGCCCAAGGCTGCCGCCGAAGCCGGGCTCTCCTTTGCCGTGCTTTGTGAACGCATGGTCCGACTCGCACTGGAACGTTCGCGTCCGCGTTGAATCCCATGGCCTTTCTCTTTCAACAGTCCCGACGCAATCGCCGCCGCGATGAGAGCTTCAGCTTCTTCGCCGAGACGGAGGAGTCGGGCGGTTCCCGTCCACGCCGCCGTGGAATGGGGGGCGTGGTGCGTTCGTTGGTTTTGTTTGCGATCCTCAGCGTGCTGGCAATCGGGCTGGTTCACGCTGCGCGGGAATACTGGCTGTACCGCATCGAATCGCTCGCCTTGAAACGCATTCCCGTGCAGCGGGACGGTGTGTTGACCGAGGACGAAATCCGCCGCCTGGCGGGCGTGAAGTTGGGACGCAACATCCTCACCATCGATCTCTTCGCCCTGCGTCAACGCCTGGCCCGGCATCCGCGCATTGAGGATGCCACGGCTCGATTGGAGTTTCCCGATACCCTGAGCATCTCCATCCGCGAACGTACTCCGATCGCTCGGGTGCTGCTTCCTCCGGTCGGCGGCGTTCAGGCGTTCTACCTGCTGAGCGAAAGCGGTCATGTGCTCATGCCCTTCGAGGATGGACACGCTCCGCGCGAGGTCATCGAAGCCGAGGCCAACCTGCCGATGATCACGCACGTGACGCTGAAGGACTTTAGTTCCGGGCAGGCGGTGAAGGATGATCTGGTGCTCTCCGCGCTGCGTCTCCTGGCATCGTTTGATTCGTCCCCGATGGCCGGAGTCAGCGATGTAGTGTCGGTTGATGTCGGCGTTCCGAGCGAGCTCACGGTGCTCAGCAACTACGGCGCGCGGGTCACCTTTTCCACGAGTGATTTTGAACGGCAACTCGCCGAATGGCGCACGGTGCATGACCGCGCCCTCGGCCTGAAGCGCCTGATTGGATCGCTGGACCTGAGCGTCCGGGCGAACCCTCCGTTGAAGTGGCTGGAAGCTTCGGTGCCTCCGGCTGAAATTCTTCCCAAAACGCTTCGCACGAAACGCAAACCCATCCGTCGCCATGTTTGATCCCGGCCAAGTCATCGTCGGTCTTGAGATCGGCACCCACAAAATCTGCGTCGCCGTTGGCGAGGCGGGGCCGAAGGGCGAGCTCACCATTTTGGGGCTCGGCCAGTGCACCTCGCGCGGCGTGCGCAAGGGCGAGATCACCGACACGCAGAAGGCCGCCGAAGACATTCGAGTGGCCCTCGCCGAGGCGGAGCAGCAGGCCAACGTCGAGATTCAGGAGGTGTACCTCGGCATCACCGGCAACCACATTTCCTGCGAAGACAGCAAGGGCGTGCACCCGATTGCCTCCTTTGATCGCACCATCACGCAGGAGGACATCACCGACGCCATCGCCAACGCCAAGCAGTTCAACTGCCCGGCGGGGAATGAAGTGATCGACAGCGTGCGCCAAGATTTCTGCGTGGACGACATGCCCGGATTCGAACATCCGGTCGGGCAGGTCGGCAGCTTGCTCACCGCCAGCGTCCATGTGATCCGCGGCCGCACCGCACGGATCGAAACCGCGAAGCGCGTGGTGCAATCGATGCAAATCTCGGTGGTGAAGCCGGTGTTCAACGGCCTCGCCTCCGCCCTCGCGGTGTTGAGCCCTGAGCAGAAGCGTCAGGGAGCAATCCTCATCGACCTCGGTGCCGGAACGACCGAATACGCGTTCTTCCACGGCGGGATTCTCCGCCACTCCGGTGTCCTTGCCATCGGCGGAGACCACGTCTCCAACGACCTCGCCTGCGGCCTCCGCATTCCGATCGATCTCGCGGAGCAGCTGAAGCGCGAGCACGGATCGGCCGTGTTCGATCCCTCGGTTCGCGGAGCCACGCATACCATTCCTGGGGAAACGGGACTCGACCCTCGCGTGCTGAGCCTGGAGAACCTGCATCGGATCATGTCCATGCGCCTCGAGGAAACCCTCGAACTCGTCGCACGGGATCTGGCCAAGTCAGACGCGTTCGGCCTCGCCCAAGCCGGAGTGGTGCTCTGCGGTGGCGGCGCACGGACCCGCGGAATTGAGGCGCTGGTGGATCAGGTGTTCCAACTCCCGGTCGGGCTTGCCCACACCCACGCCGTGTCGGGACCGGCCGATGTCCTCTCCAATCCGGAATTCGCAACCGCCATCGGACTCGTCCGCTACGGATCGATGCGATTGCAGAAGCGGGGACGCTCCCACTTCGACATCAAGGCCACTCTGAGCAGTCTGTTCCGTCGCTGAATTCTTCCTCGTCCCCTCCACGCGCATGAACCCCGACCCGCTCAATCCGACGCCTCCCCCGGCCCCCGAGCCCGCATCGGCTCCGGTGGCTCCAGCCGCTCCGGCCGCCGCTGTGGTTCCGTCGACGCCCGAGTTTTTTGTCATCGGCGTGGGCCACTCCGGGGGTGCCATTGCCGAGCGGCTCGCGATCACCGGAATGACCGGAGCCGAAGTGCTCGCGGTCGATACCGACACCACATCGCTGCGCCTGTTGCCCGGGGTGAAGACCGCGGCCTTCGGAGCCAAGGCGGCCCGTGGCGGCGGATGCGGCAACGATCTGGCCCTGGGTGCCACCGCAGCGAAGGAAGACAACAAGCTGTGGAAGCAGCGCTTTGCCGAGGTGCGTCTCGTGTGTGTGATCACCGGCGTGGGCGGCGGCGTGGGCGGCGGGTCCGGACCGGTCATTGCGCGCATCGCCCGCGAAACCGGTGCCCTCGTGCTCGGTGTGGCCATTCTTCCCTTTGATTACGAAGGCAGCCTCCGTCGGTCCAACGCGGCCGCGGGACTCGATGCCCTGCGTGCGGCGGCCGATGCCGTGATCTGCGTCCCCAACCAGGGCGTCGCGGCCATGCTCGATGACAAGACGCCGTTGATGGAAATGTTCACAGCTGCGAACGATCTGGTGGCCCAGAGCGTCTCCAGCATCTGGCGTCTGCTGCATCGTCCGGCCCTGAATCCGGTGAGCTTCGCCGATCTCGAACGCCTCCTGCGCGGACGTCACGCGGCCAGCGTGTTTGCCGCCGTGGAAGTGAAGGGCGCGGGCCGTGCGCGCGAGGCCTTGGAGCGTCTGCAAAAGCATCCGTTCCTCCAGGCCGGCGACATGCTCGTGGAGGCCGATGCGGCCCTCGTGGCGGTGGCCGGTGGAAATGACCTCCGCTTCGACGAAGTGCAGGGAATTCAAAACCAGTTCCAGCGCCTGTGCGAACACGCCCAATTGATGACCGGTGCGGCGGTAGATCCGGCGTTGGAGGGACGTCTCGTGGTGACCGTCATCGCGACCAAGGGCGGAGCCTCGACTCTGGCCAATGCGGCAGCGGCGCACCCCACCACGACCACGGCGAGTTCCGAGCCGGCGGCTTCCAATGCGGCAGCCACCTCGGAGTCGCCCGAGCGTCTCGAATTTGAAATCCCCGGTTCACGCAGCGGCGCGGAAACCAGCCCCGGCGGACGCGTCGGGGCGATGTTCGTTCCGCCTGCACCCAATTTGAGCGACGGACAAAAGCGCGAGCTGGCGCAGCGCCAGATCAAGAATCCGCTCAAGCGCAAGAAGGCCATCCAGACCTTGTTCAAGTTCGATGTCGTGTCGGTGAACCGTTTCTCCCAGACCGAGCCGGTGAAGCGGAACGGTGAGAATCTCGACGAGCCCACCTACGCGCGTCGCGGCATCGCCCTGAATTGATTCGCCCGGTTACTCGTTTCCTTCGTCCCATGAAACTCCGAGTCCTGCTGCTCGTCGTCCTCTCCTGCGTCGGACTCCGTTCCGAAGCCGCCTTCCGCGCGGGCATCGCGGTCCGCGTCGTGACGCCCAATCCGCTCCTGCCGGTCAGCGGTGGAGTGGGTGGATCCAATCCGGTGAAGGAGAAGAGCGGGGAGATCACCGTTCGCGCACTCGTGTTCGAACAGGACACCACACGCGTGGTGTTCGTCAGCACCGACTTCCTCGGGTTTCCCAGCGTGCTCGGAGAACGGATCCGCAAGCAGGTCCCGGGCATCCCGCCGGAGAACATCCTCATCGGTGCGACCCACACTCACAGCGCTCCCGATGCCTACTGCTTTCCCGATGGCAAGGGCGGGACGGGCGGCGATCTCAAGTATCTCGATCATGTGGTGACCGAAGCCGCCGCGGCGATTCGCGATGCGGTCGCGGCACTCAAGCCCGCCGGATTGAAATCCGCCACGGGCGAGGCGGCCTCGCGCATTGCTTACAATTACTACGCACCCCAGCTCTATGATCCGCGCGTCAATGTGATGCAGGCGGTCGGGGCTGATGGGGCGGTGATTGCCACCTTGGTGAACTACGCCGTGCATCCCGAAGTGTTGGGTGCCGACGCTGGCATTTGCTCGCCGGATCTCATCGGACCGCTCTACGACCGTCTCGCCGAGCTGGGCGCTGGCACCGGCATCTTCATGAACTCCGCGCAGGGAGGCATGATCACCGCGGACAATCGTCTGCCCAACGGCGGCGAGGCGCGCGATTGGAAGGAATGCCAGCGCATCGGACGCCTGCTCGCCGAGGAATCCCTCCGCGTCATCAAAGACGCACCAGTGCAGGGGAATCCCAAGCTTCACGTCGCCGTTCGGAATGTGAAATTCCCCGTGGAATCCCCGTTGCTCCTCGCCGTGATGCGCGGATCCCCGCTGGGCTACGCCACTGGCACCGACGGTGCTGTGACCACCCGGATGAACTTGGTGAACCTCGGCACCGCGCAGATTCTCACCATTCCGGGAGAGGCGCTGCCCAACATCGGATTCTATCTCAAGCGCAAGATGCGCGGGAAACAGAACTGCCTGTTCGGTCTCACCAACGACGCGTTTGGATACATCCTCACCGAAGTCGATTGGCAGAGCTTCAAGCGATACGAGTACGTGAGTCGCACCTGCCTGGGTGAGAAGACCGGCGAGATCCTCATCGCCGAGGCCCTCAAACTCATCGCCGAAAATCCGGCGGCGGAGTGATTCGCTGAGTCCACGAAAAAGCCCGGACACCGTGAGGTCTCCGGGCTTTTTGATTGGTCAGCGACTCAGGCTTCGGTCGGTGCCATGGCGGCCCGCACGCGCTTCCACGCGGCGACATACATGCCGTTTCCACCGGTCTGCTGCGGCCACAAGGTGACCTGATTTCCGGTCGGCTCCACGTCGGGCGTGAAGGGATTGCGGAGCAGGATCGGTTCGAAATCCGGGTGCGCCTTGGCAAACGCCTCGGCCACTTCGGTGGTTTCCGCACGGCTGAGCGTGCAGACCGCGTACACCAGGCGGCCGCCGAGTTTCACGGCGGGGGCCACGTTCTTGAGCATCGAGTGCTGCACGGCGGCGAGTTCGCTGACGTCGGTCGGCGTCGTGGTCCAGCGGGCGTGGGGGTTCTTGCCCCACGTACCAATTCCGGAGCAGGGGGCGTCCACCAGGATGCCATCGAACTGCGACTGCGTGGGCGGGCGCTCTCCGCCATCCCAGTGCGCTGCGCGATAGTTGAAGCACTCGGCACGGCCGGCGCGTTCGCGGAGACGGGCGAGACGCCAGTCGGCCCGGTCCGTTGCGTAAATCAACCCGCGGTTGCCCATGCGGTCGGCGAGATGAAGCGTCTTGCCGCCTTCACCAGCGCAGGTGTCCCACCAGATTTCGCCGGGCTTCGGATCACACAGGTGACCGACGGCCTGCGAGGCAATGTCCTGGATCTCGAACTGGCCTTCCTGGAATTCCTTCAATCGGAACAGATCGACCGTGCCGGCGTAGGAATAGCTTTGCGGAAGGGGTCCGGGAGTGAGGGGACCGAGGTCGCCGCTGGCGAACCGGCTTACCAGCGCCGGCTCGTAGTCGGCGCGGGTGCGGACCCAGAGGCTGGGTTCGCGCTGGAGGGCGCGGAGCCATTCGATGTCGTAGTCCATGGCCTCACGCGTCCACGCGGGAACGGTGCGCTCCATGAGTTCCGCATCGGGAATGGAATCGGGCCGCGAGGCAAACTGCTCCGCCAGCGTGTGGGCCTGGGCCACGCGAAGTTCGGGCGTGGATTCCGGGCTCAGCCAGCCCTGCCACCGGAAATTCCGGAAGACGGACAGGCTGATATGCGCCGCGGCCTCGGGGGCGAGGCTGCGACGGCGCTTGAGCTCCTGGCGCAGGGCCGCATCGGCTGCGAGATCCGGACCAATCTTGGAAAGAATCCGTTCGATGATTTCAGGCACGGTGCGCGGAGTGCCGCCGTCACCGGGGACCGCGGAGGCCTTGGCCTTCGCCGCATCGGCCGCCGCCTTCAACGCCGCACGCACTTGGGGTGCGGGCTTCGGATTGATGCGTGCCGGCTTGCTGCTGGTGGATTCCACCTTCGCCGGCTTCGGCTTCTGCACCGGCTCGGGGGCGCGATCGGGCGCGACGCCCGCGGCGCGAACCTTGGGCTTCGGTGCGGCGTCGGGATCCGTCGGCGGCTTGCGTTTGATGAAGCGGTCGTAGAAGGGACGCGGTGCTTCCGGACGCGCGGGACGCCGGGGCGCAGGAGCGGCGGCGGAACCGGATTCGGAAAGCGTGCGCGGATCGAGGCGATCATCTTCGTCATCCGACTCATCGCGCGCCGGGCGTGCCGGAGCGGCCTGGGGCGGGCGATACGCCGGACGAGCAAAATCACGATCACGATCGCGATCGCGGCCCGGTCGGGGCGGTCCACCGGCTCCCGGCGGACGCGTGCCCTGATAACCGGAGCTGTAACCCTGGTCGCGGTCGCGATTGCGATCCGCACCACTGCTGCCGCCGCTGCGGCTTTGTCCGTAGCCGTAGCCCGAGCTGGAACCAGAACCGGAACTTGATCCGGATCCGTAACCACGCGAGGACTGGCCATAGCCGCTACTACCGCCGCTGCTGTAGCCGCCGCCGCCACCGCTGCGATAACCACCGCCGCTGCTGTATCCACCACCGCCACCGCCGCGATAGCCACCGCCTCCTCCGCCACCGTAGGGAGGACGCGAACCCGGAGTGCTGCGCGGACGCGGGCTCCAGTTCGGGCCCTGGTCCTGCGACGCGTTGGGGTTTGAGTTGGGGTTCGAATTGAAATTGGAATCAGGACGATCCGATCCGCGATAGCCGCCGGCAGGGCGGGAGTATTGCGGACGGGGACGATCGTACTGCGGACGATCCCCCTGCGGGCGGTCGTATTGAGGACGGTCTCCCTGGGGACGATCGTATTGAGGGCGGTCCGACTGCGGACGGCCTTCGGGGCCTCCGGCGGAATTTCCACCCCAGAACGGGCGTTCGCCACGGCGGATGGAATCGCGTTCCACACGGCCGGGGCGCGGACCACGTTCGGTACGCATGTTCACTTCGCTCGTGCCATCAGGACGGAACGTGAGGCGTTCCTTTTCCGGGCGGCCGGGATAACGGGATGGAGCGCGTTCGTCGGGGCCACCGGGTCCGGGAGGACGTCCGGCGCCGGGGGCGGCAGAACGATACTCCGGACGCTCGGGGCGGCCGGGGGGACGGTCGGATCCAAAGGGGCGGTCAGTGCGGGCGGGCCGTCCAGGACGGAACGGCTGGGGGCGGCGATCAGGGCCGCCGTAACGGGGATTCATTTCTTGGTAGAGGGGAGGCGTCCGACGAGGCGGAGGGCATGCACCTTGGCGACGGTGCCCATGTAATCGGCCGGATCGGCCAAGGGCACCGCAGCCACGAGTTCCTCGCGGGCGCGGTCGGCATTGCCCTGCGCCTCAAAAAAGAGGCCCAAGTACAAATGCGCGTAAAAGGTCTGGTAGCGGAGTTCCGCAGGCTTCGGCGTGCCCTTGGTGGCGGCGGCCAGCACGTCCTCCGGCTTCAACGTGCCGGCAAACAGGGCGTGGATTTCCTTCATCGGGATGCGGTCGTCTTCGCGATAGGGGAAGATCTTCTTGCGCGCCGCGTCGAACGATTGCTCGCGCGCCGTGCAGAGGAAATGCCACACCGCATTCTCCACATCGCCAGAATTCACGGTCTGGTGAAGCTCGAATTGCTCGCGTCCATCCTTGAAGCGGCCCGCATAATACAGGGCGATGCCCCGCTGCCAGTTGTGCGGCGCGGCCTTGGGGAGCAGTTGATTCACCTGGTCGAAATCGGAGGCCGAGTCCTCGAATCGGCCCAATTTGAACCGCGCCACCGCGCGTTCGCGGAAGAGGAAACTGGACTTGGGTTCGATCTCCAGCGCAGCGGTGAAATCACTCACTGCCTCCTCGTAATTGCCCAGAATCGAGTTCATCTGGGCCCGCTGGTTGAGGAGGCGGTCGTCCTTCGGATTCGCCTTCAGCCCGGCCGTGATGGCCGCGACTGCGTTGGTGTACTGGCCCGACTTCCACAGGGCGTTGGCCTGGTCGAACACCGAGGCCTTGGGGTCCGCGGCAGCAAGCCGCCCAATCGCGAGCACGCAGGCGATTGCGGTGAGAAACCAGGACCTTCTGAACGACATCAGGGGACGAGTAGAGCGGAAAACGGGCCGTGCCGCGAGTCAAAACTCCGGGGCCAACGGGTTGTCGCACCCGAATCCTCAGGTTCCGGCGAGTTCCGAGATCACCGTGCCGCCCTGCGTGACCACGCGCGGACGGTTCAGCGGATCGAGGAATTCGGCGTCGGGCGAGATGCCGAGCAGATGCAAAATGGTGGCTGCAAGATCAGGCGGACGCAGCGGACGCGTGTCGGGCTGGCCCCCGATTCGGTCGCTGGCACCGATCACCTGGCCCCCGCGAATCCCCGCCCCGGCCACCGCGAGGGAGAAGCAATTGCCCCAGTGGTCGCGTCCCCCCTCGGGGTTGATCCGCGGCGAACGTCCGAATTCCCCGGTGGCCACCACCAGGGTCTCGTGCAGCAGGCCGCGCTCCTCCAAATCGCTCACCAGCGCCGAGAACGTTTGGTCAAACTGCGGGCAGAGCACGTTTTTCACGCGCGATGCGTTGTGCTTGTGGGTGTCCCAGACCGGATTGCCGGTCATCTGGTCTCCCGGCTCGCGCGGCCAGTTCACCTGCACCAGTCGCACGCCGCTCTCCACCAGCCGTCGGGCCAGCAGCACGCTCTGACCAAACTTGGTACGCCCGTATCGGTCCCGCACTTTGGAGGATTCCAGTTCGAGATCCAGCGCGGCGCGGGCGGTGGCGGAGTGGACGACATCAAACGCCTGTTCCTGGAGCCTGTGGAAGGCGCGCACCGAATCGCTCGAGGCCTGCGCCACGAAGTCGCGGTCCATGCCGCGGAGCAGCGCCGAGCGGTCGCCGAGGCGTTCGAGCGACACCGATTCGGGCAGGCGGAGCCCATCGATCTCAAACCGCGGGAGCTGCGGTTCGCATTGGAAGAGCAGGGGATTCCAGACCGGGCCCATGAATCCGCCCGACTGCCCGGGGGCGGGCGGGGCGTTGTCGTTGTGGACGAGTTCCGGAAGGATGACGGATGTAAACGGTGAGCGATCCGCCGGCTTGAGCATGCTCACCACGGAGGCGAGGCTGGGCCAGTCGTCGGGGCTCGCAGGCACCTCGGCCTGGGCGGTGTGGGGCTGGCCGGTCAGCATCCAGTAGCCGCTGGCGGTGTGGCTGTTGTTGTCGGTGCACATCGAGCGAATCGTGGCGAAGCGATTCGCGATGGCGGCGGTTTTCGGGAGCAGTTCGGAAAAATGAACGCCGGGGATCGCGGTGCGGATGGATCCGAATTCCCCGCGGATTTCAGACGGGGCCTCGGGTTTCGGATCGAAGGTCTCGTGCTGGGGCGGTCCGCCGGAGAGGTAGATGAAGATGCACGACTTGGCCCGACCAAATCCGGTACGTGCCAGCGCGGCGGGGATGATCTTGGGCGTCTCCGACGGACTTTCGGCCCGGAGGAGGTCGGGCAGGGAGAGTCCGATGGAGGCCAATCCGCCGATGCGCAACAGATCCCGACGCGACCATCCGGCGCAGGGCCGTGGGTGGGAGTCGCGATCCGGGGACATGCGGCCAAGCTAGAAACGCGGCGCGCGCGAGCCAAGATTAAAGGCGAAAAAGGGCCACCCGGCGGAGTGAGTTAATTTGGAAATCAGGAAAGCAGGAACCGAAACGGGGCGGTTGAAGAGTTGAACCTAAAAGCGGCAGTTCGAACCGCAGATGGACGCAGATGGAGAGGGAGATAGGTCGCTTGATGCGCCTGCAATTCATTCCCTTGCTGGGGGAGTCTCAATCGCGTCCGCCCTCCGGTAGTTTTCTCTCTTAACGCCGGAATTCTACGGCGGGGTGCCTCACACGTTTGGAGTACCGCGTTTACGCGGCTCGGCTGTTGGACGCGGAATCATCGAACGGTTGGAAATCAACCGGCTGCATGCCGCGAGACACGCTTCCCCGAACCGTCTGAAGACGGGACTCCGAACGGATGAGAAAATCCACGCGACAGCATCGAATTCCCCTTCAACGCTTCAACTTTTTAACCCTTCAACTGCCGTTTTCAGGTTAAAGGGCGCGGGCGAAGTTCGCTCGATCCAAAGCAGTAGGGGACTACCGCAGTCCAAGATCTGGCGGAGTTCGCCGCGCGGGCAATCGAGTCGCGACAGCGTCGTGGAGTGCGCCAGTCCTCTGGCGCTTTCGGATGCGGGACGATTTTCAAAGCGCCCACTCCTCTGCGTCTCCGCGTCTCTGCGGTTTGCCTCCGGAATCGTCGTGCATTCGTGGGGGTCAAAAAACGAAGAAGGGTTGAAGCGAGCCCTCGGCCCCCTTCAACCCTTCAACAAGTTTAACCCTTCAACTTCTCCAGAACCCTCACGCCTTCGCCACGAGCTGGCGAAGCACGTACGGCAGAATTCCGCCGTGCTGGTAGTAGTCGATTTCGATCGGGGTATCGATGCGGCAGCGGACGGTCACATTCTCCTCGGATCCGTCCTTGCGGGTGATCTTGAGGGTGAGGTCCTGCTGCGGCTTGAGCGAGCCGTCGAGGCCCACGATGTCGTAGGTCTCGGTGCCGTCGAGCTTCAGCGTCTGCGCCGTGACGCCTTCGGTGAACTGCAGCGGGAGCACACCCATGCCGACGAGGTTCGACCGGTGGATGCGCTCAAAGCTCTGCGCCACCACGGCCTTCACGCCGAGGAGGTTGGTGCCCTTGGCCGCCCAGTCGCGCGAGGAGCCGGTGCCGTATTCCTGACCGGCGAACAGGATCAGAGGAACGCCCTTGGCCTGGTAGGCGACCGAAGCGTCGTAGATCGAGGTTTCCTGGCCGTCCGGACCAAAGGTGTTGCCGCCTTCTTTGCCGCCGAGCATCAGGTTCTTGATGCGGACGTTGGCGAAGGTGCCGCGGGTCATGACGCGATCGTTGCCGCGACGGCTGCCGTAGCTGTTGAAGTCGGCAAATTCCACGCCGCTATCGAGGAGGAACTTTCCGGCAGGGGACGACTTCTTGATCGCGCCAGCGGGCGAAATGTGGTCGGTGGTGACGGAATCGCCGAAGATGCCCAGCGCCTTCGCGCCCTGGATTGGACGGATGGCTCCGGACTCGAGGGAGAAGCCGGTGAAGAACGGAGGCTCCTGGATGTAGGTGGACTTCGGGTCCCACTCGTACACGTTGCCGACCGAGGACGGGATTTCGTTCCACTTCGGATTCTGGCTGGCGAAGTCCTTGTAGAGCTTGCGGAAGACTTCCGGCTTGAGCGCGGACTGCATGGCGTCGCGCACTTCCTGCAGCGTGGGCCAGAGGTCGGCGAGGTACACCAGCGAGCCGTCCTTGGCCTTGCCGAGGGGTTCGCAGCTCAGGTCGATGTCCACCCGGCCGGCCAGCGCGAAGGCCACGACCAGCGGGGGCGACATGAGGAAGTTCGACTTGATGTTCTGGTGAACGCGGGCTTCGAAGTTGCGGTTGCCGGAGAGCACCGAGGCGGTGACCAGGTCGTTCTTCACCACGGCTTCCTCGATCGCGGGATCGAGCGGACCGGAGTTGCCGATGCAGGTGGTGCAGCCGTAGCCCACCGTCTGAAAGCGGAGCTTGTTCAGGTAGGGCTGGAGACCGGTCTTCTTGAGATAATCGGTCACCACGCGCGATCCCGGAGCCAGCGAGGCCTTCACGGCCGGGTTCACCTTCAGGCCCTTTTCCACGGCCTTCTTGGCGAGCAGACCGGCGGCGAGCATGACGCTCGGGTTGGAAGTGTTGGTGCAGCTCGTGATGGCCGCGATGAGCACCGAACCGGTGGTCACCGACGCCTTCTTGCCGGCTGCGGTCTGGACGGGGAATGCCTTGCCGAACGCCTGGCGATTCTTGCCAAAGCCGTTTTCGGTGACCGGGCGTTGGATGGCGTTGAAGAATTCGCGGCGGAGATTGCCGAGTTCAATGCGGTCCTGCGGACGCTTCGGTCCGGCAACGCTCGGACGAACGGTCGAGATGTCGAGTTCCACGACCTGCGAGTAATCGATCTGGCCGGTCTGAGGAATGCCCCACAGGCCCTGCGCCTTGTAGTAATTCTCGTAGCGCTGGCAGATGGCCTCGGAGCGGCCGGTGGCGCGGAGGTAGTTGATCGATTCCTCATCGATCGGGAAGAAGCCCATGGTGGCACCGTATTCGGGGGCCATGTTGGCGATGGTCGCGCGGTCCACGACCGGCAGTGCCGCAGCGCCGGGGCCGAAGAATTCGACGAACTTGCCCACGACCTTCGTCTTGCGAAGCATCTGGGTGACGGTGAGGGCGAGGTCGGTGGCGGTGACGCCTTCACGCAGCGCGCCGGTGAGGTGCACGCCGACCACGTCGGGCGTGAGGAAGTACACCGGCTGACCGAGCATGCCGGCTTCGGCCTCGATGCCACCGACTCCCCAGCCGACGATGCCGATGCCGTTGATCATCGTGGTGTGGGAATCGGTGCCCACGAGGGTGTCCGGGTAGTACACGCCGCCCTGTTCGAGCACGCCCTGGGCGAGGTACTCGAGGTTGACCTGGTGAACGATGCCGATGCCGGGCGGGACGACCTTGAAGGTGTCGAACGCCTGCATGCCCCACTTCAGGAACTGGTAGCGCTCGCGATTGCGGGCGAATTCGAGTTCGAGATTGCGATCGAGGGAATCGGAAGCGCCGGCGAAATCCACCTGCACGGAGTGATCCACCACGAGGTCCACGGGCACCAGCGGCTCAATGATCTTGGGATTCTTGCCCAGCTTGGCCACGGCGGAGCGCATGGCGGCGAGATCGACGAGCAGGGGAACGCCGGTGAAGTCCTGCAGCACGATGCGCGCGACCACGAAGGGGATTTCGGCGGTGCGGGTCTCGTTGGGCTGCCAGTTGGCGAGTTCGCGGACGTTCTTTTCCTGGACCTTCAGGCCGTCGCAATTCCGCAGCACCGATTCCAGCACCAGCCGGATCGACACGGGGAGTCGGGAAATGGGCCCGATTCCGGCCTGTTCCAGCGCGGGAAGCGAATAGAACTGGCCCTGACGGCCGTTGCCGAGATCGAAGGATTGAAGGGTGCCGAAGAGGTTGTGCGGCGTGCTCATGTCAATTCGTGGACGTAAACGTGGCTACGGAATGGATCGAAATTCGGAAACAAAGGTGGGGTTTGCGGAAAAGAGCGTCAAGAAAGTGGGCAGGATCCTTTTGAACGTCCGGACCCCGACCTGCGTCTGGGTTTCGCGGAAAGCCGGTAACGCTTTCCAGGTCGACGGGGTCTTGCCTCCGTGGGGACGACCTTGCTCCGGACTTCCCGGTGCGGCAGTTTGAACGGACGTCGATGACGCGGGCCTGGCCTAAATTGCCTCAACTAAGATGGCGCGACTGGTGGCGATCACCCCTGGTGGTCGCCTTGTTGTGCTCCATTTTGGTACACTTGCAGTTGTTTTTCCTCAGCTGGTTGCTGCCGGAAATGCAGCGTCGCGGCTTCATGCCCGACTGGCTCAAGCCGGTTGCTGAAGCTGTCGCCCCCCAGATTCCCAAGCCCGACCCCGCCCGCGCGCAGGCCCCGCGGGAACAGGAAATCGAGATCCCGCTGCAATTCCTCGAAGTGGATCCCGCGCTCGCCACCACCGAGGTCCCCAAGCAGGCCCGCTTCACCTCCACGGCCAACACGCTCGCGGCGAATCCGAACCCGCCCAAACAGGCCGCACCAAAACCGGTACCCCAGATCGACGGCAAGCGCCCGGACACTCTCAAGACCTTTGACACCAGCCGTCCTGTCAAACCCGCCCCGGCCAGCCCGCCCAAGCAGCTTCAGGACGAGGAGGCACGCGACGAGGTAAAGCCCCAGCCCAAGGGCGGGAAGCAGGCCGGTGAACTCGCTGTATCAAAACCGGTACCTGACGCGAAGGTCGACCAGGAGCAGGAGGCGCGGGAGGCCAAGATGCCTGCGCCGAAGCGCTACAAGAGCCTGGCTCAGGCGCGGGCGGACAAGGGCATCGTGGTGGGCGAGCGCATGAAGCAGGAGGGCGGCGTCCCTCGCGTGGGGGCCGATGCGAGCTTCGATGTGAAGGCCAGCCAGTTCGGCGAGTACTCCAGCCGGCTGACCGCGGCCGTGCAGGCCCGCTGGTACTATCTGCTTGAGGAAAAACACTTCGCCCTCGAACGCACCGGCAAGGTGGTGGTGACCTTCCGCCTCCATCCGGACGGCACGGTGAGCGACATTCGGACGCTTTCCGCGACCGTCGGTGAGATTCAATCCACCTGGTGCGAACTCGCCATCGAGCAACCCGCACCGTACGGCCGCTGGCCGGCGCAACTTTTGCATGAGATCGGATCCGACCCGATCAACGTCACCTTCACCTTCAACTACTACAATTGACCGATGCTTGAATCCATTCGCGACGCCGGCCCCTTCATGTGGCTTCTGGTGGTCCTTTCCGTGGTCTCGCTCACCCTCATTTTCGACCGCGCCTGGGCGCTTCGACGCGCCCGCGTGCTGCCCACGGTCCTGACCGACGCCATCGCGGATCGTCAGCCGTCCGAACTCCGCATTCTCAGCCGCGCGTCGTCTTCCCCACTCGGGCGGCTCACGTTGTCGGTGGTGGACCACCTCGGCTGGCCCAAGGCAGAGAACGCCGGTGCGCTCGAAGTCTGCGCGCGACAGGAAGTGGCCAAGCTCGAGCGCGGACTTGTGGTGCTCGAAATCATCGTCGGTATCGCACCGCTGCTCGGTCTGGTGGGAACGCTGTATGGCATCATCCCGCTGTTCGGTGACTTCGGCAAAGCGGTTTCGGGCGACAACACGCTCCTCGCGAAGGGCATTGCCGCCGCGCTGAACAAAACGCTGGCCGGCCTCATGGTGGCGATCCCTTCGCTGGTGGCGTGGAGCTATTTCAACAAGAAGGTGGAGTCGCTCGCCGTGGAGCTCGAAGGCGTGTGTGACATGCTGCTGCGCCGGTTGTATCTCGGCTCGCCGGACAAGGGGGCGACGAATGCCGACGCCGACGGATCGGAGGGTTCGAACCGATGAAGTTTTATCCCCGACGCCGGAAGACCGCGCCGGCGATCATCATCATTTCACTGATCGACGTGTTGATCGTGATGCTGGTGTTTTTGTTGGTCTCCACGACCTTCAAAAACCAGCCGTCCGTAAAGCTCACGCTGCCGGAAACGGCGGAATCGCCGAAGCCCGGATCCTCGAGCGACAAGCCTCCGATGATCGTGACGGTGGCGAAGGACGCGCCGCACTATTACGTGGGCAACCGCGCGATCACGGCGGATGCGCTGCAAACCGAGCTGAAGGTGGCCGGCAGTTCCGACGCGAACATGCACCTCGTGGTGCGCGCCGACGGCGGTGCCGAGTGGCGTTTGGTGGTGAAGGTGATGGAGTACGCCAAGCTCGCGCAGATCAAGAACGTGAAAGCCTTCACCAAGGGCGCGGGACAGAAGTAGAAGCCGCGCGCCTCGCGCATCGCGACGCGCGAAGAGTTCAGCGAGTTCAGCGGGTTCCGATCACCACTTCCGGCGGGTTCGCGTAGTCGTTCCACAGGCGCTCGATCTCGGTGCGATCCGGCGGGCCGTCCAACACGACGAACCGATAGCGCGCCACGTAGGGCTTGCCCGCCTCGATGCGGAAATCGCCCATTTGCGACGGGGCAAAACAGAAGAATGGTTCGGTGGTATGCACGCGCATCGGCTGTGGGAATCGGAAGTTTTCCGGATGCGACAAGATGGCCACCCCGGCCTGGCGTCCGTCCACCAGTCCGCTGAGGTGAATCCACCGCGCCCGGGTCATGTTGGCGCGAATGCGGTCGGTTTCACCTTCCGAGGTCAGCACCGATTCATTCCCCGCGCCGTTCCAGGCTCCGTTTCCACGGAAGCCGAGTCCGCCGTACAAATACTGGAGCAGGATCAACGGACGGTTCTCTTCGGCGGTTTGGATCGAGGTCCAGTCCCAGATTCGGTACGGATTGGCTGCCGTGGTGACGGCGTAGGCGCGCACGTCCCACACTTCATCGAGGGCCTTCCAGGGTTGCCCGGAGGTGAGGTCCACGAACTTGTGTCGGGCCCGGAATCCGCCGTGGACCGGGCCGCTCCACATCGATGCTACTTCGACAAACTCCACGCGTCCCTTGCCCTCGCCCATGTTCCAGAAGTCGGGATGGCGTCCCTCAAACTCGGTGTGGGTCCACGGGGACCAGACGCCGTGGTGGTGGACGTGATTGGTGGGGAAGTCATCGCTCACCACGCGTCCCGACGGGGTGAAGATCGGATGCAGGTAACCTCCGCGGATGTAGCGTTCCGAGATTCCCGGGCGGGGAAGCGGTCCGGGTTCGGCTTGGTATTCGAGGATGGATTGTCCGCCCTGGGTGATGCGCAGCTTGGTTCCGGAGCGGCGCGTCTCAATCGGGGCCAGTTCCGAAGTGCGGGAGGATGCCTTGCCGCCGACGTGAAGGGTGAGTGTGCCGCCGCGTTCGAGATCCGGAATGCGCAGCGTGGCGTGGCCGTTGGTTTCCACCTGCACGAGGTGGGTGGCGCCATGTTCATCGGTGGCGCGCAGCACACGGGCCGCGCCGGGGGGAAGATCAAACGAAGCGAACGTGTCGTGTCGCTTCAGTGAGCCAGCGCGAAGGGTGACCGTGAGAGCAGGCTCCTGATCAGACGCGGCGTTTGCGGGCGAAGTTGGAATCAGGATCTGGGTCAGCGTCGCGAGGAGGGCGAGGCGGAGGCTTTTGCCGAGGAATGCGCCGCGGTGCGTGCGGGCGAAGGATCGGGATTCCATGCGCGATAGCGAAGCCCGGCTCGCGAAGGAAGGAAACAAGAATGAAACCGCCGGCCAGCGGAGAAAACTCTCCACGGGCCGGCGGGTTGGAAAACACCGGGCGACGAATCGCCTCGGTCGGATCAGGCGAGCTTCGACAGATTCGTCGCGCCGTTGACGGTCGAATTGACGCGCAGGCGCAGGCCGTTGAGGCGGATGAATCCGGTGGCGTCGTCCTGATTGTAGGCCTTGGTCGGATCGGCCTCCATGGTGGCGATGTGTGGATTGTACATGCTGTGCTTGCTCTTGCGGCCGGCGACATAGAGTCCGCCCTTGTAGAGCTTCACGCGCACGGTGCCCGACACGTTGCGCTGGCTTTCCTCGACGTAGGCCTGGAGGGCGAGACGCTCGGGGGCGTACCAGAAGCCGTTGTACACGAGTTCCGCGTACTTCGGGATGAGGGCATCGCGCTGGTGCATCACTTCGCGGTCCATGGTGAGGCTTTCCATCTGGCGGTGCGCGTAGTGGAGGATGCTGCCGCCCGGGGTCTCGTACACGCCGCGGCTCTTCATTCCCACGAAGCGGTTCTCGACCATGTCCACGCGGCCGACGCCGTGTTTGCCGCCGATCTTGTTGAGCGTCTTCATCACCTGCAGCGGATTCAACGCCTTGCCATTCACGGCCACGCAATCGCCGCGCTCGAACTCGAGGGTCACGTACTCCGGCTTGTCCGGCGCGTCTTCCGGCAACACGGACAACGTGGTGAAGTAGTCGCGGTTCTTGAGATCGAAGGAGTCGTACCAGGGATCTTCCAGGATGCCCGCCTCGTACGAGATGTGGAGGAGGTTGCGATCCATCGAGTACGGCTTCTTGGCGCTGGCCTGCACGGGGATCTTCTTGGCGGCGCAGTAGTCGATCATCGACTGACGACCCGGGAAGTCCTTGCGATAGCGTTCATCGCGCCAGGGGGCGATGATCTGGAGTCCGGGCGCGAGCGCGGCGGCGGTGAGCTCGAAGCGGACCTGGTCGTTGCCCTTGCCGGTGGCGCCGTGGGCGATGGCGTCGGCCTTTTCGGCGACGGCGATTTCGACCATGCGCTTGGCGATGAGCGGACGCGCGATGCTGGTGCCGAGGAAATACTGTCCCTCGTAAATCGCCCCGGCGCGGAGCATCGGGTAGATGAAGTCACGGGCGAACTCCTCCTGGAGGTCGTCGATGTAGATCTTGGAGGCCCCGGTCTTCTGGGCCTTCTTTTCGAGCCCCTTGAGCTCTTCCTCCTGACCAATGTTGGCACAGAAGGCGATCATTTCGGCATTGCCGTAGGTTTCCTTGATCCAGGAGAGCAGCACCGAGGTGTCGAGGCCGCCGGAGTAGGCGAGAACGATTTTCATAAAGCGCGCGGATGATGCGGTGGATCGGCCGCCGGGGAAGTGGAAACTTTGCCTTCCGCCGATTCGTCCGCAGCCCGGGTCGCCGGTTGACTCGCAGGGAAGGGGTCTGGTTCGCTTGTCGGCATGAAACGGAATGTCCGCGATCCGCTGGGTTGGAACCGAGTTCGCAGCGCCGGTTGGAGCGCCGCACTGATCCTGTCGCTCGGCGCCGTGCTGGCCGAGGACCTCGCCCTCCCGAACGGACGCACGCTTCATGACGTTTCGTATTCCGACCCCAACCCGGCCTCCGTGCTGGTCAAGTCGCGCGAGGGCTCCGAACGGCTCGACCTGGTGGATCTGCCGGCAGCGGTGCAGCAGCGTTTCCAATTTGATCCAGTGACGGCGCTCCGATTTGTGTCGGCCGAAAACCGCCGTCTGCGCGGCGAGGCCGCCACCACCCCGGGAGGTCGCTTTGCCCCTGCACTGGTTCGCGTGACCGCATCGTCCGCCGCCGAGACCGCATGGGCCAACCGCCCGCCCACGCCGGCTACGGCCTCGCTTCCTCCCGTCACGCGGACGTCGCGTGTGGATGCCTTTGATCTGGTGAACCATTATCGGAGCGAGGCCGCATCGGCCTCCGCGCGATACAAAGGCCACGACTTTCAGCTCGAGGGAATCGTCGAACGGGTGGAGAGCTCGATCGTGGGACGCGGCGTGAAGGTGCTGCTGGAATCGCCCGACCGGGGCATCCGCGTGGTGGTGGAATGGCGCGTGCCCGATGACTATCCGAAGTTCTACACCAAGGCCGAGGGACGCCGGTTCTTCGGCGGCTCAGGCGGGGCGCATCGACTCGTGATGGCTGCCGGCGACCGGGTGCGATTCTCGGTCCGCGGCGGGGCCTACGACGACGGTGCCGTGTTCCTCGGTCGCGCCGAGTTGCTCGACCGCGTGGCGGGTCCATCGACGCCCTGATTCACGGAGCGGGAGGGTTCGATGTGGATCAACACGTCGTACACGTGCGGCATTTCCGCGCGGACGGTGTCCTTCACCTGATGGGCGAGGGTGTGGGAGTCGCGGACGGTCATGTCCGGATGGACGTGCACGTGCATGTCGACCCAAAGATGATACCCCATGCGGCGCGCGAAGCATTTCTCCACGGCGTCCACTCCGGGAACCTGCTGCGCGACGGCGCGGATCTTTGCCGTGAGCTGCGGATCCGGCGTGGCGTCCATCAACTCCTCCAGCGCAGGCCGGAGCAGGCGCCAACCGTTCCACGCGATGATGCCCGCGGCGACGATCGCAGCGAGATCATCGGCCATGGCAAAGGCAGGGCCTCCGACGAGCGACGTGGTGATCCCTACTGCGGCGGCGAGTGAGGTGATGGCGTCGCTGCGGTGGTGCCACGCGTCGGTCTTGACCACGTTGCTCTCCACCGCGGTTCCTTCGCTCCGGGTGAACCGGAACATGCCTTCCTTGATCAACGCGACGGCGATCAGCACCACGAGAGTGAACGGCCTCGGTCCGACGTGATTTCCCAGCGCCTCCTCGATCGATTTCAGCGCAATGCCCGCGGCCGCGATCAGCAGCACGGTGGAGATCACTGCGGCGGCGATGGGCTCGGCCTTTCCGTGGCCGTACGGGTGGTCCTCATCTGCGGGTTTGGCCGCGACCACCAGGCCGCGCCACACGATGACGGAGCTGACGATGTCGGCCAGCGACTCCACGCCGTCAGCAACCAGGGCGTGCGAATGTCCCCACACGCCTGCGAGCAGTTTGCCCACGGCCAGGACTGCGTTCACCGCCATCCCCAGGAAGGTCACCCGGAGGCTCCGTTCGAGACGGTTCTTGATCACCGGGGAAGTGAACACGGGAGGAGCGGCCGGGCCAAGCAGTTCAACCTGCGAAATCGAATCGTCTCTTGTCCGTCGACCGGCGCTAACCGGTTAACTTAGAAACGGCAGTTGAAACCACAGATGAACACAGATTCACACAGATGGAGAAGGAGATGGGTGGTTCGACCGGGCTCGAACGTTTCACCTTCTGGGTGAACTTTGAAGCCTTCCGCTCCGCGCATTCCAATCTGTGTTCATCCGTGTCCATCTGTGGTTGAACTCTACTTCAACTGCCGTTTTTCGGTTTAATCGCGCAAAACGGAGTTGGGAAGGTCGTCGCGATCGTTCGGGTGCTTGGGGAAATGCTTTGCCAATTCGGCGCCGGCGCGCTGGATCCCGGCGAGGAGGGCCTCAGTGAATTTCCCCTGCTTGAGGAGTTCACTCATGTCCGCCGCAATCGAGGTCCAGAAGGGTTCCCCGCAGCGCAGGTGAATGCCTTCGTCGGCCGCGATCGCAAACTGGCGCGATGCGGGAACGATGTAGATCAGCACCGCATTACGAAGCGGCGTCTTCTTCATGCCGCGTTGTTCGAGTTCGCGGTGGGCGGCAGCGAGGGGATCGTTGCACGGGCCCTGCCGGATGAAGACGCGGATCTCACCGGAGGTTTGCTTTTCAGCGGTGACGATGGCTTCGACGATGCGTTGATCGTCCACCTGTTCCTGAAATTCCTTCGGGTCCATGCGTTGTGTTTGCGTGTGTTCGTTCTACCAACTTCCGCTTGCGCCGCCGCCATCGGAACTGCCGCCACCGCCACTGAATCCACTGTCCCCTCCGCCCCAACTTCCGCTGTCGCTGCTGCTGCTACTACTACTGCTGTCACTTCCGCTGCCACCGAAAAAACCGCCCGAGCTGCTGGAGTTGTTGTCGCCCCAGAGGTGGATATTGACGCCGTTCCATCCTCCACCCCATCCGCCGCCCCAACCATTTCCCCAGCTCCCCCATCCGGTGCGACCGAGCCCGCCGCCGGAGTAATCCCACCCGGGTGTCGGAGCCGAAAAGGTGCCCGGCGAGGAAAAGAACCACATCCAGAGCGCGGCCGCCACCGCGAGTCCGGCGAGGATGTGAAATTCAGATCCGACGTACACGGCAAACGGATGTCCGAGTCCGCCGACCAATCCACCCGCAATGGTGTGGCCGATCTGCATTCCGGTGGGCTGATTGCGGGTCTTCAGGCCGCGCATGAAGATTCCTGCGCCCGCCCCCGCGATGCCCGCAACCACCATCCAAATCTGCAAGGCAAGCCCAAGCCCGTGGGGTGATTTGCCCTGGATTCGTGCCGGGGAGCGGTATTCGCCGCGAACCGCCTGAACGATCGAGTTCACGCCCGCACTTACGCCTCCGGCGAAGTCATTCACCCGGAATCGCGGCGCCACCCGGTCGCGAAGAATGCGGGCGGCGAGCTTGTTCGGCAGCGCGTGGCTGAGTCCGCTCCCGACCTCGATGCGCATGCGGTGGTCATTCACGAACACCGCAAAGAGGACGCCGTTGTTTCGTGTCGCCTCGCCGATTTTCCATTCGTTGAACACGCGTCGCACGTAGTCCTCGAGGTCTTCCCCTGGCGGAAGCGAGGGGGCGATGAAGGCGACCACCTGGGTACCACTCTTGCGTTCGAGTTCGACCAGGCGCGCGTCCAACGCGTCCACCGTGGACGCCGGGAGCGTCGCGGTGATGTCCAGCACGTGACGCTTGGGGGCTTCGGGAATCGGGTTTTGTGCGCGGAGCCGTACCGGACTGAGGATCCACAGAAACCCCAGCAGGAAGGGAACGAGGTGCCGTTTCATGGGAGATCAGGGCAGGGGATTGGGGACAGAAGTTTTGGAACCTGAACTGAAGCGCCTTCGAAGTCTTCGGAGGCGTGCATCCTTGAATTTGCTTCGCCTGCGAAGGAGCCCGGAGTTTTCCGGAGCGGCGAAGTCAGAACCATGACGGAAGCGTTTGTACGCCGTTGCCGGGCGGTGTCAGGTGGAAGGTTCTCCTGGAATTCCAACGCACTGCATCGCATCGCACCGCACCGCACTGCAACGGCCGCAGTTCTCCTCACTCTCCCGGCCGCGGATCGAAGAGCGACAGCACGCCATCGAGACCGGTGTGATTCAACGCCACGCGCGCCTGCTGTTGCACCACGGGCTTGGCGCGGAAGGCCACGCTCAGTCCTGAGATGGCCATCATCTTGAGATCATTCGCACCGTCTCCGAGTACGATCGATTGCGTGGGAACACATCCCGAGGCCTCGCACACTTCGCGGACTTTGCGCGCCTTGGCGTCGGCATCCACGATATCGCCCAGCACCTGGCCGGTGAGGCGTCCGTCGCGGGTTTCGAGCACGTTGGCAAGGGTCACGTCCAGACCCAGCCGGGCACGGAGGCGTTCGGTGAAGAAGGTGAATCCGCCCGACACCAACAAGGTTTTCCATCCCGCGGCTTTTGCTGCCGCGAGCAGGGACTCGGCGCCGGGGGAAAGCCGGAGGCGTTCGTCGTACACCTGTTGAAGCCGCGATTCCTCGAGTCCCTGGAGCAACGCCACGCGTCGTCGCAGTGCCGACGGGAAATCGAGTTCACCGCGCATCGCCGCTTCGGTGATCGCCGCGACTTGCGGCTTCACGCCCACGAGATCGGCAATTTCATCGATGCACTCAATCGTGATCAGCGTGGAGTCCATGTCCATCGCCACCCACTTGAAGTCCGCAGGCTTGAGCGGTGCGTCGAGCCGGGTGCAGTCGAGTTTCTGATCGCGGCAATAGGCGATCACGGGATCGACCGACTGCGCGTCCGAGAGCCGGACGGCGGTGCGTCCCGCCGACACCGTGCGGGTGCAGGCGGAGAGTCGCGCGACTTCCTGCGCGTGGTGGGAGGTGAGACCAGGGCCCTGAACAACGAGTTCCATGATGCGAAAAAGGAGCGGCTAGGCTGACCGGCGGGCGGCGCGGGGGGCAATGTCGAACTTGCGTCCGATGGGAACCGATTCAAGGGCGATGAACTTTGGTCCTTGATCTCACCCGGCGGCATCACAGCCTTGCCCGCATGTCATCAATTCCCAGGGTGGCGGTGCTCGGCACCGGATCACTCGGCAAGGAACACGCACGGATTTATGCCGAACTGGCCCGCGAAGGCGTGGTCGAGTTTGTCGGCGTCTATGACGTGAATCCCGAGGCCGCCCGCGTGCAGGCTTCGAAACACGGCGTTCGTGTGTTCCTGAACGTGGACGAAGCCGCTGCCGCGGTGGATGCCCTGAGCGTGGTGACGCCCACCACCACCCACTTCACGCTCGCCCGCGCGTTGCTCGCGCAGGGGAAACACCTGCTGGTGGAGAAACCGATGACCGACAACGCGGCCGAGGCAGCGGAGCTGGTGTCGCTCGCGCAGGCGAATCGATCGGTGCTGCAGGTCGGACACGTGGAGCGTTTCAATCCCGTGTTCACCTACCTCGAGCAAGTGGCCACGAATCCGCGCTTCATCGAGTGCCATCGTCTCTCCCCGTTTCCGGCCCGCAGCACGGACATCGGGGTGGTGCTCGATCTGATGATCCACGATCTCGACGTGGTGCTGGCGTTTGTGAAGTCCCCGCTGGTGTCGGTGGATGCGGTTGGAATCCCGGTTTTGAGCAAGAGCGAGGACATCGCCAATGCGCGGCTCCGGTTCGAAAATGGCTGCGTGGCGAATCTCACCGCGAGCCGCATCAGTCCGGAGCGCCTTCGGAAAATCCGGGTGTTCAGCAGCGGCGCGGAGACCAGCTACATCAGCCTCGATTACCGCGCCCAGGAAGGCTTCATCTACCGGCTGGCCCGTTCGGACGAGCCGGAAAGTTCACTGCTCCAAAAGTTGATGGCGGCGCAGAAGATCATCGGCCCGCGGGATCAGACCATCGTGAGCGAATTCGCCGGCAAACGGATCGTGCGCGAGCCGGTTCCGATTACCAAAGATGAACCCTTGAAGCGCGAACTTGCCTCGTTCGTGGCCTGCGTGCGGGAACGTCAGACACCGCGCGTCACGGGTGCGGAAGCCAAGGCGGCGCTCGACGTGGCCTTCGAAATCACGCGTCAGATCAATGCCAGCAATCGCTGATCGCGGCGGTTGAAGTGTTAAAAAAGTTGAAGAGTTGAAGGGGGAATGCACGACGGCTCAGTATCGTCGCCCGGTCTTAGCCGTTCCCAATTGAGAATAGCCCAGGCCTTCAGGCCTGGGGCTAAAGGAGATGGGTGTTGTTGAGTCCCGCAGGGACGACAGAGGGTTCTTTTTCTGCCGTACCTGCAGGACTTCCTCCGTGTTTACGACAACTCCCCGGCCTGAAGGCCAGGGCTATTATCACAAGCGTCTCTTTCCGAGCGCCTCCTCCCAATCCCCACCTGCGTGTATCTGCGGTTTGGACTCCCGCTCTCAGCGAGAAAACACCGGATCCGCCTGCGCGAATCCGGTGAATCAAAAGTGATACAACCCAACGCCGCGTTCCGGGCGGGTGGGGCGAGGTGATACGGCTTATTCGCCTTCCGTGAGCGGGGCGATTTCTCCGGATCCAGCTGCTGGGCCACCGTTCTGGAGTTCGTTCCAGCGAACGGCCTGACGCACCAGCGCGGCGCCGTCCTTGAGGTTGAGCTTCGATTTGATGTTGGCCCGGTGGGCATCCACCGTCTTTGGGCTCAAGCGCAACCGTTCGGCAATGGTCCGGGTGCTCTGGCCTTCGCCGAGCAGACGGAAGATTTCAAATTCACGGTCGCTCAAACGATCGAGCATCAGGTCCTTGCTCGACGTCGAGAGCGCCTTGCGTCCCAGGTTGCCGAGCAGTTCGGATGACACGCGGGCGCTAACGAACACGCGTCCTTCGAGCACGGCACGGGTCGCTTCGAGCAGACGGTCACCGCCCGCTTCCTTCATCACGTACCCACGGGCACCGGCACGCAGCGTGCGTTCCGCGTAGAGCATTTCGTCGTGCATCGATACGACGAGCACCGGGAGATTCGGATCCAGCGCGTGGAAATCCTTGAGCACTTCGAGGCCGTTGCGGTCGGGCAGACCAAGGTCCAGCACCACCACGTCGGGCTTGATGCGCGACACCATTCCCACCGCCGCCGCGGCGCTGCCGGCTTCGGCGACGACCTCGAGATCGGGCGTGGAGTTGAACAGCAGGGCCAGACCCGCGCGCATCAGCGGATGGTCGTCCACCATCAGGATCCTACGCTTGGCGGTCGGGGCTGGCGTGGTGGGGGCTTCAGCGGCTTTCATGAGTGGTAAAGCGATTGCAATGGCAGGCCTCGGACGACGCGACAGGGAAAGGCGGCACGTTTGCGGACGTGCGGCATGCTTTCGTGAAGGTCGGTGCCATGGGTTTCGATCGAACTGGCTGGGTGTCAGGATGTTTCAGTCTTGGTACCTGTTTCCCTCCATCTGGGATCGCCCGAAGGTCAGGTTCCAAACCAATGCCAATGCCCAACAGCCCGTGGCGCGGTATTAGCAAAGGGATCGTCGTAAGGAAATGAAAACTTAAAGAAAAATCCTAGGAACCGACGGATTCTCCTTTAAGGGTAGGCCGAGCCTCCCCCATGTGCTGATTAAGATCCGCGAGCCGGCGGAGTTGAATCCCGGCGGGGGTGAAATTCGCTGGGTTCAGCCAGGTGAGAAATGCCGACTCAAGCGCAGGCCATTCCGAATCGATGATTGAGAACCACGCGGTATCGCGATTGCGTCCGCGATAGACCAGGGCCTGACGGAAGATCCCTTCGAACTGGAAGCCCAGACGAAGCGCGGCGGCGCGGGAGGGGGCGTTGAGGGCGTCGCACTTCCACTCCACGCGGCGGTAACCGAGTTGAAACGCCTCCCGGATGAGCAGGTACAGCGCTTCGGTGGCGGCGGTCTGACGTTGCAGCAACGGCGAGAAAACGATGTGGCCGATCTCGATCGTGCCCGCATCGGGAGTGATGCGCATCCAAGACACCCAACCGGCAGCCCTACCGGTCTTCAGATCGATCACCGCCATGAACAAAGGGTCCGATCCGGCGGCGTTGGTGCGGATCCAATCGGCGAGATGCGACTCGGTGGGAAAAGGTCCGTACGGCAGGTAGGTCCACGCCGCATCCGAAGCGGAATCTCCGGCGGACCATGCCTGCCACAAGTCCGCCCTGTGGCGCTCCCAATCGAGCGGCTCGAGCCGACAGTACCCGCCAGCAATCGAGGCGCGATTTGGACGCGGCGGAACAATCCAACCGGGAACGTCCGGACCGATGGGCTGCCCCCACGCGTTCCGGCGTACCAAATTAGATTCAGCGTCCGTCATGGGGAACTCCGGGTTGGGTTCGTTTCACGGGTGAATCTGTTTCAGTCATTCCCACCGTGAAAGAACGATTCGGGCCGTTTTTGGAAGTTGAAGAGTTGAATCTAGAAACGGCAGTTGAAGGGTTGAACCTAAAGACGGCAGTTGAAGGGTTAAAAAGTTGAAGAGTTGAAAGGGAAACTTGGCCCTGCGCCGTGACAACGCCGCCGATACTATAAAATGACCAGCGCCGGCGCCGTCATTGCCGGATTGGAAGCAGGCCAAAGGAACCATCTCCCCGCGATGCTCCATGCGCGAAGAAGTGCTCCCGTCTCCCCAAAACACAGGCCTGAAGTCCTGGGTTATTACCACCCGCTTCCCCATCTGCGTTTATCTGCGTCCATCTGCGGTAAAAAAATCTCCGCATCGACCCAGGCTCAATGCGTCACCAGGTATTTCAGGAGCTCGATCCGTTCCCGTTCACCGAGGGCTTCCAGGATTCCTTCCGGCATCAGGGAACGATCGCTGGTTTCGCGGTGTTTGATGTCGGACTTCGGGATCACCACGGTTTCGGTGAGCGTCTTCAACGAGACGGCGCTGGGCGTCTCGGACGCAACGAGACCGTTCCACGCGGTGCCGTCGCGCGTCTCGATCAACGTGAGCTGGAAGTCCGCGCCGATGACCGCGTTCGGATCCACGATGTTCTCCAGATAATACCGGATGCCATGCTGACCGGCTCCGGTGAGCTCGGGGCCGATCCGTGCTCCGTCATTCCCGATCCGGTGACACTGCGAGCAAAGGCGCACGAAGTGATTGCGTCCCTCGCGGTCCGAGTAGGCCCAGAGCGGGGCTTCGTCGAAGGTCTTCTGCAGCGAGGCAATCAAGGCCTGCTTGTCGGCCGGGGTTTTCTGGATGCGTCCCCACAGCGACGTCACCTGGCGGTCCACCTCGGGATCGTGCAGCGCGGTGAGTTGTCGAATTTGGAACGCGCTGATCAGGTCGCGCTTGAGCCGGCCCGCCGCGATTTCTCCGAGCAGGGCACGTGCGGAGGCCGCACGACGTGTGAGCGTGGCCAGGGCGAGTTCGCGTTCCGATTGCGGGAGCGTTCCAATGCGGCCCAGCAGGGCGCGCGGAATCGAAGGATCATCGAACCGTGCCAGCAACGGAATCGTCGCGGGACGGAACGCTGGATCGTCGAGCAACTGCACGAACAAGGGCAGCGATGTGGAATCCGACGCGCGGCTCAGCACGGCGAATGCGTGTCGGCGATCCGCCTCGGCCGCGTTGCGATCGGCCAGCACGGTGCGCAGACGCGGGAAGCCCGACGCATCGCCGAACACCGCTGCGAGCCGCTCGGCGCTGCGACGCACCGAGGCATCCGTGTGCGTGTAGAGCGATTTGGAAACGCGCTTCCACGCCTCGGGCATGGGCAGATTGGCCCGCGGTTCCATCGCCAGCCAGAGACCCGCCAAACGACGCGGCAAATCCGCGGCCGGCGTGGACGCCAGCAGCGCGATCTCCCGGTTCAACGCCACTCCTTCCTGCGAGGCGGCGTACCAATGAATCCAATCGGCCAGTTGCGTCAGGGGCGATGCCGTCGCGAGCTTGAGCGCGCGTTCCGGGTTCTTCGGGAGCAGGGTTGCGATTCCATCCCACAGCAGACCGGGAAGGTTTCGATCCTCCGCATCTTCGCCGTGCCAGCTCAACGATTCCGCCAGGCTCCACGCTGTGGTTTCTGGAACGCGTTGGATTGCCGATGCGAGGGCGCGTCGCACCACCGGCGAGGGATCCGCATCGGCCAATTTCTTGAAGCGCGTCAGCGCGGCCGTCGATGCCTGGCGTCGATCCGTAGTGAGCTGAATCGTCCACGCGCGGACGAACTCATCCCGGTCGGCAAGCCCGCGCGCGACCGTCGAATCCATGCCGCTGCCGTCCAGCCCGCGATCGCGACCGGCCGTGCGATGCAGCGTCCACAGCGCCTGCAGCCGTTGGCGGGAATCGGGATCTGACTCCAGCGTCTTCTGCAGTTTCTGCAACGCGGCGGGATCCAGCGCGCGTTCCGCGGCGCGCTCCTGGAGCAATCGCGCCGCCGTGCGCGCGTACCACGCGTTGCGATGCGTGAAGAGGCCCACGAGATCGGCATCGGATTTGTCCGACAGATTCACCGACACCGGACGGAACCCGGCCTGCCATTCCATGCGGTACATCCGGCCGTTGCTGCGGTCCCACCGTTCCACATTGGGATTGTGGCAATGCTGCGGATCCACCCAGTCGATGAAATACACCGCGCCATCCGGACCGGTCTGCAAATCCACGGCCACGTAACTCGGATCCGTGCAGAACAGCTGATCCTTGCCCGCGTGGACCGTCTCAAATCCGGAACCAAGCCGGCGGTTGATCTGCTGGTTGATCTGATGTCCTCCGAGGTTGTGGGTGAACAAATGCCCGCGGAATTCCTCCGGCCAGTTGTCGCCCTGATAAATCAAGGTGCCCACGTGGGAATGTCCGCCGTAGATGGCATCGCTCCCGGGCGCGCCTGCGCCGCCGGCGCCGTGGTCGTAGCGGGCCGATGCGAGCAGGTAATTCTTGAACCCAGGGAATTCCTTGGGCGGATTGGCGATGATGAACGGTGCGTAATTCGCATTCGCCTGATTCCAATAATGACCGCCCTGAATCACGTGCGTGGTGCATCCGCCGCCCCAGTAGCTGCGGCAGTGGGTCATGAACAACTGGCCCTGGTCGTCGTAGTCCAACCCCCACGGATTGCTTCCCCCGCTGGCGAACACCTCGAACTCGTGTCGAACGGGATGATACCGCCACACGCCCGCGCGGAGTTCCGTGCGTTGCGAATCGGGCGCGCCGGGGCGTCCGATGTGGGCGAGGTTGAACACGCCCTGGTTTCCGTAGAGCCAGCCATCGGGTCCCCAGAGAAAACTGTTTAGGCACTCGTGGGTGTCCTGGTATCCGAAGCCATCGAGCAACACCTGCGGAGGTCCATCTGGCACGTCGTTGTGATCGCGATCGGCGAGGAAGAGCAGCTGCGGCGCGGCCCCGATCCACACACCGCCGAAGCCCACTTCCAATCCGCTCACCAGGTTCAATCCCTCGGCAAACACCTTCCGCGTCTCGAACCGCCCGTCCCCATCGCGGTCCTCGAGGATCACGATGCGGTCCTGTCCTTGACCCTCGGGGCGCTTCGACGGATAGCTCATGGCTTCGGCGATCCAGATCCGTCCGCGCTCATCCCAGGCAAACGCCACCGGCTGCTGCAGCGCGGGTTCCGACGCGACCAGTTCCACTTTGAAGCCCGGCGGAACATGCATCGCGGCGACCGTTTTCTCGGCGGGGGAGTTGGCTGGCCGATCCACCGGATTCGGCCGTAGATGTCGCAATACCGGACTCGATTGCAGACGCGACGCGCTGGGGAGCGGGTCCTCGGCGCGAAGCGTGGAGTGGAACGCCCCATTGGACAGCACAAGCGCGGCCGCTGCGATGGCGACGACGGGAACGCGGGTGCGCGAGGAAGCCTGGGGCTGGGTCTTGGTGATGCGCGTGCTCTGGCTCATGGCAAAACGTGATTCAACGTTCCGATCGTTCGTTTCACCCACGGCATCCGTTTCAATTCAGGTACGTCACCTTACTGTCGGATACCGAAACAGAAGCCGGGATCAACGAGTTGGAATGCGCCAAATACAACCGCCCCCGGGAAAGAAGTCGAACGAGATCACGCGCGCCCGCCGGCGCCGGGCGCGCGAAGGCAAAAGGAGAAGGGAGAAAAGCAAAGGGCTCGATCGAAGCGAGAATCTCGTTCACCCGTATGGAGTCCCGCGTTCACGCGGCTCTGCTGTTCGACGGAGACCCGAATGGAGATGAAAAAGCCAATCTCCCGTAGCAAGAGCTCGCAGTCCCTTTCGACCGCCGTTTCCAACTGGAAGGATCCCATTGAATGCAAACTGCCAGACTTGCGGATGGCATTGTGTCTGCTTTTCTCAATCGGTCCATTCCCACGCGCAGGGGCATGTCTTCGGCGCTTCAGGCTTTTGGAAGAATTTCGCAGCCGGGAACTGTGGACGGGGCTTGAGGGCGGAAGAAATCCGTCGTAGTGCCGATCACGCAGGCCCGCAGAGTGGAGGTAAAATTCAGCATGAACCGAACTCCTTCGTCGAACAGGTCGGTCGCCAAGAGCCTGCTTCTTGTCGCGATCGTCACGGGGTTTTTGCCGTGCGCCGCCGGCGATGGAGGGGGCTCGTTGATCGCCTGGGGTGAGAATTCCCTGGGGCAAACCCTCGTTCCTGAAAATGCCCGGGAAGGCGTAGTCGCGGTGGCCCCGGGCATAAGCCACGTGTTGGCGCTGATGGGCGATGGAAGCCTTCGGAGTTGGGGGGATGACCGTGCCGGGCAGGTGTCGATTCCGCCGGAGGCTCGGACGGGAGTGATTTCGATGGCGGCCGGGCGCGCGCACAGCCTGGCGGTGACCAGGGACCATCGAGTCCTGGCCTGGGGAGCCAATGAGTTTCAACAGATCGAGATTCCGTCGATCGCCGGCTGGGGAGACACCTTTGCCGTGGCCGCCGGGGCCAATCACAGCCTCCTGATTCGAAGCGACGGCGATGTGGAGGCGTGGGGGGATAATCGCGAGGGACAGGCCACGGTGCCGGTCGCTGCCTATTCGCGGGTGGTGGCGGTGGCGGCGTCGGGAAACCACAACCTCGCGTTGCGCACCGACGGAACCGTGGTGGCGTGGGGAGGATCCAACCCCGCATTGGGGAAGATTCCCGCGGGAGCCCTCAGTCAGGTCGTTGCGGTGGCTGCGGGGCCCGATTGCAACGCCGCATTGCGATCCACCGGAGAGGTTGTGGTGTGGGGAAATCCAGCACTGAGCGGAACCAACGTTCCCGCTGGCGCAAAAAAAGGCGTCGTGGCGATTGCCGTGGGCGATCGGCAGGTGTTTGCGTTGAAAAAAGACGGCTCGGTTCTCGCCTGGGGCGGGAATGATTCCGGGCAGATCTCCGTTCCGCTGGTGCCCGAGCAAGGGGTCCGTTCGCTTGCCTCGGCGGGGGGATATGGGTTGGCCATCGTCACCAACCGCGTCGCGCCTCCCCTGCTTCCGCCGACCCTGCTCGGTCAGTCGCGGGCTCTCACCCTTCAGGCCCGCGGAGTCGCCTCCTTTACGGTTCAGGCCACCGGCAGGAATCTGCGATACCGATGGAAAAAAGATGGAAAAGAACTGCCCGCGGCAAACGGATCGACGCTCAACTGTGGACCGCTGCGCGACGTCGATGTCGGTATTTATCAGGCGATCGTGGAAAATGATGCGGGGCGTGTGACCTCGGATCCGATTCAGCTGACCGTATCTCCAGGGGAAGGCGAACTGCTCAAGGGTGCGGCGGCCCAGTGGGGATTTGGATGGACTCTGGAGGCGGTGCCCGATGAGGTCCGACAGGGAGTCGTAGCCCTGGGCGCTGGCACCGACTTCAACATGGCCCTTCGTTCGGATGGCCGGGTGATGACGTGGACCGCCGATGGAATCGGAACCCCGTGGCTCAAACTTCCGCCCGAGGCCACTACCAACGTGTTGGCGATTTCCGTGTTTGGCCGAAAGGGATTGGCGATCACGTCGGATGAAAAATTGATCCGCTGGAGTGATCCGCGGGAAACCCCGAGGACCGCACAATCCCGAACGGTGGGAAAGGTGGTGGCGATCGCTGGGGACAATCTGGTTCTCCAGCAAAATGGCGCCGCCGCCTGGGCCGATGACTTTGGGGAGGATTTCGTCGTCCCCGAGTCCGCGCAGTCGGATGTCGTGGCGATCGCCTCTAGCCAGTCCTTCATGTGCGCGTTGCGCGCGGATCGTCGGGTGGTTTGCTGGAAGGATGGAACCGGGACCGAGATTCCAGTGCCCGCAGGGATTCAGGGACGAACCGTGCAAATTGGTGCCGGAAACTATTTCGGTGCCGCCCTGTTGGAGGACGGATCCGTGGTCACTTGGGGCGACAATCGATTCGGGCAGTTGGCCATTCCCCTCGAAGCGACCCGTGGGGTGAAAGAGATGTGGGTAGGAGCCGATGTGATCTTCGTCCGCCGCGAGGATGGATCCATCTTTTCGTGGGGTCTGAACAACACCGGCCAACTCCAGATCCCGAGCGCGCTTGGCAGTTCCATTCGTTCCATTACTCCAGGCCAATTCCGGACCCTTGCCCTGGTCGAGCCGACACCCCCAACGGTCGTGGCGGGCCCAGTCTCCCAGGATTTGATCGCCGGCAGCGCGACTGAACTTAAAGCGCAATACCGTGGGTACCCTCTCCGATATCAATGGTTTCGGAATGGGATTCCGATCGCTGGCGCAACCGCAGCGAGCCTCAATCTTCCAAATCTTTCGGCCATGGAGTCGGGGGATTACACGGTGATCGCGTCGAATCAATTGGGCACCGCCTCCCATTTCATACCTGCCGTTCTGAAGGTGCGCGCGGGACGTAGTTCCCTTCTGGTTTGTGACCACACGGCGACCCAATTCGAGCCCGTGCCTGTGGAGGCGCAAAATGATATCGTCGAGTTTGCGTCCGGATTGACTCATCGCGTTGCTCTCAACCAAAGCGGACAAGTTTTTGCGTGGGGTGGATCCAACGAATTGGGGCAGCGATCGATTCCCCTGGGAGCCGAACTCGGTGCAGCTCGGATCGCTGCCGGGGCGAATCACACGTTGCTTCTGGGAAACAATGGCGCGGTGGTTGCCTGGGGCGACAACCGGAGGGGACAATGCAATGTGCCCCTTGAGGCCCGGACGGGAGTCCGATCCATTGCAGCGGTGGGAGACACATCTTATGCGGTCGTAGGCTCCGGGAGAGTCGTCGTTTGGGGGGATCAGGAATTCGGGGAAGGGAACATTCCATCCGGTGCGTTGACGGGCGTGAAACAGGTGACCGTGGTTCCCGGACGCGCAATTGCGTTGCGGACCGACGGTGTGGCCTTCGCCTGGGGCGGTAAGGCAAATCCCACCGTGAAAATTCCGGCAGAAATCCAAGGGAAGATTCGGGCGACCGCCTTGACCGCGTATTATTGCTACGCGGTTTTGTTGGATGATTCATTGGTAGGGTGGGAATGGGGGCTGTCGCAACTCCCGGGGCCGGGGGAATACATACCCGGACTGGCGGCTGTCCGTGCAAACGTGGCGACGATCTCCTCGGCAATCTGGGGAGGAGGCTTTGATACCGTCTTTGTCGTGAGAAACGACGGGATCGTCGATCGGTGGCGGGATCTCGGCTTTGAATCGAGTCGCCTTCCCTTCAACCGCGATGCCGTCATTCGCTCCGCGACCGTGGGGCCCTCGGTGGTTGGATTGATCACCGATACCCCTGTGACTCTTGAATGGGCGAAGCAATCCGCCGGGATGCAAGTCTCGTGGTCCAGCCTGCTGGAGACCGCGCGTTTGCAATCTACATCGAGTCTGAATGCCCAGTCGGGATGGGTGGATGTCACCCAACCGCAGAAAGAAGTGGGCGGACGACAAACGATCTCCGTACCACTCGATTCAGCCTCCCCGATTCGTTGGTTTAGGCTAATAACTCATTAACTTCACCGCGATCCAGGCTTGCAGGCCTATTCCTTAACAGCCGGAGCTGGCGGAGGGTCTACGGGCTCCGCCCAGAGGATTCTTCGGAGGAGTCCTTCCGGGTCCTTGGCTCCCAGCTGGTTCACGATCGCGGACAATTTGTGCAAATGCTCGTCGCGGCGGGCGGTGATCCGCAGGCGGAACTGCTCATAAGTCGCGCCGAGCCCTACCAATGTCATGACCTTCTCTGTTTTCGTCACTTCAGGGTCGTTGCGAGTCGTATCCATCATCGAGGAGAGATGCACGGCGTCGGAAGCGAGCAGCCGATTCGTCTCGGCCCCCGCCCGGCCGGTGGTAATCCGTTTCCTCCGACGCCTAGGATCGGCGTTTCCGAAGTGCGAAGAGTCCCAGCGCGGCGACCGAAATGAGTGCGATGGCCCACTGGAACGGACGCCGGCGGGTGGCTTCGGGCAGGGGATTGCCCGTCTCCCGAAGCGCAGCTTCCTGCTCGAGCGACTTCTTGGCGCTGTGCCGCACTCGGAACAGGAGGGAGCGATCATCCTTTTGCAGCCATTGATTCGTGGTCCGGTATTCGAGTGCCGCGATTCCCTGATCGCCGAAGCGCCGATCCTCCATTTCGTAAATTCCCGCCGTTAGTTCCGGCAGGGGAAGAATCGCGGGAATGGCGGCGACGTTGGTCACCGTGCAGGTGAACTCGAACGCGGTGAGCAGATTCGATGACGAGTTGGGATTCAACGTGTCGGGGATAAAGCACTGGAATCGGAACTCCGACGGACTGGATCCCTTCTTCCCGTACACCCACCGCCCCAGTCCCGAGGTGTATCCCGAGCTGAACGGAGCCTTGTGTTTCTTGACCTGCAGACGCCCTTGGGGATCCCGCACGCCGTAGGTTCCCGGGCTGGTCAGTCGGAGCTCCTCGGGGCGCCCGTCGTGATCCTGTTTGAGGGAATACTGGGGAAACAGGGCCGGAGTCTCGAACTCATCGAGCTCCACCGAAAACAGGCTGCGGGCGGGTCCGCTGGGATCCCGGAAGGTGCAGCCCGAAAGGAAAGCGAACCAAAGATGTTGGAGCTCCTGCTCGCGCGAATTCGGGTAGGTGCCCGGATACACGGCGGCCTTGCCCGATGCGAGCGAAGCCGCGACGGAGGAATACTTGTCGCCCCAGGCCGCTTTGACGGCGACGGGATTCAGGAGGTCCACCCGGAAGATATTGGTCCCGTCGCAGCCGAACTCCTTATCGGTCACGAGCACATTCGGATTGCCGACATTGTCAGGATCCCGAAGGAAAACCTTCCACTGGCACCCATCCAACTGCACCCGAAACTCGTTGGTCCGCCCCACGCCGGGCGTCGCCTCCTGCGCCGGAACGAGAAACCGGTACACTCCGCTGACTTCAGTCGCCGCCGCCAGCTCCCCCGAGGACCGTACCGTCAAAATCAAAAGGAGCGCGAGGATTGGGAACAGGCCGCAAAAGCAAATGCGACAGCGAAGGGGGAAGTTCTCACGTTTCATGCTCAAATGGAGAGGCCGACCGTCAACGACTGCCCTCGCACCTTGGTTGTTCCGGTGTCGACGGGAGCAGTCATAGGCAGCAGCGAATTGAATCATCCCATTGTTAAACGAAGCGCCTCCCGCCGCGCAAAGCCCATGTTTGGTACAGCGGAGGCGAGGGCTGCGTTCCAGGGAGTAAACAACCGCAGAGAGACGTCCTGAGGTGACTCGGCACAAGGTCCGAGAGATTTCGCGGCCAGCTATTCCGTCGGGTCGGGCGGGGGATTCAAGGGTTCTGCTCGAAGGACGTTTCGAAGGAGGCCCTCTGGATCGCTGGTGGCGAGTTGATTCAGAATTGAGGTCAATTCCTGAAGATGCTCTTCACGCTGTTTAGTGATCTTGAGGCGGAACGGTTCGAAGTTCGCGGAGAGGCTGTCGATGGTCATTGCCTTCTCGGCAAGTGGCTTTTCGGGGTCATGGCGGACGTCATCAAACAGCGCTGAGAGTCTCTCCGCATGTGTCGCGAGCATCCGGTTGCATTCGGACACGGTGAAGAGCTGCTTTAGGATCGGGCGCAGCTGTGCTTTGGAAACATCCGCGGTGATCCCGTTGTTGGTTAGGATTCGATAAACCATCAAGAACTCTGGAATCGGGTGCTCGATGAGCATCTCACCATCCCGAATTGCCGCCTGGGTGGCGGCAGATTGGGTCCCGGTTACCTGGACTGCTTGCTTGGTGAATCGCGATGGTTCTTTCGCGGTTGAGGCGCGAGCTGGAGTCGTCGGGAGAATTGAATTTGTAGTTTGCGGAGACGAGCTAGCATTTCCCAACTGCTGGCTGATGCGGGAGGGGACTATTAGAGCTGCGATCCCGAGAATTAAAAGGACCGCAAGCCCTCGAAGTGAAATCTTCCGTTTTCCTGGTTCAGGAGAGGTGCTATTTGACATAACCAATCGTGATGCTTGGAAGAAGATCCTGAGAAGTTGAATTAAACGAACCCGCGCCGATAAAACTCACTGTTGAAAAGGTCATCGGTGTTATTTGGGTTGTGTAACTCCAAAGTCCGTTGGTGGAAAAAAGACTACAAGAGGTATTGAAAACATCGGTGGCCGCTTCCAATTTCACAATTACGGAAGTGGGATATTTTAGTCTATATTGGGCGTACTTAGCGGCATCCACTCTGATTTTGAGCTTTGTTGGGGTAACGACGAGAGACTTTTCCATCACGGGTTTTCCAGTGGCATCTCGGGTTACGCAAGTCCAGTTGAGTCGGCCTATGTCGTGATAGAACGGATTAGTGTCCACGGGAGATGTTGTAGCGCCATTTTCATTTTCCGTGGTTACATAGCTCTCCCAGATATCGGATGTGGGGTTTGCTGAGTTTAAATAGTGGTGCTTCGTTATTGTGACCTGTGAGGCCGGGACACCATTATTATAGAAAATTGTCTTGTGCACCTCCAAGTAGTCTTGGACGCAAACGGATGCGGTAAGAATTGAGTAATCTTGTGCGATGGAGACGCCAAGCTTGATGGCCTCTGTTGCAGCGCCGATCACGGCATCCTTGGAAGCTAGAACTGGATTTGCGAAGCGGTCGGGAGGCGGGAGTTCGGCGGCGAGTTTGGCTTCGAGGATCGAAACCGCCGGAATCAGGAGCGCGATGGCGATGGTAACGGTTCTGCAGTTCCGCTGTAGGGGCTTTGTGTTCGTCATGGAGGAGGTGGTGGTGGGTGGGTGGTTTCTAGATGTCGGATAATCCTGGAGCGGCACTTGGATTCAGGTTTCTGCCAGCGTCGAAGTTGAACGGGCTTGTTGGGGCTTTGGCGCTGAAGTGTCGTTTCAGAAAGCATTTCGTTTATACCCGAAGAATCGAACGCCCGGCAAAGCCCATGTTTGGTACGTTTCGGCGGTTCCGCGTGAGCCCGGAGGGGTGGGTTTCTACGGGGCCACGCTTAGGGTGTTGCCGGAAGGCGGAGGCCGAGTTCCAGCGGGAAAGACCGGAGTTGTTCAGCGGCACATCGAGCCTGATGCGGGGAGGTGCTGAACGCGGCCGGGGCGATGGAAAAGAGCGAGCGAGCCGCATTTTTGGAGGCCGGTCGCGGGAGTGCTTGCTGGATTCCGCGGGGAGGGGGAGGGGGGCCTGAGTGGTGCCAGCGGGAGGAATCGCGGAAGGTTCAAACGCGCCAACGTCAGCTCCGCGGGGTTTTAGTTTTCCACGACTCGACGGTTTTTCGCCGATCCGTTCACTGCCAAACTGAGGGGTCGCTCCGGTTGGAACGACATGGAGTTATTGGATGGTGGATAGCCGGATGGGTCTCACGGAATGCTTGCAGTTCGGCTTCGCCCCGTACTTTTGCTAAACTTTGCCGGGAAGCTGTCGATGCAGGGATAGGGTGCGTGCGACCTGGTCGCGGGTGCTGTCCATTTCGATCGGGACTCTGGGACTGAAAGAATTGGGCGAATCCCGAATCCTGGAACCGGCCACGGTGCCGCGCCGAGACGAAGAGGAGAACTCCGGGAACACTTGGCGGGGTGCCTCCGGATCCCGGCAATTGTGTTGGAGCGGGGCTTCCGCAACCCTGTCCGGATTATTCCATGCCCGTATTCCCAGAGCGCCATTGCCAAATCGCTTACCGGATTCTTCGACTTGCCTGTCTGCTGGCTTGGATTCCGGCGAGTCTGCTGGCTGAGGGCAATCGCTCCACCCTGACCAATCTGGCCCAGGTGCGGGCGCTCTCCGTGAAGGAAGCTTCCAAGGCGCACCCGGTTTCCGTGGTGGCCATCATCTCGGGCAACGGGGCCATCCGGTTTCTTCATGACGCGACGGGCAGCTGCTATCTGCCCTGCGATGCGCTTTCCAAGTATCCGATTGGCGCGCGGGTGCAGGTGGATGGCGTGACCGATCCGGGCGACTTCTCCCCCTTCATCAAGGGCACCAATGGCCCCGGGGTTCGGCCGCCCCGCCTGACCATTCTAGGCACCGGACCGCTTCCCCCGGCGACCCCGGTGTCCGGTCGGGAATTGCGGCATGCGCAGGTGGATTGCGCGCGACTGGCATTGACCGGTGTCGTGCGGACGGTCGATCGCCAGCCCGCCGACGATGCAGTCCTCGCCAGCGTCGATGTGGACGGATTCCGAATCGATGTCAGCTGCACCGGTATTGACGGTCCTGCCGGTCGCCTCACCCGGGGCAGCGTCATCCGGGTGGAGGGCACCTACAGCTGTGCGTTCAACCTGCGGCGACAGCTGTGGACAGGCGGCTTTCTCTACACCACCAGCGGTCAGGTGCGCTTGCTGGAGCAGCCCTCGACCACGGAGTTCTCCCTTCCGCCGATTGCCATCAACGACATCGGGCGATTTTCCCCCAATAGCCGGTCGGATCTGATTCATATTTCCGGAACGGTCACCGCCGTTCGTGAAGGGGAGGGACTCTTTGTCGAAGATGAAACCGGTTCCTGCTGGGTGGAGATTCCGGTGCGAAAGGAATATCGCGTGGGGGAGAAAGTCGATGCGGTGGGGTTTCCAGTGCTGAAGCGATCCACGACTACGCTGGAGGATGTGGTTCTCCGGCATGCGGGCCTTGGCACTCTGCCACCCCCGCAGCCGATCGCGCAGGTGGCCGAGGTGCTGGGGAATTTTGCATCCGGAAGCCCGCTTGATCACGACGGGCGCCGTGTCCGCATCCGCGCACACGTGGACAATTATCTCCGCCTACCCAAAGGGATTCTGATCCTGCTCTCCGAGCTGCCCCATGAATTCGCCGGGGAACTGGGCTCGACGGATATAGAGTCCCTTCCCAGGCGGTTTCCGCCCGGATCGCTGGTGGATATGACCGGGGTGCTGCGGGTCGAACACGACGGTAGCTTCCGCATCCGGGGTGCCCATCTGCTCATTGCCTCCCCGGACGAGGTGGTCCTGGTCGCTCCGCCGCCGCCGAAGGAGCGGGACCGTTGGATGCTTTTGCTCAAGGGAGCCGGCGGGATTCTCGCGGTAATGCTGGCCCTGCTCGGTCTGACGTTGAAGAACCGCCGACAATTGCGGATGCGGCTGGTCGAGCAACAGAACACGGCGCTGGCATTGAAGGACCGGGAACGGGACCTGTCGAAGATGGTCGAGGCTCGAACCCGCGAACTGCAATCGCACCGGAATTACATCTCGTGCGTCCTCGATCTCCTGCCAATTCCGCTGTATGTGCGGAACAACGACGGTGAGATCCAGGTGGTCAATACCGCGCTTGCCGAGTGCCTGGGTTTGGGGGGACGCAACGTCATCGGAACCCGCGTGACAAACCTCGCCGGCAACTTCCCCATGTTCGCTGAACTGTTCCGGGATACCGGCGAGCCACTCACTCCCGGCGCCGAGACCCGGATTCATGATGTAAGAATCACCTCAAGTCAGGGCGCGATATTGTGGTATCAGGTGGTGGAATCCACAGTCACCGGCAGCGAAGGCCAGTTGATCCGCCTCGGCATGGCGATCGACGTGACCGATCGAAAGTCCCATGCGGAGGCTCTGCAGCGTGCCAGAGAGGCTTCCGAGGCCGCCGCCCGTGCCAAATCCATGTTTGTCGCCAACATGAGCCACGAGATCCGCACCCCGATGAACGGGGTCATTGGCATGCTCAATTTGATGGCCGACACGCCCCTGGACGAGGAGCAGGCGGAGTTCATCCGCACAGCCAGCAGCAGCGCCGAGGCGCTTCTGTGCGTGGTGGATGACATTCTCGATTTCTCCAAAATGGAGGCGGGAAAACTCCAGCTGGAATGCGCCCCGTTCGATCTCCTGGAATGCCTGCGCGGTGTCCACGATCTGCTCGTGGAAAAGGCCGCCTTTAAGGGCGTGCACCTGTCCGTGTTGCTGGAGCCTGACGTCCCCATGGAGCTCCGAGGCGACAGCGGACGCCTGCGCCAGGTCCTGCTGAATCTCGTCGGAAACGCGATCAAGTTTACCCAGGCGGGGTCGGTCACCGTGCGGGTGGAGATCGAGGAATTGACGACGGCCGACATCGTGCTGCGGTTCCTGGTCTCCGACACCGGAATCGGAATGTCGGACGACGTGGTTCGTTCGCTGTTCCAGCCCTTTTATCAGGCGGATTCCTCCTCCACGCGGCGATATGGAGGGACCGGGCTCGGGCTTACCATCAGCAAGAAGCTGATCGAATGCATGAGCGGCAGCATTGAGGTGCGAAGTCGCAAAGGAAAGGGCAGCGACTTCCGGTTCACGGCCCGCTTCAATGTTCACGCGAGCGCCGAGAGTTCACAGAAACCCGGCGGAATCCCGGAGGCGTCCTATGTGGTGTCTTCAGGAAACCCCGAGCTCGCGCAGCATCTGATCGATCATCTGAGCGAGTATCAGCCGACGCGCGTTCGCGTGATTTCTCCGCAGCACCTCGGTGCCACGGCCGCGGCCCTGGACCCGAACACGATTGTGCTGCTCGATGTCCCACCTCTCGCCAAATCCCTGCCCACCCTGCTTCCGGAACTCGTCAACCGCGCCGGGAGGCAACCCCCACGCACCCTGCTGCTTCTGGACGGGCTCAGTCTCCATTTGGGCAACCAGCTGCGCGAGTTCCCGTCCACGACGGTGCTGCGGAAACCACTTTCCTTCCGGGAGCTGGTTGCCGCTCTCCAGCGGTTGAGCACGGTCGCCGCATCACCCAGGATGGAATCCGGCATCACCCCCGCGGCGGTGCCGCCTCCCGACCCGCTGCCCCGGGAGTCGCAGGGGAAGATCCTGGTGGTCGAAGATCATCCGGTGAACCAACAACTCCTGGCCACGCTGTTGCGCAAGGCGGGCTATGCCGTGGTCACGGTACCCGATGGCGTGGCGGCCCTCGGCGCCCTGAGCGAGGGGCCGTTCGATCTGGTGCTCATGGACTGCCAGCTTCCCCGCATGGACGGACTGGAAGCCACGCGGCGCATCCGGGCCGGCGAAACGGGCACGCCGCAGATCCCGATCTTGGGAGTTTCAGCCAGCGCCATGCAGCTCGATCGAGACGCATGTGCGCGCGCCGGAATGGACGGATTTGTCAGCAAACCGGTCCAAACCGAGGCCTTGCTCCGGCTCATCCGTTCGCATCTGAATCCGACCGGGGCCAACACCTCGGACGGCAGTCAGGCCTGAACAGCCCCGCTGGCCACGCGGCTCTCCACCACACGGGCCACCGAGTGTGCGAGGTTGGGAATCGAGTCCACCTCGCATTGCGGTCCCAACAGGGAGATGGCGGCGCGTGGCATCGATTCCGCCACCGCGGTTGCCGGATCCTGGGCAAATACCCTGCCACCCCGTGCCACGATCGCCTGCGCGCCCCGGGCCCCATCGACCCCCAATCCCGTAAGCACGACCCCGACGGAGCTCGCCCCGAATCCCTGCGCCATCGTCTGGAACAACGGGGCGGCGGACGGGCGGACGTAGTTGATCTCCGGCGAATTCCGGATCTCGATTTTGCGCCCGCCTTCCGCCACGCACAGATGGCGATCGCCGGGGGACAGGTACACCTTTCCGGGTTCAATCGTCTCGCCGTGCACCGCGATCGACACCGGCAGATCGGTCACCTTTGCCAGGGAACCCACCATGTGGCGCTGCACCCAATCTGGACCATGCAGGACGATCAAATAGGCCGAACGACGCGACAGGGCACGCGCCTCCACGAATGCCTTGAGGGCCGGCGGACCGCCGGTGCTCGCCGCAATGCCGACCACCGAAAACGGGGCCATTGCTCCCGGCGGAGTTCCCTCACGCGCCCAGACGGGACGCTCGGGCGCCGGGGCGGCACTCAATCGAACCGGAGCTGCCGGTTCAGCACTGACCGGAGGCTGCGGGGCGGCGGAGACGGGTACCGCCGCGGGTGTCGGCACCGCCATGGTGGCCTTCCGACGGGCAAGTCCGCTGTTTAGCCGTTCCAGGAGCTCCACCGGACGCAGCGGTTTGCAAAGAAACTCGTCGGCGCCCGATTGGAGAGCGTGCAGGCGGGCCTCCTCCGAGCGGAGGGAGGTAAGGACCAACAGGACCGGATGGGGCTTGGGAAGGCGACGGATGGTGCGGACCAGCTCGATGCCATCCAGCTCGGGCATCATCCAATCCGTCACGACCGCATCGACCGGTGCCTTACTCAAAGCGTCCAGCGCCTCACGTCCATCGCGAACCACTGTCACTGCGTGCGCGCAACGACGTAGGGTCACTGCGATGACGGTTGCACTCGCCCGATCGTCCTCTGCCACCAGAATGGTCATGAGCCTCGAAAAGTGTTTCCGCCTCGGTTTCGGATCGGAGGCGGGTTGACGCGGAAGAGGGAATAATCCGGTTCTCGAAGGCCGATGTCGAGGGTCGACACTGCCGCGACGAACCCGTGCTTCCGCTTTCGTCCGGCGACCTTGGCTGTTTTCAAGACCCGCAAGACCAGCCCGGCTTTTGGAGACGGAAACGACTCAGCTAGGAGAGCGTTCGATTCGAGTGACCCGGAAGGGCGTTCAGAATGTCCTTCGATTGTTTGAGTTTCTGGATCGAATCCACCCAAACTGCCGTGAGGCTCGGGCAGGGTTGAACGAATGGCCTCTTGGTGCCGAAGAATGAGTTTTGGTCCTCAGTTCACGGCCGAGTTCGTTTTTGGCCGGGAAGGGAAGACGAGGGAGGCTTGAGTGGTGCCAGCGGGAGGAATCGAACCTCCGACCAAGGGCTTATGAGTCCCCTGCTCTACCGCTGAGCTACGCTGGCAGGCCGTCTCAAGGGGGCGCATAAATACGGAAGCAAGGGAGCCTCGGCAAGTCGTTTTCCTCAGGAATCCACGCCCGCGGGCAGGGGAGGCCCGCCTGCCTCGTCGTGCCGGTTGCCCCGCAGACCGCCTTTGTGATTGGATACGCGGACACAGTTCGGAAGACGCAAGAGACCTTATGTCGCAAATCAAATTCGGAACGGACGGCTGGCGCGCGATCATCGCGGAGGATTTCACCTTCGCCAACGTGGCCCGGGTGGCCCAGGCCACTGCGGACTACTGGAAGCAGCATCCCGTGAAGGGAACGGTCGCGCATGCCGTGGTGGGGTACGACCGCCGATTCCTGTCCGATCAGTTCGCCCGCCGCGTCGCCGAGGTGCTCGCCGGCAATGGATTCAAGGTCACGCTTTCCGACGCCCCCGTTCCCACGCCCGCCGTGTCCTACGCGGTGAAGCAGCTCAAGGCGATCGGCGGCGTGATGATCACCGCCAGCCACAATCCGCCCGCCTTCAACGGATTCAAACTCAAGGCCTGGTTCGGCGGCTCGGCCGATCCGGTGATCTGCCAGGGGGTCGAGGCGCTGCTCGATTCCACCCCGTTGAAGCACGTGACGTTCGAACACGGAGTTTCGACCAAGTCGATCGTGGTGAAGGATCTCCGCGCGGCCCATTACGCGGCGTGCAAGAAGCTGGTCGAGTTCGACCGCATTGCGGCGTCGAAGTTGAAGTTCGCGCACGAGGCGTTGTACGGCGTCGGTGCCGGCTGCTTCGATGAATTGCTGGCCGGTACGACCTGCCAGGTGACGACGCTCAACGCGGAGCACAATCCCAATTTCGGCGGGATCAATCCAGAGCCGATCGCCAAGAATTACGTCAAGTCGGCCGCCTACCTGGCGAAGCATCCGCACGATCTCTGCCTGGTAACGGACGGCGATGCCGACCGCGTGGGCGGCATGATGGGCAACGGGGATCTGCTGACCACGCATCAGATCATCTGCCTGCTCCTGCGGCATTTCGTGGTGAACCGTCAGCAGACCGGCCGAGTGATCAAGGCGTTGACCACGACCACGATGGTGGATCGCATTTGTGCCAAGTTTGGTCTGGAGCTGATCGAGACCGGCGTGGGCTTCAAGTACATCGCGGCCGAAATGATCCGCGGCGAGGTGCTGCTCGGATTCGAGGAGAGCGGTGGCATCGGGTTCCCCGGCCACATTCCGGAGCGCGACGGCATTCTCGCCGGCTTGATGCTCCTGGAGATGTTGGCGCGGGAAAAGAAGCCGTTGAAGACGCTCCTGGCGGATCTGGAACGCGAGTTCGGTCCGCACCGTTATGCGCGCATCGATGTGCACTTCCCGTTGGAGAAGCGCGCGGCGCTGATGCAGTACTGCAAGCTGAACCCGCCGGCGAAGCTGTTGAAGTCGCCGCTGGCCGAGGTGAAGGCGTTCGATGGCGTGAAGTTCATCTCCAAGGACGGTTCCTGGCTGATGCTTCGCGGGTCGGGCACGGAGCCGATCCTGCGCATCTATGCCGAGGCGAAGTCGGATGCCGACGCCGAGGCGTTGCTGAAGCTCGGAAGCAAGATGACGAAGCAGGTTTAGCCTGTGTCGCGGGGCGGGGCGTTGCGCGTTCGACACTTTTCCACGGCGGCGGTTGCCTGCGTGACTTCCGGGGCCTAACGTGGCCCGGTCGCCGTCGCGGCCCCGCATGAAAAAGCGCCTTTTTTACGCTGTCTTCGTCGTTTCGCTCGCCGCCTACGTGCTCACGGGCGCGCAGGTGGAGCGTCTGTCATCCGCCGGGGAGAAGGACGATGCCTACCCTCAGCTGGAGCTCTTCGCCCGCGTGCTCCAAAAGGTCCGCAAGGACTACGTGGATGGCGACAAGCTCACCTACAAGGAGCTCGTCCAGGGCGCGCTCAAGGGCATGCTGGGCACGCTGGATCCCCACAGCGAGTACATGGAGCCGGTGAAGTACAACGAGCTCAAGGAGGACACCGAGGGCACGTTCAGCGGCGTGGGATTGCAGGTGGGATTGCGCGATGGGTTGCTGACGGTGATTGCGCCGATCGAGGACACGCCCGCCTTTGAAGCCGGGCTGATGGCCGGCGATCACCTGGAGAAGATCGACGGGCAGTCCACGGAGAAGTTCAACATGAATGACGCCGTGCAGCGCCTGCGCGGGGAACCGGGATCGAAGGTGACGCTGACCGTGTCGCGTCCCTCGTGGACCGAGTCGAAGGAGATCGTTCTGGCCCGTGCCGACATCCGTGTTTACACGGTCAAGGACATCAACAATCGCCGGGAATTTCCCATCGGACCAAATCAAATTGGATACGTCCGCCTCACCCAGTTCGGCGAGAAGTCGGCCGATGAATTGGAGGAGGCGCTGGTGAAGCTCGAGGGGCAGAACATGACCGGCCTGGTGCTGGACCTGCGGGGCAACCCGGGCGGGCTGCTGGATCAGGCAGTGGCGATCTGCGAGAAATTTCTGAAAAAGGGCGAGCCGATCGTTTCCACCGAGGGCCGCAATGCGTCGGCCGATGTGCAGCGCAAATCCGCGGGATTCGGCAAGAAGCGCCTGACCCTTCCGATCGTGCTTCTGGTGAATGGCGGCAGCGCGAGCGCCTCGGAGATTGTGTCGGGATGCTTCCAGGATCTGGGCCGCGCGGTGCTGGTGGGCGAGACCACCTTCGGCAAGGGATCGGTGCAGAGCATTCTTCCGATGCCCGATGGCAGCGCGTTGCGGTTGACCACGGCGAAGTACTACACGCCGAGTCACAAGGTGATTCACGAGCACGGGGTGACGCCGGACGTGACAGTTCCGATTTCCGAAGAAGAGGAGACGGCGATCCAATTGCGCCGGCTTCCGGGCGGGACGGCGAATCTCACCGACGTGTTGCGCAACTACGAACCCGAGAAGCGGGAGCGGTTGCGCGAGTTGGTGCGGGATGAGCGCGATCCGCAGCTGGAGCGGGCCCAGGATTTGTTGAAGGGCATCCGCCTGTTTGGCCAGCGTCCCGCCGACAAGGGCGAGAAGGCGACACGCCCCGTGTTGCGCTGAAGTCCGGTGGTGTCGTTCAGATGGGGCCCGAAAACGGTGGGTCGACGCGAGCACGTCGGCCGAATTGAAATGGGTCCTTTTCGGCGCCTGGTTCTGGCACGCTTTTCCCCGTGATTCTCGCCATCGAAAGTTCCTGTGATGAAACCAGCGTGGCGCTGGTTCATGACGGGCGTGTGCTGGCGAACCGGGTGTCGTCCCAAATTCGATTGCACGCCGAGTACGGCGGGGTGGTGCCGGAGCTCGCCACGCGGGAGCATTTGCGGAATCTGATCCCGGTGGCACGCGCGGCGATGGAATCGGCCGGAGTGCGACCCGAGGCGCTTTCAGCGATCGCGGCCACGCGCGGGCCCGGGCTTCCGGCGGCCTTGTTGGCGGGCTTCACCAGTGCCGCAGGACTGGCCTACGCGTTGGATCGCCCGCTCTACGGGATTCATCACCACGAGGCGCATTTGTATTCGCCGTGGATCTGGGGGGAGCCGCTGTCGGCGCAATTTCAGGAGTTCGAGCCCCATGTGTCGCTGATCGTCAGCGGCGGACACACGCTGTTGGTGCATGTCCGGGGTGAGCTCGATCATGCGGTGCTCGGGGGCACGCTGGACGATGCGGCGGGGGAGTGTTTCGACAAGGTGTCCAAGCTGCTGCAGCTGCCGTATCCGGGTGGACCGGTGCTGGACCGGCTCGCGGGGGAGGGGGATCCGACGGCATATGTTTTCCCGCGTCCGATGCTCACCGATCCGGGATGGGACTTCAGCTTCAGCGGGCTCAAGACGAGCGTGCGCTACTTTTTGGAGAAGCATCCGGGGCTGGCGGACGATCCGCTGGCGATCCGGAATCTTTGCGCGAGTGTGCAGGCGGCGATTGTGGAAGTGCTGTCAGCCAAGGCGGTGCGTGCGGCGAAGCATCTCGGGGTGGGATGCGTGACGGCGAGCGGCGGAGTGACCTGCAATCGTGGGCTCCGCGCGGAGCTAGAGCGTCGATGCAAGCGCTGGGGGCTGCGGCTGCGTCTGGCCGATCGGACGTTGTGTACGGACAACGCGGCAATGATCGGCGTGCTGGCCGAGCGGAAGCAGAAGGCGGGCGTGGCACCGGATGATTACAGCGCGCCGACCCAGCCGGGGTGGGGGTTGGGGTGAGGCCCGGGGGGGCGGGGATCAATTAAGAATGAGGAATGGGTAATTAAAAATTGGGAGGGCGGAGAGCGGAGAGCGGAGATGGGAGATGGGCCATTTGGAGCAATGGTGTTAGCCAACAAGGTGGAAGTTGGGATTTTTGAGGAGGCGGTTGAGGAGAATGAGAAGCTTGCGAAGGCAGGCTGTGAGAGCGACGAGGGGTTTTTTGCCGCGTGCCAAGAGTTGCTGGTAGTGAGCCTTGAGGA